>CBDCEW010000055.1:0-17421 GCA_965215885.1 Candidatus Moanibacter sp.
CACGATGATGCTTGAGAAAGTCAGCGACCCCGTCCCGCCACGCCGGAACGGGGAATTATCAAGTTAAAATCTCGAAACCTTGCGGCTCACGAACGCAGCAAGTTAGAGCCTGCTCGAAAAAGAAAATTGAATTTTGGAAACCTGAAATTCACCCCGCCGTTATTATGGGGGATTGCTCTCGTTCTATTTGTCGCAAGTGAGCTGTTTGTTGTTCAAGAGCTAACCCTGAATGCGAGCCATCAAATTACCTGGTACCACAGGCTCGCAAGCCCTATCATAAGGGGCAGTTTGGATTTTCTATTCGCCTCAATAATTGTCCTCCTTTTTTCCCGTTGGCTATTCTACCTGTTTTCTCTTCTGGAGATTGGTTCCCTGGCTGCTCTCTTTGCCTATTACACATACTTTCGCGATCCCCTATCAATTAATACGATCATTCATCAATGGGTTGAAGGATTGTCTGTAGCGCAATTTGCCTTCGAATTGATTCACGGTTATGTAATTCTGGCGCTCGGTATTTCATTCGCTGCTAAGGTATTTCTCAGAGAAAAGTTTGAAAAGAGACTTCCTGATCTGCGGCCTGCAATAAAGCGCCTCACCCTCAATTGCCTACTGGCATATCTGAGCCTGATCGTAATATCCGGAACGCTTATCGATCCACTGAAGAATATAAAGAATCACGCCTACCTGGGTTCGTTGGGTATGACCTACGGTTATTTCTGGACATGGATGTCCGAGCTTTTCTTTTTGAACGACAGAGCCATCCTTGAACGTGCCTTAGAAACAGCCCGAAACAGAAGCGCCCAACCACTCGCGTCATCTGTCGGCGGTTTCAAATTCGGCCCCAAGATTGTCATTATTCAGGTAGAAAGTCTTGATTACGAAGTCATTAGAAGCAAAGTTGATGATTTCCATATCACCCCTTATCTTAATCACATAATAGGTGAGGCGAAAGTCTTCCGAATAAGGCCAATTCACGTTAATGGCTCAGCAGACGCCGATTTCGTAACTTTGATGGGGTTGATGCCGTCGGCGGATACGATAAATTACGGGTCTACAGCAGAATCTGTGGGTGGGTAACGTCGCTTACAAGAGGAAATAGAGTCGGTGAGCACAAGGAGAAGTCAGGGCGCTGCCCTGAATCCCGCTCCTCCACAGCCGGAGGGGCTGGTCGGTGTTTTCTTTGCATATGGGATTGAAAGGTTGAAGCACCGGGCCGTTCCGAGGATGAAAGTAGTACCGAAAATACATCCTGAACACGGAGGACCCAGTGCTCATCAAAACGCTACTGAATCGGTGCTATTGGCTCAAGAGCTTTGTTTACGCAAAGGCGAGTATGGAAATGGTGAAATCGGTGGAGGCGATTGTGGTGCAGATTGAGCCGCGCAAGAATAGTCGGGTGTGCTGTTCGGGGTGTGGCCGGACGGCCAGCGGCTACGACCACATGAGCGAGGCGAGGCATTTTGAATTTGTGCCCTTGTGGGGGATGAAGGTGTATTTTCGTTACCGCATGCGGCGGGTCAATTGCCGGCGGTGCGGGGTGAAGGTCGAAGAGGTGCCCTGGGCCAAGGGCAAGAGTCATCTGAGTTGGCCAATGCAATGGTTTCTGGCCCAGTGGGCGAGGCGCTTGAGCTGGGAAGAGACGGCAAGGGTTTTTCGCACGAACTGGCGCAACGTCTTCGAGTCGGTCGAGGCGATGGTGCGTTGGGGGCTCAAACGGCGCGATATGAGCGGGATTGAGGCGATCGGAGTCGATGAGGTGCAGTATCATCGAGGCCATCACTATCTCACCGTGGTCTACCAGCTTGACGAGGGGCGGCGGCGGCTATTGGGCGTATTCAATAAGCGCAACGTAAAATCGCTCTTGCGTTTTTTCTGGGAATTGGGAGCGCAAAAGAGCAGCCAGATCCTCTACGTCTGCTCGGATCTGTGGAAGCCTTACCTCAAAGTGATCAAGAAAAAGGCACCCCAGGCGCTGCACATCCTCGATCGCTTCCACTTGGTAGCCAACCTGAACAAGGCCCTCAATGAGATTCGTGCTGCGGAAGCCAGGCGATTGCAACGGGACGGCTACATCAACGTGCTGGTCAAAAGCAAATACTGTTTCTTCAAAAATCCGCAAAATCTCACCCCCACCCAACAGATCCGCCTCAAGGAGGTGCTCCAATACGATCTGAAGAGCGTGCGGGCCTATCTACTAAAGGAGAGCTTTCAGCTCTTGTGGCATTATAAAAGTCCCTACTGGGCCCAATGGTATCTGAAAAAATGGTGCACGCGCGCCATGCGTTCGCGCCTCAAACCGATCAAAAGGTTCGTGCGCTCGGTGCGCAAACACGAGCCGCTCATCCTCAACTGGTTTCGGGCCAAAAAGGCCTTTTCCTGCGGCATTGTGGAGGGCTTTAACCGCAATATAAATCTCACTATCAGAAAAGCATACGGCTTTAAGAGCTTCGAAGTGCTTAAGATCGCCCTATTTCATACCATGGGCGTCTTGCCTGAACCCGAAATAACCCACAGATTCTGCTGACGAGGCTAAATTACAAGATAGCGGGTTTCCCTTTCCACGAAAACTCATTGCCTGGCTTCCTGTCGGCCTATGGATTTGAAACTTACGCATTTCACGGTGCAACCGGTTACTTTTTCGGCCGGCGAGATTCCTATTCGAATATGGGTTTCAAGCGAGTCTATTTCAGAGAAGAACTTGAAACGATTCTCAACGTGAAATCAGCCGGGTGGGGAATAAGAGATAAAGAGGTTTTTCAATTCTCCTCGAATAAAATAGGAGAGCCTGACCGGAAGATCTGTCATTTTATTATTACCCTTACATCGCATGGGCCCTACACCTTTTTACTCGATTCGGAAAAAGAGTTGTACCCCGATCCGTCTAATCTTGAAGAGAACTACCTGAACAGCATGAGATATGTCGATCGGGCTCTCCAGAACTATATTGAGTCATTGCCGGATGAGACCTCGGTCATAATCTACGGCGATCACGGGGCAAGAGAGGTTTTCAGCCGACGCGCCAAGACAGAATACAGCGAATTCGTTCCTTTTATTATGTATACTAAGGGAATCGCTCAGCCTGACGGCGAACTGTTTGAATTTTCAGAGATTGATCTTCTGGATTCCATCAGTTACTTTCGTGACCAACTCGGTTCTTCTGCTTCTGGTCAAACTCCCCACCCTACGAATTCACATTTATAGGACTGATTAAACATGTCCATCCAGGTCCGCACAATAATCTTAGTAAGTTCGCTTCTCTTCCTGGCCATTTACTTTGGATTCCAAGTTGGTTCGGGAAATCTGTTTCTCGCGGTCTTTACCGCTTCAGCTTTGGGTTTTTTCGTTCTTCTCCGATTTACACGAGTACTTCCCGACACCCTCGTTTTCACCTTACTGATTTTCGGTTACATCGTCGGTAACCGTGGTTTCGCCCAAATCACTCTTCTAGGTAGACCTTATCCGAAAAGCTACTGATTGGCCGCAAAGAGGCGCAAAAGGCGCAAGAAAAACTTGAGAAAAATCATTTTTTGGCTTGATAAAAAGTGTCGCAACATGCTAGTGTTTAGCAACCTAAGATTAAGAAAGGAGTTAAACATGCCAACATGTGCGACAGAGGAGAACAAAAGCGATAAGACGCCCCTTAGCAACCTCATTCTGCCGGTTCCAGACACGGATTTCCGTGATTTTCTGGATGAAGTTGAAGAATTGGCCGGGTTCGCGGCGCAAATCATCGAGGCGATCGAGAAGGATCTGGACGCCCATGCGCGTGAGAAGAAGAAACTTCGATTGGAAGATCGCAGGTTCTTTGAAGGGCGCACAGCGGAGCTGCCGGAGCTGGACATCGAGGAGGAGAATATTCTGGCTGCTGAATTGAATCTTGGGGCAGGCCGGCCGCGGATGCCGGCTTATGCGGTATACGTGTTCGTGATGATTCGAGGGTTTCTGGGTTCGTTGACCACGAAACCGGCACGGCGGTTTGTGCGCGAGTCGATGAGCTTGTACGGATTTTTGCAGAGCGGGGGACTGAGAATGCCGGCGGTGACGACGATTCTGGAGAACGTGAACCTGGTCAGCCATACGACCCGCGAGTTGATCTTTGATAAACAGATTGGGTTTATCCTCCAGGAGCAATGGGACGATTTCGGGAAGCTGACGATCGACAGCACCTCGGTGAAAGCAAACAGCTGCTGGCCCACCGATGGGAAGATTCTGAGCGGTCTTTTGATGCGGGCCAATCGTTTGGGTCAGAAGTTGCATGTCTTCGGGCTGGAGGATTTTCGCAAGGGATGGGTTGGGCGTTGGCTGGAGGAAATGGACAAGCTGGAGTTTCAGATTTGTCTGGCCGCGGGCAAACCGAAGTCGAAGGGCAAGCTGAAGAAACACTACCGGCGGTTGCTCAAGCGGGGCCGCAAGGCGGCCGACTCACTAACGGGGGAACTGAGCCATCTTGAAGAGGGCCTGTCGATGGATTCACTGCCTCCCACTCGCCGGGAGCTTCTGGAGCGGGCATTGAGCCAGATCAGGGGCGATATTGCCGACGCCAAGCGGGTTGTTGAGTATGCTCATGATCGGGTGTTTCACGAAAAGAAGCTACCGTCCACACAGAAGGTCCTGAGCCTCTCGGACGGATCGGCGGCCTACATCAAGAAGGGCAGCCGCAATCCAGTGATCGGGTACAAGCCACAACTGGTTCGCAGCGAAAACGGTTTTGTCACCAGCCTGATCGTACCGCAAGGCAATGCGGCAGACTCCATTGAGCTGGCGCCGGCCATCGGCGATTCGATCAAGCGCACCGGTGTCATTGCTGAACTGGTCAGCACCGATGACGGATATGCTTCGGCGAAGGGACGCAAGGAGGTGCTGAGCATGGGGGTAAAGCAGATCAGTATCAGTGGGGCGAAGGGCAAGAAGTTGACCACCCCCGAGGACTGGGAGAGCGAGGCGTATCGCGAGGCACGCCGCGATCGCTCCGCAGTGGAGTCGCTGATGTTCACGATTAAAGATGGATTTGCCTTTGGCGAACTCGGCCGCCGCGGCATCGATGCGGTAGGCGATGAACTGCTCGAGAAGGTTCTGGCCTACAACTTCTGCCGCATCATACTGATGAAGAAACGCCGAGGGGAGGAACTGGAACAGGCAGCCTGAATCTGACCGCTTTGAAGCTCAGAGAAAAAAGCACCACGGGATGAGTATGCCTCCAGACAGCGGCAAATATACGTATTGTGCAGCAAGCCACGCCGATGGCCGCTCAATACCTGCTCATCGGCAGCGCCGGCAGCCTAAAACCCGAAACCTGCCAGCCATAGGCTGGTCCGCCCGTGGCGGAGAACCTTAAACCGCCCGCTCGAAAGGCTTTTCGAATGGGGTCTAGGTAATCTTCCCCTCTTTCTGAGAGAATTGAGCCTCCTTTACCTGATCGCACTCTTAGTCGTAGAAATCTCGATCAAAAAGTCTCTTCCCTTTCGTTTGGACAAATTGAGCTGCGCTCTTCTCTTATGGATGCTGTTTGCTTCTATCCGTCTTCTCTTCGATATCCGAGCATTCGGAATTACGGCGCTCAGGGATTTCGCAACTGTCTATTACTGCAGCTTCTTTTTCCTGGTCCATAGATTGGCGCTTGAAGAAACCTCTCGCAGATTCTTTGAGAAATTTCTGGCCCTGGGCCTGTTCCTATTAATTCCCCTATTCCCACTTTTCCGGCAATTCCCCGCATTTTTCTATTATAAACTGAACGTAGACAACGTACCACTCATATTTTACAAGGGCGATCTCGTCGCCTCAATGTTCTCCGTCGGGTTTGTTTTCTTTTACCTCAAATACTTCAAAAACAGATCTACCGTGCTCTTTTTAATTTCGATAGCTTGTATGCTAATGGCTCTCTATTCTACTTCAAGAGCCGCATGGGTAGGCTTAGCCCTGGCCTTGGGCGTTTTATTTTTCGCCGGAATCCGTCTGGTCTTTCAACACTTAGTGATCGTTCTGATCTGTTGCATAATCCCGTCGGCGATTATCTTCGGATTGTTTGCAGAGAATCTTACCCAGACGCGTGTATACGCCGTATATGAACATGCAATATCCTTGGTCGATTTCAGCGGAACGGGCAGATATCGGAACCCGGAGAGCCGCAACACCGGCGATAATAACCGCTACCGTCTGGTTTGGTGGCGAATTGTGATTGAGGATACGCTCCGCCAGGCGCCATTGACGGGGCTGGGTTTCGGCACCGATATCTCGGAACGATTCGGAAAGACCTATTTTACCACCTTCAAGACTCTACGGGCTCGAAGTCCTCACAGTATTGTGTTGTCCGTTTTCGGGAGAATGGGGATTATTGGATTGGCTCTGTTTCTCATCGTCGTCTCAGCAATGATCTATCGAACCTTGGAAGTAATAAATCTTGCACGAGTGAGCGCGACCCTACCGGAATCGCTGATTTACTGGTGTATGGTATGGGCAATTTTCGGCAGCGCCTGTTTCGGGGTGGTTTTGGAGGGCCCGATGGGGGCAATTCCGTTTTGGACTTTTCTGGGAATAGCGAACGCGCTCGCCTATGAGGAATGCAAAGAGTTTGCAACAAACCCGGTCAACCCCACCGCAACACAGCCCGTGCCGCAACCTGCATTCTAAGGGCTAGGGTACGACAGATTCCTCTTCGAGAAGTGTCTTCACTATTTCGTTGTACAACTCTCGAGCGATTATCAAATTCCCTTCACTATTAGGATGAACCGGATCCACATCCATATAGAGAGGACGATCAAAATCCATATCAAATACCGGTGTCATGTCCAATAGAGGAACATTCCACTCCATACTTATCTGTTTTTTTATGGAAACAAGATCGGATGGTGCTTTAGCAAGCACTTCGTCTTCCCTCGGAACATATAGAAGTATCTGGGGAATCTGGTGGGAGCTTAAAAGGCGACTGATTCTCGCTAGTTCGTTTTTGATTTTTGATCTGTTCTCATCTTCTCTCTCTTCATACTCAACTTCATCATCCCTTTTCGGTTTTGGGATAAATTTATGGCGATATTTCTCGTAGTACTTCCTCAATCGTACTTCAACGATGTAATGATAGATCGCGCTTCGTCGCAGTAGATTTTTCAACCAGACTCTACGCATAAATGCGTTTGCAAAATTCGCCGAATTCTCCTCTGAGAAAACCGTCCAAAGATTAGCATTGGAAACAACCACCAAATCAGGTTGGTAGGTAAGTGCTTTATCCCGAAGAAAGACGAAAATCTGGTGGTAGGACCAGGCATTTACCCCAGCATTAATTGCCTCCACGACACGTGCTCCATCAAGGTACTTATTGAGAAGTTTCTCCAACAATTCAGCATAGGTCTCTTCCTCTGCCAGTCCCCATCCAAACGTACGAGAGTCTCCTAAGAATAGAACTCGATAGACGTTTTTGGATTTCTCTAAGTCAAACTCCGCTCCTCGCGTTCCCCAGGAATTTATGTGTACAGGTTTCCGGCCTATCTTTGTGAAGCAAGTCTGATTCGGTTTAGGAGTCCAATAGAGTTTGGGATCGGGCTGATAGATGAGAAGGTTTCCATATCCCGCGAATCGCAACAGAACTTCCAAAAACAAAACCGACAAAAGGAAGAATAGACCACTGATACTTAATCTTAAAAACCAGCGCCTCCAATTTAAGTGTCTCATATGTAGGAGCCTGTCGGACTTAATGCCTCTTTCGGAAGAGTTACCCGGTTTTATTCCGACAGGTTCATAGCCCGCATTTTTTCCAAATTTCTGAGAACACTATCACATCATTAGGATCTTTTCGACTCGGCCGTACCGCCGAGAAGACAAAGGAAAGCGGGCTAACCCTAAAATCCGATTTACGGTGTATCTCCAAAATCATCATCGAGAGCAACCGGAAATGGCACTGAGGAAAAGAGTCCTACTATTGAAGAGGTCAACCGGGACGGTTGACCTACGCACACAAACAGCGTAGGTCAATTACCTTTCCCTTTGGCGACTTTCGACAATCTGTTCTGCCAATCCACCTTTGTTGTTCTAGCCCGTAGGTTGAAAACGAACCTTCTACTTTGGCTTAAAGCCGCTTCAATACTTAAGGACCCACCATGCGCTCGGTAGCGCTCAGACAAAATTACCAGCAGCTGTTTCAGGAAGCGGCGAAGTCTCGGACGGACTGGATACAGCCGCTCTGCATGCTGATACTGGGGGTGATGGGGGTCTTTTTCATCCAGTCGGCGCAGGTCTACAGCGGGCAGTCGCAGTGGATGCGGCAGACCGTGTGGGTGATTCTGGGGGCGGGAATCTATACGACGCTGGCGTTCATCAATTACAAGGTGTTTCTGGAAAAAGCGCACCTCATCTACCTGGTCACTCTCATACTGCTCCTCATGCTGGAGCTCTCCTCGCCACCATTCAACCTGCCCCTGCTGGGAGTGCAGCGGTTTAATGCCTGGCGCTGGCTCGATTTCGGAGTGACCACCATTCAGCCCTCCGAGGCAGCCAAGATCGGGGTGCTGATAATCGTTTCGGGTATCCTGGCGCGCTCCGAGATCGGCACGGTAAGAGAGTCGCTGGCGGTGCTGGGTAAAGTGGGGCTGGCGGTTTTGATACCAATTTTGTTGATTTTTAAGCAACCTGACCTAGGATCGACTCTCGTTTTTCCACCTATGGCATTTTCGCTCTTATACGTCTCCAAGTTGTCGGAACGCTTTTTTGCGGCTGTATTCGCCGTATTTCTGCTTCTCGTGGGAATACTGGCTGTGGATATTTATCGCTACAACAGTTTTCTCAAGGAACATAATATTCCGGCATTCGAAATCAGGGGACAGTACGAAGAGCGCTCTTGGATTCCCTTAAAGGATTACCAGCGCAACCGAATTTTGACTTTCGTCGCTCCGGAAGCGGTGGACCCCAAAGGGATCGGGGTGAGCTGGAATCTCCGCCAATCCCTCATTTCGGTGGGCTCCGGCGGATTAATCGGCAAGGGCTGGCATGAAGGAACCCAAGCAAAACTCGGCTATCTCCCCCAATCGGTAGCGCACAACGACTTCATTTTTTCCGTTTTAGCGGAAGAAAAGGGTTTTTTGGGAAGTGTTGTCGTCCTCGGGCTCTACCTGCTCATGTTAGGAAACAGTATACGGATCGCAGGGGTGGCCCGTGACCGTTTCGGCATGCTGCTTGCGGTTGGGGTCACAGTTATATTTCTCGTGCACATTTTCATTAATATCGGCATGACAATCGGGTTGATGCCGATAACCGGCCTGCCACTACCATTTCTGAGTTACGGCGGGTCCTTTATTTTAAGCTGTTGCATCCTGCAAGGCCTCGTCCAAAGCGTCTATCGCTACAGAAGGGAATTCTCGTGAGAGAGAGCCCACGGAAGAGGAGAGGGAGCGGATTGTTCCTACTGCAGCATCGGATAAAGGGCCCTATTAACCCTTCCAAAAGGATGCATTATGAACGCTTCAAACACACCATCAACCACCAGCATTTCCTCCGACGTTGAACAGGAACTCTTAGCACGTCCTAAAGAACAACCGACAGCCGATGTAAATCCCGAAAAGCTTGCCCATGAGGCGCGTGAACGCTCCAAAAAGGGGCCCATTGTGCGACGCCTGATCAAAGCGATCAAGCAGGAGGACAAGCCTTTTCGTGAGATTATCATCAACGCCGAACCGCTGGAACAGCGGGTGGCGGTACTCGTAAACGGCATTCTGGAGAAGTTCGATATCGAGCGGGCCGGCGAAGAGCGCATGGTCGGCAGCATTTTCAAGGGCAGGATCCAGAACCTTGAACCGGGCCTGAAGGCGGCCTTTGTCGATATCGGCATGCCGAAAAATGCGTTTCTCCACTATTGGGACATTCTACCGGCGGCCAACGATTCCTCGATCGAATTTGTACGGGACACGCGCTCACCGGAACAGCGGAGCAGGAGGGAAAAGATCAGCTTGAGAGACATTCCCAAACATTACCCGGTCGGCCGGGAGCTCGTAATCCAGGTAACGAAGGCGCAGATCGGCAATAAAGGCCCGCGAACGACAACCAATATCGCACTTCCCGGGCGCTATCTCGTACTCATGCCATACTCCGGTCAATGTGGGATTTCACGCAAGATCGAAAGCGGCAAAGAACGCCAAAGGCTCAAAAGGAGCCTCCGAAGTCTCACCATTCCCGAAGGGATGGGAGTAATTATCCGCACCGCCGGCGAAGGTAAAAAGCTCCGCTATTTCGTGCGTGACCTGCATATTCTACTCCACCAATGGGAGGACATTCAGGTGAGGATGGAAGAGAAAGGCGAACTGCGATGCCTCTACGAAGAGCCCGACATCATTGAACGCACGGTGCGGGATTTTCTCACTGAGGAAATCGATCGAGTGCTTGTTGACAGTGAGGAAGACCTCGAGCGCATGAACGAACTGGTCGGCAGCATTTCACCTCGCTCGAAGAATAAAATCAGCCGCTTTTCCGAGAGCATACCGATCTTCGAGCGCTTCAATATTGAAAATCAGATCGAACAGACTTTTCAGCGCACAGTGCCGCTACCCTCCGGCGGCGAAATCATTATCGAGGAGACCGAGGCCCTCGTCGCAATTGATGTCAACACCGGCGCGCACAAACAGAAAGAGGGTGAAAGTAAAGACTATATCGTTCACGTAAACCTGGAAGCGGCCCAGGAGATAGCACGCCAGATCCGTCTGCGCAATATCGGCGGGCTCATCATCATGGATTTTATCGACATGAAGAATCGTCGCGACCGCAACGCCGTCCTGCGAAAGATGCGCGATGAGATGGCGAAGGACAAGGCGAAGAACCATATTCTACCGATCTCCCAACTCGGAATCATGCAAATGACCCGGCAACGCCACCAGGAGAGTGTCTCTTCCGGAATCTACGCTAATTGCCCCTATTGCAGCGGCCGGGGAATCGTTAAATCCTCACGCACCATGAGCGTGGAAATCCAGCGACGGATCGTCAGCGTGGTGCGGAGACTGCGTTCAAGGCAGGAGGTCTCGGAGAAGCCCATCACTCTGCGAATTCTCTGCAACCCAAACGCTCTCGAGCGGCTGCGAATGGAGGACGAAAAGCTCCTCATCGAAATCGAGGACCTCTACAATCTGCGTCTCGCCTTCCGGGCAGATCCCATCTACCATGTGGAGAATTTCCGAATCCTCGACGCCGAGACCGGGCAGGAGTTAATGTAGGAAGAGGATTGAATCCCGGCGTCCCGGGAGAAACGGAGCGCCATCGTAGTTTCACACTGACAACGCCCACCAATGTCGCCTCCGTGGTCCTCTGTGCTTCTCTGTGCAGCTCTGTGACCCGTCTTCTCTCCTACGTTTCTACGAACCCGCAGTCCTCTTCTCCCTGCCAGAAATGAACGTCCTCATCGCCTTTGATAAATTCAAGGACTCGCTCACCGCGGAGGAGGCCTGTAACACAGCGGCCCGCGCTATCGGAGACCAGCACCCGTCGTGGCGGATCGAGAGTGCGCCCCTGACCGACGGAGGCGACGGCTTTTGCCGCATTCTAACCGAAGCGGCGAATGGCGAACTGATCGAGAAGGCGATCACCGGTCCGCGTTTCGCCCGAGCCGACGCTCTCATGGGCCTGGTCGATTCGGACTCTCTTGAACCATCTCTCTGCCGTTGGCTTGAAATCCCGGAAAAAGGCCGGACAGCGATAATCGAGATGGCCCAGGCGAGCGGTTTAGCGATGCTGAAAGAAGAAGAACGCGATCTCTGGAAAGCTTCTTCCGTAGGCACTGGAGAACTGATCGCCTGCGCACACCGTAGAAACGCCGATTCAATTTTACTTGGAGTCGGGGGGAGCGCCACCAACGATCTCGGCCTGGGAGCGCTTCAGGCACTGGGACTGCGCTTCTTCGCGGAAGACGGCGAAGAGATCGAGCGGCTTACACCTCACCATTGGCCTCGTGTGAGCGAAATGTCAGGGGCCATTCTCAAGGACCTGCCACCCATACGCATCGCCTGCGATGTGGAGAATCCGTTGCTGGGAGAGAACGGCGCCGCCGCCGTCTACGGTCCACAAAAGGGCCTCAAGACGGAAGACTGGGAACGCATCGACCAACTCGGCGCTCGCCTCGCGCGAAATCTCTGTAACCATTTCGACGCCGATTTTTCCGCCCTGGAAGAAAAAGGGAGTGGCGCCGCCGGAGGAATCTCCTTCGGCTTGCGCGTTGCATGCGGCGCCAGAATAGTTTCCGGGTTCGAACTGGTCGCACGCTGGCTGAACCTCGAGGAAAAAATCCGCTCGGCTGATCTGATCCTCACCGGGGAAGGCAAGCTCGACCGCGCTTCCTTTCAAGGCAAAGGACCCGGCACGATCATCAAAATGGCCATGCGAAGCAAGAAACGCGCCTGGGTGTTCTCCGGTCTCGTAGATAATGAGCTGCTAAAGAGACCTCCCTCCCACCTGCGGCCGGACGACATCACCGCCATCTGTCCTCCGGATTATCCCCTCGATCGATCCCTGGCCGAAGCAAAACCTCTATTAGAACAAGCCATCCGGACAAAACTCCTCTCTTCGGGTGACTGATATGAGACTTCTCTGCCCTACGGCAGAGCCGGTATTCGGGCGAGGCGAGGAACGAAAAGCTTCCGCTTTCCGCTACGTTCCGAACCCGAGCGCGTAGCGGAAAGCGGGAGCTTTTCGTCTTCCAGGTTGCCGATATTCTTGCACTCCTTTGATCCGGCAAGGGTCAGCGCGCCGTGGGCTGCACTGACTTGAAATCCCCTCCGCCCGGACAGGAGCGGCTTATCCATCGAAGGACTCTTGATAAATCTCCTCGAAACTGACTGTTCGTTATTCGTCGAAATACGAACAAACGCCACTGCAAATAGATTCTGACTTAGAAACAACCCATCCCTGACCCCTCCGCGGGAGGGGCCATGGGTGGGTCTGCCCTCTTCGAGAGAGCGACCGATACCTCGACAAAGTTCACGATCCCGCTCAGCGGGACTCGCGACAAAGACTCCCTGACGTGAAAAAATGCTCTCTCCGGGTTAGGCTTCATCGTAAGCCTCCTCGAGAGTGAACCTGAAACGGCGACTAAGTTGACGACGAAGCTAACGACAAAGGTTCGGTTAAGTCCCCATACCTCCCCCCCTTTGCGTCTTTGCGCCTTTGCGTGAGAATTCTTTCCCTTCCTCTCCGTTTTCCTCAGTTACCTTCTGTTCAGATCTCCTCTCTCCACTTAAAGAGCATCTTCTCAAGCACCCTCACGAGGAAAAAGGCGAAGATTGCAAGCAGGCTGGCGATGACGGTCACTGCATAGAGTCGATCGGTGCGAAACTCAGTGGTGGATTGGACAATGAGATAACCGAGCCCATTCTGGGCAAAGAGCCATTCCGCCACAATAGCGCCGATGATACTTCCCGTAAAAGCGATCTCGTGAGCCGCGATGTAGTAGGGCAACGCTGCCGGCCAGCAGGCTTTCCTGAAGATCTGCCAGTTCGAGGCATTGAGCGCCTTCATCCGGTCCAGCAGTACCGTATCGACCGATTTCAGGCCCTTCGAAACGTTGGCAAGAATCGGGAAAAAGGTAATAAGAATTACGATGATAACTTTGGGCCCCAACGTATCGCCCATCGTGACGATCAGGATGCTGGCGATGGTCGGGAAAGGAATATTCTTCACCACCACCATCCACGGCGTGGCAAAAGACTCAAACCACCGGACATAAAGAAACGAGACCGCTAACCCGATCGCCAGGACGTTGGCAAAGGCGTACCCGATGACCGCTTCTTTCAAGGTCGTCCAGGTGTGGTGGAGCAGTTCCATACGCTCCTCGAAAAGGACGCGCCCTACCAGATCCAAGGGAGGGAACAAAACCGGTTTCGGATCAAATAACCAAATCGCACCATACCAGAGGATCGGTATCGAGATAAGCATGAGGAGGTATGCGCGTCTCTCCGTCATGTTTAGTCCATTACTCGATAGAGGGAATCGCGTACCCGTGCCGTTTCCGACAGATAGATCTCGTCCGTTTTGGAGCCCGGGTCCGAAAACTCCGCGATATCGAGGATCTCTTCGATCCGACCCGGACGCGGCGACAGGACAATCACGCGATCGGACAGCGTGACAGCCTCGTCCACGCTGTGGGTCACCAGAATCACGGTTTTTCTGGCTTTCTCTAATATTCCGCTCAGCCACGCTCCCATCGTCTCGCGAGTCAATTCATCGAGTGATCCAAAAGGCTCATCGAGAAGCAGAATCTCCGGATTATGAACGAGCGCGCAGGCGATATTCACGCGCTGCTGCATACCTCCTGACAACTGGTGGGGATACCGATCGACAAAATCCTCCAATCCAAACTCCTTGAGGAGGGCCTCCGGAGACATGGCGTCTTCATCACCCGTGATCTCCAGAGTCAAGCGCACGTTTTTCAAAGCCGTGCGAGAGGGGACCAGGGCCGGTCTTTGAAATGCGAGTCCAATCTTGTGTTGCCGGCAGGATTCCTGGGGAGACGATCCATTAATGGAAACCAACCCCGCGGTTGGTTCTTCAAGTCCCGCTACGATCCGCAGGAGAGTCGTCTTCCCGCACCCGGAAGGTCCGATGAGCGAGACGAACTCGCCTTCTTCGACTTCGATGTCGACCTTCTCAAGTGCGACTACATCTTTTCCAAATGTCTTCTCAATCGCTCTGAGTTCAATCGCCGCCATACAGAATATCTCATCAATGGATATGCGCGAAATGAATAAGGAAAGCAAGAAAGCAGGAAATTGCATTGTAGTCTGGAAATCTCACTACCGAGCGAAGTGACATCTTCCTTTTTCTGGACGGCGGCGAAATCGCCTCTGCCCGTCAGGGTTTCTTTGTCGCAAGGACCTTCGGGTAGGCGCCGACTCTTCACTTGATCATTCAGGCTTGGGCCTTTGATACTGGATATTCTCCATCCGTTGTTTTCTCAATCCGTCCGTGGTGAGCTCGTCGAATCCATTGGGATTCTCTCCTAATTCATTCCGCGATTTTCTCGAATCCGTGGTCAATTCTTCTTCATTCGCGTTCATTTGCGTCCATTCGCGGTTCTCTTCTTCTTCCCGCTCAGCGGGATTGCGGCTTCTCTGCGGTAGGTCAGCCGTGGTCGCACACTCATCCTTCAGTTAATCCAATGATCCAACATTCCAGTCCTCACATACATCCCGGTATCTGCACTTTGCCGTATTTGAGCAGCACCGCCGATAGCTCGTTGACGCGATCTTCCCGCAAATGCAGGAGAGGGACTCCGTCATCATCTGTGATGAATTCATACTGCAGCTCGAACCGGCGTAAGATCTGACTTAAACTCAATTTGGAGTCTGTCGCAAAACGAGCGGTAATCTCCGCTCCCTCCTCCGGATTGGCCAGCATAAAGCGGACGGCGCGATCGAGCGCATAGGCGTAACCCCTCACGATACCGGGCCGCTCCTCCGCCGTCTCTTTCCGAACGACCGATATATCGGTATACTCGTCCAATCCATAGTCGACAAAGGAAAAGGCGACCCAGTTATAGAAGCCGTTGTCTTCCAGCATCCTGGGCTGATTGACGAGCCAGGCCGCGAAAAAATCCATCCGTCCGAGCATCAAAAGCTCCGGGGTATTGCCCGCCTTCATGAGCGTGATGCTGCCCGGCGGTAGGTCGAACATATCCATGGCGTATTCGTAAAAGATCTCAGTGCCCCCCTGCACCCCAACCGATTTACCGATGAGATCCTGCGGCGTGAGCTTCTTCGTGGACCGCTGGCTTTTCGGAATCGAATCGTCCAGCATTATCCAGGCATGCGGGCTGTGCTTCAGCAGCGTGGCAATCACGAGGAAATCGCCTCCCCCCGTGGGCGTGGACATCAGCTGAACAATGCTGATGATATTGGGAGTCATGACTATATCGACGACCCCGGAAGCGAGCGTGAGCAGATTATTGATCCCAGGGCTCGCGGGAAGGAACTCCACCTCCAGACCCGCTTCGCGAAAGTATCCTCTATCCTTAGCGATATAGAGCGCTGCCGCCTCATCATTGTGGATCCACGGCAAACCGATCATCACTTTCTCCAAAGACTCATTGGCCGGCAAATCGACCGGCTCGCCAGGTTTCGGAAGAAATTCGTTAGTAATAAAATTGCTCGCAGGGAAGTTCTCTTCGATGCAGGCTTGGATCTCCTCGAGCGTGCGCTCGTCTGCGTCCTCCCTCGCCCTCCCTTGCCCCGGAGTGTCTCGCTCACCGCCACCACATCCTGTCACAAGCAACTTCACCGTGAGCAATAACGACAGGAAAACGATCTGTAATGCTGACAACTTCATATGGGCTAGATTGAGATTCACGTAAAACCTGATTCGAATAAAGAACGAAAGGGTCAAGCTTGAATGGCACAAATTGAAGGAATCGTTACGCTGATCACCGATGTTCCCGATTCGGCCGGATGAGAACGTGGGGATTTTCAGCAGACTCCACTCCAATTGTTGATCTCTCGACAATCCGGCTCTTATACGATTCGAGAATCCTGGTTAAGCCCTATGTGCGGGAATGGCTAAGCGATGCCGTGCGTAATTTCGTGGAGGAACAAGAGATTCCAATCCGCTATACTCGGGAAGGGCGGGGAGATGGAAATGAGGAATATCCACCACTGGCGCTTCGACAGCAATACTTTGAATATCTCCAATGACTCGGAAAAGGATATTTGCTATTGCGCAATGGCTGAGCTACCGTCCCGATCCAATGTTGGCCTCATCGGTTGCCTACAGGAGCAATTTGAAACGGCCTGTGTTTCAGGGAACTCTTTCTAAAACTCCAATCCTCTCGCCATGGAAGAACGTGATCTTTTCCTTCAAAGCAGTCGAGAACCCTTCTCCTGCGAAACTCACTCCGGAGCAGATCGAGCGTTACAACGAAGAGGGTTTCATTCTGCCGCTCGATCTGTTCAACGCCGAAGAGATTGCGAAACATCGCGAATATTTTGACAATCTCCTGCAGAAACTATCCGATCTGAATGACGGGCGAGACGCCTATGCCTTAAACCGCTACCAGGCCCTCTGTGAAGGCATCTGGGATCTCTGCAACGAGCCGCGCATCCTGGATTACGTCGAAGATATAGTCGGTCCGAATATCATCGCCTGGGCGTCCCACTACTTCTGTAAGCTTCCCTACGACAAGAAGACAGTCCCATGGCACCAGGATGCATCCTACTGGCACTTGACACCCGCACGAACAGTTACGGTCTGGCTCGCTCTTGATGATGCCGACGAAGAGAATTCAGCGATGAAGTTCATACCTGGAACCCATAGGCTCGGCCACCTGAAATGGAGGGAAGCGGAAGGCGATACCGTCCTGCATCAGGAAATCCCGAAAATCGAACGGTACGGGAAACCCGTATATGATTGTCTGAAAGCGGGGCAAATCTCCCTTCACGCCGATATGCTTGCTCATGGTTCCGATCCCAACAA
>CBDCEW010000056.1:0-15435 GCA_965215885.1 Candidatus Moanibacter sp.
TTGTAAATCGGCGATATTGTGCGGATTCCAGGCGTGCCGTTCACCCGATTTGCGCCAGTGGAATATTCCGGGATTGGGAAGGATCGCATACCCGTTTTGATGCCGTGGCGGATAGCCGAGTTGATGGCGTCGGGTTGCCTCTTGCGCCAGGACTTCAAACCCGACACCCTTGATGCGGCTTGGAGTCCCCGCGAAACAGGTGTCGATGACTTCTTCATTCAATCCCACTGCTTCGAAAATCTGCGCGCCCTTGTAACTCTGAAGCGTGGAAATGCCCATTTTGGCCATCACTTTAAGCATTCCTTTGGCGACCCCTTTACGATACGAGCCGACGATCTTATCCTCGGTCCAGCCAGCCTCCAGGATGCCGTCTCGTTGCGCCTGGGAGATGGCTTCAAAGGCGATGTAGGGATTGATGGCGTCGGCTCCGTAGCCGGTCAGGAGGCAGTGGTGATGAACTTCGCGCGCTTCACCGGATTCGATGATTATTCCGATACGAGTACGTTGTTCTCGCCTCACCAGATGATGGTGGACGGCGCCGCAAGCCAGTAGTGAACTGATCGGGATGCGGTCGAAACCCATCGCCCGGTCGGACAAAATCACGAGTTTAAAACCTTCATCGATCGCTTCCGCGGACTCGTCGCAGATTCTTCTCAGAGCGCGTTGCAATCCTTCCGGGCCCTCCTCGCGGGGGGAGGTGATGTCAATGGTGCGCGACCTCCAACCGCGATGGTCAATTTCCTTCAGCGTCGCCAGCTGTTCGTTAGAGAGAATGGGGTGGGGAACAACCAGGCGCTGACATTGTTCCTCCGTCGTTTCCAGCAGATTGCCCTCCGGACCGACGAAACATTCGAGCGACATGATGACCTCTTCTCGAATCGAATCGATCGCTGGATTCGTTACCTGGGCGAAGAGCTGTTTAAAATAGTCATACAGCATTCGCGGGTGGTCACTCAGACATGCCAGGGCTGCGTCATCTCCCATCGAGCCGATCGGGTCTTTCTCCACGTTGACCAGCGGCAAGAGAAGAAATTGCATCGTTTCTACGGTGTAACCGAAAGCCTGCATTTTTTTCAGAAGCTCATCCGGTTGGGATGGTTTCAGAGGTGCGGCTTTGGGCAACTCATCCAGCGCGACGCGTTGCCGGCTCAGCCAATCGGCGTAAGGCCTACTTTGCGAAACGAGCTGCTTTAGCTCATCGTCGGCTACGATGCGGCCCTGCTCGAAATCGACCAGAAACATTCTGCCGGGTTGCAGCCTGCCCTTGTATTCAACCTGCTCTGGCGGGATTTTGAGAACGCCGACTTCGCTCGACATTACAACCTTATCGTCCTTCGTCAGATAAAATCGACTAGGCCGTAATCCATTGCGATCGAGGACGGCGCCGATATATTTGCCGTCAGTGAAAGAAATGGAGGCGGGTCCATCCCACGGTTCCTGGAGAGCTGAGTAGTATTCGTAGAAGGCCGCCTTTTCCTTGGGCATGTCATGATGATTCTGCCACGCCTCCGGAATCATCATCATCACGACCTCGGAGAGACTGCGCCCGGCGTGGTAGAGCATTTCCAAGGCGTTATCGAAATTGCCCGAATCGGAACATTCGGGTTCGATGATCGGAAAGAGCTTCACAAGGTCTTCGCCGAAGAGTGCGCTTTGCATGACACCTTGCCGCGCGAACATCCAGTTCATGTTTCCGCGCAGGGTGTTAATCTCCCCGTTATGGCACATAAATCGGTTAGGCTGGGCGCGATCCCAGCTGGGAAACGTGTTTGTGGAGAAGCGGGAGTGCACCATGGCGAGGTGGCTCTTATAATCGCGGTCCTGGAGGTCAGGAAAATAGGGGAGTAGCTGGTGTGTGGTCAGCATGCCCTTATATACAAGGACCTTGGTCGAAAGTGAGCAGAGGTAGAACAACAGGGCTTGCTTGAGATTGCTCCCACGCAGCCGGTGGCTCGCCCTCTTGCGAATAATAAAGAGTTGCCTCTCCAGTGCCTCTTGCTCGAGACCGTCCGCCGCCGCAATGAAAAGTTGCTCCATGGCGGGTTCTCCGGCGCGAGCGGAGGGTCCGATATCCGCCTCGTCCGCCCTCGTTGGCAGCGGTCGCCAGCCGATGAGAATCTGGCCCTGCTCCCGGATTATTTCGTTTACCGTCTCTTTGCAGATTCGTCGTTCTTCAGGGTCGGTGGGAAGAAAAGCGATCCCGACCCCGTAATGGCCCGGTGGAGGGAGGTCGCTCTCGAGATCCGCCGCCGCTACCTTCGAGAGAAATTCGTGAGGAAGCGCCGTCAACATGCCGGCACCGTCCCCGGTGTTCGGCTCGCACCCGCATGCGCCACGGTGAACTAAATGACGAAGGATCTCGGTTGCATCGTCGATGATCTGACGCGATCGAACACCCTTGATGTGTGCGACAAATCCGACGCCGCAGCTGTCGTGCTCGTTCGCCGGGTCGTAGAGACCCCGCGGTCGGGGAAAACCTCCTGTGTAGACGTTGGCGGCTTCTCGCTTCATCGATTGTTACCCCGCCCGGTATGCGTAGGCTTTTTGTCACCAGATGTTCGCGAGTGCTCGGGAAGATCCCCATCGGCATTTTGCACCTCGTTGTTCAGGAAAAGCCGCCTGCCGTTTCGGAATTGCACCCGCGGTTTCTCATGAAGAAGCTCAACGAACTTGGTCGCTGACACGCTGAGAGATCTGTGTCGTCTGTGGACGATTCCTAACGGGCGATATCGTTTGTCGGATTTAAGTCGAATTCCTCGGATGGCTCCGTCGCTTGTTTCTCTCTCCACTGTTGGTCGGGGGAGCAATGCCACTCCGGAACCGATTTCGATTGCTCGCTTGATGTTTTCAATATTGTCGAATTCGTGTAAAATGTTTACTGAGATCTTTTCTTCCCGAAGCCACCGGTCCACTTTTTTCCGGATGGTCAACTCTTTCGTGAATCCGATATAATCTTCGCCCTGCATGTCGCTCCACGATAGCAGATGTCGGTCGGCCAGCCGATGATTCCCCGGAACAACGAGGATCATCTCCTGTTCCTGCCAGGGAATGCAGTTTACTTCACCACCCTCACGAGGGAAGGAGACGATTCCAAAATCAGCTTCATCATGGAAGATGCGCGCGTAGACTTCGTCGGGATGAAGATATTCAAGGTCTGCTTGAGCATCGGGATAAAGAGCGCGAAAGCGCTTGATGTAGGAGTCCATCTCGAGGAGACCGACCGAATAAATCACTGCTACGCGAACGCGACCGATCACCTCGTTCTTGATCTGGCGTATGCGGTCTTCCACTCTCTGAAACGAGCCAAGCATCTTCCTACACCC
Source organism: Candidatus Moanibacter sp. (assembly GCA_965215885.1). Taxonomy (GTDB): domain Bacteria; phylum Verrucomicrobiota; class Verrucomicrobiia; order Opitutales; family UBA2987; genus CBDCEW01. The sequence continues at coordinate 3,324 of CBDCEW010000056.1, forward strand.
TTCAAAATAGATCTGGCCTGACGCTGTCAGTTCCAGGGGGCGTTTCGAGCGATCAATGAGTTGCGTTCCCAGCCGCTTCTCGAGAATATTGACAGCCTGACTCGCTGAAGACTGCGCAACATGGCAGACTTCCGCAGCTTTTGAAAAACTCCTCCGGCTTACCACTTCGCAGAATATCTCAACATTGCGTAGTTGCACGACCCTTAGATATTCGTATATACGATTGAAAGTCCAGAACTTTATCGAGTTTCCTGATAAAATGATCCGGTGCATCCGTTGTCGTCATCGCATGGTCTGAGATAATAGAGTGCGCTATCAGAGTTCGATACCGGCAGAGTGAGACAGGGGGGAGGTATGGCAACGGATGAAAGGAGAGCAACGGATGAGCTGATTCTGGTAGCCGCGTCGGCAACGACGGGGGCACTGGCCAAACTTGCGACCAACGACTACGATTATGACTACGACCTTCGAGTGGATTTTGAGCCGGTTCTTATTCGAAACTCGTCGGCATAATCGTAGTCGAAACTCGACGGGAGAGCACGGCCTGCCATGAGCCCTGCCTGCGGTGAGCCCGCCGAACCGTCGAATGGATTGGGAGTCACGAAGGGAGAAGGGAGATTGTTCGATCCTCTGTCGTGGTTCATTATCGTGATCTAAATTCGAGGGAGCTTTTCACCCCGTAAGGGAACCTTTGTCGCAAGCTTCGTCGTCAACTTTGTCGTGAGCTTCGGCGAAATCTCCTCAATTTCGATTCTCCCTTAGATTGGTTTACCCCTGATCATTGCTGCTGTCATACTCGCAATTCTGAAAAGCAGGGGTTTCCCCACGTCAGCATCCTCCGAACGAAGGAGGCCCTTTAGGACACAAAGATCCAGTTGAGCCGCCAGTTTGATCGTTGACTGGTGAGCATTCTGAAGAAAACTTCGCTGATCCTTTTCTGTGTAACGACCGTTACCTTCCGCAATGTTCAGCACGATGCTTGTAGCGAACGCATCCAATTTGCGAAGTAAGGGTACCGGCAGTCTGGCCGAAAACTCCGATTCGCAGAACCATCGAATCACTTCAAGAGCAACTACATAGACGTGGAGTTTCTCGTGATTGAAGGTAGCGCTAAAGGGTCAGGGGAGATTAGAACAGAGTATTGGGCGATGGCGAGGACAAGGAGTTCCAGATCCCTGTCGTCAACCTTGTCGAATTCCCCTCAACAGGAGTGAACCTCCTTCCAGCGCCTCAGAAATACGTAGAAGATAGTAGAAACGACGAAGTTTACGACGAGGCTTACGACGAAGTTTGAGGAGGGATGTTCGATGCAAGCAGAGTGAGACAGGGGGGAGGTATGGCAACGGATGAAAGGAGAGCAACGGATGAGCTGTGGTCAGAGGCAGAGCGCTACCAGAGCTTCTTTGTCGTAAGCTTCGTCGTTCTTCTCGGTCGTTTATCGATAAAGCTTACGACGAAGATTACGATTAAGTTTGGAGGGAGTTTCTCCCCCCGTCAGGGAACCTTCGTCGTAAGCTTCGTCGTTCTTCTCGATCGTCTATCTATCGACCAAGTTTACGACGAAGATTACGATTAAGTTTGGAGGGAGCTTCTTCCACCCGTCAGGGAACCTTCGTCGTAAGCTTGATCGTCAACTTCGTCGTCTGTAAATGATGCAGGTTGGTTCGGGCTTGAATGGCGTGAGGTCAAAGGTTCAGACCTCACTATATTGCCCCTCTAAAGGCACTATGCAATCGCAAGTTTAAATCCCGATTTTTTGCCCAGTCGGAAGATGATTGTTCGGCCTGAACCGTCGGGCATCAGTAAGGGCTTCTGATTGAGAGTTTGCAGATACTCAAGCACCACCGCCTGCACCCGAGGGGGATAAGTTGCGGTGGGGAATAAATGCGCTTCGACCGCACAGCCCCTCTCTATAAGAACGCCGTCACTGTGAGTCAAATTGCGAAACAGATCGTGGTCGTCACGATAGTTGTTGTAGCGAGCTTTAAAGGGTTCGAGCTGCTTGTAGAAGCTGTTACGGGCGAAGATTTTCAAGGCATCCATGAGGGACTTGTTAGCGGTGTCCAGGCGGACATAGTTTTCATCAATGAGGCGCTGCAGCCTCGAGCATTCGGTGTCGATTTGCTCCAGTTCGAGTTGGAGGGCTTTGAGGGCCTGATCGAGTCGACGGATCTTTTCGCCCCTTGAGGCGCTTTTGCCCGGGTGGGCATGCTCGGCCAGGAGCAGTCTTTTCAATTCTTCGGTGCATTGCTGTTTTTGCTTCAGGAGGGCTTTGGCGGCACCGCTTTTCTCCTGCTTGTCCTCAAGGTGTTGGGCTAATCGCTTGTAGTGGACGGTGCGATAAGAGGTGATCTGATTAATCCCAAAGTGCTTATCGAGGTATTTGAAGTCATTCTCCTGAATCCAGCGACTGAACATCCCTTTGATTACCTCTTCATTTCGGGCCTGCTGATCGGTCGCCAGGATGCTCACGGTAATGGTTCGATTTTTTGGATTGGTCGCCTCCACGATCCACTGCACCAGTTGAGGATTTTTCTTCCAGGGGCCCCGCTGATAGCGAAGATGATACTCCTGGAGATCTTCGGCATGGTTGCGCGCGCGCTGCAGGCGCAACTGCCCGTCGATCCGTTGGAGGGGCTGGGCGCTGGCCTTGTAACCTTTTTCCCAGGTAATGATTTCGAGTTGAGGGTGCTCCACGATGGCTTCGTAAAACCACTCCGCGGCGATCGCCCGGTCCACGTAAATGCTCACCTTCTTATCAGCCGGCAACTGCACCAGCTCGAGCATCGCTTCGCAGTTGGGGATAAACCGTTCCCTTATATCCTCATAGTTGTCAGTGCTCGCAAAATAGACCGGATAGCCCTTGAGGGTATGAATAAAATCGCTGTGGAGCGCTTTGTCGGCCAGACGGATACCCGGACACCATCCCGCCAGCACCTTGCTCATTCCGGTGTAATGTTTGGTGTGCGGATCATAATAAAAGCTCTCTTCATCCGAAGCATTCAGGCCCCTCGCGTTCACTCTGAGGATCTCTCTTAAAAGCCCTTCATCGGCCAGGGCGCTAAGGCTTTGGCGTTGCAGATAGGGGGTATACAGGACTCGCCCGATGAGTTTTTGCAGGTCTTCGAGATCGAGCAGTTTGCTCTGCTCGATATTGACCGCGGCCAACAACCCGCAAGCCACCCATTGTTTCAAAAGCCAGCCCTCTTCGCGATCAATCTGAGCGACTTCTCTGAGCGCGGCACTGAACAGAAGTACTCCCAAGTGCCGATACCATTGCACCGCTTCGGAGCTCTCCCTCGAAAAATCGGGAGACCCCTTGCGATTGTCCCCTTCGCTTTCGGGGCTATTTTCTGCTTCTTGCTCCTGTTCGTCCCTCCCCGAGTCCTCCGGGCAATCCCAGGGAGTCTCCCGATTTTGCGCCCTCTCGGCTTCGGCCTCCTTTGCCCGGGCCTCTTTAAGCTCCTTAAAGACAGGGCGCAAAGTTTCCCCACTGAGGTTAACTCCGAACACCTCCTCGATCTCCCCCCGTATCTTCTTGCTGTAGCCATACCGACTCTCCCCATAGATCTGCCCGAAGCGCACCCGCACAAAACTCCGGATTTCCCTCGTCAATTTGCGATGAGCGCTGCGTCCCGCCAGCACTCGCGCTAAGGTCTCGGCATCTCCGCTTTGAAGCGCCTCCCCCACCGCTTCATCGTTTTGGGGTCAACCTCAAATTGCTTCTCTAAGCGCCCTTTCTTCAACCCCGCATTGTAGAGGCGCCCCTCCAATAGCTTGAATTCAACTTGCTCCCGATCGTCCTCTACGACTTCAAAAAGCTCATGCCCGTAATAGACGTGCAGTTTGCCTTCCCTCAGATCCCGATAGACCGTGATCGAGGGATTACCCTTGTCCACTCCAAGGATGCACTGTAAGAAGGTCTCTTCTTTGACGGTAGGTTTCTCCATTTTTCTTCGAATTTGATGGTTCGAAGATGAAGCCTACCGTTTTCTTTAGCTCTTAAAAGCCGGGAATTGTATCTGCGATTGCCCCCTGCCCGCCAACCCGCATGATAGCGAGTTCTGAAGGTTAGAAATGAATCCGTCTTCGAGGAGCGGCGAATTACGCAAATTTGGCGCCGATTAGTTTCCAATGAATACGAGCGATAAAGTCATGATCGGGGTAGTAGGAGGGGTTGGTCCCTATGCCGGGATCGACCTCGTACGGAAAATTTTCGATCAAACCAGGGCTGGATGCGATCAAGATCATTTGCCGGTTTCGATGCTTTCCTTGCCTGGAATGATCTCGGATCGAACGGAGTACCTATTAGGCATAACGGAAGAGAATCCAGGGATAGCAATTTCAAACGTAATCTGTCGCTTATTCAAACTGGGAGCCTCGGTTGTTGGTATTCCCTGCAATACTGCTCATGCAGTTCCGATTTTTGACGAAATCGTTGCGAGAATTCCAAAGGAAATAAATCTGATCCACATGATCGATGAGGTGGCGAAGTACATAAAATTGCAGCACCCATCAGTGGGTAATGTGGGTATATTGTCTACCACCGGTACTCTTAAATCGAATGTCTATCCTCAATGTTTGTCGCGACATGGCTTGAATGGAATTCAAGTTCCGGAGGAAATCCAGAGGTGCCACATTCACCCAGCTATCTACAGTCCGGAATATGGTATTAAGGCGCAGTCAAATCCTGTTTCAGCAGAGGCGGAAAACGGGTTACACGTGGGTATAGAGAATCTGGTTCGGAATGGTGTGGAGGCGGTGATTCTGGGGTGTACCGAGATTCCGCTGGCATTGACGGAGACGGACGTTAACGGAGTGCCCTTAATCGATCCGACGAGGATTCTCGCCCGCGCCTTGATCCTGGCGGTATCTCCGGAAGATCTTGCACCGCGCTGATCTCGTCTTGGGATATTTTGTGCACACTCTTGGGGTTGAAAGTCTGGCTGGTATTGACACGCAGCGCCACTTCAATCCGGCCGCCCGTTAAGACGAAAAACTGGATAAGAAATCCGCCCCCCTGCATCGCTTCAATCTGGTATTCGCTTTCATCCAAGTCACCCAACGAGGACTGGAGTTGCCCTTCAAACTCCGGATGATCGATCGCCTCCTGAGGCAGGGCCATGATGAGGGTTCCGGGCGGTTCTCCTACTGCTGCTCCAATCGCGTCTCGAGTTTCAACCATGAATGGAATGACCTTAGCGGAGTACTCAAAATCGTCAGCACGTGCCCTTTCCGGAGGGACAATCCCCCAAGTCATGTGGTGTATAAAGGGATTCCCGTATCCTTGCGACATCATGTGGTCCCGCGCCTCATCGTCCACCGGATGCACTACCGCGACATAGTCAAACCACCCCTCGCGCCGAGCCGGGCTATCGTCGGGAAGCCCGGAAGGGACGTTGATGTAGTCGCATCCGTCCACGGGAGAGGGGTAGCACCGTGTATCCCAGCCTGAAATGTAACCGATCTCCTTTAATGGCCCGGCTACAAGATGGGGCGGATCCACAAAGATTGCCGCATGATCGGGATTGGGCAATAGTGGGACGCCCGCACGGGCGATTTTTTCGGCGACCTCCAAGGCCTCTTGGAGCCGCTCGGACGCGTTTGGAATCTTGAGATGTTCGTCAAAATTCTCAGGTAAAATAACCGAATATTCCATGAATATGCTCCTCCCTCCATAATTCTGGATTCGAGAATGGACGAAAGCAAGGCAAAGGTGGTAGTGTGATCTCCGTGGGCAGGGTAAAAGGATTCCAGGAAGCAACTAGCTGATAAGCAAGAAGATAAAAAAAGAGCTAAACAAACCCGAGGGAATCAGTCATGTTAAGATGGGATGAAAGACAAAAAATCTTACCAACTGAATCCTTCGATAGATCGTTTAACTCTGCGTCTGGTCCTGCCCGAAGAGCAGGAGCGATTCAATGATCTATTGAAACAACATCATTATTTACACAGTGCGGGCAGCGCAGGAGAGACCCTGCGCTATGTGGCGCAGATCGACGGGCAATGGATGGGCCTGCTCTTGTGGGGGGCCGCATCCTACCGGCTGAAGGATCGAGACGAATGGATCGGGTGGGACGGGGCGCAACGGCATGCACGATTGAAACTGGTAGTACAGAACCGGCGTTTTCTGATTTTGCCCGGGGTGGATCTTGCAAATTTGGCCTCCAAGACGTTGGGTATGTGCCTCTGAGAGTCTTAGCCGATCACTGGCAGGAGGCTTTTGGCTATCGTCCCTTAGTAGCGGAAACGTTCGTGGACCCACAGATTCACCGGGGCACTTGCTACGAAGCGAGCGGGTGGACGCCCTTGGGCTTGAGCGCGGGATATGGCCGCCAACGCGAAGATTTCTATCAACGCCATGAGCGTCCCAAGCAGATCTGGGTCAAACCCCTCAAGGCTAATGCCCTTGAGCTTTTGCGCGCTTCAGGGCCATTGCCCGCGGCACAGAGCCAGGCGCTCAATGAAACCGATAACTCCCATGCGGTCTGCCTCAAAGTGGAACAGATGAGCAGCCTGTGGGAACGCTTCAATCAGATAGAAGACTTCCGTCGTAAAGCGGGCCTTAGATATCGGCTCGCCACGGTCCTGAGCATGATTGTGCTCGGCACGATGTGCGGCAAACAGACCCTCAAGGGCATCGTGCGCCTGGCCCATCATCTCAATCAAGCCCAATTGCGCGCCTTACGCTCCTGGAAAAACCCCAAAACAGGCCGCTATAAGGCCCCTTGCTATGATGTCTTCTATCGGGTCTTGCAAAACGTAAAGGCCGAGCTCTTCGATAAAACCCTCACCGAATTCATCTGCTTACAAGACGGCTGTTTGCCCCGCGATATTGCCGTCGACGGCAAGACCCTCAAAGGCACAAACACCGAAGAATCAAAGGCTCTGCACCTGGTGGCCGCAGTCGATCACCAAAGCGCTCAAACCTTAGCCCAAGTCGCTACCGCCGATAAATCCAACGAGATCACCGCCGCCCAGACTCTCTTGCGAAAGATGCCCATTTTGGACGGCTCCACCTTCACCTTCGACGCCATGCATAATCAAAAAGAAACTGCCCACATCGTCGTCGAAGAACTCAGTGCTGACTATGTTATTCAAATTAAAGACAATCAGCCCAACATGCATCAATACGCTCAGAATCTCTTCAGCTCCACCCCCTTTTTCTCCACCAAACCGTGGACAATGACCATGGGCGACTCGAAATACGTCAAATAGCAACCCATTCTCTAAGCGCTCCCTCTGCCGGCCTGCCCCATGCCCGCCAGTTCGCCTGTGTGCAACGCACCTTCCATTATCCAAACAAAGCTGAACCTTCCTCTGAACGCTCTTACTACGTAAGCAGTCTCGATCCCGCCGATTTGAGCCCTCAACAGTTCCTCTCGAAAATTCGCAACCATTGGTCGATCGAAAATAAAAATCATTACCCCAGGGATCGCTTCTTCGATGAAGATCGATGTATGATCCGTAATCATAACGCAGCCAGAATTCTTGCTGCATGCAGGCAACTGGTTCTCAGCCTCAAGTCTTCCATGGGCGCTGAATCCACTCCCGCACTCTGTGATGATTTCGTCTTTAACTTACATAAGGCCATCAATATCATCACCTAATGCTCCGAGAATCAAAATACCGTGTCTCCGTGGGCGCTCCTATGATAGCGAGGCTAATTTTGGCACCCCGTAATCTCTAAACCGGAAATCTCTGAGAAAAGCGGGCTGAAATGGCAAAAGGGAAAAAGCGCAGACGGACGCCCAGGCAGAAGCCGAGAGATAAGTGGTTTGCCCGCTATGAACGGCTGAAGAGTCTGATCGAAAAGGGAAGGCCGTCGACCTACCGCAAAATTGACGATCCGGAATTGGTGAGATGGATGGACGAACAGCGCGCCAATCGTGCGGATGGTCGTTTGGGTGAAAAGAAAACCGAGCTTCTCAAGGCGATCCGGTTTCCATGGAAACCGAGCGATCCTAAACGCAAGTCGGCTTCTCGTCGAACCCGGCGAAAAAAGGCCAGACGCGGACCTTCCCTGGAGGAGAGATGGGAGAATAAAGCGAAGCGGCTTGATACTATCTTCAGGGGGCTTCCGCCAGCTTTAAAGGAGGAAGAGAGTTGGTCGCAAAATTATTCTGGATGGGATGGCCTCCAAACTTGGGTGCATCAGCAGAGGAATCGCTACGCGAAAGGCAAATTGGAGCCAAAAAGAATCGAGCGATTAAATCGGATCAATTTCGATTGGCGGAGGCTATCAAGGAGCGATATCAGTTGGGAACGACGCTTCCTCGAGCTTCTGGAATTGGAAGCGAAGAATCCGCATCCACGATTTTGGGATACGCCCGAGACTCAGGAACTCGCACGCTGGGTTTGGCGCGAAAGCCTCAGTTTTCGAAAAGGAGAAGTTCATCCTGAGAGAGCCAGGCGACTCGCCGCTCTGGGTGTGGATTTGTGCGGTCCTCCTGTTGCTGAGCACGCCAGTTTGGATGTATTGTTCCAGCGGCTACTCACCTACAAGGAGGAATACGGAGATGTGGATGTTCCCAGGAATTACCGGAAAGATCGGCTGCTGGGTCAGTGGGTTGGCCGAATTCGCAATCGGAAAAAGCATGGTCGATTGGCGCCGGAGTTCATCCGGAGGCTTGAGGAAGTAGGATTCAAATGGAAAGCCGAGAATGTGATTCCTCAGGCTTGGTACGATAGCTACAGGAAGCTGCTTGCGTTTTACCGGCAGCACGGGCACGTCCATGTTCCGCGGGAAAATCGAAGATTGAGGGCATGGTTAATCCAACAACGCGTCTTCCTGCGTGCGGGAAAACTCAACCCCAAGAAGGTGGCTCTTCTGGAAAAGATTCCGATCGAGGAGGGGGTAAATAAATCTCGCACGGATGCCTGGAAGGAGCGCTACGAAGAAATCAAGACAATCATGGGAGAGCGAGGATGGAGTCGATTACCCACCGGTGCGCAGATTGGCACAAAACTCACCAAATGGCTCACGAACCAGCGAATCGGGCGGCGTAGCGGAAAACTCGCAACCGAGAGAGTTCGATTGCTGGATGAAATCGGAATGAATTGGAATCCGGAAAAATGGGTCAAGCGCGACTGGCAAGAGAGTTATAAGAGACTTTGCGCATTCAATAAGAAATATGGCCACGCCCGTGTTACACGCAGCCATCCGGATAAGGGGCTCGCGTCTTATGTTGATCGACAGCGGCTCTTCTATCGAAAAGGGAAGCTGCATCGGGAGAGAGTCCGCCTACTCGAGAAGATCGGGTTCCAGTGGTCTGTAGCCGACCAGGTACGGCCGGAGTGGATGGCGCACTACCGGAGGCTTAAAGACTATTACGGCGAGCACGGCCACAGTTACCTACCCCGAATACATACCACGGATCAACCGCTTGCCGAATTCGTGTGGCAGCAGAAACGGCGCTACAGAAAGGGCAAGCTGCTCGACGAGCATATTCGGCTATTGAAGGAGGTCGCCTTTGCCCTTCCAGACGTTCCTTCCGCCACGAACATTGCACCAAACCTTCTACTATGATCCAGGCGTGCCGGAATCTCGCTACGAATGGCGCTAAGATAAACGATTGGAAGCTCGACTTCCGCTGAGCGCATTGTCGTGAACTTTGTCGATAAAGAGAATACCCACGGATGCAGTAGCCATCCCACTGTTCCTTGCGGTGGACTATGGATGAAGGAGTAAATCCCAACTGAGACTCTATTCGAGGTGGGACTTGTGTTGACCGGCAGGCACAGTGGGATTGGGCGGAGCCCACCGTGGGAAAAATCTTAAAAGAGAGTCCTGAAACATTGACTTCACTGCCAACTAATTGACTATAAGTAAATTACGAAATTCAAGTTAGCGTGTATGCGCTGAGCGGGACCCGCGCTACTGTTTCTGTGCTCTGGCTAATGGCCGGCATCTTAGCGCCATTTCAGTCTCGCTACGAAGTGTGGTGCAATGTCCGGGCTAGACAAGCGAGCAAGTGACTTTTTTTCCGCCTCGATTATCAGCTTCTTTTTCGTATAAATTAGGAGAGGAGAACTGATAGCCGGATTATTTTCGCCGTGAAAACCGATCAAATGGGTGTCGATGAGTTGCTTATGCAGCTCGTAGCACGTGGAGATGAGGCTTCACTGGAAAGGCTCTATGAGAGGCATGGTCGAGTGATTTATAGCCTCTCCCTTCACATTGTGGGGAATATTCCCGACGCTGAAGAGGTTACGCAGGAGATCTTTCTCAAGCTCTGGATGAAGGCCGGTAGTTTCGACGTTTCGAAAGGGAGTGCATTTCCATGGCTTATGTCGATGGCTCGCCGACATGCCATCGATCGAACTCGATCAAAGAGGTACAAAGCGCAAAAACGGGAACTGGCATTCGAGACCCTGGAATGGACTGATTCTTTTTCAGATGCGACGGAGGATGATGGAGGAACAGTTACCCGGAATGAGGAAGAAAGAGCCGTTAGGAAGGCTTTAGGCAGCCTTCCGGAGCAGTATCAGCAGGTCATCGTTCTGGCCTTTTTTGAAGGTTTATCTCACTCAAAAATCGCCACAAGACTGGCCCAGCCCCTGGGTTCAGTGAAAACGAGAATCCGCAAAGCGATGGGCGAACTTCGTATTCTATTAGATGGGAAGTTTTGAAATCATGAAACACGAAGAAGCGAAAGATCTATTGCCAGGCTATACTTTGGGTACTTTAGATGATGAGGAGCTTGTTTCATTGGAAGCGCATCTCGGTTCGGGGTGTAGTGAGTGCGAAACCGCCTTGAAGGAACTCTCTGAACTGGCTTCCCGGTTGGCCTACGCCGCTCCCCAAGTAGAACCGGATCGAGACCTCAAAGAACGAGTTATGGCGAAGATGGGAGAGTCCCGTGCGAATACCAGGGTCTATTCCTTGCTCAGGCGCCGTCTTGAGTGGATATTTGCCGGGGTAGCCGCGGCAGTGGTGGTGGGGCTCAGCATTTTTGCCGTGAAACTAAAACAGGAAAACGTGCGCCTTGAACAAAGATTGTTGGAAGCGGAAGACATTACGGCTGTTCTCAGTTCAGCGGGAGTGCAGTTCGCTTCCTTGAAAGGTGTGGGTCCCAACGAACAGGCCTTTGGTAAGGTTGTTCTCGATCCCGAACAGGGTGCAGCCGTTGTTTACATGTACCAGCTTCCTCAAACACCGCAGGGTATGGAATATCAGCTCTGGGTCATGCGAGAGGACCGGCCAACCAGCGCCGGAGTATTCAGGGTGACCGAAGATGGAAGCGCCGTGCTGAAGTTGAGTGATCTTGCCGTGACCGGTAGAATCGCATCGTTTCAGGTGACGATCGAGTCGGAAGGAGGGCAAGTGGAGCCAACAGGCATGATGTATCTGACGGGACCGGTCGTGCGTTAGGAATCTGTCGGTCTCAGCTTTGCGACTTTTCGGATCGCACGTGCTTACCGTGTGCATTCGTAGATCACGGCCGATTCCACCACCGACATCTTCCTAGTCGCTCTGCCGAGCGGCAGAGCGGGTGCGACGAGTTGGCAGTGAGCCCATCATCGAACTGCTCACGATTTTCAACGGGTTTCCCGGTGAAAATCCAAGTCCTTTCGAGGGCGGAAATTGTCGATCCAGGAGTTCCTGCTTGGCAGATCAGATATCGTTCTCGTTCTCGAAATCGCGAGAACGATTACGAGAACGAGCACGAATTGTAGGAGCCTGTCGCACGGCAGAGTCCCGCCAAGATCCGCATCAGGTTTCACCCTACCGTACGTCTTTTCTCTCACATCGAGCGACGAAAGATCACGACTAAGAGCATGCACGGTAAGTTCGATCGCGGGGTAAACCCGCTCCTACAACCCTGGCGGGTGTGCGATTAGAAATTCCAAATGTAGGAGCGGGTTTACCCCGCGATCTTTACTTCGAACCAAAGCTCTTGCGACCCACCAGCAGTTCGAGCACGAGAACGAATTGAAGGAGCTTGCCGTACGGGAGAGTCCCGCCTAGATCCGCTCCAGGTTTCATACATGTTTGATCCAACGGCATCCTGCACGCCGGGGTGTCCTCAAGCATCCGTATTTCTTCTCCTTTCGAAGAGTTGGTCAAATCCAATTAGGCATACTCTTCGTAGTACTTAATTGGAAGAGC
>CBDCEW010000057.1:0-30540 GCA_965215885.1 Candidatus Moanibacter sp.
GGGCGACAAGGGCCTCCTGCAAGGCTATATGGGACGATCCATGGAGACGATGGGACCCGTCAATGACCTCATTGGAGACCGCCTTCTGCTGACATTTCTGATCAGTTTGGGCAGCATCCTGTTTACCTGGGCGATCGCTCTACCCGTCGGTGTCTATTCCGCGGTCCGGCAGTATTCGATGGGAGACTACGCGGCCACGTTACTTGGTTTTCTCGGTATGAGTATCCCAAACTTTCTCTTTGCCTTGATTCTGATGTACCTCAGCGCTCGCTTTTTCGGGATCAACGTCACCGGCCTGTTCTCGCCCGAATACTCCGCCCAACCGGAATGGACCTGGGGAAAAATCGCCAATCTTCTGGAGCGAATCTGGGTACCCGTTCTGGTCATCGGAACGGCGGGCACCGCTAGTATGATTCGAGTCATGCGGGGAAATCTCCTCGATGAGTTGAGGAAACCTTACGTTACCACCGCTTTGGCCAAGGGAGTGCGGCCGTTTAAACTGCTCCTGAAGTATCCCCTGCGCCTCGCCCTCAATCCGTTCATTTCCGGAATCGGCGGCATTTTCCCCCAGCTAGTTTCCGGCGGCGCAATCGTTGCCATGATCCTCAGTCTTCCTACCGTGGGTCCCTTAATGCTCGACGGCATGCGCTCCGAAGACTTCTACCTGGCAGGGGTCCATGTTAATGGTTCTCAGCATGCTTAGTATTCTCGGGGTCCTTTGCAGTGACTTGCTCCTCATGTGGGTCGACCCAAGGATCCGCATGGAAGGGGGAACACGATGAACCTCGTCGAATACTCCCCATAGGGGTGAAAAAACTGGTATTCGTTTACGATTTCAGCATACAGGCAAACAAAGAAGAAGAGAACCGCAGATGCACGCGAATGGACGCCAATGAAGAAGAATTGACCACGGATTCGAGAAAACCGCGGATGAGGGAATAGCGATAGGAATATTCATGTTCGAATGTCCGAAGCAATTTCGGTTTCCTTGGTAACCTTGTCCCGAACCTCGTCCCGAACCTTGTCCACTCCACGACTTTGAATACCAACAGGTTAGACTCCAAAACGTGTTCAGAAAGCAAACTTCTGATGGAAAGTAATACGGATGAACACGGGTAATCGGATAGCCGGTGTCGCGCTCTGATATTAACGATAAAAGTATCCGTCTTCGGCTAAATCGGGCTGATTTTACACTCCGCCGCCACCGCGCGCAGGTGATCGGCGGCTTTGCGGTAGAGCTCGTCGCTGGGGATATGTTCGAGCATGAGAGGTAGATCGGGATTCAGCGCTTCGGCCTCCTCGATAAAGACGCGGAGGTCGAGGAAGCCTTCTCCGGGCGGGCATTCGTCGATGTGGGTCAAGAGCTGATTGTGGGTGATGCTGTCCTTGACGTGGCAGCTCTTGATATGCGGCCCGAGTTTTGCGAAGCATTCGCGCACGAGGTCTTCCTTGCGCGCGAATGTGCGGTGAGTGCAGATGATATTCACTGGATCGAGGTGCACGGCGAACTGTCTCCGGTCAATGGCCTCGATCAGTTCAAGATATGAATCCGGGGAATCGGGAATGATATTCGGCATCAGCTCGAGGGTATAAAAGCTGCTTCGTGGTTCGACGTCGTCGATCACTTCCTGAATCGCGGCGACAACCTCCTCAAACGTATCCAGAGAAAAATTCCGAGGATCCGGCCCTTTGCCCTCCGGATTCTTGGATCCGGCGATATTGACGGCACAGAGGGCACCAATCTCATCAGCGAGACGAAGGCACTGCTTCGCATATTCGAGATTTTCCCTTTTCCGTCGTTCCTCGAGATGGATGAGATTTCGCCAGACGCCAACCTCAGCGATGATGAGATTGCTTTCCCTCGCGGCGTCTCGGTAGGCGGCAATCTCGGATCGATCCGCATCCACGGTGACAGGGCAGTAGGCCGCGGAATATCCCCGCTCCCGCAGCGCGTCTACCCATTCTGCGGGGTTGTTATAGAATTCTTTTATAAGGTGCGCTCCGATTCTCATTATTCATATTCTATGAGCGTGGCGATCAGTTCCGGGTCGCCCTCGTCGATCATCTTGTAGGCGTCGGCGATGTTCTCGTATTTGATTCTATGCGTGAAGAGATTATCGAGGCACAGCTTGCTCAGCAATTTAACGCACACGTCCTTTTTACGGTCGGGACCGTAGGTCTGCATCAACTCGGGTATGACACCCCCTGAGTGGCAGGACTGCAGGGAAATCCGGCCCGAGTGAAAGTCGCAGGAGAGATCCAGCTGGACACTGTCCTGATAAAAACTCATCACCGTAACCCTGGTATTTGGAGAGGCGATCCTGATCGCTTCCTGGAGCGCCTTTGGGTTCCCGGAAACCTCTATCACCGAGTCCGGACCTTTGCAACGGGTCATGTCTCTTATCGCCAGGGCAACGTCGGTATCGCTATCGGTGACATCGAAGAGCTTGTCGGCGCCGTTTTGCAGAGCCGCTTCGAGGCGACGAGGAACGGCGTCGAGGGCAATCACTTCCAGGGCGCCGGACATCTTCGCCAACTGGACAACCAACTGTCCAACCATGCCAAGCCCGATCACCACGACGGTGTCACCCAGGCTGATGCGCGTGTCGAGGATCCCGGTGTAGGCGGTTTTAAGGAGCAGCATGATCGCCGCGTTCTCCGAAGGAATGTCGTCGGGTATTCTGGTGAATTCGCCCGGTGCGCCTTTCACTAAAGTCTGGTGCGTCTTGTTGGCAAATACCCGATCGCCGATTCGCAAGCCGCAATCCGATACGTTTCGCCCGATCTCCATCACTTTCCCGACATGACCGTAGCCCATATACCACGCGCCCGGATCGGAACTCCGCAGGGGATAACGCAGCCCGTTCTCCTCATCCGAATCGACGAAAATATTCCGTTTGGGATCCCTCCGTTTGTGGAACAGCCTCGATGTGCCACGATAGAAATGCATCTCCGTCCCGTGGCTGATGTTAGTGTAAAGCGTTTTCACCAACACCTGATCAACGCTGATGGTTAAATCGGGCGCCTCTTCGATGACGTATTCCCGCGGTTTTTGTGCTACCAGTACTTGCATCATTCTTTTCTCCTCTTACCAAATGCTCGTTTCCTCATCGATCCACGCCTGAACCTTCGCATTGGTCTTCCGCATCTCGGCGAGGACCGGCGCATCCTCTTCCTCCGTGAGGCTAATCAGGCCCCGGTTGCGGGCCTTGTTGCGCATGAAAGCTCCGCAGAGATGAAAGCCGACGCAGGCCGGGACATCGCGAAGACGACGAATCGCTTCCGGGTAAAACGCCGGGTCGTGCCGGATCGGTTCCGGAGAGTCCCAGGTTTGGCCGTGCGCGAATTTTGAGCCGTTGCTGTCCGCCACGAGCAACGGTTTCCGGATCACGTCGGCCCATTGCGACATTTGCTCCGCAAGCCTTTCGGGCGGGCTGAAACATTGGAAGGAGAGGACATCAACATAGGGCACGGCGGCCCGCACCACGATTTCCGGAAGGTGGTGGTTCGCTTCGTAGCGGTCGCCCATGATGAGATGGTGGGGATCGTAACGGCGGATCGCATCGTGCACGACCCGGTAATAGTGGGTGGTGAGGTCGTGGAGCGCCTTTTTCCCCGCCTCCGTTTTTAACTGTTCGGGATCAAAGAGGGGGCCTTTCCACTCGTTCCAATTCTTCGTGAACGTCCAGGTGGGGCAATCGGTAAAGTAGTAGCCGATAAGCTTGGGATC
This sequence comes from Candidatus Moanibacter sp., assembly GCA_965215885.1. GTDB lineage: Bacteria > Verrucomicrobiota > Verrucomicrobiia > Opitutales > UBA2987 > CBDCEW01. The sequence goes on from CBDCEW010000057.1 coordinate 3,731, forward strand.
GTCTCTGAACCGGACGCAGTGGGCCCGTGCAAGGTAGTCGCACCAATCCTCAAAGGCGCTGCTGGTGAAATCCGGATGCCGGTTCTCGGAGTCCCAGTAATGGGTTTCGGCGATCGGAATCATGTGCGTGTAGGGCAGGCCCAGCCATTGGTATTCCTCGAAGGTGAAACTCCTCGAATGCTTGTGGAATTGCGGGTGCCGCATGACCAGCTCCTGTTCCCAACCGAGGGTGTTAAATCCCCAGGATTCGAGGCGGGGGCGGACGCCCTTTGCCAGCCACTCTTCCATGCTGTTGTGATATTTCTCATACCAGATATGCACGTTTTCGTCGTATCCGTAACCGGCCGGATCGAAATGGTTCAGCCCGAGGGAAAAAAACGGCTTGCCCTCCGGTGTTGTCAGCCACCACCGGTTGTCCTTAAAGGCGGTGCTGAAAAAGCCTTCCGGCGCGCTCTGCGTTGTGTTGCTTTGGATCACGGTCTCTATCGCGTGTGGATTATTCCAAACTACGCGTGGTTTGGGTGAGGAAGGGATCCTCCTGCCGAAAGATAATATTCTTTCGCCAGTTTTGGTCATCCAACTTTGGAAAATCTTCACGGAAATGGTTGCCGCGGCTCTCCTCGCGCATGAGTCCGGCACGAACCATGAGTTCGGCGACCTGCAAGGAATTATCCGCTTCGATCGCGCGGCGTTGCGTGGCCAGATTATTTCGAACGAGTTCGGGTAGCCATTCTCCGCGCAACTCTTCAATGTCGCTTAGCAGTTTCTCACAACCGGCCCCGCTTTTCACGTTCAGGAAATCGCGCCCCATGGATTCCTGCAGTTTAGCGAAGAGGGCTTCGGCATCTCTTTTTCCATTTCCATTCGCGTTCAAACGTTCCAGCGCCGGAGCCAGTGAGGATTGTTTCAGTGCCGTCCTGTCCGTGCGCAGCGCGTGCTCGGCCGCGAATCTACCGGCGCGCGCGCCGAAGACGATCCCCATGCTGACCATGCCACCGCCCAACCGGTCGGCGCCATGGGGGCCAGTGCATACCTCGCCGGCCGCGAATAGACCGGGGAGTGAGGCCTCGGCCTGTTCGTTGATCAGGATCCCACCATTGCTGGCATGTGCGCTGGAAACGACCCGAGCCTTGCTTGAAGGTCGGATTGCCTTACGCTGTATCTTACCCTCATCAAAGTGGTGTTGGATGACCGGTTCGTAGTTTTCCAGGTCGCATTCTGAAAAATCCAGGTAGAGGCCGCCTTCCGGCGCGCCCCGGCCGGCATTTTCTTCTTTGACCACGGCGATATCGATCCATCCGGAGGCATCGCGGGTGGAGAAGGGCATATGCAAGCATCGATCGCGCATCGCCTCCTCAGGCGTTACGCGTTCGGGCAGGTAGCGTGTCAATACTTCCTCGCCGTGCCGATTCCTCATTTTCGGGAAGGCGCTCCAGTACATGCCGGGTATGTCGAGCATACGGAACTCCCGCGGCCCCATCATGTATTGTATGAATTCCATGTTGGTCAACTCGGCTCCCGCTCGTAACGCCATGGCGTAACCATCGCCGGTTGTGTCGATCACATGGCGGGAGGATGCAGTGGGGAATATCTGGCGCGCGCCGCCTGCCCCAAACATAACGGCTCCTGTCCGATATGCAATGGGGTTCCCATCGGAACTCAGGGCCATGGCTCCCACACACACTCCATTCTCAACCAGGAGATCGGTGATGAACACATCCTGGTGCACGTCGATATTATAGCGTTTGGCGTAATCAATCATGGCCCAGACGACATCTCCCGCATGCCCGCGGCCGGTGTCGCGGACAGAGTGCGCCCGGTGGTGTTTAGCAAAGCATGAATGGGCGGTGAAATGCTTGTGCCTGCCCGTGGGATCCTTGACGAACTCAACGCCCCACTCCTCGAGTTCTCGCGTGCGCTCCACAATTTCATAAGCCTGTATGCGAGCCAAACGCGGGTCGGCCATCCCCAATCCGGTGGATACGATTTCCTGAAAATGAACTTCCTGGCTGTCACCGGTATTCCCGGAACAACCGTCCGCGCATTGCCAGGCCACGGCGCGAGAATCGGGCGAGACGGAGGCGCCCACTTTGCCCGTCCTGCCTTTCAGTGCTACTGTGACCCGGGCCCCGGTCTGGCCGGCTCCTATTGCCGCGCGGAGGGCGGCGGCGCCTCCGCCGACGATAAGGACATCCGTTTCGACGATTCGGTCAAGACCTGTCGTTAATTCCATATCTTTCCTCCTTTCAGCACCCTGCTATCGAGATGATCCATCCGGTAAGCTATGAAGCTTGAGTAGATTGCTGAGGAGCCGATCTGCCACCGGGTCTTTCGCGAGGTTTTCCACGATTCTATGGGTGCAGAGGACGTAGGTCCCTTCCCCATGGGGTAAGAGTGTCAGGTCTGCGCCGTGAAAGGCTTGCGTAACGCCTGTGTAGTTCTGTTTGTGTCGGAGATCGGCATACCAGTCGTAAGTGATGTTGCCGCAGATCCAATCACTCCTGGGCGCCACAATGGACCAACGGGAGACGACATTTTGGTATTCCTGGCCCATCAGGCAGTTTGACGGCAAGCCGTCGTAGAACGGGTGTCTCTTGACGACGTGGCTGCAGGGCGTCCACCCGCTTTTGCCGGTATAAAGGGAGAGCGCGAAGGGTAGAATAGTATCCCTTTCGACGTATCGCGACATGCGGCTTTCCCTGGGATTCCGTTCGAGCACGGCGTCCGGAGGAAGGTTGAGAAATATCGCTTTTCCCCCGCGCTCCACCCACTGGGCAAGGGCTTTGAATCTCCTGTCGGGTTCGCCGCTCCAGCCGTTGAGATTGACCAGCACCGTCTGACCGGGTGGCGTCTGCTCCGAGAATTCCCTGGTATGGGACAGGTATTGGCCCAGCCTTCCATCCATATCAACGAGTGCGGGAGGCGAGTCGGGTAGTTTGCTTTTCTCCCTGTCGAGAACGAAAAAGCCGGCCTCGTTTTCAAGGCTCTCGGATTCCGAAGATTCGAAGGTGAGAGAGATGCGACAGCCGCCTTCCAGCCCCGCGGTGTCGATATCGTAGGATATAACATCGGCAATCCCCGTCGGCAGTTGCATGGAATCGCACGCCTCGAAAACCGTCTCTCCATCGACCGTGGTAACGATCAGGGTCAGGCTTCCGGAAACAGCGTCCTTGTCATTTACGGAGGTTATGAGGATTTGCACTTCCTCGCCGGCGTAGACGTTTTGCTTTGTGGGGCGAATGGCGATGTAACGATCCGCGAAGACCTCCCGGATGGCGTAATAGGGCTTTTTGGGGTTGCGGAAGTTGTCGATCAAACCGGCGCCGACAACCCAGTCCCCGTCGTTGAGCGCGTGGATGCCGATCCCGGCGATGTCGGGATTGATTCGACTGGCCTCCGCCATGAGCTTGTTGCCGATGTAATGGACGTGCTGGCATGCCTCGACAAAGGCGTGGAAACTGGGAAAGACCGCATCGCTGCCGGTTTCATGAAAGACGGAGAGGTAGGAATCGTGAAGTCGTTCATGGATGCGGTAGTCCGGGGTGATCGGGTTTCCCTCTCTTCGGTACTGTTCCAGGTTCGCCTCGAGGTCGGGAATGCTTCCGTATCCGAGTTCGGAAATATTGGTGAGCAGACCGGCTGCGACTTTGCTGGCGGTGAATTGGGCGATTTTTCGCCCCGCCTTTTTCAGTTCCTCATCGGTCTTTCCCAGGTCCAGGATGTTGTCGTAATCAACCTTTGCAAAGGGGCTGCCGGGATAGTTGTGCACGTCATTGATCGCGGTCGGCTCAAAGGACCCGGGCAGATAGATACTGCATCCACCGGCAAATCCGCCCGATTCGTCGATGATCACGCGAGTGGGGTCGAGTTCCCGCGCCTTCAACGAAATGGTGTGCTTGAGGCGCTTGATGCCGTGGCGCCGAATCTCGTTGAACATTTCCCACATGACGATCGAGGGGTGGTTCCGGTCCCGTTTAACCATCTCCACGACTTCGTTTTCGATACGCTGTTTGGTGTAGGGGGTGATCTGCGGCCATTTGGACATGCACTCGACCGGGAGCGAGCCAACGAAAAGGACGCCCAGTTCGTCCGCCAGGTCGTGAACGATCCTGGGTTGCGGTTTTCGCCAGGGGCGAATCATGTTGATATTGCCGTCCTTGATGAGCTCGAATTCTCTCTTGAGCAGATTGAGGTCCCGGGGATACGCGAGTGAATGAGGGTAAAACGCTTCGTTGAAAGTGGTTTTGAGGAGGACTTTTTCGCCGTTTAAGAGAAAGTGCTTTTCTGAGGCCGTGAACTCGCGGAACCCGAATCGGGTCTCCTCACGGTCGGAGGGTTCACCGTGCAGTTTCACCGTCGTTGTCAGGGTGTAGAGACACGGATCGTGAAGCTGCCATAGCTTGTGACCCTCGACGGTCAATCGTCTCCGGTAATGATTGACGCCCGGGTTGAGTCTAACGGTTTCGCTGCTTGAAGCGCCCCGGCGATTCTCCTTGTGGGGCGTGATTGCGCATTCGAGGGTAGCGGATTGGACTTTCACCCCTTCGTTTTGAATCGTAGCGGCCACAGTAACCTCGCCCGAGGTAATGTCGGTCGTGACGAAGGTATCATCGACGTATACCGGACCGGTCGCAATGAGGAACACGGGTTGCCAGATACCCCCTGCGATGGCGCCGCGCCAGTGTGGCATTTCATCGGTCCCCAGTCCGTCGATGACGACGTCGCGGGCGATGAGCGGGGTAATGACGCGAACCGCGAGGAAGTTTTCGCCCTCCGTCAAAAGATCGTCAATTTGCAGCTCGAAACCGGTATAGCCCCCCTCGTGTGCGTCCGCCGCCTCGCCGTTGACCCAGATTTCCGCGCGATAGTTGACCGCTTCAAAGTGAAGGCGAATGGTTTTGCCTGACCAGTCGGATGGAATCGTGAAGGCTTTGCCGTACCAGGCCACGCCTTCGTAGTCCTGTCTGAATTCCTCGAGGCAGGCGGGAACCGTGACACACTCGATGTCATGGTGGCTGTCGAAGTTTGCCCGATGCTGCCATTGGAGTTCCCGGCCTTTGTTGCCCTGGTCGAAAATGACTTGCCAGGTGCCGTTGAGTGATCGTGTTTGTTTCATAACTAAAGGTTCCTGCTGTCGTCTCCCGTTAATACCTTCACAGAAGCATTCGCGACATCACCCCTTGTTCAGTGCTCCGTTGATCAAAATCACGGTTTAAACTATTTGACTCAACCCTCGGAGAAATCAAGACTCTAATCAGCATACTTGCTTTAACTCGCTAAATAGTGGTGACTTTTGGACAGGGTCACATTCGTCCTTCTTCGGCGTTCCATAGTAACTGTCGCGACGGACATCTAGAGTCTTATCCCATACCTTCTATGCGATTTGCGTAGAAATGTTATGTAACTAGACCCCATTCGAAAAGCCTTTCGAGCGGGCGGTTTAAGGTTCTCCGCCACGGGCGGACCAGCCTATGGCTGGCAGGTTTCGGGTTTTAGGCTGCCGGCGCTGCCGATGAGCAGGTATTGAACGGCCATCGGCGTGGCTTGCTGCACAATACGTATATTTGCCGCTGTCTGGAGGCATACTCATCCCGTGGTGCTTTTTTCTCTGAGCTTCAAAGCGGTCAGATTCAGGCTGCCTGTTCCAGTTCCTCCCCTCGGCGTTTCTTCATCAGTATGATGCGGCAGAAGTTGTAGGCCAGAACCTTCTCGAGCAGTTCATCGCCTACCGCATCGATGCCGCGGCGGCCGAGTTCGCCAAAGGCAAATCCATCTTTAATCGTGAACATCAGCGACTCCACTGCGGAGCGATCGCGGCGTGCCTCGCGATACGCCTCGCTCTCCCAGTCCTCGGGGGTGGTCAACTTCTTGCCCTTCGCCCCACTGATACTGATCTGCTTTACCCCCATGCTCAGCACCTCCTTGCGTCCCTTCGCCGAAGCATATCCGTCATCGGTGCTGACCAGTTCAGCAATGACACCGGTGCGCTTGATCGAATCGCCGATGGCCGGCGCCAGCTCAATGGAGTCTGCCGCGTTGCCTTGCGGTACGATCAGGCTGGTGACAAAACCGTTTTCGCTGCGAACCAGTTGTGGCTTGTACCCGATCACTGGATTGCGGCTGCCCTTCTTGATGTAGGCCGCCGATCCGTCCGAGAGGCTCAGGACCTTCTGTGTGGACGGTAGCTTCTTTTCGTGAAACACCCGATCATGAGCATACTCAACAACCCGCTTGGCGTCGGCAATATCGCCCCTGATCTGGCTCAATGCCCGCTCCAGAAGCTCCCGGCGAGTGGGAGGCAGTGAATCCATCGACAGGCCCTCTTCAAGATGGCTCAGTTCCCCCGTTAGTGAGTCGGCCGCCTTGCGGCCCCGCTTGAGCAACCGCCGGTAGTGTTTCTTCAGCTTGCCCTTCGACTTCGGTTTGCCCGCGGCCAGACAAATCTGAAACTCCAGCTTGTCCATTTCCTCCAGCCAACGCCCAACCCATCCCTTGCGAAAATCCTCCAGCCCGAAGACATGCAACTTCTGACCCAAACGATTGGCCCGCATCAAAAGACCGCTCAGAATCTTCCCATCGGTGGGCCAGCAGCTGTTTGCTTTCACCGAGGTGCTGTCGATCGTCAGCTTCCCGAAATCGTCCCATTGCTCCTGGAGGATAAACCCAATCTGTTTATCAAAGATCAACTCGCGGGTCGTATGGCTGACCAGGTTCACGTTCTCCAGAATCGTCGTCACCGCCGGCATTCTCAGTCCCCCGCTCTGCAAAAATCCGTACAAGCTCATCGACTCGCGCACAAACCGCCGTGCCGGTTTCGTGGTCAACGAACCCAGAAACCCTCGAATCATCACGAACACGTATACCGCATAAGCCGGCATCCGCGGCCGGCCTGCCCCAAGATTCAATTCAGCAGCCAGAATATTCTCCTCCTCGATGTCCAGCTCCGGCAGCTCCGCTGTGCGCCCTTCAAAGAACCTGCGATCTTCCAATCGAAGTTTCTTCTTCTCACGCGCATGGGCGTCCAGATCCTTCTCGATCGCCTCGATGATTTGCGCCGCGAACCCGGCCAATTCTTCAACTTCATCCAGAAAATCACGGAAATCCGTGTCTGGAACCGGCAGAATGAGGTTGCTAAGGGGCGTCTTATCGCTTTTGTTCTCCTCTGTCGCACATGTTGGCATGTTTAACTCCTTTCTTAATCTTAGGTTGTTAAACACTAGCATGTTGCGACACTTTTTATCAAGCCAAAAAATGATTTTTCTCAAGTTTTTCTTGCGCCTTTTGCGCCTCTTTGCGGCCAATCAGTAGCTTTTCGGATAAGGTCTAACTAAAGAAGGAACAAACGGTTAAGTCATAACTAAATCGGGGTCACTGGGGCTTGAACCCGATCCTGAAGCAAAGCACAATGCTAACTTCGCACTGATATCGTCCAGCTATGTCATCTCTGTGCCGCTCTGTGTCCCTCTTCTCTCTCAACGAATTTTAAGTTTGGTTGCGGCCAGCGGCTGCGTTAGGTTCCGAAGGGCAAGGAAAACAGACAAGGGTAATGATCAGTGGAGAAACCCACTACTGTCCGGTTGTTTTTCTAGGAACGCAGGTTAATCGATTGATAACCAACATTTTACATATGATTTCTGCTGTTTTCGACTTGAAATTGCAAAAAGCCTTGTGGACTCTCAAAAATTTCGAGGGTCCAAATCATGTATACAGGTCGATTCGTTTTTTCTCAAATCATAGATTATCTTCCGCGCCATCAGTTCCATCGTTGCGTCCAACGCTACGGAGGCGACTACAAAGTTCAAAAGTTCAGTTGCTTCGAACAATTTCTCTGCATGGGTTTTGCCGAGTTGACCTACCGGGAGAGTCTGCGCGACATCGAAACCTGCCTGCGGGCAGTACAACCAAAACTATACCACGCAGGGATTCGAAGCGGAGTATCCAAAAGCACGCTCGCCGATGCCAACGAGAAACGAGACTGGCGCATCTACGCCGACTTTGCACAGGTCCTCATCGCAATGGCTCGTCCTTTGTATTCAAACGAGGATCTGGGCATCGACCTGGACAATACGCTCTACGCTCTGGACTCCACCACGATCGATCTATGTCTATCACTCTTCCCGTGGGCACGTTTCCGCAAGCACAAGGGGGCGGTGAAGGTCCATACGCTTCTCGATCTCAGAGGCTCTATCCCTTATTTTATCGAGATTACCGATGGAAAAGTTCACGACGTAAACATTCTGGATCTCATCATCCCCGAGGCCGGTGCTTACTATGTAATGGACCGAGCCTATCTGCATTACGAGCGCCTCTATCGGATCGCACAATGCGGTTCTTTCTTCGTCACACGCGCCCGCCGCGGCTTTCAGTTTCGCCGCCTCTACTCTCAAAAGGTCGACAAATCAACCGGTCTGCGTTCGGACCAGACCGTTGCCCTGGTCAGCTTCTATCCTGCCAAGGCCTACCCCGAAAGACTCCGGCGTATCACTTACCTCGACCCCGACAGTTCCGAGCGCTTCGTGTTTCTCACCAACCAGTTTGCCCTCCCAGCCATAATCATCACCCAGATTTACCGTTTACGCTGGCAGATCGAATTGTTCTTCAAATGGATCAAACAGCACTTGCGCATCAAGAGCTTTTTCGGCACCTCCGAGAATGCTGTGAAGACTCAAATCTGGATTGCCGTCAGCGTCTATGTGCTCATCGCCATCATCCGCAAACGCCTTCGCCTGGAGATCAGTTTGCACAAAATCCTACAGATTCTCAGCTTCACCCTATTTGAGAAAACTCCTATGACTGAACTACTTACAGAAACCGATTACACTTTCAATGAACACCGCATTCCTAAACAGTTGGAGTTGTTTGACTTATAACCGGACAGTACTGGAGAAACCGACTCGAAACTATTTGAATAATAGCCTCGTCAGCAGAATCTGTGGGTTATTTCGGGTTCAGGCAAGACGCCCATGGTATGAAATAGGGCGATCTTAAGCACTTCGAAGCTCTTAAAGCCGTATGCTTTTCTGATAGTGAGATTTATATTGCGGTTAAAGCCCTCCACAATGCCGCAGGAAAAGGCCTTTTTGGCCCGAAACCAGTTGAGGATGAGCGGCTCGTGTTTGCGCACCGAGCGCACGAACCTTTTGATCGGTTTGAGGCGCGAACGCATGGCGCGCGTGCACCATTTTTTCAGATACCATTGGGCCCAGTAGGGACTTTTATAATGCCACAAGAGCTGAAAGCTCTCCTTTAGTAGATAGGCCCGCACGCTCTTCAGATCGTATTGGAGCACCTCCTTGAGGCGGATCTGTTGGGTGGGGGTGAGATTTTGCGGATTTTTGAAGAAACAGTATTTGCTTTTGACCAGCACGTTGATGTAGCCGTCCCGTTGCAATCGCCTGGCTTCCGCAGCACGAATCTCATTGAGGGCCTTGTTCAGGTTGGCTACCAAGTGGAAGCGATCGAGGATGTGCAGCGCCTGGGGTGCCTTTTTCTTGATCACTTTGAGGTAAGGCTTCCACAGATCCGAGCAGACGTAGAGGATCTGGCTGCTCTTTTGCGCTCCCAATTCCCAGAAAAAACGCAAGAGCGATTTTACGTTGCGCTTATTGAATACGCCCAATAGCCGCCGCCGCCCCTCGTCAAGCTGGTAGACCACGGTGAGATAGTGATGGCCTCGATGATACTGCACCTCATCGACTCCGATCGCCTCAATCCCGCTCATATCGCGCCGTTTGAGCCCCCAACGCACCATCGCCTCGACCGACTCGAAGACGTTGCGCCAGTTCGTGCGAAAAACCCTTGCCGTCTCTTCCCAGCTCAAGCGCCTCGCCCACTGGGCCAGAAACCATTGCATTGGCCAACTCAGATGACTCTTGCCCTTGGCCCAGGGCACCTCTTCGACCTTCACCCCGCACCGCCGGCAATTGACCCGCCGCATGCGGTAACGAAAATACACCTTCATCCCCCACAAGGGCACAAATTCAAAATGCCTCGCCTCGCTCATGTGGTCGTAGCCGCTGGCCGTCCGGCCACACCCCGAACAGCACACCCGACTATTCTTGCGCGGCTCAATCTGCACCACAATCGCCTCCACCGATTTCACCATTTCCATACTCGCCTTTGCGTAAACAAAGCTCTTGAGCCAATAGCACCGATTCAGTAGCGTTTTGATGAGCACTGGGTCCTCCGTGTTCAGGATGTATTTTCGGTACTACTTTCATCCTCGGAACGGCCCGGTGCTTCAACCTTTCAATCCCATATGCAAAGAAAACACCGACCAGCCCCTCCGGCTGTGGAGGAGCGGGATTCAGGGCAGCGCCCTGACTTCTCCTTGTGCTCACCGACTCTATTTCCTCTTGTAAGCGACGTTACCCACCCACAGATTCTGCTGTAGACCCGAATAATAAAAACGGCCGGCGTCTATGAGCAAACCTGAAATCAGCAATCCAGTGACCGCGATAGCCGAAGAAGATGCGACCGGCGAAGTTGCCGACATCTTCGCGGACATCCGCGATTCGATGGAGATTCCGCTCATTACCTCAATCTGGCGAATCCTCGTTGACATCGAGGACGGATTGCGGGCCTCCTGGGACGTCACAAAACCCGTTTACGAGACGGGTCAACCTCAGGCCGCCCTCTTGAAAATCCGCGAGCAGGCCTCGCTGCCAATCCTCGAGCCGCTTGCATCCAGCCAACTGACCTGCGTGGGCGTATCGGGGGACGATCTGCCGTCCATCCGGGCCATTCTGGACGCTTACAACCGTTCAAACGGCCTGAACCTGATCGCACTCACCGCCCTTGTGGCAACGCCCTCCGGTCCCCCCGCAAACGATCCTCCACCGCGATCTCCGCCTTCGTGGCCGCAATTGCCCCCACTTCTCACGCAAGCCGACATCTCAGAACACACCTGGACGCTCATGTTGGACATCTACAACCTGGGCGTCGCATCCAGAAAGCCGGGCGTGGCCACGCTCTGGCGCCACCTCGCACACTGGCCCGGGTTGCTGGCGCTGGTCTATTCCGGCCTGGCTCCGCTGGTGCGGGACGGCACGGTCCAGCGTTCGACCCGGCAAGTGCTTGAATTAGCGCGAACTGAAGGCGCGCGCATTGCCCACCACCGCCCCGATACCTCCTCCCTACCCGAGGAAGCTCTCGATCTGATCGCCGAATACGCGGGAAAAGTCCACCGGATGGTAACCATCGGCCACGGCGTCGCCCAATGGTTACAGGATCTGGAGGGAGAGCCATGAGAACGTGAGAAAAGCGGGCTGATGATGTACGACCCCGAGATTAAGGCCCTTACCTTTGATGTCTTTGGCACCGTCACGGACTGGCGAAGCACGATCATTCGCGAGGGCCGGGAACTCGGTAAACAGAAGGTATCGAATGTGGATTGGCGCCAGTTTGCCGAAGCGTGGAGAGCCGGGTATAAGCCGGCCATGCAACGGGTCCGCACGGGTGAACTACCCTGGCTGAATATTGACGCGCTTCATCGATTGATCCTGGACGACTTATTGATCCAATTTGAAATTGAAGGACTCAACGAAGAGGAGAAAGATCATTTGAACCGGGCCTGGCACAGACTGGATCCTTGGCCCGATGCAAGGCGGGGAATCGAACGGCTGCGGCAACACTTTATCGTGGCTCCGCTGTCCAATGGAAACATCGCCTTGTTAGTCAATATGGCAAAGAACGCGGACTTCCTATGGGATTGCATCCTCTCCGCGGAATTGGCGAGGAAATACAAACCCGATCCGGAGGTTTACCTGACAGCTGCGCGGCTGCTCGGTCTAAGCCCCAAACAGGTGATGATGGTGGCCGCCCACAATGGCGATTTAAAGGCCGCTCAATCGGTTGGCTTCAGGACGGCCTTTATCTATCGCACAGAGGAATACGGTCCGAACCAAACAGTTGATCTGGAACCGGACCCCTCGATTGATATCGCCGCAAAGGATTTCAATGATCTCGCGGATCAATTGAACGCATAATTGATCAACGTCGGGCCCATATCCACAGGTCAACAGAAGCGTGGTGAAGAAAAGAGGCATCGCAAAAAAGTAGGCGAAGGGCACTTAATCGCTTCGCTCTGTTTTAGGAATCGGCATATCGGCGTCGACCTCTTGCCACCAACCCCTCAGTTCCCGCTTCATGCTAGCCACCAGTTCCGGGTGCGCCTTGCTCAGGACCAAAATTGCCTCCAGCAGGGGGGCGTCTTCCCTTTTCGAAAAGCCTCTAAATAGTGAATTAATGTCAAATATGTTGACACATTTCTGACGCCTCGATCTATTCAAATTTTGATTTGAGCCGAAGCATTTTCCTCTTGATTTATGAATAATCAGATTGAAAAGAAAAACCTCGCGACATCGCTTTTTAAAGGGCTTGATGCCCTTTTTTTGATCAGCGCCTATCCCGATGGCATCGACATCCCGACGGTTGTCAATCTCCTCCAGCAACCGCGAAGCAGCACTGTCAGAATATTGGACAGTCTGGAATATTATGGACTGATTGAGCGGCGGAATCGTCGATATTTTCCAGCTGCCCGATTGGAGTGGCTGGTGGGGAGAGATCCACATCGTGCGTTGGAGATTGAATATCATCGTGTCCTCGAACGGATTAACGAGCAGACCGGTGAGCTGGTCGTCTTGTCCCGATTGGAAGGGCGTCAGATTGTTCCCCTGGTGGCGATCAAGGGGAAACACCGGGTGTCGGTTCAACCGACTCTGGGAATACCCTATTCTCCCGATGTGTCGGCAATGGGTAAGATCATCTTATCCATGCGTTCGGATCTTTTTCGGTCCAAGCGAACGCAACGATTGCAGGAAGAACTCCGTCTTGCGCGACGCCATCACATTACGTTCAATTTTGAAGAATCCGAACCGGACGTGTGTGCAATCGGCACCTGGCTGGATGCTCCCGTGCCGACCAACCCGGTGGTATCCGTGGTCTGGCCCTCCTTTCGCTTTTCCCTCAAGGAAGCTGAGAAAGCCATTGCTACATTCCGGAGAACGCTTCCCGCGAGCGCTCCGCTGAGCCATTATGAACCGCCTTTGGAGCCGTTTATCAAACTCTATCCTCGCTTGGCTCAAGGGTGATAGGATCGACACTGGAAAGCATCGCCTGCCGTGTTTCCAGCAACCTGCCTCTTCCCGCTCGGCGGGAGTAGGGTAGACGGATCGAATGGTTTGTGATGCGCGAAGGGAAAAGGGAAATTGAGTGCTTAGAATAGTAGCCGCGCCCGTGAGAGCGTGGACGACCGCCTGCTCGCGTACCGGCTTCCCTGATACCGATAGATCAATTATGCTGATACATTTACCTAAAGTGTTGTGTCTATTGTTGCTTTTTGAAAATAGATGTGCATTCTATGAAATCGCTACTCAATTTCTCCCAATAACAGGTGCCAAAAGCATAAGTCTACCTCGAAAATATGGATAGAACAAACGAAGCGAAAATCGCCTGTATCCGCACCTACCGGTTGCAACATAGGCTAGAGGAACCATTCGGCTTTTCGCAATGGCACTTTGACAGTCGCCAGGCGCTTCTAATCGAGGTCATTACGGAAGACGGAGCATGCGGGTGGGGTGAATGTTACGGTCCGGCGCAAGTCACACAGGCAGCGGTGCATTCGTTTTACGCTCCTCTGATTATTGGAACAAACGCGTTGCGAAACGAAGCGACCTGGAATCGATGCTGGCAGGCTTCGCTCGATTTTGCCCGAAAGGGGGTCATGATGGGCGCCATCTCGGGTCTGGACATGGCCCTTATGGACCTGAAAGGGAAGTTATCGGGGCTTTCGGCGGCTGAATTGATGGGGGGAAGAATTCGCGAGGAGGTCCCGTGCTATGCCACCGGCATGTACTTTCGCGAAATACCGGAAAGCAGCTTGCTCAATGAGCTTGTCAGTGAAGCGGAGGGTTATTCTGAACAGGGATTCGGCGCCATGAAAATCAAGGTGGGGAAGAACCTGCGCTTTGATAAGGCTCTCGTGCGGGAGTTGCGTCGCGCTCTTCCGAATACGTATCTCATGTGCGATTCTAACCATGCTTATGATCTGTGTGAGTCGATCGAGCTGGGACGAGTGCTCGATGAGAACGCATTCACCTGGTTTGAAGAGCCGCTCTCACCGGAGAATCCGGAGCTTTTTCTGAAGCTGCATCAGAAAATCGACACCCCGCTGGCGTTCGGCGAGTGTGAACAAACCCGTTGGGGCTTTCAGAATCTGGTGGCAACCGGCGGGGTGCAGATTTTGCAGCCGGATTTGGCCTATTGCGGCGGTCCGAGCGAGGCGGTGAAAATCCGCGCGATCGCGTCTTCTCACGGTATTAATGTCATTCCTCACGCCTGGGGAACCATGCTCAACCTCTCCGCCGCGACCCATTTCCTGGCCTCGACATCGGTCGAACCTGGTCGCGCCGAGGCCAACACGCCGATTCTGGAAGTTGACCAGACCGAAAATCCGCTGCGCGACGATATTTTTGAGATTCCGTTAGAGTTGAATGGAGGCAGCGTTTCGGTCCCTCAAGGAGCTGGTCTGGGGGTGCTTCCGGATCGCGGTGCTCTTGCTTCCTTCTGCGTTCAAGAAACGGAAGCCAGTGGAGAGGTGGTCGACACCGAACGAGTGGCGGCGCTGGTTGAGTCCATTTCCTGAACAGGTGTGGGACGTGCAGACGGTCGTCACATTCGGCGAAGTCATGGCGCGACTGGGGGCCCCCGGTTATTCGCGGCTCAGACAGGCGAGATCTCTCGATGTGACGTTCGCGGGCGGGGAAGTGAATGTAGCGGCCTCGCTCTCTCTGTTCGGAGCCAGAGCCAGATTCGTGACGGCTCTTCCGGTGAATCTGTTGGGGGAGGCATGCCTGGATTTTCTGCGCGCCACGGGTATCGATACCAGCCACATACTCATTACCGACTACGGGAGATTGGGATTGTATTTTGTGGAAAGAGGAGCCAACCAACGGCCGAGCAACGTGATTTACGATCGCGAGAATTCGTCCATCGCGCTTACTCCGCCCGACCGGTTCGACTGGGACGCCATCTTTAGAGACGCCGGATGGTTGCATGTCACCGGGATAACCCCGGCGATCTCCCAATTGGCGGCGGAGTCCTCACTGGAAGCGGTCAGGAGAGCGAAGGCGGCCGGACTCCAGGTGTCCTGTGATCTGAATTTCCGCAAGAAGCTCTGGCGGTGGGACTCTTCGCGGGAGCCGCGGGAGCTTGCCGAAGCGACCATGCGTGAACTGCTTCCGTCCGTCGACCTGGTTATCGCCAACGAGGAGGACTGTTCCAATATGCTGGGTATCCGGGCCGAAGAGACCGACGTGGAGGCGGGTTCGCTTGAGATCGAACGCTATCCGGACGTAGCGAGAAAATTGGTGCAGGATTTCCCCAATGTCCTGAAGGTCGCTATTACCCTGCGGCAGAGCCTTTCCGCTTCTCATAATAATTGGGGAGCAATGCTCTACATGGCCGAGGGAGACGAAGCTCTCTTCGCACCTCTTAATCTCGCTGGGTTCAATTCCCCGAAGCTTGCTTCGGCTTTAGTGGTATATGATGATAGGGGATGGGAAGTCGTTACATCCACAAAAGTCACAATGTATCGGTGCTGATGTATCATCTGGTGTGCGCAGCGAAGTATCGTCGAGTTGTGATGAGTGAGCGTGTGGACGAGGTTCTGAGGGCAGCCTGCATCGAGATTGAAAAGCGCTGGGAGATTGTCTTCTTGGAAATAGGATTAGATCGAGACCATGCACACTTTCTGATCCAGTCGGTGCCGGCTTACAGTCCGACGAGGATCGTTACGACGGTGAAGAGTGTAACTGCGCGCGAAGTGTTTGCGAAAGCACCGGAGGTGAAGAAGCAACTGTGGGGCGGAGAGTTCTGGGGAAAAGGGTACTTCGTAAACACGGTGGGGCAACACAGCAGCGAGAGCGTGATCGCGGCCTATATCGCGAATCAAGGTGAGGAGGCAAATTACCAGCGATTGCATAAAGGGCAGTTGGAGTTGGGATTATTTTGAAAATGCCTCGGGGCTTGCCCCGAGGATCTTTACTAAAGAGGGCGTTTACGAGCCCTACGAGATCAGAAATATCGTGGACCGCGTCGGAGGAGGTGACTCATTTGCCGGCGGTTTGCTTTTTGCCTTGCATACTCCGGAATACCGTGACCCGCACCTTGCTCTTCGTTTTGCCACCGCGGCCTCTTGCCTGGCCCATTCCATCGAAGGAGATTTTAACTTTTCTGAGCGGACGGAAGTTGAAGCGCTCATGAAGGGGGCGGCCTCCGGGCGAGTCGTTAGATGAATCCTCCAGCAGAGGGCATTTACCCTTTTCGAACAACCTCTAGTTAAAGAAGACAATCTCCTTCGCCGATCTGCTCCCAGTTCATGCCGAAACCCAGTCCCGGCTTGGCAGAGCCGTGGACGTAGCCCTCATCGTCGATTCGAATGACATCGGTCGTGCCGGCGTCGAACCATCCTTCGTCCCCATTCTGGATATAGAGTCCCGCCGTAGTTGACGACGAAGCTTACGCCGAAGATTCCCGTGCAGGCTAGAAGGAGCTCCCTGCAATCTTAATCGTAAGCTTTGTCGTAGGCTTGGTCGACGGATCGACTGGAGGTGCGACGAAGTTGACGACAAAGTTGACGCCGAAGATTCCCTTGCGGGCTAGAAGGAGGTCCCTCCAATCTTTGCCGAAAGCCTCGTCGCAAACCTTGTCCTCGTCATCATAATCGTGATCTAAATTCGAAAGAGGGGAAGATCGACTTTAGAGCACGGCCTGCCATGAGCCCGTCGAATGGATTAGGAGGCACGACGGGAGAGAGGGAAACCTGCACGATCTTCTGTCGTGCTCTTCAAAGCCACATCGGCTTATCGGAGGGCAGGTGTTCGGCAATCGCCTCTTCATCCAACTCGACACCGAGGCCGGGCCCATCGGGCACGGTGATATACCCGTCGCGGATAGGATTTTTCAGGCTGAGCATTTCGCTCCAGAGGGGAATGTTGCCGGAGTGGTACTCCAGGGCGAGGAAGTTCGGGATGGTGGCACAGATATGGGTTGCCGCAACCGCGGTGATCGCGCTGGCCATGTTGTGCGGGGCGATGGACATGTGGTACATTTCGGCCATTTCCGCGATTCGACGGATTTCGATCGGCCCGCCGCTGCGCGGGATGTCCGGTTCCAGGATATCGCATGCCTGTTTGACAATGAGTTCCCTGTGCCGGTGCGCTCCGTAGAGGATTTCCCCGGTACAAATGGGGATCTTCGACTTGCTGCAGATCTTGGCCAGCGCTTCCACGTTTCCCCATTCCCATCGCACCGGGTCTTCCAACCACAGCAGGTTAAGGTGCTCCAAGTCCCTACACAGGCCGAGCGAATCGGGTAAGTTATAGGATCCGTGAAGGTCCAGGGCGAGGTCAACGTAGGGACCCACCGCCTCCCGCACTTTTTCCATAGCCGACACGATCGGCTCATGTTCTCGCAGCCCAATGGAGCGATCGTATACATCCTCCTTCCATGGATTAGGGAAGTCCGCGTCAAATTTGATGCACGTGAAACCCTCCTCGACCCTGCGCTTTGCCATCTCGACAAACGCATTTGGTTCATAGATGGGATCCAATTCTCCGCTCGCGTAAGCTGCTTTCCAGCGCCGCGAGAATTCGTCTGCGGTCCAGAATTCCCCCGCGTGACAGTCGCAGTACATCCGAATTCGGTTCCGAAGCTTTCCGCCCAGCAGCTGCCACAGGGGTGCCCCAAGTTTCTTCCCCATGATATCCCACAGAGCAATTTCGACCCCCGCTCCCAAACCGCCCATCTGCCAAAGGCCGCGCTCGGGTTGACCGCTGTAATGGAGCCTGTTTAGATTGAGCGGGTCGTTCCCGATCAGCCTTCTTCGAAGACCCTCGAAAGCGCCCTCAGGCGCGCCGTAAGCCCACTCTCCCAGCCCGACTATGTCTTGATCGGTGAAAATCTTCAATAGAACCCAGTTTCGGTTCTGCGGTCCTAAAGGTGGCGAGATTTTGATATCTGTGATTCGCATCGCACACTTAGCGTGTCGGACGTGGTTCGTGGCTGCTAGTGTCCTGTATCACAAATTCGCATACCAATGCCAGAGCCATTTTCAACCTCAGCAAGGAGGCAGCGCCATTGCCCCGCCTACCGCAAATTATACGGCTTTGGATTATTGGATCTAATTTGGCCATTTGCTTAACCCCTATGGTAGTCCTCTATTTCAACGTCGTGTGCAGCATCATCCTTCCATCGAAAACAAAGTCTAAATTGCTTATTGATTCTGATGCTGTGCTGCCCTCTTCTGGCTCCTTTCAATGACTCTAATCTGTTGCCAGGAGGATTCCTCAAATCTATAAGCTTTTCAGCAGCTTCTATACTTAAAACAGTATAGATATCAAGTGGTTATGTCGGCCATTTCCGCGATTCGACGGATTTCGATCGGTCCACCGCTGCGCGGGATGTCGGGTTCCAGGATATCGCATGCCTGCTTTACCTAACGCCAGAGGTTGTTCATTCCCTGAGTAGTAGAAAGAGAACAGCAAAGCGTTGTCAGTTACGATCATATCAACCTTGCCAGTCAGCGCGGAGAGTTACTAATTGCCGCCTGTCGGGCAGCCGCAGCAATCGAGCAGGGGCGGCGGCAAAGCGGGTTGTTGCCGTCGTCTCCCGCCCCTTGGCCGCTTTCGACTCAGCAGTTCCATAGTAAATGGGCCGCGCATGTCCGAGCAACCGCTGAGCCCGACTGACGCGGCGGAGCAGCTCGCCGCCGCCCTGGACTCGCTAGGCCAAGACCACGCATGGGTGCGTCAACAGCTTGTGGAGATTTTGGGCCACCGCGACCCGCGGGTTACACAGTGGGATGAGTTGGTAGCGGAAATGGAAGAGTGAAAGTCGCGAGCCGAAAATCCGTGAGATTTTCGGGTTTGGTCTCTAAGCCATTTGTAGAGATGGCTCCTCGTTGGTTGATGCGGAGAGATAGGAAGTTAATACGTAATTCATTACCCAATTTCCCAGCTTGCGCCATTGGACATATTGTCCCCGGTCCAAGCACTCGACTTTTTTGCCGCACAGGATTCAAGGGTTCCGGGGACCGATGGGCCACGAGACGGTCGAGCATGAGGTAATTTTCAATACGGCTCGAAAGCGCGAGTCAGCGACGCCCCTTCAGGGGGTAGGCGTCGTGAGCCTCGTCGAGAGAGAGACTGAAAACAGCGACAAAGCTCGCGATAAAGCTTACGACAAGAATTCCCTAACGGGGTGAATAGCTCCTCCAAACTTTGTCGCGAGCCTTGTCGGGAGCCTCGTCGAGAGAGAGACTGAAAACAACGACAAAGGTCGCGACAAAGCTTACGGCAAAGATTCCCTAACGGGGTGAATAGCTTCCTTCAAACTTCGTCGCGAGCCTTGTCGGGAGAGAGACTGAAAACAGCGACAAAGCTCGCGACAAAGCTT
The DNA here is from genome assembly GCA_965215885.1 of Candidatus Moanibacter sp. Lineage (GTDB taxonomy): Bacteria > Verrucomicrobiota > Verrucomicrobiia > Opitutales > UBA2987 > CBDCEW01. The sequence goes on from CBDCEW010000057.1 coordinate 23,186, forward strand.
ACGACAAAGATTCCCTTACGGGGTGAATAGCTCCCTCCGGACTTAGTCGTGGGCCGCTTTTGATTCAGGAGTTCCAAAGAAATCGGGCCGCCCATGTCCGAGCAACCGATGAGCGCGACTGACGCGGCGCAGTTACCGGTGAGATGATTCGCACGCCCTCGAAAGATCGGCGGAGCCGAGATTTCGGGCTGCAGGGATTCGAACCCTGGACCCCTTGCACCCCATGCAAGTGCGCTACCAGACTGCGCCACAGCCCGCCCGAATCGGCAATTTGCGAGGTGCAGAGAGTGCTCGAATGGCGAGCCCTGGTCAAGTGAAAGTTGAGGCCAGGAATCTGTCGGACTTAGCTTTCGGAATTCGCGGAAATAAACCCCTATGCGGGGGCCATCGTGCATTGCGGCGGATTCGACCACCGACATATTCCTAATCGCTCTGCCGAGCGGCAGAGCGGGGATTCAATAGCATTTGGCTACAGCTCTTAGCTCGAACCGGGATAGAAGGGGTGACCGTGAGCTGAAGATCAGGAGAACGAATCAGGCTTGGATGTATCTACCGGGACAGAGAATTCTATGCAGCACCCTTTGCCGGGTGAGCTGCCTATGTTCAATGTCGCGTCGATCTTTGAGGACAGCTTTTTGCAGAGCGAAAGGCCGAGGCCGAGGCCACCGTAAGGGAGTTGTCCCCCTGATTAAAAGGTTCGAAGATACGACCGGTTTCGATGATTTGAGAAGCGATACCAATTCCGGTATCCGTGATTTTGTATTCCAACAGGAGCCTACCAGCGTCCTTGCGTTTCGACGCGATCGAGACTTCGACTTCACCCGATGGGGTAAACTTGATGGCGTTGTCGATCAGCTTTGCCAGGACCGTTTCGATTTCCGCTTCCGGACCGTAAACGGAGGTCGGTATTAATGGTGAGATGCTCAGCTTGAAGTCGAGGCCCGATTTTCTATCATCGTTTCGCACTACCAGGCTGAGAAGCCGATTAGCGGGATTGAAGCGTGTGCAGGAGATCTTTTGGTCTTTCGAAACGAGTACGGCATAATTCAGCAGGTCATTGATTGTTTCGAACAGAGTCTGACTGCTCGATTTGATGTCCCTTAAGAGAGTCTCCTGCTCCGCCTTTAACTCGGTGTCGGATAAAAGCTCCAGAAAACCGAGTATACCATTCATGGGGGTGTTGAGTTCGTGACTCAATACGGCAAGGAATTCGTTTTTTACTTTCGTTATGTTGTCTTGCAAGAGAAGATCCTGCCTGGTCATGAACGTGAATCGTTCCTGGCAGCGTTTCACCACTTCCTGTATATGCTCAACATCGAAGGGTTTACTGAGGTAATCACTCGCCCCTAAACTGATCGCCTGCCTGGCGCTCTCCAGGGTTTCGTAGGCCGTGAGAATGATTATCTCCGTGTAGGGATAAATCCCTTTTAACTCGCGGAGCACTTCGATTCCCGATTTTCCTTCCATCCGAATGTCGAGGATGGCTGTGGAGAATGGTTCTTCGCTCGAAAGCGCTATCGCTTCGTCACCCGACGATACGGCCTCAACCTCATATTCATCCTTGAATACCAGATTCAAGGATTCCCTCGGTCCCTCTTCGTCGTCCACTATAAGGAGACGGTTCGTTGCAGGCAGAGGACTCATTATAGGATAATGATATTCCATTACAATCTGGCGTCAAGCAAAAGGGCAAATGCAGCTAACTTCCGGCGAGAAGATTTTCCCAGAGGGTCTCGTTGGTGAGCACTTTATTTATGAATGCTTGTTCGTCAAAATCAGTGGAGCCGATCCTGGGTTTGGTGGGAAGCGTGATGGTAAAGGTGGTACCTTCTCCCTCTTCGCTGGCGGCATGAATCTCTCCCCCATGATGGTAAACAATGAAATAACATGCCATCAGATTGATGCCGAATTCCTGCTGGTCCGTATTACGAAGGAAAAATGGATCGAAGACTGATTGAACAGCTTCCCGCGGCAATCCGGGACCATTGTCACTGATTACGATGCGAATACTCTTCTCTCCCGACTCGGCGTCAGGAACTGCCTGCGCCTTCAACTCGATGCGGCTTCCCTCGGGAAGATTGGTAATCTCATCTTGCAGAAGCAAATCAAAGAGACTCCGAAATCTCTCTTCCTCGAAATGCAAGGCAGGAAGCTCATCTTCTATGTCAAGCATCACCGTAATGCCTTTTGCATCCATCGAAGTCTTTGTCTTTTCGACGGCCTGAATTATCAGGTCGCCAGTTCGAATCGCGCTGGAGAAGTCCAGCTCTGAGTGCTGAGAAGCCATTCCAAGATCGGTGAGCAGCTTGGAGATACGGGCGACTTGAGTTTGAACGTGGCCATAAAAATCATTCCAATAATTCGGGTTGCGCAAATTGGGTGAGTCATTCAGCTCCTCTTTGAGTTTCTCGGGAGCCAGATCGAGAAACGTTCGGACGGCAACGAGCGAATTCCGCACATAATGGCCCAGGCCCGCCGCTACGATTCCGAGACTTATGACGCGATCCTTGATCACCATATTGTGGAGAGCGGTGAGTTTTTCTTTCAGGAGCTGATCCCTTTCACTTTGGACGAGAAAAAACCGCATGCCCTGTCTAATAATGGCCTCGAGCTCGGAAAAATTCCATGGTTTAGAGAGGTACCTGTAAATCGCCCCGGAATTAATCGCTTCAATAGTAACCTCGTTGTCGGCATATGCAGTTACGAGCATTCGAATGGTACGGGGTCTAATCTTACGCACCTTTTCGAGGAGGGAGACTCCTTTTTCACCGGGCATTCTCTGATCGGTAATAAAAACTGCGATATCATCCTTATTTTGATCGAAAATCCGGAATCCGGTTTCAGCGTTGGCTGCAGTCAGAATCCTGAAGTGCTTGCTGAGAATGCGGGCGAAGTATTTCAGCGACTTTTCCTCATCATCAACGTAAAGAACGGAGAAGCGTTTGTAATCGTAGGATTCCGATTCGGGATTCGGATGGTGATTGAGGGTGTTGATCATTTAAAGTATTGCCGCATCCCAGGACTCATAGTGCCGAAGAAGGACATCGAGACACTCGTCCCTGGATTTAAAGGCGCTCACAGGAATCTGATCGATTGGTAGATCGATTTCGAATCCCGGGCCAATTTTCGAATTATTGTGAATGTTCAGGATACCACCGTGATGATGGACGAGGAGGAATGCTGAGAGCAGTCTAAGGCTGATTTCTTCCTCTTTATCGTCGGCCAAAATCGCGAATAGTTTATTATATTTGTGTTCCTGCCAGGATTGAGGGTCGGTCTTGAACCGTATAATGATGCCCTGAGTCTTTCCATTCTCTTCAGATTTCGCTGCCGTAATCTCCATTCTTGCCCCTTCCCGACACATAAACTTCATGGAATCCACAACAGTATTGAAGCAGCGCTCCATGAGTCTTCTGTGAATTTTTAGGGGCGGGAGGTCGGAATCGATATGGAATGAGATCTGATCGGTCTTATCATTGCATTGTGTCGTCGGACTTGGAGAAACCCGATGCAGTAGTTCGCTCAGCTGACATTCGCTCTGGGCCTCGTCGCTCAATCCTGTCGTGGCCTCACGAATTTTATCCGCGATCTTTAACACTGCCCGGCTTTCATTCTGCGCCAGATCGCCGATATCCTGCAACGCGGCATATCCTTTGGCTGTCGCGTTTCTCAACCACTCCTCCTGGAAGTTGGGCGGTAGTTGAGTGACGAAATTCGATAGAGCTCCAATGGGATTATTGAGGCGGTCCGAGAGGCCGACTGTGAATACTGCCAGGCTTTGGACGCGGTCCATGATAATAAGGCGCTGCAGCACACTCATTTTTTCTCGCAGTAAAATGTCCCGCTCTCTCTGAACCCGGTAGAAGTCCGCTGCCCTTTTCATAGTGGCGCGTAACTCATCGATCTTCCAGGGCTTTCTGATATATTGGTAAATCGCACCTTCATTCACCCCATCGATTGCACTCGTGAGGTCTGAATAGGCGGTGGTGAGGATCCGTATGATTTTTGGATATATCTGCCGGCTCCTGCTCAGGAGATCGACTCCCGTCTTCCCCGGCATCCTTTGATCCGAAAGCAGGATTGCGATATCTCCCCGCTTCTCTTCAATGATGTTCCAACCCTCATCAAAGCTCGCAGCCGTCAGGACTTCGTAGTCCTTTTTGAAGGCCCTTATGAAGTATTTCAGGGCAAGATCCTCGTCGTCTACAAAGAGAACTCTGATCCTGCCTGCGGAAGGGTGCGCATTCATCAAAAATTAAAGTGTGCCTCTTATGTTGGTATCAGATTCTGATTTCTCTCCATCCGGTCTGACTCCCCTGAGTGTAGATCCCGCTGGTCCTCTATGTGCGGGGGAGAAAAGCCTTCGCGGTTGGGAGTCGCCGCGCCGCTCTCGGAAAGGGGTAGATCAAAGGTAAACTCGGTCCAATTTCCCTTTTCACTGCGGGCGTGCAAGGTTCCTCCATGGTTCTTTACGATGGTGTGGCAGATACTGAGGCCGAGGCCGATCCCCTCGCCGACATCACGCGTCGTGTAGAAGGGTTCAAAGATCCTCTCCTTAACTGCTTCTTCCATACCCGTCCCGTTGTCCCACACTTTCAACGTCACGCGTCCATCCTTACGACTATCCGACACCCTGATTTGAGCTGCACTTTCCTCAGGCACCGCTTTCGCTGCCAGGGAAGCGTTGACGAGCAGGTTCATAAAGACGTGAACAATCTGCTGTTCGGAACCAAAAACGGTGGCATTGCGATCCAGTTCATTCTCTATGGAAATTCCCTTGAGTTCATGAGAGACGAGGCGCAATGCGGATTCCAGACAGGTGACGAGGCTGAAATGGTTCACTTTGCCTGCTTCATCGGGATACGCAAAGGTGTGTAAGTCGGAAACGATCCCGCTGATGCGCTCCATTCCCTCTTGTATATCCATCAGAGTCTCCTTCAGTTCCTCATCGCTCTCAGGGACGTACTCGAGCCCGACCTGGAGAGCTGTTAAGGTGTAATTGAGCGGATTGTTTATCTCATGGAGGAGTCCCGCCGCAAGGGTGCCCAGCGCTCGCATTTTTTCGCTCTGCACGAGTTGGGATTCGGTTTCTTTGAGTTTTCTCAGCGTCTCCTCCAACTCCCTATTGCGAACCTTCAAATCCTTTTGCAGTTGCGCCGTTCTTAACAGGTTGGCAATTCGAGTTTTAACTTCAATGGTGCTGAACGGTTTCGTCAAAAAATCATCCGCACCTTCTTCCAATGCCTTGATTTTTGAGGCTTCGTCCACGCGCGCCGTCAGCAGAATAATCTTCAACTCCTCATTATTGCCTTTCGCGCGCAACTCCCGGCAGACTTGCAGCCCGTCCATTCCCGGCAACATCCAGTCCAGCAGGGCCAGATCCGGACGCTCTTTTCGCGCCAGCTCCAGCCCGCTCTCACCGTCCGCGGCCTGAACCACCCGAAAGTTTTCCGCCAACTGTGAAACTAGATAACGCCGCATATCCGGTTCGTCGTCCACCACCAGGACCGTTTTCTCACCTTCTCCAACAATTCGGAGATCTTCTGAAGAGGAAGGGCTCTCCGTGATTGCGATGCGGTCGGCCTGCCTGAATGCTTTCGCGAAGGGTTCTTCGGATTCGTCGGTGGCGCCTGCCTCCCTGACCGAATCCAGCTCGCTCTCGCGCAGAAGGGGAAACTCCATCCTGAATAGCGTTCCCTTTCCCACCTCGCTTTCCGCCGTCAGTCGGCCGCCGTGCTTATCGACGAGTTCGCGAACCAGCGCCAGGCCGATGCCAACCCCCTGATACTTTTTCGTCGACGATCCGTCCGCCTGGTGAAAGCGATCGAATATTCTCGGTAAATCCTCCCGGGAGACTCCAATGCCCGTGTCTTCAACTTCCACCACTGCCATTCCATTCTTTCCCTTCCACCGCGTGGTTATTACACCTCCGGGGGGCGTGAATTTGATCGCGTTGCTGAGAAGGTTGAGAAATACTTTCTCCAGACGGTTCGGATCCCCCCCAATAAGGAGAGGGTCATCCCGGCCTTCTGTCTCAATTCTCAGGTCCTTTACTCCCCCTAAATGTCTCACCGAATCTACAATCCCCGGCACGTATGTTGACAGATTGACCGTTTCTTTGGTCAGGGAAAGCCCCCCTTCTTCCAAACGGATCGTATCGAGTAAGTCGTTGATCAACTTCAGCAGCCGCAACGCGTTCTGTCTGGCCAGACCCAGTGCCTCTCGTACTTTCGAAGGCAGTTCCTCCGCCTTTCGCATCAGGTCCTCGACCGGCGTCAGTATCAGTGTCAGCGGCGTGCGTAACTCGTGGCTGACATTTGCGAAAAATTCCGACTTCATGCGGTCCAACTCCTGCAGCTTTCTGTTCCGCACGTCCAATTCGTGACGGAGTAAAAAGTCTCGAAATCGCGCTCTTGAATAAAAGTGGCTCCCAACGACGCAAATCAGCGAGGTAAGGGACAAGAAATAGAAGTTGTTGAAAAACGTACCTATTTCGATTGAATCTGCTCTTCCGATGAGATTTAACCTGCAGGACAAAAAGTATAATCCAAGCGAAACAGCACACACCAGGAATGTTTCGAATGTTGTCCACGGTAGTAGTACGGCGACGCCAAGAATTATCAAACTGAGCCCAGCGTAATAAGGCGAATTCGGCCCTTCTGTAAGATAGATCATATAGCAGAAGGATCCGTTTAGAATCAGTATCCAGATTAAGCCTATGGGCCGAATGTGATGCTGACCAAAAGGAGTGTATAGCAAGCCAAAGAGACCGAAAACCAAAAGACTTGCCAATATTCTTAACTCAAAAAATAGCCACAGCAATTCTCGATATACAAACCAATCTAATATCGCTCCACCCGGCATGCAGATAAGAGTCAGAATACAGCCTACCTTCGTGTGCCTGATTCGTATTGACGAATTCTCCTCTAGATAGGAATCAGCCAATTTCTGATCGAGAGCCACGTTCATCAATCAATAGTGTCCTTTCGAATATCCAGAAATATGTTTAAACCCGTTTGATCCGTTTCGACTTTCTTGCGGAATTGGCATGGGGCGAGTTCGAGAAGTGCTCTCTCATCTCGGTAAAACAAATACCATTCGAGGAGATGCTCCATCTGATAACGATTTGGATTTTTTGTGTGCACATTCGATATCGTTAATAGACCACCAGGTCGCAACCATTCATACATTAATTCGATCAAGGACTTGCAGGTCTGGTTTGTAAGATAGTCGAACAGCCCAGCACAATAAATCATATCGTATTTTGTGGGGACCAATTCTGAGGATTGATGAGCTTCTTTAAGAAATTCATCAATCGATTTTAGTATTAATTTCACCCTGGTTCGTCGCTTACT
>CBDCEW010000058.1:0-11535 GCA_965215885.1 Candidatus Moanibacter sp.
GAGCCAGTTTTTGCTTTAATTGTGCCAGGGCCGACTTAGGCGGGCGACCGCATAGAATGTGATTAAACCCAGGCAGGAATCTTGTCATATTTTTCATACAACAAGATTAGCCTACTAACGGTCATAGTACAAGCTTTTTTACATATTTTTTACAATTATTTTTGGCTTATCTTAGCGCCATTCGAGTCAGACCCATTTTCGTCTCAATGAAATCCGCACAGAAACGCAGCGAGAACATGATGAGCGATGTCCAGATGAACAGAAATTTGCCCTGCTCCGAAGACAGGATGTTCCCTGTGATATTTTGAATCCAACCGTCCGTACCCAGTTCTACGGCGCCGACAAGTCCGTGGGCCACGAAGAGGAAGAACAAGAGCCATGATCCGATAGAAAACTTCGTCATGACGGCGACACCGAGCAGCAGTATACCCGCGAGACCGCAGGATAGGCCCGTTGACCAAGATGCATCCTTTGGCATCAGCGAAGGGAAAAACAGAGCGAGCAGAAAGCAAACCACCATAGCGCCCAGAATACCGACTTCTTTGAACATCTCGCTGAGGCTGAGTCCCTCTTCGGCTGCCTCCGATCTCGGAAAATGCTGTTTGAAGAACATCAATCCGTAGATGATCGTCGGAATGAGAAAGAGGGCCAGCTGCCACTTCCAGTAGATGCCAAGCTTATCATCAAGGACCCAGCCGCAGACAGCGCCGAGGACCATTCCGGCCGGCCAGCTGGCATGGAGCAGGTTCAGGTAATGGTTGCGTTTCTCGGGAAAGAGAGTCGCAACGAGCGGATTAGCGACCGCCTCAAGTGTTCCGTTCCCATAGGCAAACAGAAACATGCCCCAGAAGAGCAGGTCGAAGATCAGGCCTTTATCCATGCCCTCCTGCGGCGCGAACGTCACGAAGGCGGACAGCACATGCGTCGCGAACGCCAGAATCACCAGCTTGCCGAAACCTAGTTTGTCGGCAATCACCCCGCCGACGATAATACCGAAGCAAAAGCCGGAAAACCCGGCACCGCCGATGGCGCCAAGTTCGAGTCCCGTGAAACCATACTCTCCCGCCCAGTTGTCCAAGATTCCACCGCGAAGGGCGAAACCCATGCCGGCGGCCAGAATAGCCGTAAAGCCGGCCAACAACAATCGATTCCGATCGGTGATAGAATTTCGTTTTTCGGACATTGCGAGAGAATCGAAAGAAAATGTCATCACCATCGGCTCGTCAAGGGTCATCACGAACGAGTTTCAAAATGAAGATTTTCTGAGATTTATCACATCGCAATCGAGAAATTTAGCGTTCCGGCGGAAGAGATCCTATCTGTCGACGACATGCCGGAAAACGTTCGCACCGCCCACAAGCTGAGTATGTGTGGAGTCGTGATTGATCGCGAGGCGAAGGAAAGTCAGCCTCCGGCGTGAAACGCCGCCAAGACAAGGAGGATAAACTGCCTGTCCTGCTTTTCATCTCTGGTTCGGAAGAAACCCGCCCCTTGCCCCTCCAAGGAGGGGAACTTGATAAACGAGCTCCGGAGTGAATATTTATATAATAGAAATTGACTAAAATTAGTCACTAATTAAAATACAAATATTTTCGAGTCAATAAATGCCATGGATATTCGATTCAGACCACATAACTCCCACTGGGAGGGTTTGGAAGAATTTAACAATCGAGACCCTCACTTAAAGGAGCTTGTAGAGCAGGTATACGTATACCGTTATCCGCTCCTCGAGCATCTTCCGGTTGGGAAGCCTGGAATTTATTCAATAACCGGAGGCCGTCAGATTGGGAAAACTACCATATTAAAGCTGTGGATGAGAGATCTTCTGGTGATGGGCGTTCCGCCAAAACAGATTGTCTACTTTACTGGTGAACTGATCGACGACCATCACGTTCTCGTTAGGCTCGTCACGGAACAGCTTGCCGAGGTCGATGAAGACTCAGTGATGTACTTCCTTCTCGATGAGGTCACCTACATTCGGGAATGGGATCGGGGAGTTAAGTTTCTGGCAGATGCAGGTATCCTTGATCGTGTTGTCCTCGTGCTGACAGGTTCGGATACGGTGATAATTCGTGAAGCCCGCATGCGTTTTCCCGGTCGCCGGGGAAAGGCACCGGTCGTGGATTTCCACCTTTTTCCCTTAACTTTCTATGAGAGCGTTCAGCTCAAAAGTGATCTGAATTCCATCGAACTGGAAAGAGTTCGGAGTGACAATTGCTTTTCCTATAGAGGAGTAACTCGACGGCTATTCGAGGCGTTTGAAAAGTATCTGCTCCATGGAGGTTATCTCACCGCGATAAATGATCTGGCGCTTCACGGTGAAGTCATGCCATCGACCTACGCCACCTATTGCGACTGGATTCGGGGAGACGTACTGAAACGAGGGAAAGTGGAGAAGTATTTACGCGAGATCTTCGATAGCATAATCAAACGCTATGGTTCACAGATCACATGGAATGGTCTAGCTAAGGATCTATCCATCGATCATCCCGCCACGATCGCGGACTATATAGAACTGCTCTCGCGAATGGATGCGGTCTTCGTGCAACCGGCATTGCGAGAGGATAAGCTTACTGCCGCTCCGAAAAAAGCACGCAAAGTGATGCTAACCGATCCGTTCATCTTTCACGCCGTTCGAAGTTGGCTGGATCCGGTTGGAAATCCTTTTCACATGCAGGCGGCGCCTCTCCTCAACAGTCCCGGTTGGGCAGGACGCTTAGCCGAAGCCTGCGCGACTACGCATTATCGACGCTTCTATCCCACCTATTACATCAAAGGAGAGGGGGAAGTCGACATCGCTTACGTCAAACGGAGACGCTTCTGGCCAATCGAGATCAAATGGACAGGCAACTTGCGTCCCAAGGACCTCAAGCAAGTGAAGAAATATCCAAACAGCCGCATCTGCCACCGTTCGTCCGAACTATGCGAAATTCACAGCATACCGGCCGAACCGCTTCCCTACAACCTTCTGCGTTTGGGACCTTCGCCCTTTACGATGGAATGAGATTTGATATAGTCGCTAATACATCAAGCTGGTTCAAATATTGTTCTAGAAATCGTTATCGTTCTCGAATTTCGACTACGATTACGATCGCCTCTATGCTCACTCGAAGGTCGTCGTCATAATCGTAGTCGCAATTCGAAAGCACTAGTCGACCTTCGAGGACGATTACGACGACAAGTTCTGGCGAGACAAGTCCCAGTGATAGATTAACGTTCTTTTAGAGGGCAAACAGACTTGGAAAGAACCCACCCCTAGCCCCTCCGTGGGAGGGGAACTTGCCGAATTAACTCTCAAGTAAAAAGGTCCCCTCCCTGGAAGGCGTGCCGCAGGCGGGGTGGGTGTGCCGTCCTGAAAGGCGTGCCCTCTGAACACATAGGCCAAGCCCACTCTTCCGGATAGTCTTCCGCAGCGTCGACCAGAGTCGTGTTCGACAACCCAAGTTACAAATCTTTATGACACCTTTCCCATCGTGCCTATAAATCGTGATCTCCAGTCGATCTTTTCTTTCGATTTTCGATTACGATTATGACGACGATTTTCGACTAGAAATCGGCTCAGTATTCGTTCGAAGGTCGTCGTCGTAATCGTAGTCGTTGGTCAAAGGATCGAAGCCATTCCCGCTCTCCAATCGTGTTTCTCAATCGTGATCTCCTGTCGATCTTCTCCTCTTCGAATTTAGATCACGACTATAATCACGACGGAAGATCGAACGAGTTCCCACTCCGCGTCTCCCCATCTCTGTGTCTCCGTGTCTCTCCAATTCCCACTCTCCCATCGTGACACTCAATGGTGATCTTCGAAATCGGCGACAAAGTTGACGACGAAGCTCGCGACAAAGGTACGATTGCGCCCCCCGCGCCACCTCAGTAAATCCCCACTGTTTACTGTTCACCGTTTTCTGTTCACTTCTACTCTCCCCATCTCCGTGTCACCGTGTCTCCGTGTCTTCCCCCCTACCCCTTCGATAGTTTCCCCTCGATCAGGTCTTCGAGTTTATCGATATCGGCGGCGAAGCGACGGATGCCTTCGGCGAGCTTCTCGGTGGCCATGGCATCTTCGTTGAGGAGCCAGCGGAAAGCCTTTTCATCAAATTCGAGTCTTTCGATAGGATCATTCTTCGCCTCTTCAGCTCTGAGCTTACGTTCCACCGGCGCGGTCGACTCGGCGAGCTCGCCGAGCAAGGCCGGGCTTATCGTAAGGAGATCGCATCCGACGAGTTCGAGGATCTCACCGGTGTTCCTGAAACTGGCGCCCATTACTTCCGTTTCGTAGCCGAATTTCTTATAGTAAATATAAATACGATTAACCGATATTACCCCGGGGTCATTCGCGCCCACATAGTCCTCGCCGGTATCAGCCTTGTACCAATCGAGTATTCTACCGACGAAGGGAGAGACGAGCGTTGCTCCGACCTCGGCGCAAGCGACGGCCTGAAGGAGAGAGAACATCAGTGTCATATTACAGTGAATTCCCTCCTTCTCGAGGACCTCGGCGGCACGCGCGCCTTCCCAATTGGAAGCGATCTTGATGAGGATTCGTTCGCGCGGTATACCAACGCTCTCATAGAAGCCGATAAGCTCACGCGCCTTGTCAACGGTCCCTTCTATATCGAAAGAGAGGCGGGCATCGACCTCCGTAGACACGCGGCCAGGTATGATTTTCAGGATCTCACACCCGAAGAGAATGAGAAGCTCATCTACTATTCTGTTTAGTAGCGACTTTCGATCAGAGGATTCGCGCCTGCCCCAGCCGCTCACGCGCCTTGTCAACGGTCCCTTCCAAGGATCGACCTCCTGCCTTATCAACCCGGAAGCTCATCTACTAGTTTAGTAGCGGCTTTCCAGAGAGTATTCAAGATCCATCTAGGCACAGCCTGAGTAAATGAGGGATGGGTTGGTGGTCGCGTCTCGCGGCTCGTACACCCTCATAGAACCAAAATCTCCTGTATCCGCAACCACAGTGGTATGCTTCTTAATCTCTTCGAGTTGGCTACTCGCCGGCGCCGCAACAATTTGACCTGCTTCGCTCATGTTCTGCTATCTCCATTAATGCTCTGTCCCAAGTTCCGAGAATCTGACCCGCTCACAAAACTAACCGAATCTATCGGATAAGAAAAGCCCCTTTTAAGCCCGGAATTCAATCCCAATGAATACTCCCCGTCCCGGCTAACCGTGGACTGGGTATCTAGCTCTTTTGCCAATAGGTTCGTAACAGCCTTTGCTCATTAGGAAATTGAAACAAACGTCCCCGGACCCGCCTCCGCGCCGACCGGAATCCCACTTGGTAGAGCTACGGCGTGGCAAGGGGGCCGCCTGCCTCGGCGTAGTTGCGCTCGCGCAACGAAGACGGGTTCCACCACTAACATCCTTGCTACGGGTGGATCGGGCGCTCCGCGCACGATGACAATTGGGTCAAGTCAGCGATCCAATCCCGGCATGCCGCGACGAGCGAGTCGACTGTCTCGTCGAAGTCCTGTCCTATCCCTTGGGAAACCCTCTTCCCATTCGTTGCCCTTCATTTCCCGGCCTGCCGGGACTCTCTCTCCCTTTCCACTTTCATTCTTTCCATCCGTGGTACTGCGGAGCCATCCGTGGGTATACTCTTCCTCTCTTATCCGCTGTTGTCTCTTGCGCCATCTTCTCCCCTGCAAACTTACTAGAGTTTTCCGGGCAATTATAGATTGACAAGGCACCCACTTGCGCTAGCTATTGCTCCCTTTTGCATTGGGAATGAAAAGCTATCTAGCAAAGCCGGCTGACGTTCAGCGCAAATGGTATCTAATCGATGCTTCGAATGAGGTATTGGGACGCCTGGCAGTAAAGATTGCCAACATTCTGCGTGGACGCAATAAGCCCACATACACGCCACATGTGGATACGGGAGACTTTGTCATTGTTATCAACGCGGATAAGATTCAACTCACGGGAAAGAAAGAAAAACAAAAGAAATATATGTTTTACAGTGGATGGATGGGAAACGAAAGGTACCGCACCGTAGAACAGATGCGTGAGTCCAAGCCGACTTTTATTCTTGAACACGCCGTCAAAGGCATGCTACCGAAGAACCGACTGGCGCGACAGATGATAAAGAAGCTGAAGATTCACGCCGGGACAGATCATCCGCACGCGGCTCAGAAGCCCGAACCGCTCGTGCTCTGAGTTCATAAGATGAGTGCCACAGATGGAGAATTCTTTCTCGCGACGGGCCGCCGCAAGACTTCGACGGCGCGCACTCGACTGAAACCAAACGGTAAGGGCGAAATTACCGTGAACGGTCGGGACATCTCACGATACTGTTTCCACGAGGCACTCCTGAAGGCCGCCGTGGATCCCCTCAATACGGTAGAGGCGCTTGAGCAATTTGATGCAACCGTAAAGGTTTCAGGGGGAGGGCCAAACAGCCAGGCCGGTGCGATCGCCCACTCCCTGGCGCGCGCCCTGGAGAAATGCAATCCTGAATGGCGAATCCCACTCAAAAGGGCTGGACACCTAAAGCGCGACCCGCGCGAAAAAGAGCGTAAGAAGTCCGGCCAGCCGGGCGCTCGCAAGAGATTTCAGTTTTCTAAGAGATAGCATCCTGTCAGGGGTTCTTAAAGAATGTTACCCTCCCTGGTAATCGGATGCCTCGGAGGGTTTCGTTGTTTTTGGACCCTGACTTACGAGAAAAGAATTGGAATATTGGAATACGAACAATCAATCTAATAGACATCCCATGAAAGTCGGAATTATAGGAGCCTCAGGGTACATTGGCGAACAACTGGTGCGCCTCGTCGCACGGCACCCAACGGTTAATTTGTCAATTGTGACTTCACGCAAACATCAGGGCGACCCCGTAGAAGACGTCCTACCCGGATTGCGCGGCCAGTTAAGAGGAATGAAATTCTCTCCTCCGAATCCGCAGCACCTGGCGGAGTCGAAGGAAGTCGAACTCTTCTTCCTTGCGCTCCCTCACGGCACCGCTGCCGAGTACGCCCGGCCTCTAATTCAGGCGGGAAAGAGGGTCATTGATCTGAGCGAGGACTTTCGGTTGGATTCAGCGGAACGATACGAGGAATTTTACAGCAACCCGCACCCAAACGCAGAGCTCCTGTCGCAGTCAGTTTTCGTAATCCCCGAACTCACAGACAATGGGTGGAAAGACTATCGGCTCATCGCCTGTCCGGGGTGCTACCCAACCAGTATCCTCGTCCCGCTATTGCCGCTGGTAAGCGAAGCGCTCGTCGACCTTGGGAGCATTGTCGTGAGCAGCTTCAGCGGAGTCAGTGGAGCGGGCAAGAAGTCGACCGAATTCTACAGCTTCACTGAGCGCAACGAGAGTTCAGTGGCCTACGGTATTCCGAAACATCGACACCTCTTGGAGACGGAGGAGCAGTTGTCTGCAACGGCTGGCGAACCGGTCGTCATCCAGTTCTCACCACATCTGGCACCGATGATTCGCGGGATTGCGACAACGACAACGGTGCGAGCGGTTGAGAGTGGAATCGAGCAGCTCTATCGTGCATGGAGCGAATGTTTTGATGGCGCGCCATTTGTATCCCCGCTGCCCACAGGAACGTTTCCCGATACCGCCCACGTCATTGGCACGAATCGAGTTGATATCTCAGCGGCCTATGATTCGAGGACAGGCAACTATGTGATTACATCCGCGCTCGATAATCTGTTGAAGGGGGCAGCGGGCCAGGCCGTCCAAATCATGAATCTTTGGTACGGATTTTCCGAAACAGAAGGCCTCGTCTGAAAGTGTGGTTTCAGGAGAATTCACTCATCATGGAAGAATAGCTATGAAGGAGCTTTTTAGGGAAAACCGGTCACGTGGAATCACCGATGTGCCTGGATTCGAGGCTGCGGGAGTTTCCTGCGACATCCGCGGGCTGAATAATGAACGGCTCGACGTAGCATTAGTCTACTCGCCGCTGCCCTGTAATGCGGCCGGAGTCTTCACGACAAATTGTGTCCCCGCGGCTTCAGTTAAGTTGTGCCGGCGAGTCCTCAATGCGAATGGATCCGTTCATGGCATAATCGCAAACAGCGGAAACGCCAATGCCTGGACCGGAAGGGGCGGTATGGTCGACGCGGAAGCGATGGCGACCATCGCTCAGGAGGGTTGCGCGACGGGCCCGGACTCTTTTCTTGTCTGTTCGACGGGTCACATTGGACTACCGCTGCCAATGAGCAAATTAAAGCGAGGCATACAGGCTGCTTCCGAAACAAAGGGCTACTCCGCAAAGCATGGTATCGACGCGGCCAGCGCCATCCTAACCACAGACACAGCGACTAAGGTGGTCACGGTGAAGATACCGTGGAAACGAAAACTCCTCACCGTAAGCGGAATGGCGAAAGGCGCCGGTATGATTCATCCGCAAATGGCAACGATGCTCGCTTTCGTTGCGACTGATGCGCTGGTCAGCCGCACCCTCTTGCAAAAGACGCTTAAAGAAGCCGTGACGCATTCGTTCAATGCCATTACGGTTGATGGAGACCGGAGCACGAATGACACCGTTCTCCTGCTCGCGAACGGTCATTCCGGTATCAAAGTCGCTGCATCGAGCGAACTCTTGCTGAAACGCTTTACAGCCGCCATCCAACATGTCTGCTCCGATCTGGCAGAGAAGATCGTATGTGACGGAGAGAAGATCACAAAAGTGGTGGAACTCCTGGTCGAAGGCGCTGCTACTCGAGGCGATGCAGAAAAGATCGCGCGCGCCGTGGGCAACTCCATCCTCGTTAAGACTTCGTGGTTTGGAAACGATCCCAATTACGGTCGCATCCTCGACGCTGTCGGCTATGCGGGAGCACAGGTAAAAGAAGAGAAGCTTGAGATGGCTTATCGATCCTATCCGGCAACGCCGAAGAAGAAACCGGTTCCGGTCGTTGTGGAGGGAGAGCCGATCTTCGGGAACGAATCCAAATGGGACAGGATCGTAAGTGCGGATCGATTCAGCATCCAATTCAACCTCAATCTCGGAAAGGGATCATTCCGTCTCCTCGCCACCGACCTGACGGAAGGTTACGTAAGCTACAACAAAAGCGAAAAAGTGTAGTGACATGACCACAATTGACGAAATTACTAAGGCCGAAGTCCTCCTCGAAGCACTCCCTTACATCCAGCGGTTCAAGGGCTCCACCTTTGTTGTCAAATACGGCGGCAGCTTCATGGACGATCCGGACCCATCGATACGTGAATCCGTTGCGAGGGATATTGTTCTTCTGGCCGCGGTGGGAATCAACGTCGTTATTGTTCACGGCGGCGGTAAGGCAATCAGCAGGGCCATGGAGGAAGCAGGGCTGGTGCCCGAGTTTATAAATGGCCTCAGGGTGACAGGTGAAGAATCGATCAAGATTGTCGAGCGCACACTGAATCGGATCGTGAATCCGGAAGTCTGTGCCCTTCTGGAATCTCAGAATGGACGCCCCCTCGGCCTTCCCGGAAATGAGCTTCTCCTCTGCCGCAAATGGATGGAACAATCTGATGATGGAACGTCCATCGACCTGGGCTTTGTAGGAGTAATAGAGGCAGTCAAACTCGAAGTGATCGAGAACGCTCTCCTTGGTGGATTTACCCCTGTGATCTCATGTATCGCTACCGATGGCGAAGGTACTGTTTACAATACCAATGCGGATACTGCGGCTTCCCATGTCGCGCGCTCTCTCAAGGCGCGGCGGCTTGTCTACTTGTGCGACGTCCCCGGATTAATGCGCGATCAAAACGACCGGGAAACCATAATTTCGACTTTGCAGATTAAAGAGGCGGAGGAGCTGAGGCGAAACGGAGTCATTGCCAAAGGCATGCTGCCAAAGGTAGATAGTGCAGTAGCTGCTATACAAGACGGCGTTCGCAGGGTGCACTTTGTCGAT
Organism: Candidatus Moanibacter sp.; assembly: GCA_965215885.1. GTDB lineage: Bacteria > Verrucomicrobiota > Verrucomicrobiia > Opitutales > UBA2987 > CBDCEW01. The sequence continues at coordinate 9,859 of CBDCEW010000058.1, forward strand.
GGACGAATGCCTCACAGCATCCTCCTTGAGATTTTTACGGACATGGGAATCGGCACTGAGATAGTGACAGTTTAGTGAATGTTTCTTGGTATATTCACATCTTCATTACTAATTCAAACGTCCCCGGAGGGGTCGTTCCACCACTGATATGCCTTACAGAGGTGGATCGGGCGCTCCGCGCACGATTATAATTGAGTCAAGTCAACGTCCCTTAACCAAATTTAAACCGAAAAAATACACGCAAATCTAAATCAAATGAGCGCAGCACAAACAGATTATACGAATCTCTATCGGGAGTATGTACTAGGAAACTATGGCGAAGCTCCGCTCACCCTGGTTAAGGGCTCCGGAGCTAAAGTCTGGGACGATGAAGGGAACGAGTATCTCGATTTCTGCTCGGGAATTGCGGTGACTTCCATTGGCCACTGCCACCCGCACTGGGTAAAGCGAATTGTGGTCCAACTCGAGACGCTGACTCATTGCAGCAATCTCTATCGAATCCCAAATCAGGCAAAACTGGCTGAGAAGCTGGTCGAACTGGCCGGACCCGGTAGGCTTTTCTTCTGCAACAGCGGCGCCGAAGCGAATGAAGTCCTCATAAAATTGGCGCGCCTTTACGGAAGGGAACAGTCTCAAAAGGAGGCGGAGAGATTTAAGATTATCGCCGCGGAAGAGGCATTTCACGGACGTACCTTCGGCGGCATGGCCGCCACTCCTCAAGAAAAGGTTCAGGGCGGATTTCGGCCCATGTTGGAGGGATTCAGTTTCGGGAAACTGAACGACCTCGATAGCTTCGCGGATCTAATCGATGATGATACCGCCGCAATCCTGCTCGAACCAATTCAGGGCGAAGGCGGGATTTTTCCGTGCACCGACGAATTCCTTCGTGGGATTCGCAAAATCTGCAGCGACAATAACATTCTCCTGCTGCTTGACGAAGTGCAATGTGGCATTGGAAGGACCGGGAAATTCTTTGCTTTTGAACACTCCGGCATCCGACCCGATGCCATAGCAATGGCCAAGGGTCTCGGCGGAGGCTTTCCCATCGGAGCAGTTTGGTTTGATCAGAAATATGCCTCACTCTTCAAGCCCGGATCCCATGGATGCACGTTCGGGGGTTCTCCCCTCGCCTGCGCCGCCGCCCTCGCGGTCCTCGAAGTCATGGAGGAGGAGAAGCTTATGGAGCGCGTTCGGCAGCAGAGCGTCGGATGGCATGACTCGCTGCACGCGCTTACGGAGAGGCATTCTCAACATCTCAAAGAGGTCCGGGGCCGGGGTTACCACGTCGCCGTCGTCACGCATGAAGATCCGACAGAACTGATTGCGGAGCTTCGCAACCGTGGCATGTTGACTGTTCCGGCCGCCGGCAACGCGATACGATTACTGCCACCCTACAATGCCACGGATGAGGAATTGTCGCGTTGCGTTGAGATTCTCAATGATGCGTTATCGGCGGATCAAACTGCGTCCGACGTTCCCACAGGATCCGATACGGACTGAGATCAATGTCTGAAATCGAAATAGCTCTTTTTGCCTGTAAGCCTGAGCTGAGTCACGAGCGTGGTATACAGAATATCGTGTTGATGACTGCCGCCCTGAAAGTTCCTGTATTTCTCAACCTATTCATGATCAATGGGTTGCATAGTTCATTGTCAGATCGATCGGCGTTTCGGGGTA
>CBDCEW010000059.1:0-16826 GCA_965215885.1 Candidatus Moanibacter sp.
CGCATGACAGGCCTTTGCGACATGTCGTGCGAGGTGTCGCGGAAAGTGTCGTGATGGTTTCGCAGGGCATTGGTTCATAGTAATTTATGAATTCAGGGATTCTCCTTTTTTGGTGAGTTTGTAGCCGTCCTTGCCGGTGTGGAAGTAGTCCTCCTTCTTCCCCTTGAGCAGGATGCGCTGAAGCGATCGTTTGGAGCCGGAATCCTCTCCGCCAAGAGCGGCATGGATCTCGCCGATTTTTCTTCGGCCCGTCGGCAAGAGTTTCAGCGGCCTCGGCAATGGAGAAATTCGCATTGGACCGCTTGCCCTCAACGTCGTCTTTCCAGGCATTGAGATGGAAGTTCGGATCGATATCATAGAGCATCGTCTCCTCGTTCAACTTGAGGCCCACCAGGTCGAAGGGTTTGGCGTCGTTCGACTTGCCGCAGGAAACGACGATGCGGGAATGGTCGTCGGGATCTGCGGGAGCGATGTTGATTTGGGACCGCGCTCCCGAGTAGAGGGCCTTGGAACCCAAAGCGAAGTTTCCCTTGTCCCACCCTACTGCTTGGGCGATGTTTTGCCGCCCGGTGCGTCCGTGGTGAACGATGATGATGGCAGTGGTCGGATCGAAGAGGCGGCAAACCTTGGTCAGTTCACGCAAGGTCTGCCGGACATCGACGTCCTTGTTGATGTCGCCGACATTTACCTCGCCGAACGGATCGACATAGATGCAGTTCGGTTGAGTCGACTCGATCGTGTCCTGCCACTTCTTTCGGATGTCGTCGGAGCCGAGATTGATGAAAGCATCGTCAATCTCCCAGACAACATGGAAGAAGACATGGGCATCGACCAAGGCCTTTTGATTAGGTGTGAGCGCGGCGGTCATTTTCAGGTAGTCGGATTTCTGACGGTAGATACTGTTCTCGGTGCCGATCAGGAGATGGCGCAGTGGCTCCGGGTGCGTAGGCATTCCGGCGACGGGCCAGCCCATGACTTGCGAAATGGCCGTCTGCATAACGATCCGGCTCTTGCCGGTGCCACCCTGCCCGATGAGCGTGGTGAGTTGCCCGAGCGCGATCACGCCATCGCCCAGGACGTCGACCTTCGGCGGGACCGATACGCTACGGAGTTGCGCGCCCGAAAGCACGGTGAAGGGCTTCGATGCGGGATGGGTTTGATTTTCGATGGCGTGGAAGTCGGGATCTTCGATTTCCCGCCAGAGATCGGTAAAATTCCGCGATGCAGTCATTCATGAAACGGGTTTGGATTGAAGTGGAGGACGTGTTGCGTTTCGCTGTTGTCGCGTCGGCCTCCGGGCATACGCACGAGCTTGGCCGGGTCCCAGAGGGACGAATCGGCTCCGAGGTAAACCGCGTGCCGGAAAAAGCGGAGCTTGGCATACTCGGAGATTTGCTGGACCTGGAACCAGCCGTGCAGCGACTTGCCCCCGGACCAAACGACCAGCGTCAGCGGAGTCAGTTTGGTGGACAGCGAACCAAGGATCGCGGCTTGTTCGGCAAGTGTTCCCCGGTCGAACTCGATGACCAGGTAGGTGCGCTGTTTCGTGGCGTTGTCGTGGCAACGTGCCGAGACGCGACCTGATTGATTGAGGCCGGTCCCCGCGGTCATCGGGTTGGCGACGATGAATTGAAGCGCCGCCTCCTTGCCCCGCCATGCATCGCGGGGCTGAGTCTGCGCGGATCGGGTGTCGAGCGCGGCACAGACCAAGGGATCGCCGGGAAAAAGCCGATCGACCACCATCTCGGCGGTGACCTCCAGCGGCGTCTCGGAGAATGGAACCGGGTGATGCTTGCGCCGTTCCCATGCGGCCGGATTGAAGTCCGGCCAAGCGGGGATCCGCCGATTTCCCGGAAACCTTGGCTTTTCCGAGTAGGTCCGGGCGACGGCGCGGTCGATCTCGGGACCGAAGTCGCGGTCGTCCCAACGGGACGCAACCTTGCGAAGGAAGCTGCGGACCTTCTCCGGCGAAGCGAAATGGCGTGCCCGCTTGGCGACGGTGAACAGCCACACGTTGCGACTGCCCTTGACCGGCGGGATTGTTGAGTGCCTCGGTGAGGGCCGGTGGAAGTCCTGAAAGAATCGCCATGATCGGTGCCTCACTTGCAGTAGGTTTGTGTTTCGATGCCCTCGGCAGCGACGGGCAGACCTGGCATCCATGTCGGAGTCCGGGCGAGCAAACCGGTGACAATATCGGGCGTGACTTCCGGATCCTCGGGCACTTCGCAGATTACCTCATCGTGAACGGTCCAAAGGATCCGAATTCCGGCCTGGTGGATACGGAGCAATCCCTCGGCGAAGACATCGCGACCAGTGGCTTGGACCACGTTTTCGGTGAGTTTTCCGCCATACCATTCGAAGCGGCGCCCGCCCCGCTCCGTTGCAGCGGTGATGCCGCTATCGAAAGCGTGAACGTTGAAGTAGTGGATCCCGCGACCGCTTGGCAGACGCACGAAAAAGGTATGGCCATGGCGGCTCCGCATCTGGTTTTCGAGATTCCGCCACAACCCGGTGATGCGTGGATTGGCCGCACGGAAGTCGTCTACGGTGGCCTTCGCCTCGGCGAGCGTGATTTCCGGACCGTAGGTCTTGGCGAGGTTCTGGAAGGTTTTGGCTCCGGCACCGTAGCCGAGACCGATCACCCGGCATTTCGCCAAGAGGTAGCGACGCGGGTCCTCTTTCTTCAAGTTCGCTCCGGTGAAACCCATCGAAGTTTCCGCGTGGGCCTGATAGATCGTCAGCCCTCCACGTATTTTCTCCAGCAAGTCGAAGTCGCCCGCCATCCACGCGAGGACACGCGGCTCGATCCGGGAAAGGTCGGCGATGAGGAGCTTGTGGCCTGGTCGAGCGATCAGGCAGCGGCGCGGATCGACACCGTGAAGCGGCTCTCGGTTGAAGTTCTTGAGATTGAGGCCGGCATCCCCGGACCATCGACCGGTGGCAATCGCGCCGAAATACTTCAGCGAGAACGGGAGTGAGCCATCCGGTCGGCAACGGTCACGCATCGTCTCCAAGACCCGAAGCATACGATTCGATTTCCGCCAGTTTCGGATGTGTCGAATCCACGGAGCGCGGCAAGACGGGGGCCAGTCTCGGTGCGGGTGGTGACTTTGGACAAGTCATCGCTTACCGGCGTCGAGGGTTGACGGTGCAATTCTCGTCCAGCGCGGCCCGGACCTTCTCCACGTCGAAGCGGACGAAGTGGCCGATCTTGACGTAGGGAATTTTCCGCTGGGCCTGCATCTGGCGAAGCCAGCGCAAGGACGGTCGGCTCTGTTCGTCGAAAAGGGCTTCGAGGAGCCCGTTGGCGTCAACGAGTTTCGGTTGGGTGGGCAAAGGTGTTTCCATCTTCGTAATTTATTAGAGTTTGGTGAAGTCGTCGGAGTGAATCAGGAGCCAGAAGCCGGGCCTGCCCTTCTCGGACAGGCGCAGCCGTTTCGCGTCACGGAGCGTGGTGGGCCGGAGCCCGTCACCGCCCGCGCGAGGCAAGCGGTGACAGGGCGACCCGTCGGCTTTATACCAGTGCGTGGACTGGCTCTGATCTTTCTTGAGAACTGCCATGATCAGCGAACTCCGCTTAGAATGGGCCGTTCTCCTGCGGATCGACCGCGGGATTCCATGCCTGCTGCGGCGCAGCCGGCGGAGCGGGAGCCTGAGCTTGGGCGAAGGCTTCAAGCGGGAGCACCTGCGGCTTGAGCTGGTCGATGACCGGAGAAATGCCGACCATGTTGGCGTAGGTCTTCGTCCCCTCGCGGCTTTCCCTGTGGGCCACGGTAATCATCGGCGCCCTGGCCGCGAAGTTCGCAGTAGTCCCAACCATACTTCGGCGGATGGCCGAGCCAACTGGTCAGCAATTTGAACAGGTTGCTCTTGGGCGATCCGCTGATGCGGAATTCGAAGGTCTGGACCTTGTAGGTCTGGCCGTCCTGACCGCGGAACCCGAAAAGGAAGCCCGTAACATCGAGCTTCTCGATTTCCTGCGGGTTCTCGAATTTCGGACGATCAACACCAAACTGGTCCTGAACGTCGAGACAGGTGGCAACGAATGTGCCAGCGGGAGCGAGGGCTCCGGTGTCGAAGCCAGAGGCTTCGGGTTCTTTCATAACTGCCATGATTATCTATTTTCATCAGGCAGACCCTACCTTGCTCGTGCTTCATGCCGTTGCTTCTCGGTGAATCTGCCTTCACCTCGAGATGCGCTACATGCACGCGTAGCGATCCGCTACTTTTCGGGCGTAGCATCGAACTATTTTTGACGGAATTATAGCGTTTTGGACTTGACGGGGTGGTGATTCCCCTATTTCTTATAGGTATGAATATTATCGAAGTGTTCCAATCTTTCGAAACCAACGAGCAAGCAGCTGCCTACCTGGAGAAGGTCCGGTGGAACGGGAGAGCGATATGTCCCTATTGCGGTGGACGTAAGACCTGCCGACATCGTGACGACAAGCGCAAGATCCGTCGGTGGCAGTGCTGGGGATGTCATAAGTCCTTTGCCGTGACGGTCGGGAACGGTGTTCCACCGGACCCATGTTCCCTTGCAAAAGTGGTTTCTCATTCTGGCCTTGATGCTGAATGCCAAGAAATCGGTGAGCTCCTGCCAAATCGCTCGCGATTTAGGGATGTATCAGGCAACGGCATGGTCGATCATGCAGCGGATACGAACAGCTATGGCTCTCGATCCGAAGCAAAGGGATCTCTTTCATGGGATTGTGGAAGTCGATGAGACCTATATCGGAGGCAAGCCACGCAAGAGCAATAAGGTGGAAAACAGAGTTCCCTCCCCGAGAGGCAAGGGAACTTCGAAAACTCCGGTTGTCGGTGCTCTGGAACGCGGTGGCCGCGTCTATGCTCGGATGGCCAATGGGTCCACCGATTTAGACTCGATAGGATTGGGTCGGTTTATCAGGCGCTTCGTCGAGAAAGACGGAACGATCCTGATGACCGATGAGAACCCAGCCTATCGCTCGATCGGCCGCCATATGTTCCATGCCGTAATCAATCACTCGATGGCGTTCGTCGAGGGGTTGGTTCACACAAACGGAATCGAAGGCTTCTGGGCCCTTGTCAAACGAGCCTGGATAGGCCAGCATCATCACTACAGTGAGAAGTATATGCCCCTCTATCTCGCCGAAGCGTGCTTCAAGTATAACCACAGGGGCCAAACCGATACCTTCAGGAATTCAATCGCAATCTGCTTGGGGGTTGAAAGTAATTGACATTGATCCGGGCTAGTCTAGTTTGTTTACCTTATGAAATCAGAAGTTATTGATTCAGAATTAGAATCAACGGTTGAACGGATAGTGAGAAGAGTGGTTGGGAAAATCGATGAGGAGAAGTTTAAAGCCACTGAAAAGTGGGGAGAGAAGATGATTGAGAGCCTCCTTGATGAGAAAAAAAAGAGAGGCACCCTCGTCTTATGGCGGGCTAAGAAGACGATCACGCAACTTATTCAGATGAAGTTCGAAAGAGCTTGATCTATGAATTCTGTCCTCTCTTATAGCGTTGTGCATACCATCGAGATAGTCTTCAATCCGACGCTTTCTTGCAGGATCGTCTAAAGATAAAAGAAGTATATCCTGCAGGATCTCAACTCGATCCTGCAAGACTTCAATATCATGTTTCAATTGCATCTGTCTTTCCTCACTCATAGTTCATTTTCCTTTCCATTCGCTATCCTGCGTTTTCGCTCTTTGTTCGGGAAATAGGGCGATTTAGAGGCTAAAGCAAGTCCAAAACTTAATAATTGCGTTTATTTTTTGCTCAGCGCTCTGTAGTAATTACCGCTATTTTCTCTGTTGGCACCGAAAGTCCCTGACATTGTCACTGCAGGAGTTGTGTGCACCTGTAGTGAGCCTACCGGCGACCTTTCCGTTTCCACTGCCTGTGCCCCTTCAAGATCGTTACTCCCATTCCTTCGTTTCCGAACTATTCATGTAAAATACCAGACACCGCAAGGCCTCGTCTCAATCCAACATTTCGCAGCCTGACCCGAATGGCGCTAAGATAAGCCCGATTAACGACGATTTTTGCCTTTGTTTCTGCGCGAGCGCGAGACTTTCATTTTCCCTCGCGGCTTCGTTAGTAATTGGTAAGGTTTCGGTCTTCGTTTGACCGCTCGTGGTTCGCTGCGGTGTTCTCGTAGTGGAACAGTCTCCTCGGCAATAATCAGAACCATCTCGTCAATGATGCGTTGTTGCTTTCGAGGTTGCTTGCGGGTGGCGTTCAGAGCGGTGCAGTACTGCCGAACGGTGTCGACCGTGCTCTTGAAGCTGAGCCGATGCAGGTCACGCTGATAGAGGGTGGCGGCGTGTTGCATGAGGGCGCGGATGAGATTATAGGCGATAAAGAACAGCTGGATTTCCTTACGCACCATTTCGGGAGTAAGGCAGCGTACCGTTTCCATCTTCATAGTCGTTTTAATGTCGCGAAAAAACAGTTCCACTGACCAGCGGCGGAAGTAGAGATCGGCCAGATCCTCTACGGTGTATTGGAGGGGGTCGGTAAAGGTGGTCACAAGATCGATCTTTCGGGTACGGAATCCTTTGATCTGAACGAAGAAACGCACCATTCGCAGAGTCAGTTCGGCCGGTAATTGAGCCCATTCTTCCGGGCTGAACCCGTGCTGTCTCTGCGGTTTTTTCCAGGTCACCAGCCGATCGTATCGGCCCAGTGTTTGGCCGCTACGGAAGTCGCATTTGCGCCTTTGGTGCAGGCGCATGACCGCGTCCATTTGATGGTTTAGAAGCAGCCCCAGATTGGCATAAGAGCAATAACCGCGGTCGCACAGAACCACCTCTGCTTTTTTCAAATACCCAACGAATTTGCGCAAAATGCCGCTTTCATGGTTTTTTAAGGTGGTCTCGACACAGTGCAGCAAGGCCCCGCTGGCCAAACAGAAACAGCCCACCAGAAGCATGACGGGAAATCCGCACCCCTCTTTCTGCCCCCCGGGTTGGGGAAAGGCCCTCTGGTTCTGCTCGGTATCGGGCATACTGATCCCAGTACCGTCTATCACTCTGACCTCGTGCCCCTTCCACCGCTGCGCTTGCCTTACCTCCTTGTGTATCTGCTCGCTGACCTCTTCACCGATCTTTTGTAAGTCCTCTATACCTATGCGCTGACGTGCCTGGCAATAGGCCGAGGTGGAGGAACTGGGCAGGTTCAACTCCCGCTCACTACAGTAGCTCTGCACCTTTCTGACGACCTCCCGGCAGGCTGTCTGCGGGGAGAGCACCTGGAACAGAAAGCCCCAGAAGGTCGTTCTGAGTGAGTAGACTCGTTCCCGGCTGTTTTCTTTTTCGCTCTTGGGTTGCAAAACTCCCAGAGGAATCCACCGATCAAACAGATCCGACAACTCCGATAGAGTTGACTCTCTTAGATGAGCCAGTTTTTGCTTTAATTGTGCCAGGGCCGACTTAGGCGGGCGACCGCATAGAATGTGATTAAACCCAGGCAGGAATCTTGTCATATTTTTCATACAACAAGATTAGCCTACTAACGGTCATAGTACAAGCTTTTTACATATTTTTTACAATTATTTTTGGCTTATCTTAGCGCCATTCCAGCCTGACCCCCTACGATTCGCCGACGATTAAGAATCTCCTGGTAACTGGCGGCGACTTCGCGGAAGCGATTGGTGCGTTCCAAATAAACACTAATGGTGTTGCCTATCCGTTTCCAATTCAGTCCGTGCACGGCCAAAGATCAATTCGCAACTCTAGTTTCCGCATCGATCTCGGAAGCGGAGATCTTCCTGCAATTACCCACACTTTCGTTGAGGCACCGGATGATTACTTCCTCACCGACGGTATCATCGTGATGGGCCCGTCAATATGACTCGTAGGGATACCGAGAAGTTTACGTTGATGGGGCGCTAAACAGCAGATTTGAGATTTATGCGGTGGAAGATCGCATTTTCGACCGACTCTTCTGTGGTAGAAAAGACGAAATCTACCTGGAAGACCTCAGTGAAGATCTCCAGAACGAAGTAAAATTTTGGGATGAGGTTTATGCTCGCGAAGTAGACCGCAGTACCGTGCAAGGAATTCACGGCATCCTCCATACCCATCCCAAAGCGAAAGTGTCCATATTGGAGCATACATCAAATTGAGCCCAGATTGGGCCCAAAAGGCCCAACGGGGCCTTGTTCCTCTTTCTTCCGCGCCTCCCTCATTTCGCACCGCGGATAGTTTAGAAATTCGCGTTACCGCGCGAATTTCCCACTAAAAGGGAAACTCCACCTGAAACGGCGCGGCCTCTGCCTCTTCCCCAGCTCGCGAATCCTGCCGCGCGCCCATTCCGCTTTTGCCACTTCTCCTCGAACGCCCTCTCTTTTTTCGCCGCCGTCGAGGCTTCTGTGACCATTGCTTGAGAGTGTCATCGAGTTCCTCAGTGAGGCGCAGGAGCCAGGATTCCCTTTGCCAGAGATCCGATTCGACCGATAAAGTGAGTGCATCGATGTTGCATTCTCCCCCCGAAAAGCCCCAACCCGGTTCCTTTTTCGCCTCAGTTAGAAATGCACGGACTGCCCGCAGCATCTCTCGCGTCTCTTCAACGATGTCGTCCACCGAGGAAATTGTCGTATGATCGGAAACGGTGTCATAGTGAATGTCGCACTTTGCCTCAACACGCAACAGAGCATCCATATTTTCATCGGCATACGCGCCCTGCAGCTCGTGCCACAACTGGAGACGCTCTTCGCCTGCAGACGGATTCTTATCGGGGTGAAGGCGCAGCGCCAGGCGCCTGTACATGTCCTTCAATTTCGGAATATTGATTCGCTTTGGCCTCCTGCCGTCCAACCCGAGCGATCGGTGAAACTCCTCCCGTGCGGCCTCTTCCTCAGTTTCATCTTCAAATACTTCAGAAAATACGTTCTCAAAAAATGCGTCCGCGAAAGACTCGACAAAATCGGCCTCTGATTCGAAAAAATTGCTCTCGTCGCCGTACTCCGGAATCTCCCCTTCTTCATCACCAAACTCTGGCGAAAAAGGTTCGTCTTCCTCCCCGAAGTCTCCTGCCTCGCGCCGTTTTAGGACACATTGATAGGCCGCGTAATAGCTGCCGCCCTTGAACGAGACCTCCAGATGGATCGCATTCACCAGATTTTCCTTTTCTTTCGCTTCGGCCTCGAGTTCGCGGATCTTTGAAAGCCGCTCTCCAAAATTCCTGTGTACCCAAGAGGTAAAGGCCGGGACATCCTCCAGCTCGAAACGTTCCTCTTCTGCCCGCGCTTTTTCCAGCGCCCGTTTCAATCGCCGGTAAACTCCGATTCGCTTTCGCCGAATGGGTTCGCTGTCCAGAAGAATAATTGCGCAGCCCAAGGCGTGACGCCTCTCCCTCCGCATCCGCTCCCTCCGCTTCCGAGTCTTCGTCTTTTTCTTTTTGCGGAGTTTTCTCGCCACTCCTTCAATCTGGAAAGGTCCCGAGACAACGCAAGACACTCTTATTCACATTCCATTCAATCTCTTTAATTTCGCGCGGCGAAATGCCAAGAAATCCGTGCCCTCGCACGAATTTCTACCCGAAAACCTCCCGTCGAAGATCGCGCAGCACAGTCAGGCCCTCCCAACCACTCCCTTTCATCCGCCTGGGACCGCTCTTTCGGTTCGCCCCAAACTGATTTCTGAACTCCTCAAATATGCCTTGAACGAATTCTTCCGAACCCATGACCGCACCATCCGCAAAATAGCGCACCCGGCACCGCAAGGCCGCCGCTACCGGCACTTTCCCTCCCTCTTCTATCACCTTTCTCCACTCCTCATCGGATATCTTTGCGCCTCCACTCGGCGAGGGTGAGGCACCTTTACAGTAGAGTAACTTGCGATACTCGCTCGCCGCTTTCCTCCAGGTCATTTCCTCGCCTTCAATTCTACGGATGCTCTCCTCGATCCCATGGCGAGCTCTGAGAAACCCTCCCATCGCCTCACCGTAGCCACTCCAACGATACTCCTTCGGGTCTTCCACGATCTTCGCCCGCACCGGATTCAGATCAATATACGCTGCCGTGATCCGCAATGCAGCATCCGTCCCCTCCACCAGGGTACTCTTGAACCGTTCGCACCATAGCGTCCCCACTCGATTGTGCGTACGATTGTACCAGATCGAAAATCGCTGCTTCAACGTCTTCATGAACTGGGAGACATCATGCATCCGATCCAGGAGCTGTTTCCTCAGGGCCTTCCCCTCCTCTCCATCTTCTAAAAGCTTCATCTCCAACACCTTGGCATCCGCCTGCTGATAGGCTGTGGGCTTCGGGTACAGCACCCGATATCGCCGCATTAACTCCTCATCGGAAACCACTACACTCTCCCGATCAGGAATTCTTAAGAGCACGTGAAAATGATTATTCATTATACAGTAAGTAATCACCTCCACCCCGCTGAAGTCCGCAATCTGCCAGAGCTGCTTGCGCAGGACCTCTTTCGCTACCCGATCAATCAATTTTTCCTTGTTCACCGTCCGAGTCATACAATGATACACGGCACTACGCCCAATAATCTTCAATCTGGATTTACGCATGAATATTCCCCCTTCTAACTTTCTCGTTGAAAGATATAATAAGACTGTCCCTATTCCTCTATTCCTATTCTATCAATCAGTCAAACTTTATTTTCGCATGGAGATCCATTCCGCAGGGTAAAAGGATTCCAGGAAGCAACTAGCTGATAAGCAAGAAGATAAAAAAAGAGCTAAACAAACCCGAGGGAATCAGTCATGTTAAGATGGGATGAAAGACAAAAAATCTTACCAACTGAATCCTTCGATAGATCGTTTAACTCTGCGTCTGGTCCTGCCCGAAGAGCAGGAGCGATTCAATGATCTATTGAAACAACATCATTATTTACACAGTGCGGGCAGCGCAGGAGAGACCCTGCGCTATGTGGCGCAGATCGACGGGCAATGGATGGGCCTGCTCTTGTGGGGGGCCGCATCCTACCGGCTGAAGGATCGAGACGAATGGATCGGGTGGGACGGGGCGCAACGGCATGCACGATTGAAACTGGTAGTACAGAACCGGCGTTTTCTGATTTTGCCCGGGGTGGATCTTGCAAATTTGGCCTCCAAGACGTTGGGTATGTGCCTGAGAGTCTTAGCCGATCACTGGCAGGAGGCTTTTGGCTATCGTCCCTTAGTAGCGGAAACGTTCGTGGACCCACAGATTCACCGGGGCATAGACCCCATTCGAAAAGCCTTTCGAGCGGGCGGTTTAAGGTTCTCCGCCACGGGCGGACCAGCCTATGGCTGGCAGGTTTCGGGTTTTAGGCTGCCGGCGCTGCCGATGAGCAGGTATTGAGCGGCCATCGGCGTGGCTTGCTGCACAATACGTATATTTGCCGCTGTCTGGAGGCATACTCATCCCGTGGTGCTTTTTTCTCTGAGCTTCAAAGCGGTCAGATTCAGGCTGCCTGTTCCAGTTCCTCCCCTCGGCGTTTCTTCATCAGTATGATGCGGCAGAAGTTGTAGGCCAGAACCTTCTCGAGCAGTTCATCGCCTACCGCATCGATGCCGCGGCGGCCGAGTTCGCCAAAGGCAAATCCATCTTTAATCGTGAACATCAGCGACTCCACTGCGGAGCGATCGCGGCGTGCCTCGCGATACGCCTCGCTCTCCCAGTCCTCGGGGGTGGTCAACTTCTTGCCCTTCGCCCCACTGATACTGATCTGCTTTACCCCCATGCTCAGCACCTCCTTGCGTCCCTTCGCCGAAGCATATCCGTCATCGGTGCTGACCAGTTCAGCAATGACACCGGTGCGCTTGATCGAATCGCCGATGGCCGGCGCCAGCTCAATGGAGTCTGCCGCGTTGCCTTGCGGTACGATCAGGCTGGTGACAAAACCGTTTTCGCTGCGAACCAGTTGTGGCTTGTACCCGATCACTGGATTGCGGCTGCCCTTCTTGATGTAGGCCGCCGATCCGTCCGAGAGGCTCAGGACCTTCTGTGTGGACGGTAGCTTCTTTTCGTGAAACACCCGATCATGAGCATACTCAACAACCCGCTTGGCGTCGGCAATATCGCCCCTGATCTGGCTCAATGCCCGCTCCAGAAGCTCCCGGCGAGTGGGAGGCAGTGAATCCATCGACAGGCCCTCTTCAAGATGGCTCAGTTCCCCCGTTAGTGAGTCGGCCGCCTTGCGGCCCCGCTTGAGCAACCGCCGGTAGTGTTTCTTCAGCTTGCCCTTCGACTTCGGTTTGCCCGCGGCCAGACAAATCTGAAACTCCAGCTTGTCCATTTCCTCCAGCCAACGCCCAACCCATCCCTTGCGAAAATCCTCCAGCCCGAAGACATGCAACTTCTGACCCAAACGATTGGCCCGCATCAAAAGACCGCTCAGAATCTTCCCATCGGTGGGCCAGCAGCTGTTTGCTTTCACCGAGGTGCTGTCGATCGTCAGCTTCCCGAAATCGTCCCATTGCTCCTGGAGGATAAACCCAATCTGTTTATCAAAGATCAACTCGCGGGTCCTATGGCTGACCAGGTTCACGTTCTCCAGAATCGTCGTCACCGCCGGCATTCTCAGTCCCCCGCTCTGCAAAAATCCGTACAAGCTCATCGACTCGCGCACAAACCGCCGTGCCGGTTTCGTGGTCAACGAACCCAGAAACCCTCGAATCATCACGAACACGTATACCGCATAAGCCGGCATCCGCGGCCGGCCTGCCCCAAGATTCAATTCAGCAGCCAGAATATTCTCCTCCTCGATGTCCAGCTCCGGCAGCTCCGCTGTGCGCCCTTCAAAGAACCTCGATCTTCCAATCGAAGTTTCTTCTTCTCACGCGCATGGGCGTCCAGATCCTTCTCGATCGCCTCGATGATTTGCGCCGCGAACCCGGCCAATTCTTCAACTTCATCCAGAAAATCACGGAAATCCGTGTCTGGAACCGGCAGAATGAGGTTGCTAAGGGGCGTCTTATCGCTTTTGTTCTCCTCTGTCGCACATGTTGGCATGTTTAACTCCTTTCTTAATCTTAGGTTGTTAAACACTAGCATGTTGCGACACTTTTTATCAAGCCACAAAATGATTTTTCTCAAGTTTTTCTTGCGCCTTTTGCGCCTCTTTGCGGCCAATCAGTAGCTTTTCGGATAAGGTCTTGCTACGAAGCGAGCGGGTGGACGCCCTTGGGCTTGAGCGCGGGATATGGCCGCCAACGCGAAGATTTCTATCAACGCCATGAGCGTCCCAAGCAGATCTGGGTCAAACCCCTCAAGGCTAATGCCCTTGAGCTTTTGCGCGCTTCAGGGCCATTGCCCGCGGCACAGAGCCAGGCGCTCAATGAAACCGATAACTCCCATGCGGTCTGCCTCAAAGTGGAACAGATGAGCAGCCTGTGGGAACGCTTCAATCAGATAGAAGACTTCCGTCGTAAAGCGGGCCTTAGATATCGGCTCGCCACGGTCCTGAGCATGATTGTGCTCGGCACGATGTGCGGCAAACAGACCCTCAAGGGCATCGTGCGCCTGGCCCATCATCTCAATCAAGCCCAATTGCGCGCCTTACGCTCCTGGAAAAACCCCAAAACAGGCCGCTATAAGGCCCCTTGCTATGATGTCTTCTATCGGGTCTTGCAAAACGTAAAGGCCGAGCTCTTCGATAAAACCCTCACCGAATTCATCTGCTTACAAGACGGCTGTTTGCCCCGCGATATTGCCGTCGACGGCAAGACCCTCAAAGGCACAAACACCGAAGAATCAAAGGCTCTGCACCTGGTGGCCGCAGTCGATCACCAAAGCGCTCAAACCTTAGCCCAAGTCGCTACCGCCGATAAATCCAACGAGATCACCGCCGCCCAGACTCTCTTGCGAAAGATGCCCATTTTGGACGGCTCCACCTTCACCTTCGACGCCATGCATAATCAAAAAGAAACTGCCCACATCGTCGTCGAAGAACTCAGTGCTGACTATGTTATTCAAATTAAAGACAATCAGCCCAACATGCATCAATACGCTCAGAATCTCTTCAGCTCCACCCCCTTTTTCTCCACCAAACCGTGGACAATGACCATGGGCGACTCGAAATACG
Organism: Candidatus Moanibacter sp.; assembly: GCA_965215885.1. Lineage (GTDB taxonomy): Bacteria > Verrucomicrobiota > Verrucomicrobiia > Opitutales > UBA2987 > CBDCEW01. The sequence goes on from CBDCEW010000059.1 coordinate 14,025, forward strand.
TCAAATAGCAACCCATTCTCTAAGCGCTCCCTCTGCCGGCCTGCCCCATGCCCGCCAGTTCGCCTGTGTGCAACGCACCTTCCATTATCCAAACAAAGCTGAACCTTCCTCTGAACGCTCTTACTACGTAAGCAGTCTCGATCCCGCCGATTTGAGCCCTCAACAGTTCCTCTCGAAAATTCGCAACCATTGGTCGATCGAAAATAAAAATCATTACCCCAGGGATCGCTTCTTCGATGAAGATCGATGTATGATCCGTAATCATAACGCAGCCAGAATTCTTGCTGCATGCAGGCAACTGGTTCTCAGCCTCAAGTCTTCCATGGGCGCTGAATCCACTCCCGCACTCTGTGATGATTTCGTCTTTAACTTACATAAGGCCATCAATATCATCACCTAATGCTCCGAGAATCATCGTGCAGCCGTGGGTTCTTTTTATGTTCCGGATGCACTCGAATTCATTGAACGGAAGGTAGTCTGCAGACGGCAGAGCACCGCATTGTGATCGCCGTAGTGATGAGGTTTCTCGATTCCCTTTGCGTCAAAGAACCTAGAGTGTCATCCAGGAATCTTATAGTAGCTCCAGGTTATTCATCCAAGGGGCCGAGTGGAGCCGCAGGAAAAACTCGGCGAGGCCCCTTTGTGAATAACTTGGCCGATCAGTGGTTGGCGATGGGTCAAAGAGTTTGTTTGGCTAAGGGTGAAAATATTCAAAGGCAGCCGTCCACTACGAACTTAGGAATCAGTCCGAAGAGGACTTCCGACAGAATTTCGAGTGGACGGCCTGCCTGGATGACCGAAAACGAACACTCAGTTTACATCCTCATAACAGGATCCAACTATAAGGACTTCGCCTGGACATCCAGTGCCTTTGAAAAAAGCAAAAAGACAAACTAAAGGAACAAAGGGATGCAGAAAAGGGAAAAAACAAATCGATATAGTGTGGTGATAGGAATTGATTGGGCGGATCAGAAAAACGATCTGTGGATCATAGAGAGCGAAACGGGAAAAGGGACCCATCGACAGGTGGCGCAGGATGCGGTCAGCTTGCACGAATTTGCCGTAGAGATGAGAGAAAAGTATGCCAGCGTGGGCAAGCGCATGGCCATGGTGGTGGACCAGAAGCGAGGAGGGTTGATCAACTTTCTGATGGGCTTGGAGTTTGTCGATATCTATCCAGTGCATGCGGCCAGGGCGAAGGATTATCGCCGGGCGCTGTATCCATCAGGGGCCAAGAGCGACCCGGTCGATGCGCAAATACACGCGGAGTTTTTCCTCAAACATCCCGAGCTTTTTACCAAATGTTTCATACCTGACACGGCCCAAACACGGGAGCTGAACCTGTTGTGCGAGGACCGCCGTGGATTCGTCGATCAGGCTACCAGCCTCGAACAGCAGTTGGGCAGTTGTCTGAAGCAATATAACCCTTTGGTCTTGAAATTGTTCGATGATCTAGGCAGTGGCCTGTGCCTGCACTTTATATTGCGTTGGCCGACCCTCAAGAAGCTGCACAGAGCATCGGAGGGTGTCTTGCGAAAGTTCTTCTATAAGCACAACTGTCGCAGTGACGCCAAAATCCAGGAGCGTCTCGAATTGATCGGTAACGCACGAGCCTTGACCGAAGATGCAGCCATCATTGAAGCATCCAGCAGAAAAGCACAGACGTTGGCCGGACAGCTTTTGACCCTGTGCCCGCAGATCAAAGCGTATGAGAAGCGTATCAGGGAGCTATTCAGAAGCCATCCCGATGCAGCCGTGTTCAGTGGCATTCCCGGAGCCGGCGAGGTCATGAGTCCCCGGTTGCTGTGCGCGTTCGGGACCGATCGTTCGCACTTCGAAACGGCCCAGAACATGACCCAGTGGAATGGATCCGCTCCGGTCACGATCAACAGCGGGCAGGACAAAAGAACCGGACAACCGAAACGAATGGTCAACTGGCGGTGGGCGGCTCCTACCTTCGTGCGGCAAAGTTTCGTTGAATTTGCCGAACATTCGATCCGAAACTGTGCCTGGGCAAAGGCCTTTTACCAGATCAAAAAAGAACAGGGCAAACCCCGCCAAACCATTCTTCGTGCCCTCGCTCTCAAGTGGACCCGCATTCTGTTTCGCTGTTGGCAAAATAGCGAACGCTACGATGAGCAAAAGTATCTCCAATCGCTCCAACGCACCGGTTCACCGGTGTGGAAAAGACTTCAGCAAGCAAATGCCAACGCCTTGTAAACACAACATGAGAAAAAACTCAAAAAATCCCTTGACGGACTACCTCAGTTTTCTGTCGGAATTCGCTTTTCTAGACTTCCCTGAGGTACGGATTCTTAGGTGAGAGATTGAGATACCGACGAAGATTGAGACCGACAGATTCCTTCGAAGAAAATGAACCTGAGATTTGAGACAATTTGTAATACCTATTGCGTCCTTGGCTGAGATTCCTCCGATATAGAGTTGAGGCCCCTGCATTCATCGTGGAAAAATCGTTTAAAGCACATCGGCCGAGGAAAACTTCGACCACTCTCCCACAATTCTCAGATTCATTTTCTTATTGCTAGCAACCTGTCGGAATGAAACTGAGTAACTCTGCCGAAAGAAGCATAAAGTCCGACAGGTTGCTAGGCCGGAGCAATCAGCTATGAAACGCAGGCTGAAGCATGTAGAATCTACTGAGCGAAGGGTATGGTTAGCTGCCCTCGCAATTGTCGTCCTGGTGCCGGCAATCGGGATGGGATTTCGAATTGTCGATAAAGCAACGCAAGAGCCACCTGTAGAAGAAGCTTCTCTGCTATCATTTTCCGCGAAACCCTCTAT
>CBDCEW010000060.1:0-18225 GCA_965215885.1 Candidatus Moanibacter sp.
CCGCTCTCTTGTACCGATCTTCCGTAGTTCGAATGAAGGAGTCGTATTCGATCGAGAGGATGTCCGCTAACTGTCGGAAGGCAGCCGCGTTGCGGTCGACCCATTCCGAGGGTGTCACGCCCTCCTCCTTCGCAGCCTTGACGTTCTTAAGAGCATTGTCGTCGGTGCCTGTCTGGAGGAAAGATGCGTATCCGCATTGCTTGTAGTAGCGATTCAGGGCATCTGCCTCTAGAAGCTCCAGAGCGAACCCGATGTGGGGCTTCGCGTTTACGTAGGGAACTGTTGTGGTGATATAGATCTGTTTCTTCATGCGAAAATCTGAGTGGATGTTGGATTTCGGAAAATAAAAAGGCCCAAGAGCATTTGTTCTCTTGGGCCGGAAAATTGTCTACCGATTCGGGCTTCTTTTACCTGCGCATTCGCATGCCTTCACCGACAATTAACCGGCGAAGTCGCATCATCAAACTGCTGTGATACAGATTCATTTCTCAGGTTCTTTCCTGTCTATAGAAACATACAGGTTAATTCCCACTTCCTTACTGTCAACCGCGATCTCCCGGGTTAAACACTATTTGATAATAGATTATTATTTAACACTACTGTCCGGTTGTTTTTCTAGGAACGCAGGTTAATCGATTGATAACCAACATTTTACATATGATTTCTGCTGTTTTCGACTTGAAATTGCAAAAAGCCTTGTGGACTCTCAAAAATTTCGAGGGTCCAAATCATGTATACAGGTCGATTCGTTTTTTCTCAAATCATAGATTATCTTCCGCGCCATCAGTTCCATCGTTGCGTCCAACGCTACGGAGGCGACTACAAAGTTCAAAAGTTCAGTTGCTTCGAACAATTTCTCTGCATGGGTTTTGCCGAGTTGACCTACCGGGAGAGTCTGCGCGACATCGAAACCTGCCTGCGGGCAGTACAACCAAAACTATACCACGCAGGGATTCGAAGCGGAGTATCCAAAAGCACGCTCGCCGATGCCAACGAGAAACGAGACTGGCGCATCTACGCCGACTTTGCACAGGTCCTCATCGCAATGGCTCGTCCTTTGTATTCAAACGAGGATCTGGGCATCGACCTGGACAATACGCTCTACGCTCTGGACTCCACCACGATCGATCTATGTCTATCACTCTTCCCGTGGGCACGTTTCCGCAAGCACAAGGGGGCGGTGAAGGTCCATACGCTTCTCGATCTCAGAGGCTCTATCCCTTATTTTATCGAGATTACCGATGGAAAAGTTCACGACGTAAACATTCTGGATCTCATCATCCCCGAGGCCGGTGCTTACTATGTAATGGACCGAGCCTATCTGCATTACGAGCGCCTCTATCGGATCGCACAATGCGGTTCTTTCTTCGTCACACGCGCCCGCCGCGGCTTTCAGTTTCGCCGCCTCTACTCTCAAAAGGTCGACAAATCAACCGGTCTGCGTTCGGACCAGACCGTTGCCCTGGTCAGCTTCTATCCTGCCAAGGCCTACCCCGAAAGACTCCGGCGTATCACTTACCTCGACCCCGACAGTTCCGAGCGCTTCGTGTTTCTCACCAACCAGTTTGCCCTCCCAGCCATAATCATCACCCAGATTTACCGTTTACGCTGGCAGATCGAATTGTTCTTCAAATGGATCAAACAGCACTTGCGCATCAAGAGCTTTTTCGGCACCTCCGAGAATGCTGTGAAGACTCAAATCTGGATTGCCGTCAGCGTCTATGTGCTCATCGCCATCATCCGCAAACGCCTTCGCCTGGAGATCAGTTTGCACAAAATCCTACAGATTCTCAGCTTCACCCTATTTGAGAAAACTCCTATGACTGAACTACTTACAGAAACCGATTACACTTTCAATGAACACCGCATTCCTAAACAGTTGGAGTTGTTTGACTTATAACCGGACAGTACTGATTATTTAACATTTCTTAAAAATGTATAAGACTTCGTCCATTTTAAACCCTGGGCGGACTCGAAGATGCAGCTCGAATACCCGAGAGGGATGTAGGAGCGAGTTTACCTCGCGATGATCATGGTGGTACGGATCGAGGCTTAAAGCCTCTCCTACTTCAGGAGTGAATTATCACCGCAAGGAACAGTGGGTCGGCGGAGCCGCCGTGGGTTGCCCGTCTTCGTCACTCGGGAGACCTCGGCGGTAGAGAGGTCTGCAAAGTTCGCACTTTCGGGTTGTGAGAGTGGACATTGAACTCTCATGCGTATACACACCTCATTCATGAACGAAAATGTAAAGATCCTCGCCAAAGATCTGGCGGTAGAATACCCTCGCAGCCCTCATGAGACACTGGGGGGCTTTGTCATTGCAGCGCGCGCTTTGGACAAATGCCGCGCGGCCCTCGCCGGAACGATCGGTGAATACCATTACGATTGTCCGCTCGACAATCATTTCTTCTCCTTTGCGAAGATTACGGGAGATGCCTATAGAGAATTTGTCGCTACCGGCGCCGGCGACGAGGAAGTCGGCCAATGGATTCGGGGACAGATCGAACTTTCCGACGATACCATAATGCTCTGGAATCTGCGTATGCGTCAAACGCGAATCACGGAACTGCCAATTCCCCAGCAACTCTTTCTCGAAGGGTATATCAGGGAGTTCATCCCAAGTAACCGAAGGATTTACACCTGGTTCGACGTCTACGACATCGAGGAGGGCGTGATCTGATATGCCTTCATACTCGGTTTGACGGTGCGGGCAAACCAGGGGGGTCGGCGAAGGTTATCCGGAGTAGGGGATGGCGCTTCTGAAAGGGCGAGCCACTCTTCATAGACTTCGAAAGCCTTGTTGGTATCGACTTCGACATCGCCATAACGGTCGTTGGAATAAGCCTTCTCAACCTTTACTTTCTGGTGCCAGCAATGCATACCCGAGACGGGGTCGGGCTGAACGGGAAAGGTCAGATTCTGATGGACACCGCCGTCTTTCCACCAGATGCGTTGCGAGTCTGGATCATCGGAAGAAAATGGGGCGACATCACCGGTGCGGCGCACCCGCCACCGACCCTTTCCGGTTTCCTTAAGCTCGACATCGGCGGCTGCCCACCGGTCAGTCCCCGGCATATTTTCGAGGCGCCAGCGACCGAGATGATGTGAGCAGGCCACAACCCCCGGGCGGATACCCTCGGTTACCCAGGCCTTGTTAACGTAGTAACCGATACGCGTCACGATCCGGAGCAGTTGTCCGGTCTTGACACCGATACGTGCTGCGTCAGGGGGGCTTATCCAGACCGGGTTTGAGTTGGAGAGTTCGTAGAGCCACTTGGAGTTGGCGGAGCGTGTGTGGATGAGAGTGGGGATACGGAAAGTGGGCACGAGCACGTATTCGTTTTTTGACGAATCGATATTGTCAGGATGCACGTGCGAGCGGATATAATCGGGCAGGACGTGATCCTCATAGCCCCACTCTTTCATTGTAGGGGAGAAGAACTCGAGCTTTAGTGACGGCGTCGCGAAACCGGCACGTGGGCTACCCTCTACTTCAACGGCGAGCACCTTCCCCTCTTTCATCCATTGCCCGTCTTTATTGCGCTGAGCGCTTTCCGTGGTGACTTCCGATTCATAGTGAGTGTAGTCATCGCGCGTAATCTCGAATGCTCCGTACTTTCGCATGTAGGCAAGTGGTGTGAGACTTTCCCTGTTCGCCGCCTCAGGAAGGCCGGGAACGCTGTTTTCGAAGATCCAGCGGTAGGCCTCATCGATTGTGACGCGCTCGCCCGGCCGATAGGGTGACTCGAAGTGTTTTCGGATGCCGAGGGACCCGTCCTCGTCGATGGCCCAGGAAAGCGCAATCCAGAACTCCTCTTCTTCCCAGACTTCGCCCGGATTCGCCTCCCAGGTCCATTGCACCTCCCTCCCTTCCTTTTCGGCAAAGACCCGGTTGACCGGCTGGCGAAAACTGATCCAGCGACTGGCATGGGTCTCCTGGCTCATCAGGTCGTGCCTCTCCGTGGCGAGCCCCATGGGAAGCACGTAGTCGGCCCACAGAGCGGTTTCGTTCCATGTCGGAGTGAGGGCGGCATGCATGCCCACCATGTCCTCGTCGCGAAGCATTTCCACCCAGGAAAAGCCGTCCGGATTGGTCCACACCGGATTGTAGACGCGCGTGAAATAGGTGTCGATGCGGCCGCGCCTCTGGCGCAAAAAGTGCGGCAGAAGAAAGCTCAACTCATGGTGGGCGAGGGGCCACTCCGCCGGGTAGAGCAACTCGTTCCAGACTTCCTGAGCCGGGGGTGAGGCAAAACGTTTCGGCACAAACTTGTTGGCTCCGGCCGGAGCGGTGCCCCCTTTCGTCCCTACTGACCCGGTGAGAACACACAGAAACTGCAAGCAGCGGGCAACCTGCCACCCCCCGCGGTTTCCAGAGGCGGCGTTGCGCCAGACGTGTGAGGCAAAGGCTCCGCGGGCATTTCCGATCTCCCTGCCCACTTCGCGGACCGTCTCTTCAGTGACTCCGCATTCCCGGGCCACCCATTCCGGGGTATAGCGGCTATACTGCTCGCGGAGCGCGGCCAGGAACGTATCGAAATTCTGTGGCCTATCCGGGTGAAGCGCTTCCATAGAGACCTCCCAGTTCACCCAATTGCGCAAAAAATCTCGGTCCGCGAGGTCGTCGTTCAGGATGACATGGGCAAATCCCAGGAGCAGGGCCGCTTCCGTTCCCGGGTGCGGGGCGATCCAGTAATCGCTCATGGAGGCGGTATTGGAAAGGCGAATGTCAATGGTTGCGATTTTCGCCCCGGACTTTTTTCCCTCAATGATACGCTGGGCGTGAGGGTTGAAATAGTGCCCCGTTTCCAGGTGTGCCGAGAGGAGGAGGATAAACTTCGCATTGGCGTGATCGGGTGAGGGACGGTCCATTCCCGACCACAGGGCATAGCCAAGGCGGGCCGACGCGGAACAAACATTGGTATGTGAATTATGACCGTCCACTCCCCAAGACTGCAGGATCCACTCCATGAGCCCGTCGTGGCCGGGACGGCCGACGTGGTACATCACTTCGGTCAATCGCTCCTCCGTAATTGCTTTGCGGATCCGAGCGGAGAGGGTCGAGATGACTTCATCCCATGTCGTCCGCTCGAATTTTCCGGAACCACGGGAGCCGGAACGCTTGAGCGGATAGAGGATCCGGTTGGGATCGTTCACCTGGTTCAGCGTCGCTGGACCCTTGGCACAGTTTCTTCCGCGCGATCCGGGATGCCAGGGATTGCCCTCGATCTTCCGAATCTTTCCATTGGCCCGGTCGATGTAGGCGGTGAGCCCACAGGCCGCTTCACAATTGAAACAAGTGGTGGGCACGATACGGTAGTGGATTTCCTCTCTCCGCGGCCACGCCTTCGGATCGTATTCTACCCAGTCGTCCCACTTCTCCGGCGGAGGAAAATCCCGCAGGTTTGTGTGTTGCCATTTCCGGCCCGATGGAGCGTAGCCACTCATGAGTTCGGGAGCGCCTGTCCAGCTTCAATCCAGGCTTTTCCGTAAAGGGTGAGGGCTGCCACGGAAAGGACGCCGGCGGTTGCGCCGAGAAGCGTGGAGAGTGGGCTTTCAATTGTGACGGTCGCTGAAACGATAGCGATTATCGCTGCCATAATTAGAAGAAAGACGGCATGATTGAGTTCCTTTCGGCCATAAAAAAGTCCGTGGGACGCCGTCCTTGGCTTCGACACTTTTTCCGCCAGGACCCAGACAGCGTTAGCGCCGGCAAATATTGCGAGCAGCCACATTGCCGGTGCCTGAAAGCCCGCCTCCTTTGGCAGGATTGCGACAAAGCAGCCACCGAGGAGCGCTGCCTGTAGCAGGAGATGCCAGAAATGCCTGCCCACACCCAACCAGAGATCGCGGCCCATGCACTGGTGAAAAAGAAATGCGCTGTAACCCGAGACAAAGATGGCGATTGGAAAATTCACAATCCGTGCTGTGTCCGCTGCCACGTTCATCCCTGTAAGTCGTAGAAAAAGTGCCGCGCTCGTTACCACTCCGGAGGCAATGAGTATCCAGGCACCCTTCACGAGCCAGGAATCCGTATTGGGGTGAAAGATGATCTTCATAAAGCGCTCAGGGCGACCCAGGTCGTGCACAAGGAGCGCGTTTGTAAAAACAAGAAAAATGAGTCCGACAACCTCAGGAAGAACGTCCCGCATGAATCCTTCGGCCACACCCAGAATCCCGAGCAGGGGAGCCACCATGAGCGCCCCTGCGCAAATGTTCTTGGCCAGAATGTAGAGGACTATGTGTGCGCCCCACGTCGCCTTGTGCGCATCGTCGAACGTCGTCAGAATATCAGGAGTCGGCTCGAACCCCGGCACCACGGGGGGCGGTTCGGCCGGTCGTTCACTCCACAGATATGACTGTGGTTCCGCCGCCGATCCCGGTAGCAGCGCTTCCTCCAGTGCATCCACATACCATAGGCGGGGTCGCGTCCCCTTCTCCAGCTTGCGGCGGCTCGTTTTGTGATTTGCGATGTACTGCGAAATTGTCGACTCGGGCTCGTTCACGGGTCCCGAGATGATCGCCTCGACCGGGCACACGTTAACACACGCCGGTTCAAGCCCCAGTTCGGTTCGGTGCGCGCAGTAGTGGCATTTTTCGGCCACTCCGTTATCCTCATTGAGGTAGATCGCGTCGTAGGGGCAGGCCTGCATGCACGCCGTGCAGCCAATACAGAGATCGCGATCGAGGTCGACGATCGCGTCCGGTCGCTTGTGCAGCGCATTAACGGGGCAGATGTCCACACAGGGCGCCGCGTCACAGTGGTTGCACCGAAGCACCGTAAAATGCCTTCGAACTTCCGGGAACCGCCCCTTCTCTACATATTTGACGGATGTGCGAAAGTCTCCCAGGGGCACGTCGTTCTCCATTTTGCACGCCACCGTGCAGGCATGGCATCCGATACACCGGCTTTGATCGATGACAAAGCCGTACTGGGGAATGGCCGCTGTCTTATCCTGGGTGTTTTCTTGCAATCGATTTTATCCTGTTCGAGCGAATTGCGGCCGAGGAATCAGTCCGACCTTGCTGTCTTAGCATCCGTGAAAGAGGGTTTTTCAGGGGACGGGTCGATCTCGTTCCGACAAAATTCAGATTCTTTTTCCCAATGCATGCGCCTTTCCATGTCCTGCTTCTGAGAATCGATGATACAGGTATACTCTGTCAATTTTCTTCCGTTGCAACCTCTCCGTGACGAGTGGCAAGCCCTGCATTCGGGGATTGAGGGTTACGGTAGGCACTATCGTCGGCTTGCTGGCCGCCGGCAAACTCCAGGCCGATATACTTCGCTTGTACCCTTACTTCGAAGCGGAGGACATAGATGACGCCCTCTCTTACGCGGCTTGGCGTGCTGAGGAGATCGACTACAATTGACGAACGAAGAGCTCGCGTGAGAATTCTTCCTATTGAGCGTGAAACCTCTTGAATAGAGGCAAAGGGGTCATGTTGATCTTTTTGCACAATCTCTTGAGATTAATGGAAAATTGAGGAAACCACACAAAAGGGAATGAACCATACAGCTCTGGCTTCGAACCATCTTGCAAAGGCTGTTGTGGCAGGACTTTAAAACAACTCCACTGGTGCGAACCGCACTCCCGCAACTGCCTCGAACGAATAATTCGTATGTCGTTCTGTTGAGTGCATACCATGCGCTTCTACTGCAACGGATTATGGCTCTTTCTCCGCACAACCGACATCGAAAATCAAAACGATAGGGGCAACAGCCCCGATCAACATGACCTCTTCAGTGTTCCGCGTCGTTGCCGACGCGGCTACGGAAAGTGTTCTTTGTCGTAAGCCTCGTCGTAAACTTTGTCGGTGTTTTGTCCTGAATGATTCTGACGGTCGAATTTAGATCACGATTTTGACTCACGACCGGAAGATCCTTCATCTTCCACTTCTCCCCCGTCTCCGTGTCCCCGCGTCTCCGCAATCTGAACTTTGGGTTCATCCCCGGTGCCGTTAGCCGGCACGTTTCGAGGATCAGACCTCACTATATTGCCCCTCTAAAGGCACTATGCAATCGCAAGTTTAAATCCCGATTTTTTGCCCAGTCGGAAGATGATTCTTCGGCCTGAACCGTCGGGCATCAGTAAGGGCTTCTCATTGAGAGTTTGCAGATACTCAAGCACCACCGGCTGCACCCGAGGGGGATAAGTTGCGGTGGGGAATAAATGCGCTTCGACCGCACAGCCCCTCTCTATAAGAACGCCGTCACTGTGAGTCAAATTGCGAAACAGATCGTGGTCGTCACGATAGTTGTTGTAGCGAGCTTTAAAGGGTTCGAGCTGCTTGTAGAAGCTGTTACGGGCGAAGATTTTCAAGGCATCCATGAGGGACTTGTTAGCGGTGTCCAGGCGGACATAGTTTTCATCAATGAGGCGCTGCAGCCTCGAGCATTCGGTGTCGATTTGCTCCAGTTCGAGTTGGAGGGCTTTGAGGGCCTGATCGAGTCGACGGATCTTTTCGCCCCTTGAGGCGCTTTTGCCCGGGTGGGCATGCTCGGCCAGGAGCAGTCTTTTCAATTCTTCGGTGCATTGCTGTTTTTGCTTCAGGAGGGCTTTGGCGGCACCGCTTTTCTCCTGCTTGTCCTCAAGGTGTTGGGCTAATCGCTTGTAGTGGACGGTGCGATAAGAGGTGATCTGATTAATCCCAAAGTGCTTATCGAGGTATTTGAAGTCATTCTCCTGAATCCAGCGACTGAACATCCCTTTGATTACCTCTTCATTTCGGGCCTGCTGATCGGTCGCCAGGATGCTCACGGTAATGGTTCGATTTTTTGGATTGGTCGCCTCCACGATCCACTGCACCAGTTGAGGATTTTTCTTCCAGGGGCCCCGCTGATAGCGAAGATGATACTCCTGGAGATCTTCGGCATGGTTGCGCGCGCGCTGCAGGCGCAACTGCCCGTCGATCCGTTGGAGGGGCTGGGCGCTGGCCTTGTAACCTTTTTCCCAGGTAATGATTTCGAGTTGAGGATGCTCCACGATGGCTTCGTAAAACCACTCCGCGGCGATCGCCCGGTCCACGTAAATGCTCACCTTCTTATCAGCCGGCAACTGCACCAGCTCGAGCATCGCTTCGCAGTTGGGGATAAACCGTTCCCTTATATCCTCATAGTTGTCGGTACTCGCAAAATAGATCGGATAGCCCTTGAGGGTATGAATAAAATCGCTGTGGAGCGCTTTGTCGGCCAGACGGATACCCGGACACCATCCCGCCAGCACCTTGCTCATTCCGGTGTAATGTTTGGTGTGCGGATCATAATAAAAGCTCTCTTCATCCGAAGCATTCAGGCCCCTCGCGTTCACTCTGAGGATCTCTCTTAAAAGCCCTTCATCGGCCAGGGCGCTAAGGCTTTGGCGTTGCAGATAGGGGGTATACAGGACTCGCCCGATGAGTTTTTGCAGGTCTTCGAGATCGAGCAGTTTGCTCTGCTCGATATTGACCGCGGCCAACAACCCGCAAGCCACCCATTGTTTCAAAAGCCAGCCCTCTTCGCGATCAATCTGAGCGACTTCTCTGAGCGCGGCACTGAACAGAAGTACTCCCAGGTGCCGATACCATTGCACCGCTTCGGAGCTCTCCCTCGAAAAATCGGGAGACCCCTTGCGATTGTCCCCTTCGCTTTCGGGGCTATTTTCTGCTTCTTGCTCCTGTTCGTCCCTCCCCGAGTCCTCCGGGCAATCCCAGGGAGTCTCCCGATTTTGCGCCCTCTCGGCTTCGGCCTCCTTTGCCCGGGCCTCTTTAAGCTCCTTAAAGACAGGGCGCAAAGTTTCCCCACTGAGGTTAACTCCGAACACCTCCTCGATCTCCCCCCGTATCTTCTTGCTGTAGCCATACCGACTCTCCCCATAGATCTGCCCGAAGCGCACCCGCCCAAAACTCCGGATTTCCCTCGTCAATTTGCGATGAGCGCTGCGTCCCGCCAGCACTCGCGCTAAGGTCTCGGCATCTCCGCTTTGAAGCGCCTCCCCCCACCGCTTCATCGTTTTGGGGTCAACCTCAAATTGCTTCTCTAAGCGCCCTTTCTTCAACCCCGCATTGTAGAGGCGCCCCACCAATAGCTTGAATTCAACTTGCTCCCGATCGTCCTCTACGACTTCAAAAAGCTCATGCCCGTAATAGACGTGCAGTTTGCCTTCGCTCAGATCCCGATAGACCGTGATCGAGGGATGACCCTTGTCCACTCCAAGGATGCACTGTAAGAAGGTCTCTTCTTTGACGGTAGGTTTCTCCATTTTTCTTCGAATTTGATGGTTCGAAGATGAAGCCTACCGTTTTCTTTAGCTCTTAAAAGCCGGGAATTGTATCTGCGATTGCCCCCTGCCCGCCAACCCGCATGATAGCGAGTTCTGAGGATAGGTAACCCTTGACAGGTCGGACTCTGAAAAGCTCTTATTCAGGTATGGCTTTGCGGTTGGACAAGGTTGTTTTGCGCGGCGAGGTTGATAACACCGAACAGGGGCAAGTGGTGGGTAGACTGTGGCTGATGGAACGTGACGAACCGGTCGTGCTCTCGCTGCGCGGGAATGCCTGGCGCGATGTTGCGGGGCGGAAAATCACCTTTACCAATCCCCGGCCGGAAGGGCAGTCCACGTCCGCTTCGCTCCACGCCAGGCAGGACGGTCTGACGGGCGACATCACGGCCTCGAAGAAAGTGAAAGTATTCACCGTCCCGGAGGAGGAATGGCTGGAGGCTTATGAGGAACGCCGCGTAAAGGAGGTGCCTGCGGAGTGGCGCAACGCCCTCTATCTTGAGTGGTTTTCGGAGACTAACGGGCGGGTCGTGATCGAGAGCGCCGAATTCGAAATCAAGATTTCGGAGGGAGCCTGGGAGATGGACGAGGTGGCGGAGGAGGCACAGAAAATGGCCAACTTGCAAGCAATGCGCGATTGGCTGGCGGGGATCATCCAGCGATCGGAGCCGAAGAGCGATTACGAGTACGAGGAGGGATTCGATGACGACGAGGATGCCTGGGAGGCATCGCTGAAGGAATCGGACCGCCTCGGGGACGCCCACATGGAGGCGCTGGAGAAATTCGGCCACGAGGCCATCGGCGACGATCGAGTGGCCTTCGTGATGGGTTGGGACCACATGCTCCGTGGAAACAGAAAAGATGGCGCCGACGACGAAGAAGAGGCGGATGAGGGGGAAATCTGGAAAGCCGGTGACGAGTATGACTTTGTAGCGGAGGCCGAGTCGGAGATCGATGAGGAAGATACCGAAGCGCGGCGGGAAAGGCGGGAGCGAGAGCGCCACCCTCTGCAGCGCAGGTCCAGTGAACTGGTGATACGCATCCTAAAAGAGCTGGAAGACGTCTCGCGCGAGGAATTCGGCGGTGAAACGGGCGATACGCCGCTGGACCTGTTCATCCGCAACACGATGAACATCAGTGGGAAGCTGGCCGGCGCGCTCAACCACCGGGATTTCGAGGACGCGGGAAGCATGGAAATGAAGGGCTACACGCTCGCCATCCTGCGCCGCTGCCTGAACTGGGCCAATGACGCGCTCTCAGCCTTGAATACCCTGATGGAATCTTCTGCTTGGAAGGACAGGTTGGAAACGCTCGAGGATTACCAATCCGAGCTGTTTGCCATCCGCGCCGGAATTACAGATCTGCGCAGGGATTTGCGGGAGGACAGGAGGAGATAAGAGGAAGAGTGATAGGGCATTGACCGCGTCGTTGCCGACGCGGCTACGGGGAATCTTCTTTGTCGTAAACCTTGTCGTGAGCTTTGTCGAAACCTCAGCGAAATCGATAAGCTTAGTCGGTGATTTTAGATTACGACAAAAGATCGAACCAATTCCCGCTCTCCCATCGTGCCCCCCAATCGTAGTCACCCGTCGATCTCTTCGTCCCCATTCGTTGCCCTTCATTTCCCGGCGTGCCGGGACTACCTCATCCTCTCCCATAGCGTCTCTCAATCGTGTTTCTTCGGTCGATCTTCTCTTTTCGATTTTCGATTACGCTTGTATTGCGGATTTCGATTGTGTGCGGGTAACCGACAATGTCGAATATGTTGATTTTGGCAAACCGTCTGATACAAGAAATCGGGTATCTGACAAACTCGAGTAATTGATATGGAAATCACTCATCTCAAAGTGTTCGTCCTGAACACGGGTCGCGAATCCAGTTGGGGAACCGGTTGGCATAAGAATACACAGGTCATAAAAATCTATACCGATGAAGGCGTGGACGGGTTGGGAGAGGCGTTTCACAGTCTCGACGAACCGATTGAAGGATCGCTCGTGAAGTATGAGCGCTGGCTAATCGGGAAGGATCCCCGACACATCCTGTGGAACTGGCAGGCACTCTACCGGGGATTGCGGTATCCACTGGGTACGACGGAGCTGGCGGCCCTGAGCGCGGTCGAGCAGGGCTTGTGGGACATTGCGGGGAAAGCCTGTGGTCTTCCGGTGCACCGGATGCTTGGCGGGCCCACCCGGGATCGGATCCGCCTCTACGCCAGCGGCTACCTCTGCCAGCCCCGACATTTCGATTTGCCCGGCGACGACCTGGTCGGCGCCTGCAAGGCCCGCATTGATGAGGGATTTACGGCGGTAAAGTTCACGCCGCAACCGGACGATTACCAGGGTAAGAGCACGGAATACGTGCACCGCGCGGCGGTGGAACGGGTGCGATCGGTTCGCGAAGCCCTCGGAGATGATCCGGATATCTGCCTGGACTATCATGGCCGCAGTTTTTCCGTTACGGAAGCGGTGCGCCTGGCCCAAGCCATTGAAAGCTATCATCCTCTCTTTCTGGAAGAGCCGGCGCTGACGGAAAATCCGGACGCACTGGTGGAGGCGAAAATGAAGACGACGATTCCTATTGCGGGAGGGGAGCGTTGCGTGAACCGGGAGCAACTCCGGAATCTGATGGAGAAACGGGCGCTGCACGTATTGCAACCCGAACCCACCTGTAACGGCGGAATTCTCGAGACCGTGAAATGGGCTTTTCTCTGTGAAATCTATCACGTGGTGGTGGCGCCACATCAGGCCTGTGGACCCGTATCCCTCCTTGTCAATTGCCACATTGATGCGAGCATTCCGAACTTCCTCATCCAGGAGTGCAACCTGGACCTTGAAGATCCCTTCTACAAGGATCTCTTCCATCCCATGCCGGTCGTTGAGGAGGGACACCTGAAGCTCTCAGAGGCGCCTGGAATCGGTATCGAACTCAACGAGGAGGCGGCAAAAAAGTATGCGAGAAAGCCCTACGATCGCCCGGTGGTGATCAATGCCGACGGCTCGATCGGTCTGGAGTAGGCGTGGATCAGTCTAAACTCGAAGAGCGCTGCGATTCTGGTTGGTAGCGAGGCAGCCTCTTCGAAAATAGAAGGGGTCTTGATCAGGGATAGTATTTAGCCTTTTTGCAGCCAGGATTCGATCAGTTGTTCGTCCGCATCCGTCCACGGCTTGATATCCTCGATACAGAGTCGGTCAAAGCCGCTATAGATACGTGCCATCGTATCTCCGTAGGTTCCGGCCTTTTTTGTTGCCGCGCGCCACCGGGTGAAATTCTCGCGATCGTATTGTTTTGCTCGGGCGTCGATTCCGGCGCAGTCGAAATTCCCCGCGAGGATCGCATCGAGCTGCGCTGCGATTTCAGGACGCTTCGTCGCAAGGTTCGTTGTCTCCCATGGATCCGCCACGAGGTCGAAGAGCTCGGGTGAAAATCCCGTATGTACGATGGACTTCCATTGGCCGCGCCGGAGCATAAAGGTGCCGGTAGCGCAACGGTCGCCGTGGTATGCGCAAAACGCCCACTCGCGCCGACGCGCGACATTTCCGGTGAGTTGCGGCAGGAGAGACTCGCCATCAAGGGTTTCGGGAAATCTCGGCAGTTCCTTGATATCAGCGTATCGAATCCCGCCCATATCCAATAGGGTAGGCTAGAGATCGATGAGGGAGACGGGAGTCTTCACTCTCACCCCACGCCTCACCTCCGGACCGCGCACGATCAGGGGCACATGGGTGGAAGGTTCGTACATGGTGCGCTTGAGTATCTGATTCTGCTCGCCGGCCATCTCGCCGTGATCGCTGGAAAAGACAACATAGGTCGTCTCCTTGAGACCCAGGGTGTCGAGGGTATGGAGGACCAGTCCGATCATCTCATCTAGAGCCGCGATCATGGCAAAATAGATGTGCCGGATTTCCCGGACGATGGATTCGGAGAATTGCTGGTCGCAGTTTTTCGTGATCCGAGCATAAGTGACGGCGGGGTGATCGCGGCCATCGATCGAAGTCAGTGCGGGAGGAATGTCGATCGCCTCTTCGTCGATCAAAGCCATATGCCTGCCCTCGGCCACAAAGGGAGGGTGGACCAGCCCCGTCGTGAGGTAGAGCAGGAAGGGACGGTCTCCACCGGCCGCCTCCTTCAACCAGGTATTCGCTTCCTCGATCCATTTACGGTCCTTCTGGTTGGCTGTGCCGTCTTCCACAACGGTTGGCATAGGCGTGCGTGAGATGGGGCGACGAATGTGGGCGGCTCGGGTCCATGAACCGACCCGGTCGCGAATCGAGTGTTTCCCGTAGGTGTAGTCGAGCGGGCCGATGGCGGCGGTCCGATACCCGGCGCTGTCAAATGCAGTGCGAAAAGTCGGCACGTCTTCGGCGAGGCCTTCGTGGTTGTTCCAGCAGTTGTAATAGTTGGGATACTTGCCGCTCCACATGCTGGCCCGTGAAGGATTGCAGACCGGGCAATTCGTATATGCATTGGTAAACATCACCCCCTCCGTGGCCAGGCTGTCGAGGTTGGGGGTCGCCTTGCCTAAGGCGGGGTGCCCCATGCACCCCAGAATGCGGCCGTCGAGACTCTCCGCGTGGATGAAGACGATGTTGGAGCGTGTGTTGTCGGGTGTCTGATTCATGGTAGTTCTTCTGGAGAACGCATGCACGTTCTTGCGAACGCGGTTACAGTTGCTGTTTCATCGAAATCCTCCCGAATTCCGCTGCGATCTAAGAAGAGCCTGTTCGAATAGGGTAAATCCTCACAGCGGTCAGCGCTCGGTGAGAAACTGGGAGAGCTTCGGAGTATCGAGTGTCCGTGTGATTCGAAAGCTGCCGGCTGGTCCGCAGGGATGCCCGCTGTAGATGAAGATGTGTTGAACACCGTTCTCTTCATCGATGACCGTGCCGGTGGGATGAAAGCCGTCCGCCGTGCCGTAGAATTCCGCTTCGTCTGGTTTTCGAGCGAAGATCGTCCCTTCAAACCGCCACTCGGCCGATTCCCATTCCGCGGGATCGATGCTCCAGAGGGCGACGAGCATTTTCTCGCGCACGCTTCGTACCGACTCGAATCGTTTTGTCACCGGATTGTAGTCAAAGCCGATATCCTCGACGCTGCTGGGCTGGCGCATGTTTGCGCGCCGCACATCGACGGGCTTCCCGCCCGAGACCCGGATTTGCAGGTGGGAGGTACGCGCTAGCTCATCTCTTGCCATGATGAATATTTCGTCGTCGTGGATGAGAGCGGCGGGTTCATACTGTGCCGCCCAGTGTGGAAGGGGATGGATTGTCTTTTCCCATGTTCTGCCGTCGTCCCGCGAAGTGAGAAGGACGAAGTCGCTCCGCGTTGTCTCGACCGGACCGTCGACTGGGTTTGGAAACTTGTCGCTCTTTCCGTAGCCTACGGTATTTCCAAAGGCGCAGAGACCGATATCGGGATGGTCGACGATCCGTGGGCCGACATAAATGATATCCCCGTCGGTAATGTCCTCGCGAAATTGCTCTGGGAGATGTTCCCAGGTCTTCCCTTTATCCTCCGAACGGAAGGCGCCGTAGTTGCAGAGAATGACGACCGTTCCGGCACGCGAGGTGCCGAGGCCATTGAGGTGGAGCTTATATCCCTCCTTGCTTTGGTTGAGGGGACCGTACTTGTAGCGATGGGATAGGGGAATCAATCCGCCCCGATCGCGGTATCCCGGCGCCATCGCGTCACGCAGATTGAAGGATTCCGTCCAGGTCTTTCCGCCGTCGGCGCTCGTTGTGGTCATGGTGAAACTCGAATGTTCATCGGCATTTCCAGCTCCCCATGGATTGTGACCGGTCATTCTGCGGTGGATGAGGACGAGCGTGTCACCCGATTTCGTGGCCTCTGCAAACCCGAGATGGTTGTTGTCTCC
The DNA here is from genome assembly GCA_965215885.1 of Candidatus Moanibacter sp. Classification (GTDB taxonomy): domain Bacteria; phylum Verrucomicrobiota; class Verrucomicrobiia; order Opitutales; family UBA2987; genus CBDCEW01. The sequence continues at coordinate 16,129 of CBDCEW010000060.1, forward strand.
GAGGGGTTGTTCGGGCAGTACGACTGTGCCGAAATCGATGAGGCCCTGCCTGGCCCCTTCCTCAAAGGTTGCGAGCTGTTCGTCGGTGGTGTCGAGCAGTTCCAAGACGAGGGGGCTCAATCTGTGCTTCAGTGAATTTGCGCTCATAAAATCTGTTTGTAAATGTTATGAAGGAGAAATGCTTCCGCATTCCTCTACCATTTCTATAGTTCTCTTCATTGCAATTTCAAGCCTGAGAGTGCTCAAGGTTTTCGGGTTAGAGAATCAAACGCCCTTTGACCGATTGATCTGAATCTCGCGTTTAGCCGGCTACTGATTTTCGAATTTTTCAGCAACGCCGATCAACTTGTCCCAACACTGGTTACGGATAGCCCGCTCTTTGTAATGGTCGCTCTGGCTGACATTGATGGGGTTGGAGAAAGTCAGGATATTGCGTGCGTCGACGGCGTTCTCCCGCTTGTTCCAGTCGGTCGGATGGTCGAGCGCCTCCGAAGCATGATTCCAGGTGGGCGCGGCGTTTTCGCCGGTTCTCGTGAAAAGGAACTTCACCATGTGCCGGGGGGCGGATGATCGATTGGCGAACGTACCGTGCCAGAGATCGTAGTGAGTCAATGCGATCGTTCCCGCTTTGACAACTAGGGGGACTTGCCCGCGGATATTGGTATAGGTGGCCATGCGATCGGTCGGTGCGTTGCGGAAATGCGTCCCCGGTACGATGACGGGTGGACCCATCTCAGCCATAACATGACGGGGATAGTAAAGCCCCAGCATCTGGTTGATGCCGATGTCGCGCTCGTTGCGACTGTCCTGATGCCATTGCATGTAACTGGCTCCGGCCTTTTTGCAATGCCAGTGGCGGTGTGCTTCCACTTCGTAGTTCTTGCCCAGGAGGCTCTGGAGCACGCCGCCTACAACGGAATGATGCAGGATCTGCCGGAGTTCCGGCACCTTTTCAGTGATAGCGTCCCCGGGATTCTTCCTGAGCCTGTCGAGCCTTTTGGCGATTGTCTCGTGCAGCCCTTTCGGGTAGCGCGGCCGGACCAGGTGGTAGCCGTTGACGATAAAGCGGGCGACATCGGCGTCGGAGAGGAGGTAGCGTTTTTTAATCGCTCCGGGTTCAATTCCCCGAAGCTTGCTTCGTACCTTCAATTTTGAGATCTGGAAACTCAAATGCCTCGGGGCTTGCCCCGAGGATCTTTACTCATGAAAGATTCCTTTTAGATAATTCGCCATTCGATCCTGTTGGTGCTGCCCATGCAATTACAAATATTCGACGGCAAGTCTGATTTCAGCAACCGGCCTGTAGCGGACTTCACGTCCCACCTTGTTTTGGTGAATAAGGTCCAATTCCAGGAGGGACTTCGCGGCACGCGAAATCGCCGTCTGGCTCTTACCAAGATGCGCCGCGAGCTTTTTTGTGTCAGAACACCTGCGCCACCCAGTGCTCTTAGAATGACCTTATCCGAAAAGCTACTGATTGGCCGCAAAGAGGCGCAAAAGGCGCAAGAAAAACTTGAGAAAAATCATTTTTTGGCTTGATAAAAAGTGTCGCAACATGCTAGTGTTTAACAACCTAAGATTAAGAAAGGAGTTAAACATGCCAACATGTGCGACAGAGGAGAACAAAAGCGATAAGACGCCCCTTAGCAACCTCATTCTGCCGGTTCCAGACACGGATTTCCGTGATTTTCTGGATGAAGTTGAAGAATTGGCCGGGTTCGCGGCGCAAATCATCGAGGCGATCGAGAAGGATCTGGACGCCCCTGCGCGTGAGAAGAAGAAACTTCGATTGGAAGATCGCAGGTTCTTTGAAGGGCGCACAGCGGAGCTGCCGGAGCTGGACATCGAGGAGGAGAATATTCTGGCTGCTGAATTGAATCTTGGGGCAGGCCGGCCGCGGATGCCGGCTTATGCGGTATACGTGTTCGTGATGATTCGAGGGTTTCTCTGGGTTCGTTGACCACGAAACCGGCACGGCGGTTTGTGCGCGAGTCGATGAGCTTGTACGGATTTTTGCAGAGCGGGGGACTGAGAATGCCGGCGGTGACGACGATTCTGGAGAACGTGAACCTGGTCAGCCATACGACCCGCGAGTTG
>CBDCEW010000061.1:0-14099 GCA_965215885.1 Candidatus Moanibacter sp.
GATGAACGAGAATTCAGAGCATCAAGAGATCGAAAAACTTCTGGAGGAGGAAGTTAATCGTCTCAACAGATCGACCCGTAACAACTGGATCGGCGGTGCCATTGTCTCCCTCTTCCTCCTCGGTTACCTCTCGTTCCTTTTCGTAATGGTGAAGACCTTCCTTGAACCGGATAACGCCGCTTTCCTCCTATCCTCTCAAGTCGAGGAGACGGTTCCGGAGTTTCTCGGAGATATGGAGGCTACCCTGATCGCTCGGGCCCCGGAAGTTGCTGATAATGTCAGTAAGCAGTTTATTAGAGCGATTCCCCAACTTCGTAAGATTGCCGAAGAGCAGCTCGATTTCAGCCATCAAGAAATGATTCCCCATCTCAGCTTGGAATTCCAGAATATCATAACGTCCTACATCTCAGACAGCTCCGAAGTGATTAAAGAATTGGTCGTCGATACCAAAACTGAAGGATTCGCTGACGCATTTACGGAGGAATTGATGTCTTCGCTCAGTAAGCGCCTCGAAGAAGCGATAATCGAACATTACGAAGGACGCGATTATAAGTATTTTAAAGAGAATTCATTGAACGCGCTTCAGGCGATGAACGAACATCTCGCCGTGCTTTTGGATCAGGATGTCGAAAGCATGGAACGGAAGGTACGTCTGCAGAGGAGAATACTTGCCGCCGTAGTGATGAGGTTTCTCGATTACAAAGAAGTAGAGTGAGTCCGGCTTAGGAATCTGTCGGACTCAGCATTCCCAACATCTCCGGATTGCAATTTTCATAGTGGCAGATCGACATTCCGACCCAGATGAGACCGACGGATTCCTTGTGTCTAGCCCGGACATTTCACACACTTCGTAGCGAGACAGCGTAGATTGCTGCATATCAGAGCCTTTCCGCAGGGCGGCGGGCGACAGCGTGTTGGAACCCTCTGAGGTCGGCGGGCAAGGGAAGGCTTTGATATGTAGTGAGATCCGCGGTCGTAGTAGAAGGTTTGTGAGATGTTCGGGCTAGCAGCCGGAGTAAAACCGAGTAAATCCTTCGAAAGAGGCATAAAGTCCGTCTGCTAGGGGCCGATGTCGACAATATAATACCCCGGTTTGAGTCCGGCGGCGAAAAAGGGTTCGGCCAGATAATTCTGCAGGGCTCGGTTTACGATCTGAGATCCTGTCGACTTTGCCATTCTGGCATGGCCCACAATTCCAATTGAGTCCACCAAAAGGTAGAACCGGGCCGGTGACCAAAGAGGGGCCTCGATATCCCTCAGCAGCCTCTCGGGTAAGCGTTCCGCCCTTAGTAGGAATTCCTTTCCAAATCCTCGAATCTCCAAATACCCCGTCCGCTCCCCCACTCCTCTTGGGAGCGCTTCCCTTTCGCCAAAGGCATGAAAGAAATCCCAATCTACGACCGCCAGGAATCCCCTTGGACTATCAACCGTAGATTTTTCAATCGCATCAATGCTGTTGAGAGTTTCCTCGTCGACTGACAAAATGGGAGGAAAGGGCTCAAACAGCGCCGACTGATCGTCGATTCGCAGAATATCGCCCAAATCGCCGCTGTAGTTCCAAGCTGTGGGCAGAAAAAGCGGCGCAGTGTCAAAAAGTTCGGCCTGCTCCTGAAAAAGTGCAGCCACTTCTACACCATCGCCTCCAATTACCTTGGCAAACGCGGCTGACCTCGGGATTTGAATCTCGCTCTTGGAAAAGATCCGCAAACCGAGAAAGGCAAACAGTATCACAGCCACCCCTCCCACCGAGACCACTTTACCCAATCGAGTAGGTCCCGCAATCTCCCACATCGGCCGTTCCATTTAAGCTACTAGCCCCCTCCTTTAGAGAGTTGAAAATCTCTGCTCTCCATTTTCTCTTCCGCCGCGATCTGAACTTGTGCGAATCCTGACCGCCGTGCCAGATCCAGAATACGCAAAAGGGAATCCACTCTCACGGTCTTGTCGAGTTTGATTAAAATTACCGAATTTTCCTTTTTCCGCATTTCAAAATACTTCGAAAATTCTCTCTCAAGCGCCCTCGGTCGTACAATATTCCCTTCAAACAGCACCATATCATTCTCGCGCACGGTCAATACCGTCACCACCGCACTCGTCGGGATTCCGCTCAACACTTCCTTATCGACGTCTGGGATATCAAGAGTGATTCCCGGGGAAGCGATAAAACGCGAACTTTGAAAGGCGAGAAACAATCCAATCAAACAGAGATCGAGAAGAGGCACCGTATCAAATCGCAGATCAGGCTCCGTCAAGTAGCGCTTCAACTCCAAGGGACTCGTGATCATAGCTCTTCTTCTCTCTCCTCTTCCGGGAGATTATGAAGCAAATACTGCATAATATCGTTACCCACCCATTCCATGTCATGAACAAGCGCTCGCACCCTCCCGTAAAGGAAATGATGGGCAATATGCGCTATAACCGCAATCGCCAGACCCGTCGCGGTTGTGATTAACGCCTCCCTAAATCCTTCAACGAGAATTTCGAAGTGAGCGTAGACTGCCTCTTCCCCAAGGTAGGAATGAAACGCCTGAAGCATTCCTAATACCGTGCCCAATAAACCGATGAGGGGCGAAATCCGAGCGATCGCAGCAATCGTACCCACCCGTCGCTCGAGCAAAGGTATTTGTGCAAGCGCGGCCGCTTGAACGGCGCCTCGCATTCGACTTTCGTCCTGATCATATTGCAACAAGGCGGCTTTGATCATATTCGCCACCGGAACCGGTGTTTCTTCACAGACCGTCAACGCCTCAATTAACCGCCTTTTCCGGAGCAAGTTCTTAATACCCTCAACAAAATCACCTGTGCGAATCTGTCCCTTGTGCAGGTAAAGCGTCCTCTCGATAAAGAGAACAAAAGCGATTATACACAAGGCGAGAAGGGGCCACATAATAATGCCCCCTTGATCGATTGGCGTAGATTCCAGGATGCGCATCCTCTCACTTTTGTCTACCGGAGAATCTCTCTGTATTGGCAACTGCAGTCGCTCTTCCCGGAAGTCCGTATTGAGAGATCAAAGCGTATACACCCCGTGCATCTTCATACCGAACCTCCCCTTCCAACAGCTCTCCGAGTTCAAAGACGGCCCTGGCAACCCAATACCGTCCTCGAGCCCCTAACATATCAGCCGTTTCGGGATCCTTCAGCAACCGATTTATCATCAACCAATACACTTCCTCCGCGCGCAGATCATGGCCACTTTTCGCTAACGAAAAGCCCCACTTCAGTCCCGCTTCCGCGCGCAGATCGATAGGAACGTTGGGTAAGTCAAACAACCGCTCCAGAATTGCCTCGGCATCCCCCAGTCGAGTGGTGTTGATGCTCGACTGTGCGAGGAAACAATCGGCCAGGCTGATCTCTGCTCGGAATCGTTCCGGGTGTTCGGGATATTGAGAGATGAGATCTTCGTAAACACTCTGAGCCGAGGCAAAATCATCGAGTTCACGCGAAAGGTCGCCCTGTTTCAGCCGCGCATAAAATACAAACTCGTGATTGGGGTACTTCTTCACCAGGTCCTGCAGTATCTTTCCCGCTTCGCGCTTTGTGTTGCGCTTCTTCGCGATCTCCGCCGCCTCCCATAGAGCAATTACCGCATACTTACTCTCGGGGAAATCGTCAGCCAGAGCGATCAGTCGTTGCTGTGCGGCGGCAAATTTGCTGATCGAAGTCAGGTATCCCGCTTCCATTAGGTAAGACAGCTTAGTCGATTCCGCCGTTGGGTAGCTAATGCTCAGTTCCTCAAATATCTTAAGGCCTTGCTCTTCCCGCCCCACTGCGAAAAGTGCCTGACCGTGCAGCAATAGGGTATGACTGATAATCTCTTCCCTTTGCTGTGGCCCAATTGCCCGAATTGGTACTTTCGCTAACTCCGTCAGTATTCGAGCGATCATTGCCGGCGTCTCTTCGGGTCGGTCTGCTTCGATCGAAAGCTGAGCTTCAAGCCACATCAGTCTCAAACGCAACTCGGGCGCCACCTCTCCAGTCTCGGTCCTTATCAAAAGCTCCCGCACACGGGCAAAAGCCCTTTCGATGAGGCTCTCCCCTTTCATTTTACTGATCAGATTCCATTCCGCCCTCCACACTTCTGTCGAATCGAATCCGCCACTCTCAGCCGCATCATCGAGGTGTCCAATAGCCGCCTCCAGATTCCCTGCACCGATCTCCGACATTACCTGTTGAAACAACAGCGAGCCGCGCACGGCTTCATTTCCCTTTTCACGAAATGCCGCACCGTAGGCATCGGCGGCGTTTTCATAGTCGCCATTGCGATAATAGCTGTCTGCCACCAGGATCGATAGTCTCGATTTCTCGGGACCGTCGGGTAAATTTGATCTGAGCCGATTCAGATAGTCTGCCGCCATGCGATACTGGGGTGGCTCACGCATCCAGGAGATGTAAGCGAGTAATCTGATTGCGTCGTTCGTATGCCGGGAACCAGGGAAGTTCTCAAGAATTTGATTGGCATCGGCCTGTGCCGCCATCAGTTGCCCGTTATTGGAAGAGAGTTGGGCTCGAAAATAGTAGAGTTGATCAATCAGGGAATGAGCTGTTGGGCGTTCCACGAGGTCATCGAGTAACTTTCCAATTTCCTCATTTTGAATCCCATCCTGACCTGTATCGGCCAGAATTTGCAGGCCGATCTTTTGCAGTTTTCGGTTTCCGTCCTTACTCAGCAGTTCTCGAAATGCTTCCTTTCCTCGAGCGGTATCCCTTCCCGCAACGAGCCCGAGTAGCAAAAGAAACTCATCCTCCAAATCACCTTCATGCACCGACTCGTACCTCAGCTGATCCTCAATCACTGTGATGGCCTCAAATTCTCTGCCCAACTCATGTAACACCACTGCCAGCACTTTCGCACTTTGAAAACCCTCGTATAGTCCGGGAGAGGCTTCTACTTTAGCTCGAAGGTCGGTTACCAGGTTTTCATCCAGCTGCCCGGGTCGTAGAAAAAGCAATCTGTTCCTGAATAGGATCGTTTCAAAAAGGGTACTTTGAGCCTCCGAACCGCTGGCATCGCGAGCCCTCTCATAAAAGCTCTCTGCCCCGATAGGATCCTGCCTCTCCTCCCTAATCAGGCCGGATAGGAGAAAGTACCACCCCCTCTCCTCGGACGGAAGCTTCTCTACCCTCAGCATGTCCAGTAGATCGGTCGTCCTGTCCAGATTTCCCTTCTCATATTCCAGGATCGCCAACCGTAAACGATAGGAGGGTTCAGTCACCTGTTTATACTTATCCAGCCATTTGGAGGCCTCTTCATTGCGACCCTCATTGATGAGCGCGGAAACCATACACAGGATGATATCATCGCGTTCCTTTCCGGAAAAGTCGCCGGATTCCAGCGCTTCACCATAGAGCCGAGCCGCTATCGAAGAGAATCCGGACGTTAGTGCGGAATGAGCCGCATCCAAACGCCATAGTCTTCCGGCTAGCTCTTCCCCTTCAATTGGCTCTTCACCTGCTAAAAGGGGCACCGAGTCAACTTCTCCATGAAGAGAGCACCCTATCCACAGAGCGGTTGCGATGACTCCCCGCTTTGCCTTATCCAAAAAATGAACAGTCCTACTCGCCATTGCTTCAATTCTGTTTCATTTCACTTCTTTTTCAAAGTTTTTCTCAGAAAACTCTTGATGCCCCCACCGTGCCTATCTCACTTTCGATTGTCCATGCAACTATTCGTTCCCAAAGAGACAGTGCCCGGTGAGTCGCGTGTGGCCCTCGTGCCGGATGACGCCGCCAGTCTTGTTGCACTCGGTATCGCCGTTTTCGTCGAATCGGGTCTTGGAGCAGAGAGCGATTATCCGGATGAAGAGTTCCAACGGGCAGGCGCAAATGTCGTACCTGACAGGATCGCTTCCCTCCAATCCTCCGATATCGTCCTGCGCGTCCTGAAACCCGATCGGGGTGAAGTAGACATCATGAAATATGGCGCCCTCCACATCAGTTTCCTCGATCCTTTCAATGAGGCAGAACTTATCGATCGCTTCAAAGGAGCCGGCGCAAGCGTTATCAGTATGGAAATGATGCCACGCTCTTCCATCGCACAGAAAATGGATTCTCTCAGTTCGCAGGCAAATCTGGCCGGGTATTACTCCGTCATCAAGGCCGCCCAAAGCATGAAGAAGGTCATTCCCATGATGATGACTCCAGCCGGCACAATTTCCCCCTCGCGTTTCTTTATTGTCGGTGTCGGCGTGGCCGGTCTTCAGGCGATTGCTACGGCAAAGCGTTTGGGAGCGCGTGTCGAAGCATTCGATACCAGGCCCGAAGTAGAGGAACAGGTAAAATCACTAGGTGCAAAATTCATCAGGATCGAACTCGGCGAGACGGGGCGGACGAAACAGGGATATGCCAGGGAGCTCACTCCGGAGCAGTTGGATAAACAGCGCACCGAAATTTCCCGAATCTGCGCTTATAGTGATGTAGTCATTACAACCGCTAAACTATTTGGCAAAAAAGCGCCTCGCATCATCAATCGAGAGATCCTCGCGCAAATGCAACTTGGCAGTATCGTTGTCGATCTCGCCGTCGAATCGGGGGGTAATGTGGAAGGCTCCAGAATCGACGAGGAAGTCGTCACCGAAAATGGCGTGCACATCTTCGGAATGGCGAGTCTTGAAAGTGAGGTCTCCCACCACGCCAGCCAGGTCTACTCATCAAACCTTACCAGTCTCATCCAACATTTCTGGAGCGAAAAAGAGAGGGTTTTTCGTTTCGACCTCGACGACGAAATCCTCAAGTCTTGCCTCCTCACCCACCAAGGAGAAATCATCCACCCAACTTTCCAATAACTTTTGCCCTTTCTCTTTTTATCTGCACTCCCTTTGACCTCTGACCTTCGACCTCTGACCTTCGACCTTCGACCTCTGACCTCTGAACTCTCCCCATGGAACTCGTTCTCTTGTTCTTTATCTTCACACTCTCCGCCTTCCTCGGGTTGGAGCTCATCTCCAAAGTCCCCTCCCAGTTACACACCCCCCTCATGTCCGGCTCTAATGCCATATCCGGCATCACGATAGTCGGCGCACTCATTGCCGCCGGGACCAATCCCGAGGGAAGCATTCCCACGATAATTGGTGTCGTCGCCGTGGCCTTCGCCACCATCAACGTCGTGGGCGGTTATCTCGTCACCGATCGTATGCTTGCCTTTTTCCGAAAGAAGAAATCGGAAGAGTGAGATGGTTCATTCGCTCACAAACGTCGCCTATATCGCGGCGGCCGTTCTCTTTATTCTGGGCATCAAGATGCTCGGCTCAGCCGACACTGCGCGGCGAGGCAACCTTCTCTCCTCTGTGGGTATGCTCATCGCCGTCATCGCCACCCTCGCGGGCCAGAATATCCTCGCCTTCAAATGGATTATACTGGGGCTTGCAATCGGCGGCGCGATCGGGGCGCTGACCGCCAAAGTCGTCAAGATGACGGGGATGCCCGAGATGGTTGCGCTATTTAACGGTTTCGGCGGTCTTGCCAGCCTCCTCGTGGGTTGGGCCGAATATGAAAAAATCAGGGATATCTCGTGGCTAAACTATGGTGGACACCCCTATTTCACTGCCACTACCATCATTCTCGCGGTCCTCGTCGGGGGCGTTACTTTCACCGGAAGTCTCCTCGCTTACGGTAAACTCTCCGGAAACGTCAGTAGCCGGGCAATCGTCTTTCCCGCCCAGAGGATGTTAAACGGGCTTGTTTTTTTCGCACTCATTCTGGGAGCGCTCGCCTTTGTCTTGCTCCCTCATCACGGTTACGCTTACGACATTTTTCTCATCTCCGCATTCGCCGCCCTCACCCTCGGTATCCTCGGGGTTCTGCCTATCGGTGGCGGCGACATGCCTGTCGTTATCTCGCTCTTGAACAGTTTCTCCGGCCTGGCCGCTTCCGCCGCCGGTTTCGTTATTCTGAATAACGTCCTCATTGTGGCCGGATGCCTCGTCGGCGCCAGTGGCTTTGTCCTTACCACGATCATGTGTAAGGCGATGAACAGGAGTTTGGGCAACGTCCTCTTCAGCGGTTTCGGCGCCGCCGTAGAATCTGCCGGGGGAGCACAGGAGGGCGATATGAAGCCGATACCGGTGGCCGATGCCTACTACGTCCTGGAAGCGGCGCGCACCGTTGTTATTATTCCCGGCTACGGCATGGCGGTCGCGCAGGCACAACACGCCGTAAGAGAAATGGCGAACCTCCTGCAAGAGAACGGCACTGAAGTTCGCTACGCTATTCATCCGGTCGCCGGTCGGATGCCGGGCCACATGAATGTCCTTCTCGCCGAAGCCGACGTCCCCTATGAGCAACTCGCCGAAATGGAGGATGTCAATCCCACCATCGCCGCGGTCGACGTCGCCATTGTCATCGGCGCAAACGATGTCGTAAACCCCGCCGCTATTGATGACCCCTCCAGCCCGATCTACGGAATGCCGATCATTAATGCACATGAAGCGAGAACCGTCTTTGCCCTCAAAAGGGGTCAGGGCGCCGGCTTTTCAGGCCTCGCAAATGACCTCTTTTTCCGCGAGAACACCCGAATGCTCTACGGCGACGCCAAAGCCACCGTCAACGCCCTCGTCAGCGAATTTAAATCCGCCTAGAAATCTGACGGAAATCGACACTTATCCCGTAGCTTTGTACGATTTTCGTAGAAAGCAGCGAATAAGAGAAGAAGAGTAGCCCATCCCAGCGTGCCGGGACTTCGCAGTACCACGGATGGGAGATGTTGCAGAGAGTGAAAGAAGGGTAACAAATAGGAAAATTTCAAGATCCTACAGAATGCGAACCTTGTCCCGAACCTTGTCGATGGCGTTTACGGCAATGGCACTCTGTCATTGCGAGGAAGAATGACGAAGCAATCCAGACAACCGGGCTGAATTCGCCGAGCAGAAGGAGGCTTTCTTCAATATTCGTCCGGACGATCGGACGAATTTCTCCCGACCACAACTCATCCGTTGCCCGTCCTTCCATCCGTTGCAACACACTCCCTTGCGCGTTATTTCGCGTCTTTGGCGGGCCCTCTCTCATCCCGCATCCCTGCGACCCATTCTCGAAATTCGTCGTCGTAATCGTAATCGAACTTCGATCTTCCCATCTTCCATTAGCAATTCACAAATTCAACAGTTCAACAGTTCAACAGTTCAACAGTTCAACAGTTCAACAGTTCAACAGTTCAACAGTTCAACAGTTCAACAGTTCAACAGTTAATTATTCGAATCCTCCCTATCGACGAAGCAATCCACTTTCGTGCTTTTTCGCGTCTTTAGCGGGCAACCCTTCCCTCCCCATTCGTTGCTCTTCATTCATTCGCTGCTAACCCTCGAAGAACATTCTCCCCTCTCTACGCTCTGCCCTCTTTCCAGCACCTCCACAATCCGATCGACATCGTATACACAGCCATTCCAACTTCCGCCGCTTACATTCTGGAGAGCCGCCCAGAGCCGCGTATCATCCGGAACGTTCGGATGTTGGCGAATTATTGGGTTCAGAGACCGTTCTCGCAAAACCTCTTCTGCGTTTTCCGCCACAAGATCGATGCTACCCTCAAGTTTCCGGCAATCGATTTGAATGCGGATCGTATCGCCATCGCGGATTTTGCCGATCGGCCCTCCCGCCAGGGCCTCGGGGCTGATGTGCCCGATGCAGGCTCCGGTCGATACTCCGGAGAAGCGGCCGTCCGTCAGAAGAGCGATGCCCTTACCGGCCTTCGAGTATCGCAGAGCGGAAGTCAGCTGGTAGGTCTCCGGCATTCCCGCGCCGATTGGGCCGATCCCAACAAGAAGCATGACGTCGCCGGATGCGACTTGGTCTGCTCCCTCTCCTTTAACCGCGGCGATGGCGTCGTCTTCGGAAGAAAAGACGCGGGCAGGCCCCTCGTGAAAATAGATCCCCTCTTCCGAAATTGTGCTGGGCTCGATTGCCGTGCTTTTCACCACCGATCCCTCCGGCGCCAGATTGCCGGTGGGAAATGTCACCGTGCTCGTAATTCCGCACTCCGATGCCTTCTCCGGGCTCATAATGACATCATCCGGGTCGATTCCATCGAGCTGGTATAGTTTCTCTCTTAAGCGTTCTCTTCTTTCTGAAGTCTCCCACCACCGGAGATTCTCCTCCAGTGTCGCGCCCGTAGCGGTCAATGCGGAAAGGTTCAGATGCCCGGAATCCCTGAGATGCAACATGACCTCCGGTACTCCCCCGGCGAGGAAGACCTGGACAGTGGCAAACCCCTTTGGCCCATTCGGTATAGCATCGACGAGACGCGGCACCTTTCCATTCACTTTTTGCCACGCCTTTACATCCGGTCTCCCCAAACCGGCGGCGAACGCGATCGCGGGAAAGTGCAGAATCAGGTTGGTAGACCCTCCAAACGCGGCATGCACAGCCATGGCATTCTCGAACGACGCGTCCGTGAGGATATCTCCAATCGTCTGATCCCTCTCACTCATCCCCTTTACGGCATGGGCCGATCTGGCGGCAAGGTCCTTCCATATCGGGGCTCCCGATGGAGAGAGCGCCGCATGAGTAAGCGTCATTCCGAGTGCCTCCGCGGCCACCTGCATACTGGCCGCGGTACCCAGAAACTGGCAGCCTCCGCCGGGAGAACCGCAAGCACGGCAACCGAGAACCGAGGCGTCTTTCAATGACAATTCTTCATGGCTATAGCGAACGCCAATTGTTTGTATCTTTCCAAGATCCTCTCCCTCTTCGCTGAGAAGCGTAACCCCTCCGGGAATGACGATAGAGGGCAGTTCTCTCTGACCGGCCAGCGCCAGCATCATCGCGGGTAGCCCTTTGTCACAGGTCGCCACTCCCAATACCCCGCGCCGGGTCGGGAGGGAACGGATGAGGCGCCGCAATACAATCGCCGCATCATTCCGATAAGGGAGGCTATCCAGCATTCCCACCGTTCCATTCGTCCGGCCATCGCATGGGTCGCTGCAAAAACCGGCAAAAGGTATATCCCCGTTCTCAGCGATAACTCTCGCTGCCTCCTCCATCAGGAGGCCTACCTCGTAGTGCCCAGTGTGGTAACCAAGGGCAACGGGCGACCCATCCGGACGCCGTATCCCGCCCTGCGTGCTCAATATGAGAAACTGTTCGCCACCCAACTTGGCCGGGTTCCATCCCATCCCGGCATTCTGGGTCCAGCCGAAGATCGTCCCGCTCGGTTGCGTGCGCAGAAAATCCTCCGAAAATGGAAGACTACCCGAGGGACCCGCCGCCGTCGTGCGGAGCGAAAATATCTCCGGATCTCCGGAATCAAATACCGATGCAGCCTTCATTCTCACAACTGGTTCCTGTTTACTGGATAATGGTCACTGGTTACCTACTGAACACTGCCGAGGGCCCCGAGCCTTATAGTCGAAGGCGGGGTCACTGGTAGCCGCGTCGGCAACGACGGGGTCTTCACATATCCGATATCACTCGCCACATCCACCGAACATCCTCCTCTCCCCCATTCGTTGCCCTTCATTCATTCATTGCACCCTCTCCCCTTCCCACAATCTTCTCTACCCACCCTTCAATCCTCTCTCGTTCGTTGAGTCGTTCACGCCAGGAACCCGGTATCGCACCAACCCCCAAATGCGCGCCCAACCATGCCCCCACCATTCCAGCTCGCCCGGCATTATCTCCCCCGGCCCGAATCACTCGCAAGACAGCCTCTTCAAAGGATCCATCGAATTTCAACAACGCGTGCACGGACGAGGGAAAACTACTCGGAAGAGGACAGGACTGCCCGAGTTTGTCGGTCGCATTCTCGACGCTTTTCGACAAATGATCGAACGCGGTTTGTATCTTTCTTTTCAGTGCAAATCCGTAATCCGAATCCTTCGAGACAATTTCTTCCACACGGTGCAATACGCTATGGATGTCGCGCCCTTCAAGAAGCTCCAACAGAATCAGCGCGTGCGCCTTCACATAAGCCACCGCGCGGTCCTTGTTCTGCCGCACACGCGTTGCGCGCTCCACCAAGTCGAGTAATCCTTCTTCGCGATGGTGCGCGGCGACCACCGGCGCAAGGGAAGTCACGGTGGCCAGTTGATCGTCATCCGCGCCCTGTTGAAAATCGAATGGCTCCCCCGGATGCCTCTCCTCAAATTCCCTTTTCGATTCGAGAGTCTCACTCGTCGCATGATCCATATATCCGGTATAAGTTTGAGGATCAATCGCAGCGACAAAGCGCGAACCAAAATCCTTTTCATCGAATCGCCCCGACTCCGCCACGGATTGCAGCATGATGAGCGCCGCGTCACCGTAGTGTGTAAAGTCGCCGGGATTCTTACCGAAGTGGTAATGCCCTTCCCTTGGCGCTTCGAACCCGCTGATACCTTCCGGATAGGCTCCCGCCATATCATTCAGATTGTAAATCCAATGCGTCCCCAGGCTCGCCGCGTCCCCCACAAACTGCCCCCAGATCATCCCCCTCAGCCGGTCGGAGATATCAGGCTCTCGCTCTATTGGTGGTCCGTCGTTCTCATCCATATGCGGAACTATTCCTAAGCCAGCCTTCCTCCGCAATCAAATTGGAAGATCGACGCACTAAATAGGAGCCACGGAGAACACCGAGAAGCCTGGCGCAGCGAAGCCGCAACCAAAAAGAAGAAGAGAACCGCAGATGCATCCCGGCAAGCCGGGACGAATGCAGAAGGAAACTCCTACTTCCCTTGGAAACCTCGTCGCGAACCTTGTCGATGGAGCTTACTGCGAAGTTTACGGCAATGGCACTCTGTCATTGCGAGGAAGAATGACGAAGCAATCCAAATCTCTGACCTTGGCCTCCTGCGAAGAAGGCTTTATCAAATCCTCAGAGATTTCCCACGGTGGGCTTCGCCCCATCCCACGGTGCCTGCCGGTAACCATAGGTCCCGAGGTCGAATAGAGCCAAAGTCCCGAATTCCACCATCATCCATCGACCACCGTGTGGAACAGTGGGATGGCTACTGCATCCGTGGGACATCCTCCCAATCGACAAATCTCACGATCCCGCTCAGCGGGACTCGCGCCAGTGTTTGGGGAAAGAAGCTTTAGCAGCCGCTCAGAGGAGAGGACAAACTACGAATAGTGTCTAAGGGGACCATAGACGAAGTTGAGTAAGTGGGTAATGAGGATGAGACGGGCGTAGATAAGAAGCTCAACCTGGTAGGGAGTAGTCTCTTTGACCTGACCGAGATTAAGATGTTGCTTAAAGGCCTTAAAGAAAATTTCGATGCGCAGCGAAGCCCGTAAAAGCTCAGAATCTGCTTAGGGCTAAAGTCTTCTGACCACAACTCATCCGTTGCCTCTCCTTCTATCCGCTGCAACACGCTCCCTTTCGCGTTATTTCGCGTGTTTAGCGGGCAAATCTCTTCCTGATCTCCCGTCGATCTTCTCCTGTTCTGATTTTAGATTACGATTATGATTACGACGGAAGATTGAATGGTTTCGCCATCTCCAATTCGCGAAGCTCAAAGGTGATCGATTTTCGGCAAAGTTTACTCCGAAGCTTACGACAAGGGAAGTTCGTGATTAATCCGAGGAAGTTTTCGACTGTCATTGCGAGGAAGAATGACGAAGCAATCCAGGCCTTGCCCCGCACCTTGCCATCTCCTCCCTCGTCCCGCTGGGCGCATACGCGTAAACCTTAATTTCTCAGCTGATTGAGCGCCAATGACTTACGTGGTTTTGTGCGACGCAGGATGAGAGTATCTCTATCTTCGAGGATCCACTCCATTTGTTCTGCCTTTTCGATTTCCATGGTCTCTACCACTGCGGTGGGAATGTTCGCGTAGTAGCTCGTCGATCGGGTCCGGCTGATTTTCTGTACCTTGATCACATAGCCCATCTTTTTTCACTTTTGATGCATTTTATGATGTACAACAGTTCAGTTATAGGCTTTAGCCTATGGATGCAAAGTATAAAAACAGTAAGTTGTATTCGTCAACACGGTATTTTGATTCTCGGAGCATTAGGTGATGATATTGATGGCCTTATGTAAGTTAAAGACGAAATCATCACAGAGTGCGGGAGTGGATTCAGCGCCCATGGAAGACTTGAGGCTGAGAACCAGTTGCCTGCATGCAGCAAGAATTCTGGCTGCGTTATGATTACGGATCATACATCGATCTTCATCGAAGAAGCGATCC
>CBDCEW010000062.1:0-13929 GCA_965215885.1 Candidatus Moanibacter sp.
ACCCTCTTCATGGGAAATACTTACAACGGCTTCGAGATGTCGGGCCCATCGGCCACATTTACTTCTTTCGCGGGCGAGATTACGAGAGTTTCGTTCCTCGATCCGGACGGCGATATCGTTTTCGCCGAATTTGGAAGCGATGTCTTTGCAACCGTGCTCACCATCGACCTCGCAGAATCCCAATCCGGAGTGGCGTCGCCTTACACGCAACCCGGCACCACTTACACTCAGGGCGACGCCACTTTTACGATCGCTAACTCCACGAGCCTGACCTTCTTTTCCATTTTCAGCCTGGGGAACGACTCCACCCGGGTCGACAATGCCCTGATCAACGCCACGACTCTTTCCGATCCGGTCAACGGAATCGCGGACGTTAGCAGAGTCATCGTCTCTCCTTCGAACGGGGAGAGTGTCCAGATAGGAGGAATCAATGCGGCCAATGCAAACTTCATTGGCAGCGCCGGTATTATCGGAATCGATGCCGAAGAGGCAACTTTTGGCGTGTTTCTCTTTGTCGGCGACATAACTCCATCAGCCACCGCCACCCCGTGGATCCGAATTGATCCGAGTTCCACAATAGCCGAGATCCTGATCAATGGCGGCGATCTTCAGAGAGGCCACGGGTGACTTTCAAATCGACACAAACGGAGTCGTCTACACCTTCCCCATCAACGCTACCGATGGACAGCGTTCAATCGCCAACAACTCCTTTCGCCCCGATCTCGGAGACGGCTCGCTCCAGACCGTTACCGATACCTTCCAAGCCGATAAAGACGCCTACTTCCTCACCGACGGCCAAAACTGACAGCTCCAATATGAATCTTCCCGCCAGTCCTGGAATCGCTCGCCCTTCGACGGGCTCAGGGTCTGCAACAAGCGAGCTTCCTACCCTCACGAAGATTCGTTGCGGATCGGTAGGCCGAACACCGCCAGGCGTAGGAAGGTCGCCCGTCCCAGACCCTGAGCTCCGCAGATGGGCGGCCAAAAGGCACCTCAATGGTTCTGCTAAAAATCCCCACGTTTTTGCGAACGCGGCTACAATGCTTCGTAAGTCGCTGATATTTGTAGCCGTCCGGCTCAGCAGGATCAGAAAGTGGCCACAGATTTCGAATTGGCGACTTTTTCACGGGAATCATCAATTTCCAATGTCCCCTCGAAACCATCCTACGCGTTTTTCTATATCTCACGAAAAATGGACATAGGACAGAAGAAAAGGGACCAACACTTTAGTATCCTATTAAGGAAATCCCACACAACTGGACAACGGACAACAATTTCTTGAAACCCGCCGCTCCCCAATTTTTACGGCATAATCAATCCTTCGCCCGGATCTAAATCCGTAAACAGATTCTTGAGCGGATCAAACTCCAAATTCCGATTATTGTATTCGGGGTTCAAGTAGTAGGCAAATTCGATCAGCCCCTTTGAGACCGCACGATCAGTAAAACCAAAGTAAAAATTTCCAAGAGTTTTTCCGTAAATGGCGCGCCTTTCCTTCCCGGTTCCATCTGTTTCGCTCCGAACGCGATAAAAGTAATTCGTATGTTTGATCTTAACATTCGGACCCGGATATTCAATCACGAGGCGATTTTCGTATCCATCGTTCGGAGCGTGCCGTAGCAACCGCAAGAGGCTGCCTTTTTTGCGGTGGGCATAATACTCCTGGATCCCGTTCCATTCACCCGGAAAGAATACCTCCAGCCTGACGTAATACGGATCAACCGCGCCCTCCTCAAATCGTCTACTAAGCGCTATCTGCAGATCGACACTAGTCCCCTCTCCATGCGGAGCTACCCAATCCGCTTTCTCCAGGTCGAATCCAATCATTTCTCCAATCGCTGGTAATTTCATCTTCACCCGTTTGGCATAGAGCGGAATGGGGTTGCCGATTTTTTTCAGCACTATCTCCAATTTCGGATTCCACGGCTCCCATCGTCCCGTCGCCCGCGCTTTCCTGTATTCGTCGCCATCCTGATTGAAGCGATACTCTTCCCTGTAAGTCACATAGTAGCCTTCCATATGAGCGTACGCATTTAACGATCCATCGGAACGAACCTGCGCTTCAAACAAACCTTCGCTGTCCGTCAATCCCTTCCTAACATACTCCTCCGGCAGTCTTGAACCGACCGTTCCCTCAACTCCTATCGTAGCGCCGGCAATCGGCTTCCCTTATTCGTCCAACACCCGGAAAGTTGCTTTGCCTCGTGTATTCGCCAGTACTGGCGTACATATTGCCTCAAACAATCCAAACCATAAGAATATGTGTATCATCACTTTCATTACTCTATGGCCCTCCATTTACTCCCAAGTACTTGCCAGGCAACCTCTTGCTCACGCCGCTAATATTCTTCATCCAGCATGCCACGGCTTACTACAGACGGAAGCCCTCCTCACGTAACCGCCCTGCCGTACGGCAGGGTGGTGGTAGCGCTAAGCAAAACCATCTACGCCTTCATCCGCTGAGCGGATCGATGACGGACCTGTCAAGGCGAGTGGAATTGTTACTGTCAATCCTTCGTTTGCGAGCCATCGATTTAGAACTTGATCATTCCCTGCCCTGCCGCACGGCAGGACTGTATGGTTCCAAGAAACACCTCGTAGGACGACACCCGGTCCAAAAGACTAAAAAAATCGTAGATTCACCGTAGTCCTTCTGAGGGGAAAGGGGAAAAGGCTTTATGAGGGTGTCGTTCAATTCCAGACCCCATCAGAGCCTCTTTTCGATCAAAGAATTCGCAATCTGGTATCCTTTCTGCCATTGAACCTGAGTGACCTTCTGCGGAGACAGGGCAACGCCTTTAGCCCCGCTATTTCGATCATAATACACGATCGCAACGAGTCACGTTTCAGGTAGTGCTATTTCGGAATCATCTCTTTCTCCGCTGTTCTTAGCTCTTCTCCCTCAGTTTCCCTGATAGCATCAAGGATCAACGCATCAAAATTATCTCTTTGCCACACCGGCTTTATCTCTGAATCCAAATATCTCCATGTATAAACTTGAATAAGCCGTTTTTCCCGAAGTGTTATCCCTTTAATATAATACGTAAAAATCGACTGTGAATTTCGGACAGAATCATCCAAGTAGAATCTAGCTTTCGAGAGATCGCCCACATGTAAGTAGATGTTGAAAAGCCTCAAATTGACAACGAAGAAATTAAAATATGGATCGATATTGTTTCGTGCGAGAACCTCAAAGTCTGCTGTCGTTAGGTTTTTCTTGAGTTCATAATACTGAAGCATAATTCTTTCGGCATCTTCAATTTCGCCGTCTTCATATATCGCAATTGCCTGTGCGCGAAATGCAAAATAACCTTCTACATCGAATTGATCCTCTGAGCGGACATTACACGACAGAAGTGGTATGAATAAAGCAGCAATCCTAGTCACACGATTCATTCTCATTCCAATTTTAGACGTTAATTATTAACGATTTCTGAGTAGCCTATTTTCTACGTCTCTCGCCTGATTCAAAAGCGCAGTAGTAGCTTGTTTCTCGGAGAAAAAGAGCCCTGACATAACACTGGATTTTACTGGAATAAAATCTCCAGTCGTCGCCACGAACTTCCATCCGCTCGCACTGTCCCATCGAAACAATGAAACTTTAAATCGCGCCTTCCAAAATGGTAACCGCCTCCTGTTGAAATTCACAATATTCTGAGCAGTACCTACAAGAGCACCACCTCCTGCTTGCACGACTTGATTACCGACCTTCAAGGCTACATGAACTGGAGAGACTTTAGGAATAGTAACCCCCGGCTTAGTCAATGTGGCAAGACTCGCTGCAGCATCAACCGCCTTTAACGCAGTTTTTCCACGATCCACCATCAATTGTCCGGTCGGATCATTACCCAGATGTGTGATGTCCGTCTCAACCAAAGACAGAATTTCTCCCTCTTCAAAATCTTCTTCATTAAGCAGCAGTTCCACACCACCTTGCTCCGCGTTAAACAAATGAACAAACGCTGCTGACAGGGCTCCATTTGCAAATTTGCCCCCCACTTAACTCCGAAATAGTACCACCGACTACGGCAGCCGCAACCGTGCGCAACGCGATTCTATTCGAACCATCACCTGCGACGCCCAACGATCCTCTACCAAATCCGGCACCGGGGCGCGAACCGAAAATTCATCCCGCAAACGCCCCCGCGAACCCGGAGCCGAAATCCCCGCCAAGTGCTTCCGAGAAACCTCCCTGGACAATTCCATGAGTAAAGGCGCGAGCCAGTTCGATAAAGTTGAATTCTCTTAGATCGGTCAGAAAATCGGCAGAGTTCAATTTATCAAAAATTCCTCCTATGCCGGACGTAATCCCTGTCAGAACGAGCCCGCGAATGGTGCAATTGAAGCTCGAAATCCATTCTCACATCTTTGGCAAATCGAGTTTGGCTCCTGCGGAGGAACGGCAGTTGGCGTGGGTGGACCTTCTGTTGCGATGTTCGAAGGATAGGTGAAGCAGGATCAACGATATTTCAGGCTGTGAATCCGAGAAGCTCGTAATGGCGTTTAATTCTTGCTATTGATTGGCACCATCGTGGCTATGGCTGCCCTCATTTCCAACCCACTGCGTAAAGGCGAGTTTGAAAAACAGCCCGATTAACACGACCCCTTTTCGCGTTCTATGCCCTTTATCGCGTTCCTTCTGGCGCCTCATCTACGACCCTTTGTCCTTTACCGACCATTTCGGTCCCAGATTATTCTCAAATATCTCAAGATACTGCCTCTCCAAGACTTCCAATTTCTTTTCTTTTGAGAGACCAGGTGCAAAGAAGTCAAACTGGTCGTAATAATAACAGCTTTCCCTTAAGTATCTTGTAGCATCTGAGGCTTCTCCCAAAAAAGTGTGTATTGTAAATAACTTAAAGGCAACGTTACTCAATGCCATGTTGTAATCGATCCCATCATTGCCTTTCAACTTCTCCCGATACAATTCATCCAAGATTATCAAGAGCGCATATTTTGCTTCATAAATATTGTCCCCATCATATTTTTGCAAAGCGGCCTCATATTTATCTCCAATATTCGAAGCCTTTTTTACCCCAAAAACTGCATAGCAAGAGTAAGACAAAAGTATTAGAGTAGCGAATGCAATCAGTCGATTCATCGAAACATTAACATTCCCGAATCAGCCTCTGTTGCATATTAACAAAGGTCTAAACGACAGGACGAGAAGAAACTCCAGAAGCCGTTGCGCCTCAGGAGATTAACTGAGGACAGAAGGTCTATGTTCTGCTCCGTGGAAAGGTTCGTGTCATGTTACGAGAGATTGCTTGGACGGTGTGAAGTATCGGAAAGTGCCTGGGCAATGCGCAATGCCCATGGCAGCAAAGTCAGCTGGCGCAGAAGCACAAAGGGGGCTGAAGCGATAATCGTTGTTTTTCGTTAGGGATCATCATATTGGCGGGGCCAAAAGTATCGTTCTCAGTAATAATGCGAGTCAACAGAAAATTTCAGAGTTCTTGAAACTGCCGCATAAGAAGTTGCGATTTGACGACTCCGATGTGATGACGCGAGTAGGAATCGGTTGAGAAAACATGATGATCAGTGAATCAGGAATAATCTCTCGGAAGAGAGATCTCTTCTCCTCCATTCCGCATCAACGCTTCATTTCCACCCATCCCTCCGCCTTCATCCTTCTCTTCAGCCCCCCTCATTTGGCATCGCCAAATGCCTGGAAATTCGCGTTACTGCGCGAATTTCCCATTAGAACAGAAACCCGACTTCGACGGAAAGATCCGGAAACGCCGCCGGCGCCAGGCGCTCATCCCTAGACGGCCGTCGAACCGAACCGAAACCGCTACCCTGCGGATTCTGAAAGACCTCCACTACCTCGGACTCGAGGTCGATTAACCACACTTCCGCAATTCCATTCTCCGCATATAAGGGTACCTTGAGCGCTCGATCGCTTTCGACAGAGGTGTCCGCCACTTCCACGAGAAGCAGCACATCTTCCGGACCCGGAAGTTCTTCGGCGTAAAAGCTCTCTTCGGATTTCAGCAACATTAAATCCGGTTCGGGCTCGCTCTCATCACGGAGTAGAAGCGGATTCTGCGGGCTAACCAGCCCACGACCTCCTAATTCTGCTGCAAAGAAATTTGTGAGCTTCGTAACAATGGAAGCATGTCTCTTCCCAATCGGTGACATCACGATAATCTTCCCTTCTATAAGTTCCACCCGATCATCTTCATGCAAAACTCCAGTTTCTGCCATACGGTGATACTGCTCTCGCGTAAAATGATAGTCCTGACCCACTGCTATAACGGCCGATTTCATAACTCAATCATAGCCCACTTCAGCTCAACATCAAGCTTCCTCATCCGCATATCGCTCGCTTTCTACCCTCGTGGAGATCCGCCGAACATCGGTCTCCGAACTCCGCCAGGCGTAGGAAGGCCGCTTGTCGAAGACCCTGAGCTCCGTCGATGGGCGGCCGAAAAGAACACCAATTTCCAAAGTTCGCTCGCAACCAAGCTTCCTACCCTCGCGGAGATCCGTTGCCTTCAATGCTCCCACAGTCCCCATTCGTTGCCCTTCATTCATTCGTTGCTTCCACTCTCCCCATTCGTTGCTCTCACTGCTCAGATTCGTTGCCCCTCATTCATTCGTTGCTGACTTACTCATTCTGTTGCAGCACAAAGAAGCGTACGCCTTCCCTACCTTGAGAGACTAGCCCACCACGGCTTCAAACATGCTTGAGATTAGCAGCGGGATAGGGCTTAATGCTATCGCAACAATCATGATAGCAGCCTGCCGGGCCTATTCGAGCTATTTCCAATCCCGGCCTTCCGGGATTGGAAACAATGAATCTGTCCGTCTCATCTGCGTCGGAATATCGATCTATCAACATGAAGTCCGCACCTCAGGAAAGTTACGAATGCCAGGTCCGACAGATTCCTAATTCCTAATGAAGACCCTACGAATACTGCCTCCTATCGCCGTTCTGGGCATTACTTTCGGAGTCTGCTTCCTGATTTTCTGGACCGAACCGGAGCCGGAGAAATCACCGCAGCGAGAGAGTGTTCTGAAGGTCAACGTGGTGCCGCTGGGACGGGTTTCCTACCAGGTATGGCTGAAGACACAGGGCACGGTGCAGGCGCGCACCGAGAGTACCCTGGTCTCTGAAGTGCGTGGCAAAGTGATGACCGTTTCCGATTCCATCAGAGCCGGCGGTTTTTTTCATGCGGGAGAGGTGTTATTGGAGATCGATCCCAGAGACTACGAAACCGCCATTGTGGAGGTCGAAGCAAATCTCGCTCAAGCTGAATTGGCCCAGGCCCAGGAGGAGGCGAGCGCCGACCAGGCACGGCTGGATTGGGAACGCCTGCAGCCGAACGCAGAAGCATCCGACCTCGTTCTTCGCAAGCCCCAGTTAAAACAAGCCAGAAGCGATGTGGCGTGGGCGGAGGCTCGCCTGGCAAATGCGAAACTCAATCTCGAGCGCACCCGGATTACAGCGCCCTATTCGGGTCGTATCCTCTCCAAGAATATCGACGTCGGTCAATATGTCGCTACGGGAAGTGTCCTGGCTCAAATTTACGCCGTCGACTATGCTGAGATCCGGCTGCCCTTGAGCGAACGCCAGTTAGCCTATGTGCGTATTCCGGAGTTGTATCTGGGCGAATCCTCTCAATCTTCCGCCAGTCCCGAGGTGACCCTCGTTTCGACCCTCGGTGCGGAATCCTTCCTCTGGTTGGGGCGTATCGTGCGCGCCGAAGGCGCCCTCGATGGCCGTTCCCGCCAGTTGTTCGTCATTGCTCAGGTGGAAAATCCATACGGCAAGCAAGCCGACGGACGTCCTCCCTTGAAAGTGGGCTCTTTCGTGGAGGCGACCATAAAGGGAAAAGTGTTGGAGAACGTATTTGTCATTCCGCGCAAGTACTACAGAAAAAATGAGTATGTATTGACTGTCGATGAAGATGAAAAGCTGCGGCTTCGTTCCATCGAAGTTGAATGGGGCGATGAGGTGAATCTGGCGGTTAGTAATGGACTGGAAGACGGCGACCGACTCTGCCTCACACCTCTGAGTTTTCCCGTTGACGGTATAAGCGTTGCCGTTGTTCCTCAGGAAAGCGACCAGGTGACGAGCAAGATCGTGAAAGACATCCCTGACCATGAATAGTATCATCGAATGGTTCGCCAGGAATGGCGTGGCAGCCAACCTCCTGATGTTCGGCATCCTGATTGTCGGTGGTTACATGGCGTTCAATAAAGTGGTCTTGCGGGAATGGCCCGACTATCCCCACCGCGATATTGACATCTCGGTGGCATACCGCGGTTCGACTCCCGCGGAAGTCGAAGAGTCGATTGTCATGCGCATCGAGGAAGCGGTCTTCGACGTGGCGGGAATAAAGGAGATGTCAAGCCGCGCCAACGAAGGGTCCGGCTCCGTGTCGTTGGAAATCGAGGATGGGTTCGACATGGGAGAAGTGCTCGATCAGGTGAAGGATCGCGTAGACTCCATCAATACGTTTCCGGTCGATGCCGAACGCCCCCGCGTAAATATTGCCAACTACAACGAGCGTCTCATGGCGGTGGTCATATCAGGCGGTCTGACCGAATTCGATCTCCGGCGGCTGGGCGAAAACATCCGCGATGATCTCCTCAGTCTGCCGAGCATCACGATGGTCGATTTGAAGGTCTCCCGAGCCTATGAGATCGGAGTTGAAGTCTCAGAAACGATTTTGAAACAGCACGGTCTGACCTTCGATCAGATTGTGCAGTCGGTTCGAAATTCCTCCATCAATTTATCCGCCGGAAGCGTTCGCACCGAAGGCGGCGACATCCTCTTGCGAACGTCGAACCAGGCCTACAATTACGAAGACTTTTCGAAGATCGTCGTCTTATCTCGCGAAGACGGCACCCGTTTGACTCTGGGTGACGTCGCCAAAGTCAACGACGGTTTCGAGGAGACCCCGCTCGTTTCCAATTTCAATGCCAAGCGCTCCGTTGTCCTGGATGTCTTTCGAGCGGGCGATCAGAACCTTATCGAATTGGCCGATGAGGTAAAAGGCTACCTCTCCAAAGCCCAGGCAAGGATGCCTCCAGGCGTTGAGCTCAACTTCTGGTCCGACGATTCCGGGCGCGTGAAACAGCGCTTGTCGACACTTGCCGGCAGCGCTGTCTTTGGGTATTTGCTCGTCCTCCTCGTATTATCGCTCTTCTTGCGACCGGTTTTGGCTTTCTGGGTGAGCCTCGGTATTCCGGTAGCGTTTTCGGGGGCGTTCATCATGTTTTATCTCTGGGACGTCTCTCTGAATATGAGTACCCTCTTCGCCTTCATTCTGGTCCTGGGAATCGTGGTCGACGATGCGATCGTCACGGGGGAGAACGTGTTTCATCACATGCAGAGAGGCGAGGACCCTCTCGACGCCTCGATTCGGGGAACTCAAGAGGTCGCGGTCCCCGTGATCTTCGGAGTGCTTACGACCATGGTAGCATTTTATCCGTTGCAGGGAATGACCGGTTGGACGGGAAATAACCTCAGGCAGATTTCTTTCGTCGCGATCCCGGTCCTGTTTTTCTCACTCGTGGAATCAAAATTGGTCCTTCCGGCACACTTGAAACATTGCAGGCAGCTAGGAAGGGGCGCAGCGCACCGTTCCCATCTTCGTATCTTGTCACGCCTGCAACGAGCGATTGCCGATGCTCTGGAAAACGGCATCAACCGGTTCTATCGACCCCTCCTGGAAAGGGCCCTGGAACACCGCTACCTTACTCTCTCTGTGTTTTGCGGGGTGCTGGCGATTATGTGGAGCCTGGTCCAGACCAACCGGATCGAATCCAGCTACTGGCCTCGCATTCCCAGAGATCAAGTGACAATTCGATTGAACATGCCCGCTGGAACTCCCTTCGAGGCCACGCACGCCCATGTGCAACGTATGGAACGCATCGCTCTGGAGTATAAGGATCGCGTCAACGAAAAGTATGGTAAGAACATCATTCGCAATGTCTTCGCCACCTCCGGCGGACAGCCCATGGGTCGCAGTTGGGGTCGCCGCGCCGTCGGGGTCCCCGAACTCGGAGAACTCGTCATTGAACTGGCTCCCCAGGAAGAACATGGCGAGGACTTTGGCAGTGCGAACGTGTCCAGAGAACTGCGGCGTGCCATCGGTGAAATTCCGGATGCCGAACGCCTCTCTATCGGGTTCTGGCGAGGAGACGGCAGAACCATTCGGCTTGTCTTGACCAGTCCGGATTTCGATGACTTGAAGGAGGCTTCGCGGCGCTTGCAGGAGAGATTGGAGGAGTATCCAGGCATGAGTGAGATTTTGGACTCGTTCGAAAGCGCCAAATCCGAGTTCGAACTATCGCTGAGACCGCGGGCGGAGTATCTCGGCATCACCGCGAGAGATCTTGCGCGGCAGGTCAGGCAGGCATTCTTCGGTGCCCAGGCGCAACGCATCCAGCGGGGACGCGACGATATACGAGTAATGGTCAGGTACCCGGAGCACCAGCGCAAATCCATGACGACCCTGCATTCCATGATGATTCGCGCCCCTGACGGTACCGAGGTTCCCTTCGATACCGTGGCCGAGATTAAGCCGGGGAAGAGCCTCCCATCCATTCGTCGCATCGACCGGAAGCGCGAAATCACCGTTTCCGCCAACGCAGACTCGGACGAGTTGGACGTCGATGCCGTTGTCGAGGAGCTGGAAGCGGAATTCCTTCCCCATCTTACCAGCCAGTACGTAGGGATGGATTACAGGAAGTCCGGCAGGTCTCGCCGAGCCGAAGAGGACGCCAGAAACATCGCCTTCTACACTATTCTTGTCCTGATCGGACTCTACGTTCTGCTGGCCATTCCCTTCCGCAGCTATGTCGAGCCCTTGATTGTGATGGCGATCATCCCGTTTGGTCTGGTGGGAGCGATTCTGGGACATGCCATCATGGATTGGATTCTTGGCGTGATTTGGGATCAAAATGTCACCTTTAATATTCTGTCGCGCTTGGGCTTTCTCGCCCTCTGCGGCGTGGTCGTAAACGATAGCCTGATTTTGGTTCACTTCATCAACACGCGTCTGCGCGCAGGTGATCCCATCGCTACGGCCGTTCGGATCGCCGGGGTACGGAGATTTCGCCCCATTTTGCTAACCTCGTTAACCACCTTTGCCGGTCTCCTTCCCCTTATGTTCGAACAGAGCCGGCAGGCTCGAACCATGGTTCCGATGGCCATCTCATTAGCTTGGGGAGTCCTCTTCGCCACCTTTATCACCTTGCTCCTGGTTCCCGTAAATACGATGATTCTGGACGACATAAAGCGCGCCCTGAAGGCCTATTGGCGTTGGCAGACCAACGCCACCCATGGGGCCGAGGAGTTTGCGGATGTCGAACAACCCTGATCCACTCCCTCTTCGCATCCGCTTACTTCCCACGTTCTTGCGAACGCGGCTACGATGTTTCGAAACTCGTTGATATATGTAGCCGCGTTCGCAAGAACGTGGTCGCGAAGGCCGAAAAGGCGACTTTTTCACCGGAATCAGGATAAAATACCTGTCCCTAGCCCGGACATTTCACACACTTCGCAGCGAGACAGCGTAGATCGCTGCGTATCAGGGCCTTTCCGCAGTTCGGCGGGCGACAGCAGGACCTTGTGTTGGAACCCTCTGAGGTCGCCGAGCAAGGGAAGGGGTTGAGACGCAGTGATATCCGCGGTCGTAGCAGAAGGTTTGTCGCAGCGAGAGCGTAATTGCGTTCGGCCTTTCCGCTAGAACCCTCTTATTACGCAGTGATATCCGCCCAGAAGGTTTGTGAAGGAGTTATTACCCCCCGAAGGAGTCAGAAGGAAAAACCTACTTAAAAGTGGACGGTTTCGAATCGACCGGTGACAATATTAGAATCGCAACGAGAAACAAAGAAGGACCGGCTCCCGGAAAAAATAAGCGACTTACACGGATAGTTCTGGCATTCGTCTTTAGCGCTTTTCTGACGACGGTTGTCATTCATTGGTCGTTTGACAGCGGCAGGTTGTCGCAGGATGCAGGATTCGACGACGTTACCTACCTGACAGACGGCCTGCAGAGGCTCCAGCTTCTATATGAGAAAGGGGTTGGAGCCTACCTCGCCGACTGGGTCATTCATCCGGCTCACAGCCCGCTCACTTCTCTGTTCGTTACCATCTCGATGGCAATCTTTGGGGTCTACGATTGGTCACCCTACATTTTGAACGGCCTGATTCTGGCTCTCTTATTAATTCATGTCCTACGAGAGGGGGAGCGTCTGCACCTCTCCTGGTCGGTCATGGCTTCTATATTCGTATTATCCTTTCCGTTTTCTTCATACCTCATTCACGAATTAAGACCGGACCTGAGCTGCGCCGTATTCACGGGAATTGCGAGCTATTCCATTTTGATCGGGACCGACGATAGAGGAAAACGCCGGCGACTGTTTGCAGGCGGGTTACTGTTCACACTGGCTCTCTTGAGTAAACCTACGATTTTCCCTCACACTTTTTCACTGTTCGGTGCGTGTATAATCCTTCGCTTAGGCAGGAATTTCTTCGAATGCGATGATGCTGATTCCGCATTTCTCAAACGAATTAACGCTAAAGAGATTCTTCCGATCGTGAGCCCGGTTCTGTTGATCGGTGGACCTCTCCTCGCTTTCTGTATGAAGGAGGCTGTGGCCTATTTCTTTTACCACACTTTTGGAGCGCAGGGTGGGCTGTGGGAAATACAGGGTGGGTTGGTCGAGTCAGCGACGTTCTTTCTCACAAAGGCCTATAACATGCTTATGGGAGTTCACGGGATCGCGCTCTTCATAATCATAATAACTGCACTGCTTCTAACGGCTTACAGGCGCGATAAGGCGGAGGGTTGGAACCTGTTTAGCTTACTTTTTCTTTCTCTGTTATCCTTTTCAATATTCGCGGCAGGAAGAGTGGGGATGGATTTTTTTGGTGCATTCTACATCATCTTTCTGATCCTTACTTTTGTAAGATCCTTATACTATATTGCGGATTTTTCTTATTCGTTTCCCCGACTGAAGTGGGTCTTCGCATTCATAGCAATTGGCCTCCTGTTTCTCAACGTTTCAGTCCACCGACTCGACGCTTTATGGGAACACAATCCGAGGGAAAATAGGAACCTCGTCTTAAAGGGTAATAGCGTAAACGAGCAGATAATTTCAAGATTAGCTTCCGATCCCATAACGAGTCGATCTTCCAACCTCCGTGTCTTTGTGACTTTCGCGGGCCTGGTTAACGAGTGGACTCTCGACTGGTTGGCAATGAAGAGAGAACTGCCCGTCGAATTCTTCGATCACCAGCTCCTCAAAGACCATTCTTTATACAGGAAATCGATTGAGGAAAGCCCCCTGATTCTTTATGCCGGTGACAATACAGTCGGAATTTACGAGTGGTTACCCTCCTGGGAGATTCGTCAGGAAATAGGAGCGATTCTTCAGGACCCAAGATACAGACTGATCGAGCAATTCCAGTCTCCCGGCCCCGGAAGTTTTAAGCTCTACATGAACCGGGAATTGATCGAACAGCGCCATGGATTATTTGGCCAATTTGACAAATGGACCGGGTTTCTCCCCTCCGAAGGTCCCTACCCCCAGTGGAACTTGGGAATTGTCAGATGGGGCCTCTGGCCGCAAAGCAATGTTGACGCTAATCTTGTGGGAGAGTGGGAAGTTGCCCTGGGCATCAGCCTTCGATCTCCAGTTGACCAGATGGTAATTATTTCCACCAATGGAGAACCCATTAGAGAAATTGAGATTCCAGCTGGCGATTCATTTAGCTCCTTTGACATCCCGCTGGGTCGACGGAAAGGTCAGATAAATCTTGTCCTTGATTACAGTACAAAACCAGGGGAAGACATCGACGGATTCCTTCGCGCAGCGCTATTTCGACGTTTAGAGCTGATCAGAAACAGGTGATTGTTAATCCGGAATTCAGAATTACTTAACAATTCTCTTGCATGCCATTCGATA
>CBDCEW010000063.1:0-32966 GCA_965215885.1 Candidatus Moanibacter sp.
CTGGATGAAGTTGAAGAATTGGCCGGGTTCGCGCCGCAAATCATCGAGGCGATCGAGAAGGATCTGGACGCCCATGCGCGTGAGAAGAAGAAACTTCGATTGGAAGATCGAAGGTTCTTTGAAGGGCGCACAGCGGAGCTGCCGGAGCTGGACATCGAGGAGGAGAATATTCTGGCTGCTGAATTGAATCTTGCGGTAGGCCGGCCGCGGATGCCGGCTTATGCGGTATACGTGTTCGTGATGATTCGTGGGTTTCTCGGTTCGTTGACCACGAAACCGGCACGGCGGTTTCTGCGCGAGTCGATGAGCTTGTACGGATTTCTTCAGAGGCGGGGACTGAGGATGCCGGCGGTGACGACGATTCTGGAGAACGTGAACCTGGTCAGCCATAGGACCCGCGAGCTGATCTTTGATAAACAGATTGGGTTTATCCTCCAGGAGCAATGGGACGATTTCGGGAAGCTGACGATCGACAGCACCTCGGTGAAAGCAAACAGCTGCTGGCCCACCGATGGGAGGATTCTGAGCGGTCTTTTGATGCGGGCCAATCGTTTGGGTCAGAAGTTGCATATATTCGGGCTGGAGGATTTTCGCAAAGGATGGGTTGGGCGTTGGCTGCAGGAGATGGACAAGCTGGAGTTTCAGATTTGTCTGGCCGCGGGCAAACCGAAGTCGAAGGGCAAGCTGAAGAAACACTACCGGCGGTTGCTCAAGCGGGGCCGCAAGGCGGCCGACTCACTAACGGGGGAACTGAGCCATCTTGAAGAGGGCCTGTCGATGGATTCACTGCCTCCCACTCGCCGGGAGCTTCTGGAGCGGGCATTGAGCCAGATCAGGGGCGATATTGCCGACGCCAAGCGGGTTGTTGAGTATGCTCATGATCGGGTGTTTCACGAAAAGAAGCTACCGTCCACACAGAAGGTCCTGAGCCTCTCGGACGGATCGGCGGCCTACATCAAGAAGGGCAGCCGCAATCCAGTGATCGGGTACAAGCCACAACTGGTTCGCAGCGAAAACGGTTTTGTCACCAGCCTGATCGTACCGCAAGGCAACGCGGCAGACTCCATTGAGCTGGCGCCGGCCATCGGCGATTCGATCAAGCGCACCGGTGTCATTGCTGAACTGGTCAGCACCGATGACGGATATGCTTCGGCGAAGGGACGCAAGGAGGTGCTGAGCATGGGGGTAAAGCAGATCAGTATCAGTGGGGCGAAGGGCAAGAAGTTGACCACCCCCGAGGACTGGGAGAGCGAGGCGTATCGCGAGGCACGCCGCGATCGCTCCGCAGTGGAGTCGCTGATGTTCACGATTAAAGATGGATTTGCCTTTGGCGAACTCGGCCGCCGCGGCATCGATGCGGTAGGCGATGAACTGCTCGAGAAGGTTCTGGCCTACAACTTCTGCCGCATCATACTGATGAAGAAACGCCGAGGGGAGGAACTGGAACAGGCAGCCTGAATCTGACCGCTTTGAAGCTCAGAGAAAAAAGCACCACGGGATGAGTATGCCTCCAGACAGCGGCAAATATACGTATTGTGCAGCAAGCCACGCCGATGGCCGCTCAATACCTGCTCATCGGCAGCGCCGGCAGCCTAAAACCCGAAACCTGCCAGCCATAGGCTGGTCCGCCCGTGGCGGAGAACCTTAAACCGCCCGCTCGAAAGGCTTTTCGAATGGGGTCTATATAGAGACCACAGTTCCCAGCTACTATGTGGCGAGGCCATCCAATAGCCTCATCCAGGCAGCCCGACAGGCGATGACACGTCAGTGGTGGGACGGAGGATGTTCGAGTTTCGACCTTTACACTGCTCTTGAGACAATCGATGAAGCGGGTAAGGGCGACAGCGAGATGGCGTCTGCCAGGAAGGCACTGCTCGATTCGATCCCGTTGCTTGCAATGACCGACGAAGCGATCGCACTCGCCGGCAAGCTGGTCTCGGCAGATATTGTGCCGGCGAAGGCGGCATCAGATTCCCTTCATATTGCGGTTGCTTCAGTCCACGGAGTCGATTATCTTGTCACATGGAACTTTAAACACATCGCCAACCCATTCTTGCGTGATCGGATGCGGATCGCTGTGGCAGACGCTGGATTCGAGTTGCCAGTGATGTGCAGCCCCGAAGAACTATTACAGAATGATGAAGACGATTGATACACCGATCGCCGTTACAGATCCGGTGATTTCTGAGGTTCGTCGGCACAAGCGTGCCATAGCGGAGGAATTTGGATTCGATGTCATAGCTTTGGCTCGTTCGCTCCAACAGCGTCAGGTGGGAGATCCACGCTTCGTGACGCTCACCGAAAACGAAGGCGAACAAGCGGGTGCTGACCAACAGACTGCCCGCCCCGTGTCGAAAGCGTGACGGTAATTTCAACCTCAACCTTGCAGACGAGGCGCGCCGCCGGCAGCCTGTGGCAGACCCCTGACGTTCTGTCGTGAAACACAAAGGACGTGCATTCTTGCCTGACCCGATTTCCCCACAGATAGAGCTGCGCGGGAGGCGCCGTTGTCGATCATTGTTGCATGATCCCCTTACTTGCAACTAAATGGGGTTCAAAATGGCTTTCACACCAAGCAAAGACTACAAGCGCCGGGAGCGTGAGCGGAAGAAGACCGAGAAGCGCATGGCTCGCAAGGCCGCGAAAGCCGAAAAGAAGGCTGCCGAGCGGGACGCATCCCGTCGACGAGCACATTGCTCTGGAAATTGATCGGCACCGAATGGGGCTGCTGTCGAAGGAGGGGCTGGGACGGTAAATCTTCGCTCTGAGCGCAAGTATCTCGTAAACCCGAAACAAACTTGGCGAGTATGAGTAGAGTCCACGAAGATCGCTTAAGATCTGCCATACGACATATTCCGAAACAGACAGAACAATAGGATGCAGTCCGACATGCCACCGCCGGAATGTTTTCAATAGGTTTTAGAAGTTGGGGAGTCGTTTGAGCAGCGAAGCGGCGTTGTCGCGGTGCCATGCGGCTGATCCTGGACGTTATCCGCCGAAATTTACTCTCGCTTCAGGTTGACTATCGCCACCTCATTCTCAAAACATCTCGCAGATTTAGAGGCATGGCTACGGCGTCGCAGGGACGCCCCGCCTTGGACTAATGTGGTCGTGGTGCGCGACACAGACATTATGCACGGCCCTGGCGCAATAGTATCGGCGGACGCATTGTCTTCGCCAACGGAATTTTCACCGACTTTCGCCCAGCTTATCGGGGAAGGCTACGCTTGGATTAATCTGATTGGAAACGGCTTGTTGTATGTTTTATAAAGAACTCACGAATTATGGAGCATCAAAAAAGAAAAGAAGCCACTATAGCCCCAAGCATTTACCACTTCGATACGGGACCATTCAACTGGTACATCATTGAGGACGAAGGAAGACTAACCCTGGTAGATGCCGGTTTTCCGGGAAACTACAGCGTTTTACCAAAGGCATAGCCTCACTTGGTTTTGATATCAAAGATTTGGAGGCAATCATTCTGACCCACGCCCATGCTGATCACATTGGTTTTGCCGAAAAGCTGAGAACGCAAACCAAAGTCCCAGTTTCAGACCTCACTATATTGCCCCTCTAAAGGCACTATGCAATCGCAAGTTTAAATCCCGATTTTTTGCCCAGTCGGAAGATGATTCTTCGGCCTGAACCGTCGGGCATCAGTAAGGGCTTCTCATTGAGAGTTTGCAGATACTCAAGCACCACCGCCTGCACCCGAGGGGGATAAGTTGCGGTGGGGAATAAATGCGCTTCGACCGCACAGCCCCTCTCTATAAGAACGCCGTCACTGTGAGTCAAATTGCGAAACAGATCGTGGTCGTCACGATAGTTGTTGTAGCGAGCTTTAAAGGGTTCGAGCTGCTTGTAGAAGCTGTTACGGGCGAAGATTTTCAAGGCATCCATGAGGGACTTGTTAGCGGTGTCCAGGCGGACATAGTTTTCATCAATGAGGCGCTGCAGCCTCGAGCATTCGGTGTCGATTTGCTCCAGTTCGAGTTGGAGGGCTTTGAGGGCCTGATCGAGTCGACGGATCTTTTCGCCCCTTGAGGCGCTTTTGCCCGGGTGGGCATGCTCGGCCAGGAGCAGTCTTTTCAATTCTTCGGTGCATTGCTGTTTTTGCTTCAGGAGGGCTTTGGCGGCACCGCTTTTCTCCTGCTTGTCCTCAAGGTGTTGGGCTAATCGCTTGTAGTGGACGGTGCGATAAGAGGTGATCTGATTAATCCCAAAGTGCTTATCGAGGTATTTGAAGTCATTCTCCTGAATCCAGCGACTGAACATCCCTTTGATTACCTCTTCATTTCGGGCCTGCTGATCGGTCGCCAGGATGCTCACGGTAATGGTTCGATTTTTTGGATTGGTCGCCTCCACGATCCACTGCACCAGTTGAGGATTTTTCTTCCAGGGGCCCCGCTGATAGCGAAGATGATACTCCTGGAGATCTTCGGCATGGTTGCGCGCGCGCTGCAGGCGCAACTGCCCGTCGATCCGTTGGAGGGGCTGGGCGCTGGCCTTGTAACCTTTTTCCCAGGTAATGATTTCGAGTTGAGGATGCTCCACGATGGCTTCGTAAAACCACTCCGCGGCGATCGCCCGGTCCAC
This sequence comes from Candidatus Moanibacter sp., assembly GCA_965215885.1. Lineage (GTDB taxonomy): Bacteria > Verrucomicrobiota > Verrucomicrobiia > Opitutales > UBA2987 > CBDCEW01. The sequence continues at coordinate 4,597 of CBDCEW010000063.1, forward strand.
GTAAATGCTCACCTTCTTATCAGCCGGCAACTGCACCAGCTCGAGCATCGCTTCGCAGTTGGGGATAAACCGTTCCCTTATATCCTCATAGTTGTCGGTACTCGCAAAATAGATCGGATAGCCCTTGAGGGTATGAATAAAATCGCTGTGGAGCGCTTTGTCGGCCAGACGGATACCCGGACACCATCCCGCCAGCACCTTGCTCATTCCGGTGTAATGTTTGGTGTGCGGATCATAATAAAAGCTCTCTTCATCCGAAGCATTCAGGCCCCTCGCGTTCACTCTGAGGATCTCTCTTAAAAGCCCTTCATCGGCCAGGGCGCTAAGGCTTTGGCGTTGCAGATAGGGGGTATACAGGACTCGCCCGATGAGTTTTTGCAGGTCTTCGAGATCGAGCAGTTTGCTCTGCTCGATATTGACCGCGGCCAACAACCCGCAAGCCACCCATTGTTTCAAAAGCCAGCCCTCTTCGCGATCAATCTGAGCGACTTCTCTGAGCGCGGCACTGAACAGAAGTACTCCCAGGTGCCGATACCATTGCACCGCTTCGGAGCTCTCCCTCGAAAAATCGGGAGACTCCTTGCGATTGTCCCCTTCGCTTTCGGGGCTATTTTCTGCTTCTTGCTCCTGTTCGTCCCTCCCCGAGTCCTCCGGGCAATCCCAGGGAGTCTCCCGATTTTGCGCCCTCTCGGCTTCGGCCTCCTTTGCCCGGGCCTCTTTAAGCTCCTTAAAGACAGGGCGCAAAGTTTCCCCACTGAGGTTAACTCCGAACACCTCCTCGATCTCCCCCCGTATCTTCTTGCTGTAGCCATACCGACTCTCCCCATAGATCTGCCCGAAGCGCACCCGCCCAAAACTCCGGATTTCCCTCGTCAATTTGCGATGAGCGCTGCGTCCCGCCAGCACTCGCGCTAAGGTCTCGGCATCTCCGCTTTGAAGCGCCTCCCCCCACCGCTTCATCGTTTTGGGGTCAACCTCAAATTGCTTCTCTAAGCGCCCTTTCTTCAACCCCGCATTGTAGAGGCGCCCCACCAATAGCTTGAATTCAACTTGCTCCCGATCGTCCTCTACGACTTCAAAAAGCTCATGCCCGTAATAGACGTGCAGTTTGCCTTCGCTCAGATCCCGATAGACCGTGATCGAGGGATGACCCTTGTCCACTCCAAGGATGCACTGTAAGAAGGTCTCTTCTTTGACGGTAGGTTTCTCCATTTTTCTTCGAATTTGATGGTTCGAAGATGAAGCCTACCGTTTTCTTTAGCTCTTAAAAGCCGGGAATTGTATCTGCGATTGCCCCTCTGCCCACCAACCCGCATGATAGCGAGTTCTGAGTTTATATCCATAAAGAAGATGCGGCAATGGCTGGCACTGCATTGCAATTGCCCTGGTACGGATTATTGTCCAATGCCTGGCGACCTTATATTGCTACAATGCTGGGCACGGCGTTGGTTAATGGGGTGTTTAGCCTACCCAAAATTAGAAAAGTAAAAACCTTTGTGGATGGTGAAACTCTTGATGTACCCGGAAAACCTCTCGTAATTCACACGCCGGGGCATACCGCAGGCGAGGTAGTTTTTTATCTGCCCAAGCGCAATGTGTTGTTTAGCGGAGATACTTTGGTTACCCGAAATCTGATGACCGGAAAACATGGCGACCCACAAGTGACTCATCCCCTGCTGAACAAGGATTTTACACAAGCCCATCAGTCGCTTGGCTTACTCAACGAAATTGGAAAAGTAACTATGCTATCAGGGCACGGCAAGCCTTGGGTTGGCGAAATAAAAGAAGCTATTGAACTGGCATCATCAAGTGATCCTTTTTTGCCGAAGGTGTAGCGTGTCGCCTTATGGGGTTTGAGCTATAAATCAGCCGTTTCGTGGCTTAGCGTATAATCCTGTCCCATTACTAGTCCTAAAATAAGCGCGTTTAAAGGTTGAACAGGAAACTTCGTTATGCCTAACGTTATTTGCCATGCTGGCGGTAGTTTTGCCGCCGCCACCCTTGGGCTGGTTTCATGTTTTGCTTTTTTTGAGTCATATCCGTTCTGTTTTAACGTTAGTTCTGTCCCCTTTTTGGGATACGCCGACAGTCCTTCCGTTGTGGCTGTGCGTTCGCGGTTACTTGATCTGCTACCCAGGCGACATAGATCGGAATCGCTCCCAGGTGCTGATAAAATCTCCCATCCACTCGTTCCAGCTTAAAAGCCGATAAACAATTCGGCGCCCGCTTCGGATGATTTGCGCGGGGAGCAAGATGATGGCGTGAAGGAAGCGCCGAAACTCCATCTTCACGATCTCCAACCCCCGCTGGCGGTTGGGCATGAGTAATCCATACCACGCCTTCAGGTTCCAGGCCAATGCTGTCATTACCATATAGGCCCAATTGCTCAAAAGATCATCCACGGGCATACGCATCGCATTAACCCCGTTTTTGAGTTGCTCAATAACGTTCTCCTGATCGCAGCGTTGATTCGCAAAGGCGACCACCTGCTCCTTAGTCAGGTCCCTACGATTTGTGATATAAAAAAAGTAGCGGATCTCATCAAAGAGCACTACTTCGCCCTTTTGCACACTGATGTTCTTACGCACCACCACCATCCGATAGGTCTTTTTGCACTTGTTGGGCCGATAGTCCAACTCGGCCACACTTTCTGCCTCCAGCACCTTGTTTTCAAAACCCTTCTGGTGCACGATCCCTTCCTTCACTCGCGGCGCTTTAGCTCTCGATTCGGTCGCTATTTCATGCTTGGGCAACCGCTCCAGTTCGCTCCAGGCCGTCTCTCTGAACTCCTCGGCCAGTCCCACCACTTTGGGATGCGCATCCATTCCGAAGATAAATCCCGTTCCTTCTTCATCCCACCGATCGAAGTTTTCTGTCAACGAAAAGTCCGTATCCCCTCGCAAGCAGATTTTCCCCGCATGCGCACGCACAAGTTCCACCGCCCGATCAATCCACTTTACGCATCCCTCATGGCTAGTCTCATTGCCCGGTCGATTCACCATGTAGAGCACTTCCCTGGTATTTGCCAAACTCACGATCAGCGGTGCATAGCCCCAGATCCCCTTATAGCTTATTCCCATACCCCCTTTGCACTTCCCTCTCGTCTGCGCTATCGTCCCGTCCACATCGATGAACGCCTCCTCCATGAATCCTTTTGCCTGCTTGTTCCACACCCCTTGCCGTATCCGGTTGATCCCTTCCATCAATTTTTCGATCGCGCCTTCATCAAAGCGTCGGGTGAAGTCTCCACTGGTCGTCGGATCCGGTATCCTCTGCGCTCCTAAGGCATTCAGAAAAACCTCGTCCTTGCGGCGCAATTCGATGTCTTCGAGCCGGATCCCTCCCAATAATGCGTTGTCGGCTATGTTGAGCACATGATCACTCTCATGATACGGCAGGTGGCGCTTGAGCAACTGCACGCTCTGGTCGAGCTCTTCCACCAACCCCAGTCTCTTCACCATCAGGTGAATCGCTCCTATCCCTCCACAACTCACCCCTTTGCCTCGTTCGGCCGTCTCGTAGTGGATGTTGCTCGCTTTGAACATCGGTTTGGCCTGTTCAGGCCAGCCCCGATTTCTAAGCCGATGCTTTATTCTTCTCTTGCTATTGTGGAGGTTCTTGCGGTATCTTCTTTTCACTCGAAACGTCCTTTTTTTCTGGGTGGTTTTTTTGGTCGATTAACAGTTTTCCCAGTATCTAAGCGCGTTTCGAGCTTTTTATTGCGTTAGGTATATTCCAATCACACTTGTTCGAGGACTAGTCGAACCCCAACGAGCGGCAGAAACAATGAATCGGATAGATCAATCTGACATCTATCGGTTTGAATTTGAACGTACAACGGACTTTAACTCCAACGCTGGCGGATAACAAAGAATTGCAGCGGAGCCGTGTTTGCCGTGCCGGTTCGCTTCGCTCATCAACGACCAATCACGGCCCGCCGAATTCAGACGTTCTGTCGTGAAACACAAAGGACGTGCATTCTTGCCTGACCCGATTTCCCCACAGATAGAGCTGCGTGGGAGGCGCCGTTGTCGATCATTGTTGCATGATCCCCTTATTTGCAACTAAATGGGGTTCAAAATGGCTTTCACACCAAGCAAAGACTACAAGCGCCGGGAGCGTGAGCGGAAGAAGACCGAGAAGCGCATGGCTCGCGAGGCCGCGAAAGCCGAAAAGAAGGCTGCCGAGCGGGACGCATCCCGTCGACGAGCACATTGCTCTGGAAATTGATCGGCACCGAATGGGGCTGCTGTCGAAGGAGGGGCTGGGACGGTAAATCTTCGCTCTGAGCGCAAGTATCTCGTAAACCCGAAACAAACTTGGCGAGTATGAGTAGAGTCCACGAAGATCGCTTAAGATCTGCCATACGACATATTCCGAAACAGACAGAACAATAGGATGCAGTCCGACATGCCACCGCCGGAATGTTTTCAATAGGTTTTAGAAGTTGGGGAGTCGTTTGAGCAGCGAAGTGGCGTTGTCGCGGTGGCATGCGGCTGATCCTGGAAGTTCTGCCTGACAAGATCAAAGGCACATCATGGGAATAATGGCAGATTCGATGGTGGCATACGCGCAGCTGTTGCTCGACGAGACTGATGGATCGATGGACCAGATGAACAATGCGTTTGCGATTGCCCAGATGTGCTGGAACTTGGCGTTGTTGCCGGAGGAGGATCGAGAAGAGAGCCTCGCCGAGATGCGACCGGGACTCCAGATGGATGACGCCGAGTTCGCAGAATTCCGACAGTTGGTCATCGTGCCAATGATTCGGCGGCACCATGAAATGTTTCCCAGGATGCCGCGGCTAGAATCGCAGGCCGCACCGCCGCTCCCGCGCGAGAAGAAGTTTCCGGGGACGGGACGCAACGCCCCGTGTCCGTGCAATAGCGGAAAGAAGTACAAACGGTGTTGTGGGCGATGACCACCCCCCGAGAATATAAAGATTCCCGAAATGGTGCGGGCGGAATTACTCTACGGTGCGGCCAAGAGCCGGCGGGTCGAGGAAAACCAGAAGATTGTAAAAGCATTTCTGGCCCCTTATGAACTCCTGCCTTTTGCGGGCGAGGCGGTTGAACATTTCGCCGAGATCCGTGCCGACCTCGATCAGAAAGGGGAAGTCATTGGGCCTTACGCTCTGATCATTTCCGCGACAGTTCGCGCCTACGGTGCCACGTTGGTGACCAACAATCCGCGGGAGTTTTCAAGGGTGAAGGGTCTTCGCGTGGAAGACTGGTCGGTTGATTGAGTTGGTCTTCGAGGGGCGCCATCTCACTGGGTTATTGGAGCGAACCGCGCGGAACCGTTGACGTTGACCTCACACTCTTTCTCCCTCCCGAGAAACCGTCACAGTGCGTTTGGTGTCTGCGAGATATTGGCTGTGACCTCGATTCGGCTACGGCGCTCGAATCACTTAGGAAAGGGCGCGCGGGAAGCAGGAAAAGTAGAACCAGCGTTGACAAGGCGCGAAGCGCCGGCAATTAGTACCGGTATGTCAACACAAGGAGAAAAATTGCGATTTCCAGGGCCAGCTGTTGTCGAGGCTGAACGTGATTTGTCCTATCTGCAATCGCTGAGCGTCGGTCAGCGCGGAGAGTTGCTAATTGCCGCCTGTCGGGCAGCCGCAGCAATCGAGCAGGGGCGGCGGCAAAGCGGGTTGTCGCCGTCGTTTCCCGCCCCTTGGCCGCATTCGACTCAGCAGTTCCAAAGAAAATGGGCCGCCCATGTCCGAGCAACCGCTGAGCGCGACTGACGCGGCGGAGCAGCTCGTCGCCGCCCTGGACTCGCTAGGCCAAGAGTACGCCCTGGGGGGCGCCATCTCACTGGGTTATTGGAGCGAACCGCGCGGAACCGTTGACGTTGACCTCACACTCTTTCTGCCTCCTGAGAAACCGTCGCAGTGCATCAGGTGCCTGCAAGATATTGGCTGTGACCTCGATTCGGCTGCGGCGCTGGAGTCACTACGGGAACACGGCTTTTGCCGGGCCACCTACCAGGGCGTTCGCGTCGATGTATTTTTGCCCATCACGCCGTTTTACGAAACGGCCCGTAAGAAACGGCAGATGGTGCGGTTGGGCAACCAGACCATTTCGATTTGGGACGCCGCGTGTTTGGCTGTCTTCAAGATGATGTTCTTCCGGCGAAAGGATGTAGCCGATGTGGAACAGATGCTCCGTACCCAATTGGCGATGCTCGACCACGCATGGGTGCGTCAACAGCTTGTGGAGATTTTGGGCCAGCGCGACCCGCGGGTTACACAATGGGATGAGCTGGTAGCGGAAATGGAACAGTGAAAGTTGGGAGCGGAAGTGTTATGGGTCGAAGATACGCTTCGAAAGAGCTGCCAATCGCGCCCGGGGCCGGCAATCCTTAACGTAGCTGAAAAGCCAAGCTCGATTGTATCGAAACTCTCACTGCGGCACAGCTACTACTCAATACCGACGCCTGTTCACAAGCTAACGGGGAGAGCGTGATAGGGATTGCGCCGGACGATTAATCGGTGCTTCCGTCGTTTGCCTCCTGGCCGCAAACCCGCATAATAGCGAGTTCTGAACCTATATCAACCTCGCCAAGTGGTGGAGGTGCAACGATACCCGATGAAAAATGGAGAAGGGTGATCCAAGAGGGGGGTAAAGTGCCAGTAGTAGCAGCACAGCGGTGCCGGGTGAGCTATTTCACGGATGGAGCGGTGCTCGGCTCAGAGGAGTTTGTCCAGGGTATCTTTGAGGAGTTCAGGAGTCGGTTTGGAGCAAAGCGACGTTCTGTGAAGAGAGAGGAATCGAGGACGAGAACGAGGACGAGGACGAGGTCTCGGGTGGCGGGAGACACGGCCGAAAGTTTCACCCTCCGTTTGATCCGGCGGCATGCCGGCAGCCCGACTGATTTGCAACTACCCCTGCGCAAGGAGGCTGAGGTGCTTTGTAAAATGTGTATCGAGGACCTCTTTATGAAGGTCCTCGTTTCCCTTCAAAATCTCGAGGATTGCCTCCTTGAAAGATTGTCCGTTTGATCGTTCGCCGATGGTTAGGACCGAACCGAAGGTCACGTGTAGGAGTTGACGTCCCACGTTCTGATTGAGGTAAGTGTCCTCCAAATCGACAATCGGGGCATGCCCAAGATTGGCAATATCCTCCTGGGAGGTGGAGATGTGGTAGCTGGCGATGTCGGTCGCGAATCGGCCGGCCGAGTAACAGGCGATCTCCTTAAACAGATCGGTATCGATGCGGCAGACGACGCGAAGCGCCTCGAGATAGCTTGTGCCGGCGGTCTTTACATGCAACAGTTCTCCGCAGACTCGACCGAAGACCGGATAAACTGAAAACTTATCAGAACCACTGTGCATACTGAGTTTGTAGGGGCCGTATCGCTGAGCGATGTTGGCATGCTCACGAAGGGAATTCTCGAACGCCTGGACTTCACCTCTGTAATCGATTCCCTTTTCGAAATCACCCACAAAACGTGGCGCGAGGCTCACAACTTCGACGTTTCTCCGCTTCAGCTCGAGCGCGAAAAAAAGATGCTCGAGAGTCGAGGTCGGAGAATCGGTTTCATCGACCGACACTTCGATTTCATAGGGCCGTTCCGCACTCTCTTCGGCAATGTAACCCGCCATTTTCTCCACGTCGGCAATGGCTCTCCCGTACTTTACGACGGCCCGGTTAAGTCTCTCCTTATCAAAGGTGATCGCTGAGTTCTCGGCTACTTCGAAAGTACGGTTCAGATAGAGAGAGTCCAGCGATTCTTCGCCGAAAATACCTTCGGTTACCTGTGCAGTGACCTCGGCCAAAAGATCGCATTCTCCCATGCCATCCGCCAGGTTGTTGACGAAGGAAGAGGGATCGATGGTGAAGAAACAATAGCCGGCTACGGCAGTTCGGTGAACATCTTCACGAGTCTTGAGGTGATCCGCATCCGCTCCCCACGGTTCATTGTAGCCGGCATCGGCGACTGCCGCCTGAGCGGCTTCCATTACCTCTTCCGCGGTTCGATTTGTGCGGTCGAGTTCTCGAATCGACTGCTGCGCAAAAATTGAGGCAAAGTCGAATTTCTCGGCCGCCGCGATATGACCCGGACCAGCGAGACCCAATCGATCTCCAAATCCGAAAGATTTCTTTAGACCTAGGACGGTCGGAATTGAATTTTCCATGTTTTCTCCCTCAAGATTGCTAGGATTTAAAAGGGAACGAGCGAGGACGGGTCAATCTGAAACGATCGACGGGACCTCGGATGCGCAGCTGAATGCCAATCCCTTCGATTAATCGTGACAATCCTCAGGACATCCGATTGAACAGCAAAAATGGGGCCGATGACACGAATTCTAATTACGACCACTTCGTATCAGGATACGCCCGGAGAGCACCACGCCTTGCTGGAAGAGGCGAAGTATGAAATCGTACGCGGCCGGGGGCCACTGAATGAGGAGTCGACTCTCGATCTGGTCGGGGATGTTGACGGCATGATCTGTGGCGACGACGAGATCACTCGCAGAGTCATGGAAAAAGCGTTACCCCGATTACGGGTAATCAGCAAATACGGAATCGGGGTGGACAAGATTGATGTGGAAGCGGCGACAGATCTGGGTATTCCGGTATTATACACCCCGGGCGTCAACCACACTACGGTTGCTGAACACACCTTTCTTCTCCTCCTTTGTCTCATGAAGCATCTCGTTGAAGAAGCGGGTTATACTTCGGCGGGTGAGTGGAAGCGCGTCACCGGCAACGAGATCATGGGTAAGAAGCTCGGCATAATCGGGTTAGGTAGAATCGGAAAAGAGGTTGCCACACGCGCACGGGCCTTCGGGATGGATGTGATGGCCTACGATGTTTATTGGGACGATTCATTCGCTGCGCAGAACCATGTGGAGAGGGCGGAGAGCATGGATACTATTTTTCGGAACGCGGAGGTTGTTTCGCTTCATACGAACCTGACTGATGAAACACGCGGAATAGTCAATGCAGGCACAATCGAGAGCATGAAAGATGGTGTAGTGATCATCAATTGTTCCCGCGGCGAAGTCGTCGACAGCAACGCAATGGCGGAAGCATTGGAGACGGGTAAAGTAGGTGGGTATGGAGCCGACGTCCTGGATATTGAGCCGCCTCCGGCGGATCATCCGTTGCTAAAGGCAAAGAATTGTCTGGTTACTCCCCACATCGCGTCACGAACCTACGAGAGCGTGGAGCGACAGGCAACGATGTGCACGCGAAACCTGATTCTTGCCATGAATGGCGAGCAACCTCTTGCACAGGTGAATGATGTTCCTGTCAGGCCTGCGTGAGAAGCGGTGCGATTAACCTGGCGCAGCGTAGCCGCCCTTCGACTTCGCTCAGGGCCCTGAGCCTGCCGAACGGGCAACCAAATTGGAAGATCGACGCACGAAAGAGGGGCCACAGAGATCACCGAGAAGCACAGAGGACCACGGAGAGTTGAACAGAAGGAAACAGCGGAAGACGGAGAGAAAGAGGAAAGACTTCTCACGCAACGGTCTTCGACCCGCAAGCGGGACTACGCCCTGTCAAGAAGCCGCAAAGACGCAAAGGGGGGGAGAGGAAGTGGCAACGGATGAAAGCACAGCAACGGATGGGGAGAGGACGTAGGTCGTACGGTCAATTTCCTGCTTTCCTTATTCAACTCTCAATCTGTGGGCTATTGAACTTTTCTAAACGAAACGTTCTTTTCTTAGGAACAGAACAATATTTCTTGAACATCAACGGGTTATACTTGCGGTTAAGAAATTTCTTCTTAGGGAAATAGGCCTTTTCGAGTTTGTAGCACAGAGGAGGTATTTATGGGAGAACAGTTTCGTGTCGTGCCCGAAGCGTTGCATAACGACCTCGTGGCAGCTGCCTTCCGGCATCGCGGCTATTCGGAAGAGGAATCAGATATCGCGGCGCGGTTTGCGGCAAGTGCGACCTGGCACGGGATCAGGACCCACAACGGCATCAAGGCGCTGGAACTCGACCGGTATCTCGGGAGCGGCTCAAAGGGCTGTGTTCCGGGCGCCGAGATTGAGAAGCTACCCTGCCGGTTTGAGGCTTGCGAAATTTGGAACGCAAACCGAAAGCTGGGACAGGCGGTTGCATCAATGGCAATGGAGAGGTGTATCGAACTCGCCGATCAATATGGGGTCGGCATGGTCAACGTGGATAATGCCTTTCATTACCTCTGGGGTGGCGGACATGTCATGGAAGTGGCAAAGAGAGGGTATATCGGATACACAAACTGTCCGGCGTCCCTCGCAGAAGTGATTCCTTTTCAGGGCAGGAGCCCGACTTTAGGCACGAATCCGCATAGCTGGGGTTTCCCAACGACGGAAGCGATTGGGTTTCCCATCGTAATTGATTGGGCGACGTCTGTTGTCTCAATGGGGAGAATCGCGCAGTTTGCACGGGAAGGTCAGAGGTTGCCTCCAGATGCTGCCCTTGATGCAGAGGGCAGGGTTACGACGGATCCCAAAGAGGCTGTTCATGTTCTCCCTTTCGGGGGGCATAAGGGCTATAGCCTGTGTCTGCTGAATGAGATTGTCGCCGCCTTTATCGGCGGGTCGTTACCGACGATTCGAAATATCTGGGAGGACGACGGCGAAAAGCACACTTGTACTTTTCATTTCCAGGTGATTCATCCGGAAGCGTTGAACGCCGGAGCGTTTGCCGCGGGAAGAGATCAGTCGGCAAACGTGCGTGCAGTGATAGAGGACATTCTCGGCCACGGGAACGAAAATTGCATGTTGCCGGGACAGCTTGAAGCCGAGGCCGCCCAGCGAAGTGAATTGAACGGCGGGTTGCTCTTCAGCGAGGTGGAGATCGAGACGTTTAACGCTGTCGCTGAGGAATGTGAACTGGCGGGATGGAAGTGGAGTGATTTTGAGGAGGAGAGAGACACGGAGTCACACTGAGGGGGAACACAGAGTTACACGGAGGAGGAACACTGACAAAAGAAGGCGCTAGCGCGGCGTAGCCGTAACCGAAGCATAGAGAGGGAGAAGCGGTGACGGGGAGAGGGGGAGACGCAACCAAACTTTTGTCGTAAGCTTCGTCGTCAACTTAGTCGCCATTTTTTTGCTCTCTCGAGGAGGTTTACGATGAAGGATAGAGGGAGCTTTTCTCCCCGTCAGGGTTTCTTTGTCGCTAGTCCCGCTGAGCGGGATCGTGAGCTTTGTCGCGGAATTCGGTCGCTCTCTCGACGAAGCTTACGATGAAGTTTGGGAGGTAAGAATAAGGTTCATCCACAACTGAAGCTTCGATCGCAATTTTTTGAGCACCAGCATCTTCCGCGAAAAACTTGCTAAAAAAAAAAGAAGTTGCACGATTGTAGTACGGAGGAGGAACCCTGACAGAAGAAGGCCACAGAGCACACTGAGCCGTCTGCGCTGCGTTGCGCCGTGCCAAGGGAAGCATGGAGAGCACAGAGAGGGGATTTTTGATGGATTGATTTGTGAGTCGAGGCGCTGGATTTTGGTCTTACTTGAGGTTTGAACAGAAGGAAACGGAGGGAAACGTAGTTAAGTAAATGGGAGAGGCAGATCCTGAGGTAGCTAAACCCAGCGCACCCTGTATAAGGTAACGATAAATATGAGTGTTTTAGAGATAAAATCCGCGGAGAGTTGTCGCTATGACCTGGTGGCACTGGGAGAGATTATGCTACGGCTCGATCCCGGCGAAGGGAGGATACGAACGGCGCGGTCATTTCGAGCTTGGGAGGGCGGCGGCGAGTACAATGTGGCGCGTGCAATGCGAAAGTGCTTCGGGTTGCGGGCGGGGGTTGTGACCGCCTTTGCCGACAATGAGGTCGGGCACCTTATTGAGGATTTCATCCTCCAGGGAGGAGTGGACACCACATGGGTGAAGTGGGTGCCTTACGACGGGATCGGACGAGTGGTTCGCAACGGAATAAATCTTACGGAACGCGGATTCGGAATACGCGGAGCAGTGGGTGTATCGGATCGAGGAAATACAGCAGCCTCTCAAATGAAGGTGGGCGATGTGGATTGGGATGAACTCTTCGGCAATCAGGGTGTGCGCTGGCTCCATACCGGCGGCATTTATGCGGCACTGTCGGATACGACACCGGATCTAGTGATTGAGGCTGTGAGCGCGGCAAAGAGACATGGCACGATTGTTTCCTATGATCTCAATTACCGTCCGTCGCTATGGAAAGGGATCGGTGGAGTAGAGAAGGCGCAGGAGGTCAATCGGCGGATTGCCGAGCACGTCGATGTAATGCTCGGAAATGAAGAGGACTTTACGGCTTGTTTGGGGTTTGAAGTGGAGGGTCTGGATGAGAAGATCTCCGATATCAAAGTTGAGAGCTTCAAGCGCATGATTGAGAACGCGGTGGATGCATTTCCCAATTTCAAGGCAACAGCAACTACTCTCCGGACCGTAAAGACAGCGACGGTGAACGATTGGGGGGCCATTTGCTGGCATGATGGATCATTTTATGAATCGCGCTCCTACGAGGGGTTGGAGATTCTGGATCGCGTGGGTGGTGGAGACAGCTTCGCATCGGGACTCATCTACGGTTTTCTGGAGACGGGAGATCCGCAGGAGGCGGTGGAATACGGCGCGGCCCATGGGGCCCTGGCCATGACAACCCCAGGGGATACGTCGATGGCGACGCTAAGCGAAGTCGAGAAAATTATGGGAGGCGGCGGTGCGCGGGTCGTGCGTTGAGGAGGAAGAGTGGGACACGGAGCTACACTGAGGGGGAACACAGAATTTCACGGAGGAGAGGGGGAGAACGAAGATGAGAGTGTTTCTTTCGGGTCTAGGATAAGTCAATGATGGCGCCCGCGTCGCGAATTGAGGAAGAGTGGGACACGGAGTTACACTGAGGGGGAACACAGAGTTTCACTGAGAAGAGGGGGAGAACGAAGATGAGAGTGTTTCTTTCGGGTCTAGAATAAGTCAATGATGGCGCCCGCGTCGCGAATTGAGGAAGAGTGGGACACGGAGCTACACTGAGGGGGAACACAGAGTTTCACTGAGAAGAGAGGGAGAACGAAGATGAGAGTGTTTCTTTCGGGTATAGGATTAGTCAATGGTGGCGCCCGCGTCGCGAGTTGAGGAAGAGTGGGACACGGAGTCACACTGAGGGGGAACACAGAGTCACACGGATAAGAGAAAGGAGAATAAAGATGAAAATGTATCATTCGGATCTAACTGAGAAGATAATTGGAGCTGCGATAGAAGTGCACAATCTGATGGGGCCAGGTCTTTTGGAATCTGCTTATGAAAAGTGCCTGTGCAGAGAGTTGGAACTACTCGAATTGCCGTACGAAAGCCAATTAATATTGCCAGTTACTTATAAAGGAGTCGAAATAGAATCAGGTTACCGCATTGATATTCTAGTCGATCAAAAGATCGTGTTAGAACTCAAAACAGTCGAAGAACTCATTGATGTGCACGAAGCGCAACTCTTGACGTATCTCAAATTCTCAAGAGCGAAAGTGGGATTGTTGATTAACTTTCGTAGCAAGCTTCTGAAAGATGGGATCAGGCGTTTCGTTATGTGAAGGGCTGAGATGGAGAAAAAAAGCCTTGAACTTTATTTCTCTGTGGTGCTCGGTGTGACCTCTGTGTAACTCCGTGACTCAGAAATCTCTAATTATGTCTGATATTTATTTGAAAGAATTGTTTGGGTTGGAGGGGAAGAACGCGGTTGTGATCGGCGGGACCGGAGTCCTGTGCGGTACGATGGCCGAGGGCCTGGCTCAGGCGGGCGCGGAGGTCGTGCTCGTGGGGCGTAACGAGGAGAAGGCGAATGCCGTTCTGAATCGGATCGATTCCAAAGGCGGGACGGGCTATTTTGAGCCGGCCGACGTGTCAAAGAAGGAGGAAGTCGAGAACCTGCTCACGAGAGTCCTGGAGCGCTCCGGCAACGTCGATATCGTGATTAACGGAGCCGGTATAAACTCGGCGACACCGTTTTTTGAAATTACGGAAGAGGAGTTTGATGGGATTCTGGATACAAACCTTCGCTCGGTCATGCTAAGCGCGCAGGTCTTCGGACGCTATATGGTGGAGCGGGGAGAGGGGGGAAACATCATTAATATAGGATCGATGTCAGGAGTCGTCCCGATATCACGGGTATTCACCTATTCAATTACGAAGGCAGCAGTGCACAATCTCTCTAAGAATCTGGCTCGGGAGTGGGCGCAGACCGGGGTGCGCGTCAATACCCTGGTGCCGGGCTTCTTTCCCGCCGAGCAGAACCGCAAGATTCTGACGCCGGACCGGATAGCATCGATTATGGGCCACACCCCGATGAATCGTTTCGGGGATGCGGAGGAGCTGATCGGAGCGACGTTGTTTCTGGCCAGCGATAAAGCCGCCAGCTTTGTAACGGGCTCTGAAATCGTGGTCGACGGTGGCTTCTCCTCGATGTTGATTTGACATTCTGATCAGTCTGACTATAATTTTTGATATGAAAGCGGAGGAGATAGGAACATTGGAGGCAAAGACTCGTTTGTCGGCGCTGCTAGATGAAGTGCTCAATGGAAAGAGTTTCTACTTGACTCGCCATGGGAAACGGGTGGCCGAACTAAGGCCGATTGATGATGCGGCGAGGCGGCCTGAAGCGGGTTTTGCCAAAGGCACTTTTACCTATATCTCTCCTGATTTTGATGAACCATTGGACGAATTTAAGGCGTACATGGAATGATCCTCCTCCTTGATACGCACACCTTGATTTGGTTTGCGGAGGACAGCGAGGCCTTGTCTTACAGGGCGAAAGAAGCGATCGAGGATAGCAACAATTCATCTCTCTATAGTATGGCCTCCATCTGGGAAATGGCGATCAAGCTGAGACTTGGGAAATTGAAAATGTCGAGGAAGCTTGATAAGAGTTTCAAGAATCTATTAGATTCGCATGGATTCAATGCTTTACCGATCGCCTTTAGCCATGCCAGCCGGGTTGCAAGGTTACCTCTACACCACCGGGATCCGTTTGATCGACTGCTTGCAGCCCAAGCTATGGAGGAGAAAATGACCGTGATCAGCCGTGACACCTCGTTCGACGCATACGAAGTGAAGCGAATCTGGTGAGGGTGATAATTCGCCTTGCGGTTGAGCGAGTCTTGTAGCTGGACCCTGGCAAGCCGGGTTCAGATCCTTTCCATAATTGAACGTCCCGCCTGAAAATTATCCTCAGAGCAACGAATCTGAAATATTCGATTGAACGGAGGACTTAATCGGTTGAAACTCGATGCCGTGTGAAATTCGAGTTTTGAAAAAAAACTCTCGACCAACGAACTTCCTGAGAAGGTTAGGTTAGCAAGCAATGACATTCATCACTGATAATTTTCTATTACAGAGCGAAGTGGCGGAGGAACTCTACCACGGATACGCGAAGGATCATCCGATCTTCGACTACCACTGCCACATCCCGCCGGTGGATATCGCGGAGAACAGAACATTCAATGATCTCTTCGAGATTTGGTTGGAAGGGGATCACTATAAGTGGCGTGCAATGCGCGCAAATGGAGTCGATGAGCGCCTGTGCACGGGAGATGCGGATCCCTTTGACAAGTTTATGGCCTGGGCGCGCACCGTTCCGGATACCCTGCGCAACCCGCTCTATCACTGGAGTCATCTCGAGTTGAAGCGCTATTTCGGGATCGACAAGCTCGTAAACGAGGATACGGCCAGGGAGATTTGGGAGGAGGCAAACGAAAAGCTTCGATCGCCGGATCTATCCGTTCACGGAATTTTACGGAAGTTCAAAGTTGTGGTCGTTTGTACGACGGATGATCCTACAGATGGACTGGAGCATCATCAGGCGATCGCGGATTCGGGATTGAAGACGAGGGTGTATCCCGCTTTTCGGCCCGACAACGCCCTCAGGGTGAACGATCCAGAACTCCTCCGACCCTGGCTGGAGAAGCTCGAGGCGAGTAGCGGGATCGATTGCGGCGGGTTCTCCGGTTTGCAGGACGCGATCAGGCAGCGGCACGATTTCTTCCACGAGATGGGCAGCCGGCTCTCGGATCACGGATTGGAGCGCTGCTACGCTGTTCCCTGTTCAGAGAGCGAGGCGTCTGCTATTTATGATCAAGCGCGATCGGGAACCGCGGCTACAGTTGAGCAGTTCGAAAGATTTGCTTCATGGATGATGCTTTATTTTGGACGTCTCGACGCTGAGAAAGGTTGGACTAAGCAGCTCCACCTGGGGGCGTTGCGGAATGTTAACACCAAAATTTTCGAGACGATTGGACCTGATGTGGGGGGCGATTCGATCGGTGATTTTCCGCAGGCGCAGACCCTGGGACGCTATCTGAGCCAACTGGAAGCGGAGGATGCGCTACCCAAGCTGATCGTCTACAATAACAATCCTAACGATAACTACATTCTCGCCACGATGATCGGAAATTTCCAGGGCGGAGGGATACCCGGGAAACTCCAGTTTGGCAGCGGCTGGTGGTATCTCGATCAGAGGGAGGCGATGGAGTGGCAGATGAATGCTCTGAGCAATGTGGGTTTGTTCAGTCGTTTTGTAGGCATGCTTACCGATTCCCGCAGCTTCATGTCCTACCCGAGGCACGAATACTTTCGAAGGGTGCTCTGCAACCTGATCGGGCGCGATGTAGAGAACGGCGAGCTGCCAGGTGACATGCAGCTTCTGGGCAAGCTTGTGGAGAACATCTGCTTTTTCAATGCGAAGAACTACTTCGGAATGGAAGCCGGCGAGATATGACCCAAAAGAGTGATGGAATGACGTATGTGCCGGCCGGCAAGGCGGAACGCGTCGTCGAGGAGGGCGAGTTTCTGTTTGCAGCCGCTCACCTTGATCATGGGCACATCCAGGGTCAGTGCCGGGGGCTGATCGATGGCGGAGGTGTTCTGAAGTACGTTTACGATCCAGACCCCATGAAGGTGGCGGAGTTTCGCGAGAATTTTCCAGAGGCGCAATCAGTCGATTCTCTAGAACGTATATTGGATGACGACAGCATCCATCTCGTGGCCGCCGCTGCCGTGCCAAACCTGCGAGGTCCAGTTGGTTTACAGGTAATGGAAGCGGGAAAAGATTACTTTACCGACAAAGCGCCCTTTACTGAGCTTGGGCAACTTGAAGAGGCGCGGAAAGTGGTCGAGGCGACTGGGAAGAAGTATCTGGTCTACTACAGCGAGCGTCTGCACAACGAATGTGCCTGGTTGGCCGGTGAGATGATAGGGGAGGGGGCAATTGGCGATGTTCTACAGATTACGAACATTGCGCCGCATCGACTGAGTAGGGAGAGTCGGCCGGATTGGTTCTTCAAGAAAGAACAGTATGGCGGGATCATAACTGATATCGGATCCCATCAGTTCGAGCAGTTTCTTCATTATGCGGGGGCTGTGGACGGAGAGGTCGCCTTCGCGCGCGTAGCGAATTTTTCAAATCCTGATACTCCGGAGTTGGAAGATTTCGGAGAGGCGGTTTTGCAGCTCGACACGGGAGCTTCGGGATACGCGAGGGTCGATTGGTTTACTCCGGATGGACAGAGCGCCTGGGGGGATGGGCGGACGTTTGTTTTGGGAACGAAGGGTATGATCGAATTGCGCAAGTATATCGATGTCGCACGAGACTCTGGTGGCGATCTCATTTTCCTCACCGACGGCGATAGAGAACAGGAGATCCGCTGTTCAGGAAAGGTGGGATTTCCCGCATTCGGAAGGCTTATACTCGACATACTCAACCGAACCGAGAGTTACATGACGCAAGATCATGCATTTAAGGCGGCCGAACTGTGCCTCAAAGCACAGGAGATCGCGGATCGTACGAGAGGTAGATAGAAATCGTTAGATGATTAGGATTCTTTTCGATCTAAGTACTCGAATTCGTAAATACGGTGACGTATGCCGAGGCGATTTTGGATGCTGGGGGAGGCGGTCGAGTCGTGCCAGGCCTGGCGGTCTTGGGCGACTCGACCAACGCTGCCCAGCGCCAAAAGCGCCCGGTCCCAAAGGGATGGGGCGGCATTGGGGGTATTGCGGCGTTGCGCCGACGAGGAGAGCTCGCCAGGGCTGTCCGTCGCCGGCGCGCCTTGCACTACCCCCAATGGCGCTCCCACATACGTCACCGTATTTACGAATTCGAGTACTAAGGGAACCGCAGGAGTTTTGGAAACGAAAATGAAAAAGAAAAGACGAGGCAGACGAGAGGCCGGAAAGCTCCGCATTGGGGATCAATGGAATGCGATTTCCATCATTGCCCTGTCGCAGACAAATCCTCTCAAAGCGGTAGCGGAGTTTGTGGAGAACAGCATCGATGCTAGAGCCAGGGAGATCACGATTGTTCGCGGCAAGAAGCATGGAGACTACTATTTAAGGATTTGCGATGATGGAGAAGGGGTACCGCTCGATGCGGAGGGCAAGCCTGACTTTAAATTCGTGGCAACCCACATCTGCGATTCGATCAAGCGGCAGCTGAAGCAAGAAGGCGCAAAGGGCATTCAGGGAGAGTTTGGCATCGGGTTATTGAGCTTTTGGACACTTGGAGAGCGGTTGCAACTGATGTGTGCGGGAAGGGATGGGAAAAATTACGAAATGATAATGTCGAAGGGCTTGCCCGAATACAGAGTCTCCCAAAGGCGGCTTCTTTTGCCGATTAAGGGCACCGAACTGGTAGTCTACCCCCTCTTACCTGGAATCCGGCACCTGAATGGAGAGAAGATCCAGCGATACCTGGCCTCCGAACTCAGAGATCGAATAAGAAATTCGCCAGTCGAGGTTCGAGTAGTCGATCGGACGGGGAGGGCCGAGTACAAGGTCGAGCCTCGCGAATTTTCGGGACGACTCCTTCGCAATTTGAAAGTTCCAAGAAACGTCAAGGGTGAAGTCTACCTGGAAATCTACCTCAATGAGGCAAAGCCGGACAACGGTGTGGGATTGTACCGGAGGGGGACGCGGGTGCTTCCACGAATCGCCGATCTGGATGTCTTCGACACCGAACCCTGGACTTCGGGTTATCTGCAAGGCATCATCGATGCGCCGATGCTCAATCTGACACCGGGCACGAGAAGTGGATTCGTGCGAGATGCTGCGTTTGAAGAGTTTCGAAAGGCGCTAGAGCCGCTGGAGGAACAGCTGAACAGGATTATCGAGGAGCAACGAAAAGCGGAAGAAGAGAAGGCCAGCCGCCAGATCCTGAAGAGCGTACAGCGCGCCTTGAAAGAGGCGATGCTCTCACTCCCACAGGAAGAGTACAATTGGTTCGACGTCTACTCCGGTTCGGGCACATTGAACAGAAAAACCAGGAGCCGTCCCTTGACGGTGGAGGAGGGAGGAGAAGAATATGAATCCGGCCGAGGTCTCGACTACGGCGGAGAAACGGAAGATGAAGAGAACCCTCAAAAGGAGTTCTTTCAATTCGCGGGACCACTCTACAATGTGTTGATCTCGCCAAAATCGAGTATGGTGCAAGTGGGTGAAAGGAAGCCCTTCCGGGCAATTTGTAGAGACCGCAGTCGGCGACAGGTTGAAGAGAATCTTCAATACCAATGGGAGATTAGCGAAGGCGCTGGCCGGTTTGATGACGCTCTCGGTGAAATAGTCGGGTTCGTGGCACCCGATGAACCCGGATTGACGATGCTGAAGCTCACTGTGGAGCAAGGTGATGTGACGTGCGGTGCCGAAGCTATTGTGACGGTAACGGATTCGATTATACCCGAAGAAAAGGATCGCAGCGGAAGAAACAAGGGGCTGCCGGGCTACACCTTTAAGCGGGCGCCGGGAGAGAATTGGCGTTCAAAATACGAAGTCGATAGAAATCTGATCGTCATCAACAACGGCCATCGTGACTTCGTCCACGCCTCGAAGAACCGTATGCGCAAGTTGCGTTACATCTGTCGATTGTTTGGTAAGGAGCTCGTCCTGCACAATTTTCCGGGGATGTCGGCGGAGCAACTACTCGAGCGAATGATTGAGCTTTCGATGTACACGGAGGAAAATTTGAAGTAGTTAGGAATCTGTCGGGACGAGGTAGGTGAATACTTGCCGCAAAAAACAAAGGAATTATCTATCATGAGTGAATCCTTCCCAGAGATATCGCGTATCGAGCACGAAGGACCTGAATCGAAGAACCCTCTGGCGTTCAAGCACTACAATGCTGATGAGATGATCACGGGCAAATCGATGGCGGACCACTTGCGTTTTGCCTCGGCCTATTGGCATACCATGCGCAATCCACTGTCGGATCCTTTCGGAGTGGGGACGGCGCAGATGCCCTGGGAGGACGGCACGGATTCCGTGCAGAACGCGCAGAACAGAGTAAAGACTTTTTTCGAGTTTCTAGAAAAGTGTAATATCGGATTCTATTGTTTCCATGATCGCGATGTTGCACCCGAGGGAGAGTCGCTGGGGGAGACGAACGCGAATCTCGATGCAGTGGTCGAAGTCCTGGAATCCGAGCAGGAGCGGTCGGGGAAAAAGCTACTTTGGGGAACCGCCAATCTCTTCACGAATCCGCGGTATGTCCATGGAGCGGCCACGAGTTGCAATGTCGAAGCATTCGCCTACGCCGCTGCGCAGGTAAAAAAGGCGATCGAGGTGACGCATCGTCTGGGCGGGGAAGGCTATGTTTTCTGGGGCGGCCGGGAGGGATATTCCAGTTTGCTGAATACGGATATGAAACGCGAACTCGACCACCTCGGGCGCTTTCTACACATGGCGGTCGATTACAAAAAAGAGATCGGTTTCGAGGGACAGTTTTATATTGAGCCCAAGCCGAAAGAGCCGACCAAGCACCAATACGACTCGGATGCGGCCGCTTGTCTGAATTTCCTGCGTGAGTACGATCTGCTGGGAGACTTCAAACTCAATATTGAGACCAACCACGCGACCCTGGCCGGGCATACGATGTGGCACGATCTTACGGTTGCGGCGGTTGCGGGAGCTTTGGGCTCGATTGATGCCAACACGGGCGATCTGCTTCTGGGGTGGGATACCGATCAGTTTCCGACGGATATCTATCTCGCGGCGCAAGTCATGCTGGTAGTGTTGGAGATGGGAGGATTCTCCACCGGAGGCTTGAATTTTGACGCCAAGAGGCGGCGCGAGTCATTTGAACCGATTGACCTTTTTCATGCCCACATCGGGGGAATGGATGCCTTCGCGCGCGGGTTGAAGATCGCGGTAGCGATTCGTGAAGATGGACGTCTCACGGAGTTATTGCGGGAAAGATACGCTTCCTGGGACGAGGGTCTAGGGGCACGAGTGGAGGCGGGCGAGGCAGGGTTAACGGAACTCGAGACCTATACGATGGAGCACGGCGAACTGGAAAATGTATCCGGCAGACAGGAGATGCTAGAAAATATGATCAATGAATTCCTTTGAACAGAAGGTAACGAAGAGAACAAAGAAGGCTTGTGCATCGACTCTACAGAAAGGCTGACCGGATTAGTAAGGAAGTAATCGGGGCGGCCATAGAAGTTCATAGGAATAAGGGTCCGGGTCTGATTGAATCCATCTACGAGTGGTGCCTCATCACAGAACTAACGATTCAAGGGCTTGGCACGAAGAGTCAGAAGCGAGTTTCTGTCACATATAAAGGCTTCAAGAGGGAAGAGCCGCTGAGATTTGATGTGCTGGTAGAAGATTGTCTTTTAGTTGAAGCAAAGGCGGTGGAGAAAATTCTGCCCATCCATAAGGCCAAGCTTCTCAGTTACATGAAGTTGCTGGACATTCCAATTGGTCTATTGATCAACTTTAACGAATTGCGTGTGGTCGATGGAATAACAAGGCTGATATTGCCCCGAGCTAACAAGGAACATTGCTGAACTTGCTTAATTCTCCCTCTTCGTAACCTTCGTTACCTTCTGTTTAAAATGGCTAACCTGATTGGGATTGATGTCGGGACTTCCTCGGCGAAGGCGGTGCTGATTGACCAGGAGGGTCGAGTGGTGGCGTCCCGGGCGCCTGAGTATGCGTTCAGGACACCTCGGCCTCTTTGGGCCGAGAGCGATCCGAGTGACTGGTGGGAAGCAACGGTGGCAGCTATTCAAGGTCTTCTCGGTGAGACGGGGCTCAGTGGAGGTGATGTTGCAGGGCTGGGATTGACAGGTCAGATGCACGGTCTCGTGATGCTCGACTCCGGCGGAAAAGTGTTGCGCCCATGCATCATGTGGAACGACCAGAGGACCGAGTCGCAGTGCAGAGCGATCACGGATATCGTGGGAGCGGAGCGGGCAGTCGAGCTGACAGGCAACCCCATCCTTCCCGGTTTTACCGCCCCCAAGATTGTCTGGGTGCGCGAAAATGAACCCGAGATATATGCGAAGACAGCGAAAGTCCTTTTGCCTAAAGACTACGTTCGGTATCGCCTGTCCGGCGAATTCTTTACCGATGTTTCGGATGCATCCGGGATGTCTCTTCTGGATGTCGAGAAGCGCCAGTGGTCGCAGGAGATGCTTGATGCATGTGACGTTCCGCGGGAGTGGATGGGAGAGGTCACGGAGTCGCCCGTGGCATCGACAAAGCTGAGCGCGGAGGCGGCGCAGATCACGGGTCTGCTTGAAGGGACGCCGATAATTGCGGGCGGGGGAGACCAGGCGGCACAGGCCGTGGGATGCGGCATTGTGAGGGAAGGTGTGGTGTCGGCTACCTTGGGAACCTCCGGCGTGGTCTTTGCACACAGCGACGAGTATCGGGTGGAGCCGGAGGGAAAACTGCATGCCTTTTGCCACGCGGTTCCGGGGAAATGGCATTTGATGGGGGTGATGTTGTCCGCTGCTGGTAGTTTCCAATGGTATCGTAATACTTTGGGTGGCGAGGAACTGGCTTTGGAAGAGGAAACGGGAATAGATGCCTACGATACGCTAACCGAAGGTGCTTCAGAGGTTCCGGAAGGTTCGGAGGGGCTCATCTTTCTGCCTTACCTGACCGGGGAGCGCACGCCCTATCCGGATCCCAATGCAAAAGGAGTATTCTTTGGGCTTTCTCTGCGGCATACCAAAGCGCACATGACCAGGTCGGTTTTGGAGGGAGTCACGTTTGGGCTGCGCGATTCTCTCGAGTTAATCCGTGGCCTTGGCACGAGAATCGATCATGTCGTTGCATCCGGCGGCGGAGCCAAGAGTCCTTTTTGGCGTCAGCTGCTTGCCGACATTTTTGGTTCAAGGATTGTCATCGTGAATTCGACGGAGGGGGCGGCCTACGGTGCGGCGATTCTGGCAGGTGTTGGAGCGGGTGTCTATGCAAGCGTCGAGAAAGCCTGTGATCAGCTCATTCGAGTCACCGAAGAGTCATCGACAAGCGAGCGAATGTCCGTCTACTCCGAATATTACGAGCGTTACAAGGCTCTCTATCCCGCCTTGAAGGACGAGTTCAATGCGATTGCCGCTCTAGTCGAAAAGTACCAGGACTAGCCCGGACATTTCACAAACCATCTGCTGCGACCACGGATGTCACTGCGCCTCAAGGCCTTCTCTTGTCCGGCGACCTCAGAGAGTTCCAACACACTGTCGCCCGCCGGACTGCGAAAAGACCTTGATCCGCAGCAACCTACGCCGTCTCGCTACGATGTGTGTGAAATGTCCGGGCTAGGCGCCCACTTCCTGGCGTTTTGCAAAGTAGCTGAGCAGGACATTTTTCATCGACTCCGGAGTGATTGGCTTTGGGAGGAAGTCATTCATGCCGGAATCTATGCACCGTTGACGGTCGGATGGGAGGGCGTATGCCGTGATCGCGATGATATGCGGCAGTTGGTGGCCCTGAAGACGTTTTCTAATCTCTCGCGTTGCCTGGAGTCCATCCATCTCGGGCATTTCAACATCCATGAAGATCAAGTCGTATCGGTTGGTACCGACCGCCCTGACGGCTTCTCTCCCGTTCGCTACCGTGTCGATGCTATAGCCGAATTTTTTCAACATCTGAATCGCGAGGCACTGGTTCGCAGGATTGTCTTCAGCAAGCAGTATGCTGCAGGGGTTGCCCTCCGATAGATTCGTGAAGCGAACACCTGCTTCCGCAACTGTAGATGGTTGGTCTCTCTCCTGAGTAGTGTCGCTAATTCCCACGCGAACGGTAAAATGAAAGACAGCGCCTTCGTCAGCTCTGCTCTCTGCCCACATCGTGCCTCCAAAAGCTTCCGCAATTCGTTTGCTTATAGCTAGTCCAAGGCCCGAGCCCCCGTATCGTCGAATCGTTGATGAGTCTCCCTGGCTGAAGGGTTCAAAGATGTCTTTCAGCGTAAACGACCGGTGAACTGCCCTATGGATCGCGGCATGCGCGAGGATCCTGGCAGTGTCCGGGTTCAAGAGGCTGCGAGCGGTTCGCCTGTTCGGGTCGGCTTCCAATTCGCCGGAGCGAGTTCGGCGATCTCGGTGATGTTCATGTCCGGCAATCTTTTGAGGACGTCAGTGAGGTAAGCGGATGGTTCAATTGCGTGCCGCCGGCAACTCTCAATGATCGAGTAGATTACGGCGCTTCTCCAACCGGCCTTGGGGTGGCCGATGAACATCCAGTTTTTCTTTCCCAAGGCGGTCGGCCGGATAGCATTCTCAATGAGGTTATTGTCGATTTCAACCTTGCCATGCTCGAGGTAGCGCTTGAGTGATTCCCACTGGTTCAGAGCATACTCAACGGCTTCACCCATTTTGCTCCGCGGCAAGGCCCGCCGTTTGAGTATAGGCAAGGCTTTGCCCAAGCGTTCCACGATCATCCGACCATGGCTTTTCCGGTAGGCTTCGCGCAAGGCGGGACCGGCCCGCTGTTCGCGCAGATGGCGCTCGTCTCTGTAGAGATTGTGGATCTGCCGCACCACCCAGCCGGCCAGCTTCGGATTCTCATCCATCGCCTCCACAAATTTGCGTCGCAGGTGTGCCCAGCACCCAAACAGGGTAATCCCGTTATGCTCCCGGGCGAAACTGCCATAGGCTGCGTAACCGTCGGGTTGGAGCAACCCTTCGTATCCGTTGAGGAACTGCTCGAGACATTTTACCCCACGGCCTGTGTGCCAGTCGTAGAGCACCTCGCCGCCGGGTCGCCCGTAGACCCACAGGTATCCTTTCCTGCAGCCCTCTTTCTTGCCTGCGTCCGGATCCAGGTAGCGGATGGGCGTTTCGTCCGCCTGGATGTAACCGCCCTCGAACAATTGTAAGCACATGTAGTTGTAGATGGGTTTTAGCCATTGCGCTACCTGGTGGATCCAATCGAGCATGCTCTGGCGCGCCACCCTTACTCCGTAGCGTTCCCGGAAAATCTTCTCCTGCCGATACAACGGCAGGTGATCGACGTATTTGCTCAGTAATATGTGCACCAAAAGCCCCACTCCAGGGATCCCTTTTTCAATCAGCCGCGATGGTAATGGCGCCAGCACGGGAGGTTCCTGGGGCTTTTCGCGAGATACATATTTGCGCCGTATATAGCGCCGCCTGATAAATCGGGCCGGGAGCAAATCTAACTCTTCAGTGACTTCCTCACCGATCAACCGCCACTTTTGCGGTTCAACCTTCACCGCTTCGGGTTCGATTACGATCTCTTCGACTTCCAGGTGCTCGGGCAGACGCTGTCGCCTCGCCCCAGCTCCTTTGCGCGCCTTCGGCTCGGGTGGTGGCTCTGCCGTTTGCTCAGCGGGTTTGTTTTCCTCGGCCTGCTCCAGCCCGGCCAGGAGCAATTCCAGCTGTCCCGGATCGATCCGCTCGCTTTGGTTGCCTCCAAAGTAGCGCTTAATGAGCCAGCCGATCTTCTGTCGTAAAAGCCGATTCTCCTCTCGGAGTTGCTCCAGCTCTGTTTGCAAAACCTCGACTTCAGGCATGAAAACAATACTAAACTAACGGTAATAAGAAAAGCAATACTTTTTCAAAAAAATCACTTTTTTTGACCTAACGCTGATACCAGGGCCGCATCTTCCCCTCCCTCAGGTCGATCCCGTTCAAGAGCATGCTCAACGCTTCAGGGCGCAATGGAAGCTTCTGATCTTTCAAGTCCACTCCCTGCGGCCAGCTGAACCGACCCTTCTCTAATCGCTTTGCGAAAACCCATAACCCCGTGCCGTCCCAATACAGAATCTTGACCCGGTCCCGGCTGCGATTGCAGAAGACAAAGACCGCTCCGCTCAACGGGTCTTCCTTGAGCTGATTGGCCGCCAGGGCGTAGAGACCATTAAAGCTCTTTCGCAGATCCGTTACTCCCACGGCCAGGAAAACCTTCATCGTTCCCGGTAAGCTCAGCATCCCGATTCCCTCAACGCCTTCACCAGACTCGCCACTTGTTCCACCGCAACACCGCAGTCCACCTCCACCCGTATCGGGTCCCCTAAGACGATCTCGATCCGATCCTCCGTGACCGCGCTGCTCTGCACCGTAACTTCGGCAAACCGCGCCCCCGCCGATTTTACCCCGCTGCTTCTGTGCCCGGCCCGGTCCTTGCGCAGCCATCCCATAAAGGTCATATACTTGATACCGTGCCGCTGGGCAAACGCCCTCTGCGTCTGATTGCTGCGACGGTATGCGCTTATCAGTCGCCTGCGCTCCTGCCGACTTCGTCGAACGATTCGCTTCGACCGTGTCCGCCCTCTCGTTTTTTCTCCCATCCCATAATCATATCACGGTCGGCATCTTTGCGCTACAAGGTCGTTGCCCGGTCGCTTACCTTTCAGCAGATCTCCACCAATTCCAATGCCGGTATCGGCGACCTGAAAATGCAGGACGGTCTGAACTTGATCGGCAGAAAGCGCACTATCGGGTTGATCGCTTTCAGCATCCGACTTTTCTCCTCGGTAGGTTGTCACGCTCAGATTCACCTCTCCAGCCTCCGTGAATTTCACGGCGTTATCCATCAGGTTCACCAGGATCTGCCGAAGGCGCATACTGTCACTGATCAGATGGGTGGGTAGTAACGGATCGATCGAAGTGTGGAGAGAAAGTCCCTTCTGAGCGGCCTTGCTCCTGAAGAGCTCAATGACCTCCGAAACCATCTGTGGAAGGGCGAATTCCGAAAAATCAAAAGGAAGTTTTCCGGACTCGATTTTTGACATGTCGAGAATGTCATTGATCAGGCTGAGGAGCGAATCACCGGCATTCCGAATCGTCTCGAGACCCTCCCGGACGTCGTCTTCCAACGGTTCGTCGATTAAGACGCTCGTCATCCCGATGACGACGTTCATCGGAGTTCGAATTTCGTGACTCATATTTGCGAGGAATTGGCTCTTTGCCGAATTGGCGGTCTCGGCTGCTACTTTGGCTTCCTCGAGGGCGTTCTCAGTTTGTTTGCGATCTGTAATATCGAGGAGGGTGCCCATTACGCGAATGGGTTTCCCTTCTGAATCCCTTGCCACTATCCGCCCACGGATGAGAAACCATATGGGATCTCCATTTTTTTTCCTTGCCAGATATTCACAATTAAAGAAGGGAATCTCGCCCTTGAGGTGTTTTTTTAAGAGACTGTTCACTCGACGATTTTCAGCTTCCGTAGTAACAGCTTTCCATAGGTCCTCACTCGGGGAGAACTCCCCCTCTTCGTAACCCAGCATTTGGTACCAGCGTCTGTCGCGATAGAATAGGTTGCTTGCTATATCCAGTTCCCAAATCGAGAGGTTGGCGCCTTCCAAGGCGGATTGGAGTCTCGTTTCGATCGTCCGGAGCTTATCATCATGCACGATGACAGTGAGGACAGCGTATTCTTCGATGTCCTTGAGATAGATCGCCTTTCGACGGATAGAGCGAGAGAGGATGCTTCCATCTGTACCTGCAATATCATTGACATGTTGAATAACCGTACCGGGATTCTCAATGGCTTGAGCCTCATCCTTTCGACTCTTCTCAAGGTCTCTCTGAAAATTCTCATCGACTTTTTCAGGAGGTGTTCCCGCGTAGATATTGAGAAGCGAAGGTTCGAGGTCGAAGTCGTAGGTGCCGATAAGCGAGTCTGCGGTATGCCCTCGTCCCTCAGCAAACGCAGCGTTGGCTATGAGATATTTGCCATGGCTGTCCTTCACACCGATTTGCACGTCGGTATTGTCGATAACATCGCGGATCAGCTGTTGCTGACTGATCAGCAACTGTTGGGTCGAAGCGTGTTCCAGGCTGAGCGCCGCAAGAATGTGGGCGGTTCCGGCGACAAGCCCCATAAACGACCATAGGTTGATCAATTGGACGTTAATTGTGAAATCTCTGGCAATATCGAATTGAAGGAGAACTCCGACGAGGGCTATGGTGGATGTAAGGATAACAGCTAGAGAGGCGCCCGGTTGCCCAAAGCGCAGTGCGGCCCACATGAGCAAGGGAAAAGGTATGAATGCGAGCGGATAGAGGAGAATGCCCGTCTCCGTTATGTTTTGAACCATTAAGGTGATTCCGACTAAGAGAATGATAAACAAAAGGGCAGCCTCAAAAGTGCGTTTGCGTGTCCAGTCTTTGAAATACGAAATGTCGGAGCAGAGTATGATAGGAGCGA
>CBDCEW010000064.1:0-64524 GCA_965215885.1 Candidatus Moanibacter sp.
TCGCGGGTCGTATGGCTGACCAGGTTCACGTTCTCCAGAATCGTCGTCACCGCCGGCATTCTCAGTCCCCCGCTCTGCAAAAATCCGTACAAGCTCATCGACTCGCGCACAAACCGCCGTGCCGGTTTCGTGGTCAACGAACCCAGAAACCCTCGAAGCATCACGAACACGTATACCGCATAAGCCGGCATCCGCGGCCGGCCTGCCCCAAGATTCAATTCAGCAGCCAGAATATTCTCCTCCTCGATGTCCAGCTCCGGCAGCTCCGCTGTGCGCCCTTCAAAGAACCTGCGATCTTCCAATCGAAGTTTCTTCTTCTCACGCGCATGGGCGTCCAGATCCTTCTCGATCGCCTCGATGATTTGCGCCGCGAACCCGGCCAATTCTTCAACTTCATCCAGAAAATCACGGAAATCCGTGTCTGGAACCGGCAGAATGAGGTTGCTAAGGGGCGTCTTGTCGCTTTTGTTCTCCTCTGTCGCACATGTTGGCATGTTTAACTCATTTCTTAATCTTAAGTTGTTAAACACTAGCATATTGCGACACTTTTTATCAAGCCAAAAATGATTTTTCTCAAGTTTTTCTTGCGCCTTTTGCGCCTCTTTGCGGCCAATCAGTAGCTTTTCGGATAAGGTCATACCAATGAATATGAACCAACTTAAACGAATCGTGCTCGTGGGGGTGGGCGGTTTCGGTAAGACCTGGGTTAGGCTGCTCGCCTCGGATACAGCTTATGAGGTTGTCGGACTTGTGGACGCCTCAGAAGACGCCATCAAGGAGGCACGCGAGGCGCTCGGCCTGAACGAAGCGGCGGTTTACTCCGACCTCGAGGAGGCCCTCCAGGCGACGCAACCGGATCTCGTAGTCGATTCGACGCCGCCGAAGTTCCGCCTCCAGTGGGCGAAGCCGGCCTTCGAGCACGGAGCACACCTGATCGTGGCGAAACCGTTGGCGGAACGTCTGAGCGACGGACTTGAGATGATCCGGTTGGCGGAGGCAGCGGGCCGCTACCTGGCCGTCAACCAGCAGCAGCGCTACCACGTCGTGGCCGAGACCCTGGCAAAGTCCGTTTCAGACGGCCGCATCGGCCGGCATGTCTGCACTTATTTCTCCTTTTTCCAGCGGCGGGGTTGGCTCGACAGACTCGTCGAGGTGCCGAGCCCGCTTTTCGTCGAGTCGTCGATCCATCACTTCGACCTCTTTCGCGCCGTCCTCGATCAAAAGGTCACACGCGTCAACGCCGACGGCTGGACTCCCTCCGACATCGGCGCGGTGGGAAAGACGGCCGGATGCGCCTGGATGGAGCTTGCCGACGGCAGCCGGATCATCTACCAGGCGACGCGAAGTAGCCGCAACGATCTCGATGGCGCATACAAAACCGGCTGGCACGGCCCCTGGATTATCGAAGGGACGGATGGAGTGCTACGCGGGAGCGACTCCGAAGGCGTGTTTCTCAACGGCGAGCTCATTTTGTCTACAGAGGAAATTCGCTCGACTACGGCGGAGCGCAATATGAGCCGATCGTTTCTTCGATGCTTTTGTCAGCGCCGTCTCAAACGGCGAGCCCTTCGCTCTCGAGGGGCGGGAGAATATTCACACCCTCGCCGCCACCCACGCCGCCGAGGAGTCGATCAAATCCGGGAGATGGGTGAGCGTTGAGGAGATGTTAGGAATCTGTCGGACTTAGCTTTTCGAATTCGCGGAAATTATTGGGTATCTGGGAGCGTTTGTGTTTTGCGGGGACAATCAACCACCGACATCTTCCTAGTCGCTCTGCCGAGCGGCAGAGCGGGGACCAAAGCAAAGAGAGAGAAGCGGTGAGGGGGATCCGTCTTCGCTCCGCTTCGCCGAGACATTTGGAGGGGGAAACGCGGAGAACGGCAGGACGGGCAGGGCCGCAGTCGGCCCTTTGTCGCGAGCTTCGTCGTCAACTTCGTCGCCGTCTTCAGTCGATCCTCCCCCGACGAAGCTTACGATTAAGGTTGGAGGGGCTTTTCACCCCGTAAGGGAAACTTCGCCGTGAGTCCCGCTGAGCGCATTTGCGTTAACCTAAGGAGAAGAAACAAGAGAGGAAATCAAGTCGAGAACGCTTTTCATAGGTGCAGTGTTTGGGGATTTGTTTGAGCCATCGGGGGATGATCTGATCTTTGGGAATGTGAGAGAGGATGAAGAAGTAGGGAGCAAAGAAGCCAAACCAGTAGGAGAATTTAAGGATACTCAGAGGAGAGGACAAACTGGTATTCGAATAGTGTCTAAGGGGACCATAGACGAAGTTGAGTAAGTGGGTAATGAGGATGAGACGGGCGTAGATAAGAAGCTCAACCTGGTAGGGAGTAGTCTCTTTGACCTGACCGAGATTAAGATGTTGCTTAAAGGCCTTAAAGAAAATTTCGATGCGCCAGCGAAGCCCGTAAAAGCTCAGAATCTGCTTAGGGCTAAAGTCTTTCTGATGGAGGTTTGTAATAAAGATTTGGAAACCGAGAAGGAAGCTGGTGCGGCTGGTATATCGAAGTCTATTGTCGCGGTTTTGTCTATGCTCGCGGCGGCGTTTATGGGCCACCTTCTGAGGGAGTTTGACGGCGATCAGACGAACCGGAAGCTTGGCTTTTTTACCCACCCGAACGGGCATATCGAGAAGCTTTTGGCCACGTAAAAGTTTGCGTAGATCGAGCTCTTCATCGCCTTCGTTGGCTAAAAGGCAAGTGCCGGTTTTCAAACGACTCACAAAGAAGCAGCCGCGCTGATCGAGTTGCTTAAAGACATCGAGGACAAAATAGCCTAAGTCGCGCAGGATCAAGTCGTTGGGTTGAGCGAGAGCGAGAATGTCTTTGGAAGCAGCCTGATCGTTTTTTCGGAAGCTACTGAGGCTGAAGTCAACGAAGGATTCATTGCGCAGATCGTAATAGGCCTGAATCTTCAGTTGAGCCTGTTTGGAGCCTGTCTGGTTGGACGCTCCGGGGAAGAAGGGGGCCAGGACCTTAGGCAAGCCAATCGAAGTGCTGTCGGCAATGAGAACCCAAGTGCTGTCGGCAATGAGAACCCGTTCAAAGCTCCTCATGCAATTTGGAACAGCTCTGCCCACAGGCCCATAAGCTTTAAGTTCTAAAAGCCTCAGGAGCACTAAGGTCATAAAAGCGGTGGCTTTTTTGGCGCACTTTTGGACCGCTTGTCTGGAAATGGTGCGGTTGGCTAAGAATCCAATAAGCTCGGCTTCTTTGCCAAGGGACAAGGCCCCCTTAGAAGCCATCGCCAGCAAAGCCAAAACAAAGTTCAGAGGGGAGATCTTGCGCGATTTCCTCTCTCTAAAACCACTCTGTTTAGCGAGGGCTGTGAGGTTCAACTTACGGAAGGTTTGACGGATACAATCAGCTTTTTTTATACTTTGCATCCGAAGGATAAATCCTATATATGAACGAATGTACAGTATAAAATGCTGCCAAAGTGAAAAAAATGGGGTAGACGGTAAAAGTAGAGAAGATAACCCGGCCAAAATGCACTCGCTCAACTGCGAATTTCCTCACCGCTGTGGTCGAAACGAAGCAAATAGAAAAGGGCGAACAAATGGAGTGGAACCTCGAGGATAGAGACACCCTCATACTCCGCCGCAAAATACCTCGCAAGTCTTTGAATCTGACTAAGTTGCGAAAATAAGGTTTACGCGTATGCGCTGCGCGGGATCGCCGTTTTCCCTCTCTCTTTCGATAAAGCTTACGACGAGGTTTCGCACGAGAACTGTCATCGCGAAGGAGTTCCACGCCAGTGGAAGGACTGTGGCGATCCAGAAAGGGATGAAGGATCGATCGACAAAGCTTACGACGAAGATTCACCGTGTTCAGAAACCTGACACCTGACACCAGAAACCTTCTTTTGACTCTCTGTCATTACTCGACACTCCGATACTTCTCCCACGCCACAGCAGCTTGCGAACCGTCGGACACGCCATCGTAGGCGGCGAATCCGCCGCGCCACTGGAAACTCTCCAGAAAAGGCAGCTTCCACGCCTTGTGGCGAAACGGGCTGTAATTATGGAGGCCGTAGTCCCTTGTAAACCAGGGTACCTTCTCCATCGATGGGTGCGGCATGAAGACGATCCCCACGTCATTGGGCCCGACCTTGCCGGAGATCTCGACCCAGTCGGCGATGGAATCAAAGACCTTATCGCCACCCGTGACTCCCTCCGATGAGCGAATTCTCCCACCCCAGGGTGTCTCCAGTTGCTGAGCTACCCGCATGCTCAAGCCACCCTCTTTTGTCTGGCCGAAGAATACGTCCCCGTAGGCGGCAGTAAATGTCGTCTGCACCTCGAGAAAATTTAAGCCATCCCACGCTTCGAAGCGAACGACGCGGGATTCATCAATGACGTGTTTTCCATTCACTGTCATCCAATGAAGATCGAGGGCGTAGGTGATTCCGCCATCGTCCGGTTCCACGCTGACTAACCGGCCTGCCTGTGGATTCAACGGACGCCTCGGGTGCATCTGCGCCCAGAAGTCGTGCCCGTTCACAAAGTCCTGCCCGACCCCGATTCCCTGATGGTGCAAGTGATCCGGCGGGCATTCCTGCAGCATGGTGACGCCGGCGGGGGAGTAGAACGGGAAGACATAGGCGCGTATGTGGGTATGATTGACGGCGCCCAGCGGGCGCTCGCCGCACATTGCGTAATGGCGGGCGAGTTCGAAGCGGTCAGAATATTCAGCGGACATGTAGTTTGTTCCCTTCTAATGATCGAATTTACAATACAAAAGTGGATATTTCATCGAGCAGCATAAGTGCAACGAAAAAGAGGAGGGAATGGAAGGATGGAATTGTGGAACTGTGGAACTGCGGAATGTTGGGCAGGTGGGATGACAGTAATTGACCGACGCTTGCAATTCAGAATTTGAACCATTTACCATGGTTTCATCTCGGAAAGTCCTTAAGTATGCACAGCCGAAAACCGGCAATTTAAATGGAAGGTTCTTGCCTGGAGCATAATTTTGAACAGAAGGAATGGTAGAATAACGGAAGGGAGATTGAAAGAGTTTAACCACGGATTGCGCGGATTGCACGGATACGGAGCGAAAACGCAGATCCCGCTGTGCGGGACCGTAATCGGATGTCGACTTCGCCAACTCGCTTTTGCGAGTGGAGAAACGCAAAGAAGAGCATTCCCAAAAGCGCTTCCTAAGTACGCAAAATGTAGGCGCGCTCTTGGGAATGCTCTTCTTTGCGTTTCAAGCTCTGCCATCCGGCAGAGCGAGGCGAAGTCGACACAGTCTTGGTCCTTATTCCCGCACAGCAAACATCCTTTTGGTTTCCCGGCTTCGAAATTCGCGCACTTCCATCCGTATTACAATCCGGCAGAACCTTGTTTTTCTAGCAAGTTTCTGCGTAAAAGAGGTTGGTATTCAATAAACTGCAGTCGACAAGGTTTGGGACAAGGTTCGCGACGAGGTTACCCAAGGGAAGTAGGAGTTTCCTTCTGCATTCGCGTTCATCTGCGTGGTCTGCCGTACGGCAGACCGGTTCTCTTCTTCTTATTTGGTCGCGGCTCGGCTGCGCTAGGTAAATCCGCGTCAACCGCGGTCAAATCTATACTCGGAGATTATCCTTCGCAGTTTATCCCAAATACAAGGCAGCGAAATTAGTAGATGCTCAGCTACATTATACGCAGAATACTGTTGATGATTCCGGTGCTGCTGGTCATCAGCATCGCTTCCTTCGCTATTATCCAACTACCAGAGGGCGATTTTCTCGACGCCTACATGCTCGAGCTGCAAATGATCGGCGAAGAGGCCAGTCTCGCTGAAATCGAGTCTCTCCGTCATCGCTTCGGCCTGGATAAGCCGTTCCTGACACAGTATACGCTGTGGATAAAGGGCGTCCTCACGGGGGACCTCGGATATTCGTTCTATTACCGGAAGCCCGTCAGCGATCTGATCTGGGACCGCGTCGGCCTCAGTATCGCCCTTTCCCTTTCCGCGACCCTCTTCATTTGGATAGTGGCTTTCCCGATCGGCTTTTATTCGGCGACGCACCAGTACTCCGCCGGGGATCACATTTTTACCCTCGTGGGATTCCTGGGATTGGCGACGCCAAACTTCATCCTCGCATTGATTTTCATGTTTATTGCCCACCATTACTTTGGCCAGAGTGTGGGGGGGCTGTTTTCTCCCGAGTATGTTGAAGCGTCCTGGAGCTTTGCCAAATTCGTCGATCTGCTCAAACACATCTGGATTCCAACCATAGTCGTCGGCACCGCAGGCACTGCCGGCACCATACGTATCAGCCGGGCGAACCTTCTCGACGAGCTGCAAAAGCCCTATGTCATTACCGCCCGAACGAAGGGATTGAGCGAGTGGCGCCTCATTTTGAAATATCCCGTGCGTCTGGCTTTGAACCCTTTCATCAGCACGGTGGGGTGGATGCTCCCCAGTCTGGTATCCGGAGAAACGATTACCTCCATTGTCCTGGGCCTGCCCACCGTCGGGCCGCTGCTTTACCAGGGCTTGCGTATGCAGGACATGTATCTGGCGGGAAGCTGTATATTCATACTGAGCACCTTGACCGTCATAGGAACGCTGATTTCAGACCTGCTGCTGGCCGTGCTCGATCCTAGGATTCGTTATGAGTAGCGAACCGGAAACTATTGACCCGGCAGGTGTCATCGCGGAAGAGGAGAAAACCTTCGTTGCCTCTCAATGGCAACTGATCTGGTGGCGCTTTCGCAAACACAAGCTCGCCATCTACGCCGGTGTAGTGCTGTTCGGATTATACCTTCTGGCCATATTCTGTGAAGTCCTCTCCCCCTACAATCCCTATGAGATTCATTCCAAATTCACCAATGTCCCTCCGATGGGGATGCACCTGTTCCACAGAGACCAGGACGGCCTGCACATGTCACTTCACACTTACGGCCTCAAGCCGATCCAAGGTGAGTCTTACGTGCGGACGTACCAGACCGTTACTTCTACAATCGTACCCCTCGGCCTCTTCGTCCGAGGCGAACCCTACAAGTTTTGGGGACTATGGACGACCGAGCGGCACCTCTTCGGAGCAGAGAGTCCGGACCAGGTCTTTTTCTTTTTTGGAACGGATGAGCTAGGGCGCGACCTCCTCTCTCGCATCCTATACGGCTCCCGGATTTCGCTTTCCATCGGCCTGGTAGGCGTTTTTCTATCTTTTACCATCGGAATCGTATTGGGGGGGATTTCAGGCTATTACGGAGGGATGGCGGATCTTATTATTCAAAGGTTCATTGAAATCCTCAATTCGATTCCCACGCTTCCGCTGTGGATGGGACTCAGCGCAGCCCTGCCCGCTCACTGGCCGATCATCTGGGTATACTTCGGAATGGTCTCAATCCTGTCACTGCTCGGCTGGACCGGCACAGCGCGTGTCGTGCGTGGCAAGTTTCTCGCCCTTCGTGAAGAGGAGTTCGTCCTGGCTGCTCGCTTCTCGGGTGCGAGTTCTGCCCGCATCATGTTCCGCCATATGCTGCCCTCGTTTGCCAGCCACCTCATCGCTTCGCTCACCCTCGCCATTCCAGGTATGATTTTGGGCGAGACGGCCTTAAGTTTTCTCGGTATCGGCCTCAGAGCGCCGGCCATAAGCTGGGGGGTTCTGCTTCAGGGGGCTCAGAATGTAAGCACCCTCATGCTGCGTCCCTGGCTGTTGCTCCCGGTAGCATTTGTCGTAGTAACAGTCCTCATGTTCAACTTCTTCGGCGATGGACTCAGGGACGCCGCAGATCCCTATGGGAAGTAGCACCACGAATTCGTGAGAACTACGAATACACGCGAATTTACGCGAATGATTGAGAATGATTCGATGCATATTTCGACAAGGTTCGGGACAAGGTTTGCGACCCGTCGTCGCTTCGCTTTGCCGAGGCAGGCGAGGTTTGCCGCACTGAACCCTGCGCAGGCTTGCTGTGATCCTGCAAAGCGGGATGATCCCGTTACCGATCGGAGATTTTACGTCCGATTGTCGCAGACAATTCCGGTTACCCGTAAGTTGGGTGATGGACATCCCCCACGCTTGCCGTGGGGTAAATTGAGGATTCCGGATACACTCAATGATGCTGGTTTGCGAAAGAATCCCCCAGGCTTGCCCTGGGGATCGTTAGGTTTCTCGGCTACCCCGATGCGAGTAGAAAAACCTGAGGCTCTCCGGGGCAAGCCCGGAGGATCTGGGAAGGTGAAGGCCCGGTCCCTTAGCTGGAAACCTAAGCAACCCCGCCCCAAGTCCGGGGGATTGCTGCCCTCGCCGAATCTGTATTGGATGCGGCTGCACTGCGGAGTGCGATCCGTGCCGATCCGTGAATTCCGTGGTTTTTCTGAAACGCTTAGAATGCCAAATTCATGAGCGACCAGAAGGATAAGCCACTTCTAACCATCCGCGGTCTGAAGACCTACTTCCGCTCCGATGAAGGATTGGTGCGAGCGGTGGATGGCCTCGACCTGGAAATCGGCCGTGGGCAGATTGTCGGGATGGTTGGTGAAAGTGGGTGCGGGAAGAGCGTCACCGCCCAATCTATCCTCCAGGTGGTTCCCTTGCCGGGACGTGTCGAAGGCGGCGAGATCCTTCTTAACGCTAACGGTCAAACCATTGACATCGCGACCCTCGACCCCAAGGGAAAAGAAATCCGGAAGATACGCGGGTTGGAGATCTCCATGATCTTTCAGGAACCCATGACCGCGTTCAGTCCGGTGCATACGGTAGGCAACCAGATCATGGAAGCCATCCGCGTGCACCGCGATATCGACAGAGCGGAGGCTCGGGCCAGGGCTTTGGCGATGCTCAGCCGCGTGGGCATCCCCAAGCCTGACCAGCGCATCGATGCCTATCCGTACCAGCTCAGCGGCGGCATGCGTCAACGGGCCATGATCGCTATGGCTCTTTGCTGCCGCCCGAAACTCCTGATCGCGGACGAGCCCACCACCGCCCTCGATGTCACCATTCAGGCTCAGATTCTCGATCTCATCAGGGAACTGCAAGACGAGATGCATATGGCCGTCCTCTTGATAACGCACAATCTCGGAGTGGTGGCGGAACTCGCAGACGAAGTCGTCATTATGTACCTTGGAAAGGAAGTCGAAAGAGCCCCCGTCACCGAACTGTTCGACAATCCACTCCATCCCTACACGCGACAGCTGCTGAAGTCGGTGCCGAGGCCCGGCGTGCGTCACCAGGGGAAACTGGAAAACATCAAGGGCATTCTTCCCAATCCTTTTCACCGTCCTGCCGGATGCCCCTTTCATCCCAGATGTCCTGAATTCATGTCAGGAACTTGCAATGAACAAACTCCAACTCTGAAAGATATGAGTGGGCGTCACAGTGTGGCCTGCTTTCTTCACGAGCAGAATCAGTGAGATATGCGGGATAGCGAACAGTCTCAGACCCCGCCCCTGCTGGAGGTCAAAAATCTTAAAACGCACTTCCCAATCCAGAAGGGCATACTCAAACGCACGGTAGGGTATGTCCGGGCGGTTGATGGCGTCAGCCTTACGCTGGAAAAGGGAGAAACGCTCGGTCTCGTAGGCGAAAGCGGCTGCGGTAAGAGCACCCTGGCACGCACTATAATGGGCGGCTACAAACCGACCTCGGGCGAGATCCATTTGCGCAGCGAAAACGGCGGCACGATTCGCATCGACCAGCTCAATGACAAGGAAATGCGGGAGGTGCGCCGCCATATGCAGATGATTTTCCAGGATCCTTTCTCTTCGCTGAATCCCCGCATGCCGGTAATGGAAATCATCGGCGAGCCGCTCCTCGTCAACAACGTTGCCCGAGGCAAGGAGTTGGAAAATCGTGTCGCCGAACTCATGGAAAAAGTGGGCCTGCGCCCCGAATACATGCGCCGTTATCCTCACGCTTTTTCCGGGGGCCAGAGGCAGCGCATCGGCATCGCTCGCGCCCTCGCGTTGCATCCGCGGATCGTCGTCGCCGACGAAGCGGTCTCGGCCCTGGATGTATCGGTTCAGGCGCAAATACTCAACCTGCTGCGCGAGCTTCAGGAGGAGATGCACCTCAGCTATCTTTTTATCGCCCACGACCTGGGGGTGGTAGAGTATATCTGCACGCGAGTGGCCGTAATGTACTTGGGACAGATTGTGGAAGTCGCTCCTCGCGACGAGCTTTTCAGCAATCCGAAACACCCGTATACCGAGGCCCTCCTTCGAGCTATTCCCAAGATGGATCCCCGCAAAAGGGGCGGCCACGTTGCCCTGCGCGGCGAGGTGCCCGATCCGGCAGAGCCCCCCTCGGGTTGTCACTTTCATCCCCGCTGTCCCTATGCAAAGGACAAATGCAAGCAACAGCGGACTGCACTCGCTCCCTGCTCCGATGACGGCAACCACCGGGTTTCCTGCCACTTCGCGAAAGATCTCGACCTGCAGCCGGGTTCGTGAGCCGGGAAAAAGCGGCCGTTCATCCCCTCCGGCTTAAATTCCTATGCTTGTTTCCAGGCGAAATTTTCGGTCCTTTCAAAGGCGGAAAGATCAGACATCGTTCTCGAAAATACCAACATCGAAAAGCTCCCGCTTTCCGCTACCCGCAATTGTGACACCCGTAGCGGAAAGCGGGAGCTTTTCGTCTTCCCGAATGGGTCTATGCTGGATCTTTGACAATCTCCGCAGCCCCGTTACGTAGTAAGCGAAGTTTGCGAATTTATCATGAACTGGAAAGCCGCCACAGGAGGTCTCGCGATAGTGATTCTTCTTGCGACGCTGATCCTCAACTGGGGCGATACTGAAGGTGCCGCTACGGCGGCGCCAGCGAATCCCGCTCCCATTCCTCCCAACCTGGAGCAAAAGGAAGCCCCCATGCTGGCCAAGCTCGTCGCGGCTGGCGAGCTTCCGCCTCTTGCCGAGCGGTTGCCGAAAAACCCCGCCGTGGTGGAGCCCGTCGACCAGCCGGGCCGTTACGGCGGCGCCTGGCGCCGCTACGCCATCGGGGACGACTCGCCCGGGATGGGACGCCTCAATTACGACCCGGCTCTGCGCTGGTCGGTGGATGGATTGGAGATTCAGCCGAATATGTGCTGGAAGTATG
Source organism: Candidatus Moanibacter sp. (assembly GCA_965215885.1). GTDB lineage: Bacteria > Verrucomicrobiota > Verrucomicrobiia > Opitutales > UBA2987 > CBDCEW01. The sequence goes on from CBDCEW010000064.1 coordinate 11,035, forward strand.
AGGTTTCAGAGGATTTCCGGGCGTTCACGTTCTGGCTGCGGGAAAGGGTACGCTGGTCCGACGGCCATCTCCTGACCACAGAAGACGTGCGCTTCTGGTTTGAAGATAATATCCTCAACACTGATCTCTACCCTTTAGTCCCAAATTGGATTCGGATCCAGGGCGAACCGCCGAAACTCGAGATTCTCGGCCCCTACCGCTTTCGCTTCGTTTTCCCGCATCCCTACGGACTCTTCCTGGAACGTGTGGCCTGGCAGGGCAATTTGTGGATGCCCGCCCATTACCTCAGAAAGTATCACGTTAATTACAGCTCCAAGGAACAGCTCGAAGTCGAAGCGCAGGCCGCGGGGTTTGACCTATGGTTTCAGCTCTTCCAGGACAAGGCCAGATGGCAAACGAATCCGGAGTTGCCGATGTCCACCGCCTGGGTCATCAAGAACGCCTGGACCTCCTATCACCGGATCTTCGAGCGCAACCCCTATTATTGGAAAGTAGACACCGAGGGCCGCCAGTTACCCTATCTTGATCGGGTGACGCACGACACCCTCAACGACCGGGAGACCGCGCTGCTGAGTCTTGTCGGGGGCGGGGTCTTCATGCAGAGTCGCCACGTTCTTTTCGAGGATCTGCCGCTTCTTCAAGAAGCCGAAAAGACCGGCAAGATTCAAATCTACCTCTGGACCGCACCCGGCAACCAGGGAATTTCCATAACGTGCAATCAGACCTATACCGGCGAGGACGACTTCGCCCGCGAATTGCTCCGGAAAGTAAACTTCCGCAGGGCGCTCTCCCACGCACTACCCAGAAAGGAGATCATCGATCTCTTTTCTTTTGGGATCGGCACACCCATTCAACCAGCTCCGATCAGGAAGTCGCCCTATTATAAATATGGGCTTAAGCTGGCCCATACGGCCCTCGAATACGATCTCGGAAAGGCCAATCGCCTCCTCGACGGACTGGGGCTCGCTGCCCGCGGAGCCGACGGCTACCGACTCCGCCCGGACGGCAAACCGATTGCCCTCACCGTCGACCACAGTGCCGGCACCGAATGGGCCCAGAAGGCCGAGTATTTTACTCTCAGGTGCCTCAGGCCTCTCGGTATCAAAGGAGTCCTCAAACCTTCCACCGGAAGGCGAGGATACTCGGGGCTGCCCATGCTGTCGCTAGGTGGAGGATTCGATCGCAACATGCAGTTGCTCATTGAGCCACTCCACTATATTCCCTACATGCGCTTCCTCACCTGGGCCACTCAGTACGGCCTCTGGTACGAGAGCAACGGAAAAAGCGGTTGGAAACCGCCCGAGCCGATCGCCCGCATCCAGGAGATCTATGACGAGATCAAGGTCTGCGCGGACCAGCAGAAACGCTACGAACTGATGGGCAGCATTCTGGATATTCACGCTGAAAACCTCTGGCTCATCGGTGCCCTCTCGGAACTTCCCGAACCGGTCGTGGTCAGCCCGCGAGCCGGAAACATTCCCAGAGACGTGATCACTGACTGGCTCTTTATGACTCCCGGCAACGCCCACCCCGAACAGTTCTATGCGAAGTGGTGACAACTTAAGAGATTTTGACAGGAGGAAACAGAGAGAAACGGAGGGGAGAATTGCCGAATTATGAATAAGGAAAGCAAATGTCATTGCGAGCCTAGCGCCAACTGTCCTGAGTCCCGGCATGCCGGGATCGAAGGAGCTGGGCGTGGCAATCCAGAAAAAGGTAGGTGGATCTTACCTATACCTGGATCGCCGCACCTTCCTTCGGTCGGCTCGCGATGACAGTGTGCTACTATTCAATTGCCGGAGTATTAGCTGAACAGAATGCTCAGATCTGGACAGAGACGCCCTTCTCGAGGCGTAGCCGCACAGAAATTTCGCGTCATTTCGCATGTTTAAAGGGCACAAATATGATTGAGATATTATTCGAGAAGGCACGATAGTTTCACGTTCACGAATGAAGATCGGAATCCTCGGTTGCGGAAATCACTCCCGAAGCCAACATGGGCCTTCCTTGCGGCAATGCGCCCTTGAACGCGCCGACGTGGAATTGGTAGCAGCGTGCGACCTCGATCGCGGACGAGCCGAAACCTACGCCAGCGATTTCGGTTTCGCTCACATACACACCGACATGCGGCAAATGCTCGAAGAGAGGCAACTGGACGCCCTCGTGGCCGTGACGCCCGAGGAACTTACGTATGAAATCGTCGCCGAACTTCTTACCTTCGGCACTGCGCTATTGATTGAGAAACCTCCGGGCCGGACCAGCGCGGAGGCGGCCGACCTCTCACAGAGAGCAAAGCGTTATGGCACTCCGGTAATGGTATCCTTCAACCGCCGCTTTAATCCCGCCGTGGTAGAGGGCCGCCGGTGGGTCGAGGAGAAGGCCCCTGCCCCACCCGCGTTCATCTCCGCTCGCATGCTTCGAGTCGGCCGCACGGAGGCGCCCTTCATCACCGCCACCGGGATCCACTTGACCGATACCGTCCTCTCCTTCGCGGGGCGCCCCGTCGAGGTGCACTCGCATCGATGGCAATCCGGGGACGGCGGTCCCTGTTGTGCTGCTCAGGTCTCCTTCGACTGCGGCATTGAGGGACAGTTGTTGATGCTGCCGACTGCCGGCCGCTCAGAAGAGTGTTACGAGTTGAACGGACCGGGCTATTCCGTCGAGATCGACACCGGCGATACGGCGCTTGAGATTTTGGTAGAGGGAAAACAAGCGCACGCGTGGAGAGCTTCTCCCGACATGCCGGATCACGAACGCGTCGGGGCGCTCAATGAAGCACGCGCGTTTTTCGAATCCGTTAGAGGAGACCGCCCCTTCGAACCGGATCTCGAGACCGCGATCGCATCGCTGGCCCTGGCCGAGAGAATGGAAGCGCCCCCCTGAGGGAGTGCCTCCCCTGAAGTCCGCTTCGCGATTCCATGCAAAATGCGGCGCTTCCGACAGAGCATCTTATGAAACCGCAGGTTCTACCCTAAGCCTTTTCTCGTGCCGGCGGCGCTCATTGGCGTCTAGGATACGCTTGCGCAACCGGAGATGGTTGGGAGTCGTCTCTACGTATTCGTCGACGTCAATATACTCGATAGCCCGCTCGAGGCTGAACTTTACTGGGGGCGACAACATGATTCCTTTCCCCTCTCCGCTACTTCGCATGTTGTCGAGATGCTTTGCCTTGGTCGGATTCACGGGCAGGTCCTGCTTACGGGGATTTTCGCCCACCACCTGCCCTGGGTAAACCTCCTCTCCCGGTCCGATAAAGAGCTTCCCGCGCTGTTGCAGGTTATCGAGTGCGTAGGCCATGGATTTTCCCCTGTCCATTGAAACGAGCGTCCCTGTCGGCCGGATGACGATTTCGCCGGCAAATGGGCGGTATTCGAGAAATAGATGGCTCATCACTCCTAGTCCGCTGGTGCGGTTGACGAGGCTGGTCTCAAACCCAATGAGTCCTCGCGTGGGGATCTCCGCTTCAACCGTCGCGCCGCCGCTCTCGTGGTGGTGAAGGTTGGTGATCCGGCCCTTGCGACGGGTGAGGCTCTCCATGATCGCGCCGAGATACTCTTCCGGAACCTCAACCCAGAGTCGCTCGAAGGGTTCACATTGAACCCCGTCGATATTCTTGAATATCACCGTCGGCCGGGACACCAGAACTTCATAACCCTCACGGCGCATCGTTTCGACAAGGACGGCGATCTGCATGGCGCCACGACCGGTTACCTCGAAACGGGATCCATCCTCGGTTTCACCCACCCGAATGGAGATGTTTGATTTCATCTCGCGCAGAAGCCGTTCCCGAATCTGCCGCGAAGTGACCCTCTTGCCATCCTGTCCCGCAAATGGTCCGTCGTTGACCGCGAACTCCATCTGTATGGTGGGTGGATCGATTTCCACGAAAGGAAGGGCATCCGCCGATTCATCGGCCGAAAGGGTATCTCCAATATCAATCTCCTCACAACCGGCGAGCCCGATGATCTCACCCGCGCCACCCTCATTCGTATCGGTTGTCTTAAGCCCGCTATAAGTGAGCAGTTTGGTGATCTTCAGGCCTTTCCGAGACCCGTCGCTGCGCAGGGCGAACAGGCTATCCCCCTGCCGGACGGATCCGCTCTGTATTCTGCCGATGGCCACTCTCCCGACAAAATCGTTCCAATCGATATTGCTCACCAGCATCCGAAAGGGACGGTCTTCGACAGCCGGCGGGGGCACGTGGTCAAGGATGGTCTCAAAAAGCGGCGTCATGTTCCTGCGAGGGCCGTCGAGTGTCAGATCGGCCCATCCCTCTTTCGCGCTTATGTAAAGAAAAGGCGAACTAAACTGCCTATCCGTGGCGCCTAGCTCGAGGAACAGTTCGAGAACTCTGTCATGGACCCAATCCGGATCTGCACGCTCGCGATCGATCTTGTTTAGAACGATCACCGGCGCCAGGCCATGGCTGAGGGCCTTGGAGAGGACAAATCGTGTCTGGGCCTGGGGGCCTTCAAACGCATCCACCAAGAGGAGAACACCGTCCACCATCTTCATGACCCGCTCCACTTCGGCTCCGAAGTCCGCATGTCCGGGGGTGTCGACGATATTGATGAGGAACTCCCGCCAACGCACCGCCGCATTCTTGGACTTGATGGTGATCCCTTTCTCCCGTTCCAGGTCCATCGAATCCATCACCCGGTCGACAACCTTCTGGTTCTCGTGAAACGCGCCGCAGGCGCGCAGCAATTGATCGACGAGCGTGGTCTTCCCATGGTCGACGTGGGCAATTATGGCGATGTTTCGTATATTCAATGCTCCCGTCATCGGTAAAGTGCGCAACCGTGATACGGATATTCAAGCGAATCAATGGTTGATTTTCTACTTTTCTACTTTTTTCTGCTTGCCTTGAGCGGAGTCGAAGGACCTTCCTCATAAGACTTCCAATCTCGAAGAGTCTGCTTTCCAGGTTCGCTCAGCCGGATGATCACTTGAGAGGTTTATCCTGTTTGCTTCTTACATGACGCCTCGAATCCTTTTCCACCTCCCACTCGACCAGGCCTTCCAGCCCAGTGTCGCGAAAGGCGACGATACCGCACATATCGATCCGGAAGGAGATTCACCCAAATTCCGGGACGATGGCGTTCGCGCCGGGTTCCATTTTAGCGCGAATTCACGCTTGAATATCCCGGTGCAAGGAAACTTCGACCGCACCTCGGGAACAGTCATGCTCCATTTTAAACCGGACTGGGACGCCGAATTTGACGACGAACTCGGTCGCATCCTCTGGGATTTGCGCATTGACCACGGGAGCGTTGTGCCGGACGACCCCTCCCAGCGCTGGGCCCTTGTATATCCCAACCCGTCAGCCGTTCGCGTCGGTCGGGATGAGGAGACTGTTGGCCGCTGGCGTTTCTGCGTTGAGACCGACCGCAACCGCTACGTTATCGGGACGAAGGGAAAAAGACCCGACCGGCGCTCCCGCCAAGCTGTTTGGGGAGCACCACAGTCCTTCCGCGCTGGCGAATGGCTTCACCTTGCAGTCGCCTGGACCTCGGACGAAGGCGCCATCTTCGTCAACGGCCGCGAGAATGGAAGCGGCCGGTTGAACGAGGGTCTCCCCTGTCGTCCGCTGCCCGAGACCATGCAGCTCGGCGCGCTCTCCAGCTGGATGAATGCGGGCGCCTGCGGGGTAATCTCCGATTTTCGGGTATACGACGGCGCGCTTACTTGTGAACAGATCCGTCTATCCGCGAGAGATTGAGATATTGCACAAAGAAAATAGCAGATCGTGGTAGGACCGCGCTTGTCGGAGACCCTGAGCTTGTCGATGGGGGCGGGATGCTGCACAGTAACAGGATGTCGATGTACAACCAACTTTCAATCATCGAAAAGGAGCTTGGCTCGGCGGCGCGCTAAACAAACCCGAGGGAATCAGCATGTTAAGATGGGATGAAAGACAAAAAATCTTACCAACTGAATCCTTCGATAGATCGTTTAACTCTGCGTCTGGTCCTGCCCGAAGAGCAGGAGCGATTCAACCTGATCGAAGCAGGAGAGACCCTGCGCTAAGATCCCAATGGATGGGCCTGCCTTGTGGGGGGGCATCCTACCGCTGAAGGATCGTAGACGAATGGATCGGGTGGGACGGGGCGCAAGCATGATTGAAACTGGTAGGAACGGGACGTTTTCTGACCGGGGTGGATCTTGCAGCCTCCCGTTGGGTATGTGCCTGAGAGTCTTAGCCGATCACTGGCAGGAGGCGCTATCGTCCCTTAGTAGCGGAAACGTTCGTGGACACAGATTCACCGGGGCACTTGCTACGAAGCGAGCTGGACGCCCCTCGGGATATGGCCGCCAACGCGAAGATTTCTATCAACGCCATGAGCGTCCCAAGCAGATCTGGGTCAAAACCCCTCAAGGCTAATGCCCTTGATCAGGGCCATTGCCCGCGGCACAGAGCCAGGCGCTCGGATAACTCCCATGCGGTCTGCCTCAAAGTGGAACAGATGAGCGCCTGTGGGAACGCTTCAATCAGATAGAAGACTCCGTCGTAAAGCGGGCCGATAGCTCGCCACGGTCCTGAGCTGATTGTGCTCGGCACGATGTGCGGCAAACAGACCCTCAAGGGCATCGTGCGCCTGGCCCATCATCTCAATCAAGCCCAATTGCGCGCCTTACGCTCCTGGAAAACCCCAAAACAGGCCGCTATAAGGCCCCTTGCTATGATGTCTTCTATCGGTCTTGCAAAACGTAAAGGCCGAGCTCTTCGATAAAACCCTCACCGAATTCATCTGCTTACAAGACGGCTGTTTGCCCCGCGATATTGCCGTCGACGGCAAGACCCTCAAAGGCACAAACACCGAATCAAAGGCTCTGCACCTGGTGGCCGCAGTCGATCACCAAAGCGCTCAAACCTTAGCCCAAGTCGCTACCGGTCCAACGAGAACCGCCGCCCAGACTCTCTTGCGAAAGATGCCCATTTTGGACGGTCACCCGACGCCATGGAAACTGCCCACATCGTCGTCGAAGAGTGCTGACTAATTCGCCACGGCGAATTAGAAAGCATAGCAATCGGCCCAACATGCATCAATACGCTCAGAATCTCTTCAGCTCCACCCCCTTTTTCTCCACCAAACCGTGGACAATGACCCATCGAAATACGTAGCAACCCATTCTCTAAGCGTCTGCCGGCCTGCCCCATGCCCGCCAGTTCGCCTGTGTGCAACGCACCTTCCATTATCCAAACAAAGCTGAACCTTCCTCTGAACGCTCTTACTACGTAAGCAGTCTCGATCCCGCCGATTTGAGCCCTCAACAGTTCCTCTCGAAAATTCGCAACCATTGGATCGCAGGGATCGCTTCTTCACATCCGTAATCATAACGCAGCCAGAATTCTTGCTGCATGCAGGCAACTGGTTCTCAGCCTCAAGATGGGCGCTGAATCCACTCCCGCACTCATGATTTCGTCTTTAACTTACATTCAATATCATCACCTAATGCTCCGAGAATCAAAATACCGTGAGCTTGGCTCGGCGGCGCGCTACGGCGGGTTTGATCCTGTGTGCAAATGAAACCTGCCGAAGCACGTAAGTCCCTCCTGGACGCCGTAGAGGAGCATGATCGCTGGCGGCGGGACGAAACGATCAGCCTCTTACCCTCCGAGAACATTCTCTCCTCCGACGCCTTGCGTATGGTCGGATCGGATCTTGCGAGCCGCTATTCTCTGCTGGTCAACGCCGAAGTCCACGGCTACTGGATGGACAACGCCTACGGCGGAACACGCATCGGTGATGAGATCGAATCCATCGGTGAAAAGTTGGCCTGCCAGGTGTTTGAAGCTAACTTCGCCTCCCTGAAGCCAATCGGCGCCCACATCGCCGGGATCATGTTATTGCTGGGGCTCACCGAACGTGGGGATACAATCATGACGATTGATTTGGAGGACGGCGGCTATGACGGCTATGGCCGCGATTATGTCCCGGCATTTCTCGGCCTCAATGTTGAATACCTGCCCTTTGACCGGGAGCGCGGCACTCTCCAAACCGCTGCCGCCGTAGAACGCATCCAGGCGATCAAGCCCAAACTGGTGATCATTGGGGCCTCCTTCATCCCTTTTCCTTACGATATTCCGCCTCTTCGAGTCGCATGTGATGCTGTTTCCGCCCGCCTCGTATACGATGGTTCGCACGTCCTCGGCCTGATCGCGGGCGGCGAGTTCCAAAAGCCCTTGAGAGACGGGTGCGACGTTCTTCTCGGCTCAACCCACAAGTCTTTTTTCGGACCACAAGGCGGGATCGTCCTCACCAATGATGAGGAAGTCTATACCGCGCTGATGGGAAAAGTCACCTGGTATACGATGGACAACGATCATCGCAATCGTATAGGCGGAGTGGCCATGGCGCTGGCCGAGCTGGCCGAGTTCGGAACCAGCTATGCGCCACAGGTCATCGCGAACAGTCAGGCGCTTGGTAGAGTATTGCAGGAGGGCGGCCTCAAAATGCAGTTTTCCGACAATGGCTTTTCAGAAAGTCATCAGTTGGTTTTTTCTCCCGCGAGTGTCCCTGACCCTGGTCTCCTTTCCAGAAATTTGGAGCCCCATGGGCTGATCATCGATCGTACCTCTCGTCTCGGCACCGCAGAGGTCACTCGCCTTGGCGCCGATGAGGAAATGATGGCCGAGATCGGCAAAACGCTCCTTGCGGGCTGGCGCGGCGAGCCGATACAGGAGTCTGTAAGGGAAATTCGCTCTCGAATGAAATTACGTTATTGTTTCTGATGCTGCAAATGTGGCTTCCTCATTAGAAAACTTAGTCTATAATAGACATTATAGATGAAGTATTATCGCAGTCCTGAGGTACGGCAGGACAGGGATAGCTGATAACCGCCGAACTCGAATGGCGGCGGTTGTCATTCTTTTTGCGTCCGCACTCGCGTGCCCACCGGCCTATGGCGAGCAGGAACAGACCGACCTGCCGGTCAACCTGAAAGGCGAAGCGATTGATCCGCTGGCAAAGGTCAAGAGCCCGGCCGGGAGCTTCGCCCCGGATGTATCGTTACCAAACCCAGAAAGAAACTAAAATCCAACAGTCATTGCGAGCCCGCTCTGCGGGCGTGGCAATCCAGAGTTCCGGCTAGTCGACCCGCTGGATTGCTTCGTCATTCTTCCTCGCAATGATATGGATGATGGGCCACCACCATTGTTTTTCGTAGCAATAGTACAATTCCGCCAATGCCTATTCGTGTCTTTGGATTCAACCACACTGCCTCTATTGTACCGATGCGCTTAAATCTGAAAGATCTGGACAGAAGTTAATCCGGTAAAAGAAAACTATTCTCGGATTCAATTGAATGCAACGGGAAGAATTCAGAGCTGAACTTGGGGGGATGCTGGGTATTCCTTTCGAGCGTTGCGATCTGCAGCCCGAATTCCGGGGACTCGTTGAAAGAGAGGGAGTCGTCATCGAGAAATGGATCTGGACGAGCGAGGAAGGATCCACCGGCATCTCACCCCACTAGACCAAATTTCCCAGAAATTTGGTCTTACCACTTCAAGTAAAACTGTTCCCGGTGGGCGTTGGAGGGGGTAAAAAACAACCAGCTGGCGACGATATCGGTGGGCACATTGCCGGCACGCGGGCTTACCACGACCGGTCTTGGGATCCCTTTCACGGTGCTGATCATCCAGAGGTTTTTTGGCGTGCAGGTCGATGATCTGGCCCATCAGCCGATAACGTTCCTCCTGTGAGGGGCAGGTTTTTATCTCGTCCTAGATCTCGAGGACGCAGCGAAGGTCCTCCGGCGGCGTCCAGCCGCGTTCACTCCGCGAGAGATACCACAGTCCGTACTGGCTGGCCCAAGGGCGGTCCAACCTACGATTCGAGGGAGCACAAACAATGACGCCGAAGACGCCAGGCAAGCTTGGCACCCGGAATTTGGTTGAACGGCTCTGCGATACCTGCCGTAATAATTCTTAGCGGTCAAAACATGAATAAGCTCTGTTCCGACGAACTCCGCTTCTTTAAGCAGGAAGGCTACTTGATCAAGCGCGGTGTGATGGATCCGGCTCTCACGGCAAGGGCTCGCAAACGGCTCTGGGACGGTGCCCCGCCACGACTGAGAGAAGACAAACCCGACACCTGGATCGGCCCCTTTCCGGAAAATGAAGAAAGCCGGGACGGATCCAACGTTCGCGGCGGCTTCAGCTGGAAGTTTCGAGAACTGGGCGAGGAAGGCTGGATGATCGAGATGCTTGCAACCAACGCCACCGTATGGGGCTGGGCGGAGCAGATGGTGGGCGAGGGGACCCTGATTCGTCCGGACAAAATTCGGGGCATCTACTGCCGGATGCCCGAGGGAAATCATCCCGAGCGCGAGTTGACATGCCACACCGACGGACACCCGTTCCACTTGGGTATCGTCGGATTGATCGACCACGTCCCGCCCAACGGCGGCGCCTTTACAGTCTGGCCGCGGAGCCACCGGACATTCTACAACGCATTTACCAAGCGCTATGCCCATGAACGCGCGGAAGGCTACGATGCGCATGTCGAATACTTCAACGCCCAGCCCTCCGTCGACTGCCACGGCGATCCGGGTGATATCGTTTTCTGGCACCACCGTATGGCCCACGCCGCCAGGCCCAACCGGTCTCCACAAATTCGCAAGGCCGTCCTCTACGACTTCCGTAAACTGGATCTGGAAGAGGTCCAGGACGAGCCGCCGCACAAAGATATGTGGAGTGACTGGTCCGATGAACTCCGCGCAATCGAAATCGATATCGAAGAAGGGCAGAAAATTGGCTGATCACCCCATTGTGCTCAACAACGAGCAAGTCCGTCAGATTCCTCGATTAATGGCGAATCTTCATGATCCCTCCGGCACTCAGATCAGTGTCGGCAATCATCTCAGGGCCCTTCTGAAGCGACAATAGCCAATAAGGGACAGTCTCTTTATCCTCACCACGGTAATGTTGCAATTCGTGCGGAAGAAGGCCTGGTCTCTGTGTTTGACGTTCGCCCAATATTCAAACAGAAAAAAACGATGGACGTAGAAGCAATCGAGAAGCTTCCAGCCACAGAAAGTGATAAAACCACGGCCGGTAACTACTTCGTGGCTACCTATCCCCCGTTTTCGTTTTGGAACAGGGAGGACACTGGACAGGTTCACAACCTCCTCGCCGAGCCTACGCCCGCCGACATGCCGCTGGGTATCTATTATCATATCCCATTCTGTCGGAAGCGTTGTCACTTCTGCTATTTTCGAGTCTACACCGATAAGAATGCCTCCCAGATAGCCGCCTATCTGGATGCTACTCTCAAAGAGCTACAAGCTTACGCACAAGAACCCTACTTCCGCTCCCGAAAACCGAAATTTATCTACTTCGGTGGCGGAACACCCTCTTATCTTTCTGCTAAGCAACTTATTTCCCTGACGGATCGCATGAAAGCGCTTATCGGGTGGGACGAGGCCGAAGAAGTAGCTTTTGAGTGTGAACCGGGCACCTTGAGCGAAAAGAAACTCAAGGTTATCAAGAGCTTAGGTACGACCCGATTGAGCCTGGGGATCGAAAACTTTGACGATCATATTCTCGAAATCAATGGCCGGGCACATCGATCCGAGGAAGTTTACCGTGCCTACGAATACGCTAAATCACTGGACTTTCCGCAGGTAAACATCGACCTCATTGCCGGGATGGTGGGCGAAACCGACGAAAACTGGAAACGTTGTATCCGTAAAACCCTGGAGCTGCAGCCAGACAGCGTCACTATTTACCAGATGGAAATTCCCTATAACACCACCATTTTCAAGGATATGAAATCCCAGGGACGACAGGCGGCGCCGATTGCCGGGTGGGAAACTAAACGTGAGTGGGTAAACTACGCCTTCGACGAACTGGAGTCAGCGGGCTATACTGTCACAAGCGGATACACGGCCGTTCGTGATCCCGAAAATACTCAGTTCGTCTACCGTGATGAATTATGGACCGGTGCTGACCTTCTCGGCCTGGGAGTTGCCTCCTTCGGGCATATTGGCGGCATTCACTATCAGAACCACACTCAGTTCGATCAATATGTGTCGGAAGTGGAGAACGGAACTTTGCCTCTCTCACGCGCTCTCGTCACCACACAGGAGGAGAAGTTGATTCGCGAACTCATCCTTCAACTGAAACTGGGTCGGGTGAGCACGACCTATTTTGAGGATAAATTCGGAATCGATCTCGCCTGCCATTTTAAAGTGCAGCTGGACGCGTTGTGCAAACACGGGTACCTGGAAGCAAACGGCGACTTTATCATCCTTACGCGTGAAGCTCTCCTCCGCGTCGATTCTCTACTCCACAGCTTCTTCCTCCCTGAACACCAGAACGCCCGCTACACCTGAGCTACAATACTATGGCTGATCTTGCTGCAGCTGATACTTCCCAATTGCTCTATCCGTTATCTCTTTTTTGCGATAAGAACGGTCGTGCGGTCCAAACGATTCGGCGTATCGCGGATGCCGATCTCTCAGAACCCTATCGAAGTCTGCTTGACCACGACAGTGACATGACTTCAAAATTGGAGGAGTTTCACCAAGGCCCTATAGAATTGCAGGTGCTGCACTGCTCCACTGAAGGTAATTCGCACCTCCGCGAAGTTGTCCTGCGTCTTAGGGGAAGTAAACAACCGGTGGAATACGGCGCCATCGATATCAATCTGGCCGCCTTTCAAAATCCGGTTCTTGAGCTTATCCTCCAGGGCCAACGTCCTCTCGGAGGTATCTTGTCCGAATTTGAAATCCAGTATGAGAGTCGGCCGCGGGCATTCATCGAACTGACATCAGATACGTTTATTAATAGCGCTATTGGGCTCACCCAACCGACCGTCCTTTATGGCCGGCGCAATGTGTTGATGAGAAACTCTGGAGAACTCTTGGCGCATATTATTGAGATTTTGCCTCCTTCAAGGTGAGCAACGAATTTGATGGTGGATGGACAAAAATCACCAATATGAAGCCATTGTCATTGGCGGAGGACCTGCTGGTTCCACCGCGGCTGCGATACTCGCGGAGAAGGGACATACTGTGCTCATTCTCGAAAAAGAGAAATTCCCGCGTTACCATATCGGCGAGTCACTCATGCCTTTTTGCTACTTCACGCTCGAGCGCCTCGGTGTTGTCGATCAGTTGAAGGAGTCAGCCTATCCGAAAAAATACAGTGTTCAATTCGTGCGTGAGGACGGTGATGTATCACAACCATTTTACTTTTTCCAACACCTCGATCATGAAGCTTCAACTACCTGGCAGGTCCTTCGTTCCGAATTCGACCTCATGCTGCTCAACAACGCCCGGCGCCATGGCGCGGAGGTCCGCGAGCAGGTCACTGCCAAGCGTCTTATCAAGAGAGAGGGAGTCGTTGTTGGGGTGGAAGCTCTCTCCCACAACGGCGAGCCTCTGGAATTCTTGGTACCGGTTACGATCGATGCTTCTGGTCGGGATTGTGTAACCACGGTCAAGGAGGGATGGCGCTTGCGTGATCCCGAACTCAACAAAGTCTCGATCTGGACTTATTACCGTGGAGCAAAGCGCGATCCGGGCCTCGATGAGGGCGCAACAACCATCGCTTACATAGCGGATAAAGGATGGTTCTGGTACATTCCCATGTCGGATGATCTGGTGAGCGTGGGAGTCGTTGCGGAGAGAAAGTATCTCTACCGGAATACCCGTGACCGAAGGTCGATATTCGAACGCGAAATTGAAAATAATCCCTGGATTCTGGACCATCTCAACGGTGGCAAACAGTTTGGACCCCACTACGTAACAGGAGAATACTCCTATCGTTCTCGTTACTGCGCGGCCGATGGGCTTGTCCTCGTCGGCGACGCCTTCGCTTTCCTGGATCCGGTTTTCTCCTCGGGAGTGTTTCTCGCCCTTTGGAGCGGCGAAATGGCCGGTGACGTCATCGATGAAGCCCTCGTTGCGGGTGATTGCACAGGGGAGCGCTTCGCCGATTACGGTGTCAAGTTCTGTTGCGGCATCGAAGCGATGCGCAAACTGGTCTACGCTTTTTACGACCCGAATTTCAGCTTTGGCAGGCTCCTTCGTCACCATCCTCATTTGCGCGGAAGGCTCACCGACTGCTTGATCGGCGATCTTTTTAGAAAAGACTTCGAAGAGCTCTTCTCCGCCATCGGCCAATCAGCAAGACTGCCTGAATCACTAAGCTATGGCTGGTCTCCCGCTAGTAGTTGACTATCGCGAACAATCCGACACATGGCCTTCGAATTCAAATTGACGCGAAGAGTGGGATGACTACGCGGGAGAGCCAGCTTGAGCAACTTAGGTCGTTGCTGAAGAGTCTGGTGCCCGGGAATGATTTCTATTCCCGGCGCTTGCGTGAAGCCGGAATTACGGAACCGATCGACAGCCTCGAGGACTTTTTCAAGCGTATGCCGTTTACGCTTAAATCGGAATTAGTCGATGATCGGGCGGAACATCCACCGTACGGTTCAAATCTGACCTTTCCCCTTGATCACTATATCCGGTTCTGCCAGACTAGCGCGACGAGCGGAAAGCCGATGATCTCGTTGGACACCCGGGAGAGCTGGAACTGGATGTTAGATGCCTGGGACCTCGTTTACCTCAATGCCGGTGTCAAACCTGGCGATCGGCTCTATTTCGCATTTTCCTTCGGCCCCTTTCTGGGATTTTGGACAGCCTTTGATTCTGCCGCGAGGCTCGGTTGTCTGTGTATACCGGGAGGCGGACTGAGCAGCCTTGCACGATTAAAGGCAATCAATAAGCATCAAGTCAAATTCCTCTGTTGTACACCGACATATGCTTTGCACCTGGCTGAAGTCGCGGTTGCCGAGAGTATCGATCTGAGTAGGTCCGCGGTCGAAAAGATCATTGTCGCGGGAGAACCCGGCGGCAGTTTGCCCGGTGTCCGCTATCGTGTCGCGGATCTGTGGAACGGCGCTCAATTGTTTGATCATTACGGTTTGACGGAGGTTGGGCCCGTCGCCTTTCAGGATCCCATCCGCCCGGGTATTCTACGAATCATTGAGAAGAGCTACCTCGCCGAGGTTGTTGACCCCAGGACCGGCCGGCCATGCAAAGCCGGCGATACAGGCGAGCTTGTCTTGACGACTTTGGGCCGTACGGCGGCACCTGTGTTGCGATACCGAACCGGCGACTTGGTTAAACCCGTTGAGATACAAGGTAAGGAAGGCGCGAGTCTCGCGCTGGAGGGAGGTGTCTTTGGGAGATCGGATGAAATGGTAGTCGTTCGAGGGGTCAATCTATACCCAAGCGCGGTAGATAATATCGTGAGGTCCTGCCCGGGAATAGGCGAATATCGTGTTGTCCTGTGTCGAAGTGAGTCTCTCTCCGAGGTTTCAATTGAAGCGGAAGTGGAAACGGAAGACGGTAGCGGCGAACTCGCGCGTCAACTCGAGAGCGCCCTCGAATCCACCTTCCTGCTTAGAATCCCGGTTACGTTAATCGAGCGCGGTTCCCTTCCGCGTTTCGAATTCAAAGCGAAGCGATGGATCACCCGGTAACCTTTCGGTCAAATTCCGAAAGGCTATTATTATATATCTAGGATTCTCTTCGCAATAACCCCCTTGTGGATCGGATAGCTCTCGGAAGTACGGCACACAATAGTACTCGAATCCACTTTGCCTTCACCCACAAGCTTCTCGAATTCCAGAATAGATCTGGCCGCGTTTTTGCCCGGATTTTCCTGCCACTTCGCTTCGAAAACATCGTACCTGCCTCCCTTGGGCACAATAAAATCGATCTCCTTGTTTCGGTCGCGAAAGAAGTAGATCTTTGAGGCTCTATTGTAAGCCGCCCATCGTTTCCGCAGCTCAGCATAAACAAATGTCTCCCAAATATTGCCCAGAAGCGGAGATCGTAACAAATCCTCAACCGTATCGAGATTCAGTAAAAAGCAGAGTAAGCCCGTATCTCGAAAGTACAACTTAGGGCTCTTGGCAATCGACTTAGACGCATTAACAAACCACGGCTCAAGCAGCTGGATTATATTTGAAGTTTCCAAGAGCCCAATCCAGTGGTTAATGGTGGTAGGACTAACCCCGACATCCCTGGCCAAATCCGACTTATTCAGCAGATTACCTGAACGGATGGCGCACGCTCTCAGAAATCGCTCGTAATCTCTCAAGCTCGATACGTTTGCTAACCTCCGTAGATCCCGTTCCAGGTATGTCGCCACGTAGGCTGAATAAAACTCGCCTTCGTTCAGATCGATTTCCTTGTATAACTCGGGATAGCCTCCCCGGAAGACGCATGCTTCGATAGGTAGATTCACCCCGCCGCCGATGATTTCGCGGTAGGAAAGCGTCTCAAGCTCGACGATTGCAATCCGACCGGCTAAGGATTCCGAAACCTCCTTCATAAGGCTGAACTTCTCTGAACCACTCAGTATGTACTGACCCTTCCTATCACGATCGCTGTCGATAGCCACTTTCAAAGGTCGGAACAGGCCGGGGGCGTGCTGCGCCTCGTCGATGATGCAAGGAGGAGTGTGTCGCTTCAAGAATGCGAAACCATCCGTGTCGGCCCTCTCTGACTCGCTGGGCAAATCCAGATTTACGAATGAATGCTTCGGGAAAGTCCGCTTGAGCAGCTCAGTTTTCCCAACCTGACGAGCTCCAGTAAGTAACAGAGCAGGCCGTTGCTCGACTAAACGCTGGACTTTTCTCTGTAACTCCCTATTTATAAACATTATACATAATTAAAAGTTTAACTTGGGATTTTACAAGTCAAAACTTAGGAATTATATGCATTGATAGATTAATTCTGCAAGCTGAGCCTCTGGGGATAATCAGAATTAGGGACAGGCAATCTATACTATTGCTAACACAATTTGTTCATGTTGCTATTGCCAGACAAATTTCAGGATCAAAAGTGGATGGGCGTAGTGGAGTGTATCATTAAGCTTCGTTTATGTATTCCGATGCACTGCATAACTCGTAGGTCTGCGTCATGCTCAGCAGGATGCCAGAAGGAAAGCCTTCCGTAGCCGCGGCCGCTAAGGACGCGGTGGATTGGAATATAGTTGCGGTCCCTTGGTTCGCGTCCATTGTCCCGCCAAGCGGCACGGCTACGCCTTCGTTCAGATCGATTTCCTTGTATAACTCGGGATAGCCTCCCCGGAAGACGCATGCTTCGATAGGTAGATTCACCCCGCCGCCGATGATTTCGCGGTACGAAAGCGTCTCAAGCTCGACGATTGCAATCCGACCGGCTAAGGATTCCGAAACCTCCTTCAGCGATCAATCACCGCAAGGAACAGTGGTATGGCTAATGCCGAAGATTGTTAACCACGGTTTTGTCCCGGCGATCCGGGACGGGGAGTATTCATTTCTTAACGGGATTGACAGCGGCTTCTTCAAAGACGCGAAGCCAGTCGTGATGGGACTTGGCCACGCTCTCAGGGTTTTGGCGGCTGCGGGCGATAAAACCGGGGACATTTTTGCGTCCGGTCGGAAGCCCGATGCAACTGTAACGAACGTCCAAGCTCCACCTGACCATATGCGTTGTATGCGGGTTTGATCGATGAACGACGCGCTCCATGGTGATCAACACATCACCGACGTCTACTTCGCAGGTGACGACCTCACAGTCCGGAAGGTCAGCTTCGGCGATACCATGGAAAAAGGCTGTACGAAAATTGTGCGGCAACAGACCGAGACGATGTGACCCACGCATCACTTGCAAACAGCCGTTGTCGGCGGTGGCCTCAACCAGGGGGATCCAGAAATTGACGAATAATGTCTCCCCTGCATCCTCGGCCACAAGGTAGGCCAGGTCTTGATGCCACGGTACCACTGTCGCCTCCTCGTCCGGCATTTTGGCGCGTAGGTTGGATTGAGGATGAGCGTAAATCTCAGGACCTATCAGGGACTCCGTAGCGTCCAGTATAGAAGGATGTGTTCTGAGAGCGAACATCCCAGCCGTCTTGTGTCTCTTGCCTTGAAAATGACGCCAGATCCGATCCGGTTCAGGACAAGCTCTCGACACCATCGCTAAACGCGTAGCAAAAGGCGCATCCGGAAACGTATCGGCAGGATCGAGCGGACCTTCGATCACCGCTTCGTTTGTCAGCTCGTCGACCTTGGCTACGAGCTCATCGATGAGGGGCTGGTATGCTTCGCCGGGGAGCAATTCCCGAACGATCAAAAAACCATCGTCGTGGAATCGCTGAACCTGTTGTGGACTTAATCCCTGATTCATGGATGACAATCCCGCTACCTGGAGTCAGTCGGCGGAGTCGGACAGACTCTTAGCCTGGATACTGTCAGGGCGGCTGCCGACAGAAGGAGCCGCCATGATCCGCAACTGCTGCTCGGTCGCATCCGGGAAATCCTCAGGACAGTAGTAGGTCTGGCTCCATGAAGAGTGGCCCGGACTGTATTTATAGAGTAGGGCGCGGCGCTCGTGTTCCGCCGTCCATGATCGGGTGCCATGCATAAGAGCCTCGGTGAATATTATCAGGTCACCGGCATCCACCTTCGGCTGGACAACGTATTCAGCGTCCCTTTCCTGCAACCTCACGGCGTCCGGGATATCCATCACGAAATTGCTCTTGTGCGACCCCGGAATACAGATGAATCCCCCATCTCCTTGCCCTGCCGGTGTAAGACAATACGTAAATACAGTCAGTCCATTGCGAATTACCCCTTTGTGGCACAGGTACCAGTGGTCCCCCTCGATTCCAGTCTCCAGCGCGGGTCCCCCGTGGATTCGTCCCTGAGAGCTTCCTTTGATCATAAATATGTTATAATCATGATCGATACGGAATTTCGGTCCAAGAAACTCTACTAGATAGGGCAAGGCTACGGGACGGTCAATCAACGCCTGAAAGGGCCGTCCCCACTGCGATACTCGAATCCGGGGGCGCGAACTTTTCTCGCCGTAATCCTCCGTGTAAATCTCGTCGGCAATCCGGTTCATCTCCGCCACCTCTTCGGGAGCAAGGGCGTTCTTAATCACCAGATATCCTTCCAGGTCGAACCTGAACTTCTCTTCCGGGCTGATCATCGGGTTTGCGCTACTTTTCGTGTCTCCTTCCATAACGGGTAAACCTGAAATCACCCTGCGTAAGGGTCAAGTGGCAAAGATCGAGGCTACTACATGGGCGAGTTCGAGTTCAAGATGCTGGGCGTCATCTATTACCTCAATGACTTCCCCTCTTTGTCCCGCTCGTGCGGGATCCTGGCGTGCGACTCCTCACTTCCACTCCCTTATCCCGTTTTGGCGCGTTTTCGCGTATTT
Organism: Candidatus Moanibacter sp.; assembly: GCA_965215885.1. GTDB lineage: Bacteria > Verrucomicrobiota > Verrucomicrobiia > Opitutales > UBA2987 > CBDCEW01. The sequence continues at coordinate 30,271 of CBDCEW010000064.1, forward strand.
AGCGGGCCTCACTCTTATTTCGAGAACGATTACGAGCACGACGATGATTAGCGAACGACAAAGAAGATCACCGGCTGCCGCGCGGTTCAATCTGACAGATAATTGCCAAAATGCATATCATTCTGTTTAATTCTCTTCTCCACGTGAGGACTTACCAGTTTGTCTGCGTCGGCCTTAGGGCACTTCACATCGCCAACCGATACGACGCGCACCAGAACACATCTAATTCACTCCACTCGAAAGCTACTCCTAAACCATCAATGATCCCTTCTCTTAAGACTGAAACTCTGCGCCGTTGGACCAACATCAGGCTGGGTCGCCAGAAACAGGGCTATCTCCGTTACATCCTCGGGTTGTTTAACCCACTCGCTCTCAATCTTGAAAACCCCAGACTGAAGAGACGCTAAATCGGTCACGACCGGGCCGGGGATCAGTTCGTTAACGCTGATATTGTCCTTCCAAAGTTCCTGAGCGAGAACGCGCGTCAGCATCCACAGCCCTGCTTTCGAGCAGCAATATGATGATCTTGCCTCCATTCCATCATGACCCATGCCCGAACCAATCGTGATGATTTTTCCGCTTCCCCGTCTCTTCATGTATGGTATTGCCGATTTCGCACAGTAGTAAGCGCCCACCAGATTAGTCTCCAATGTCTCCTTCCATCGTTCCGTGTCGCTCTCTTCGACCAGATTTCGGTCCAAATGAACACCGGCGTTGATGAATACTATATCGACCCCTCCAAATGCTTTGGCCGTTTCAGCAAAGAGATCTTCAGTGGCTTCGAAGTCGGTAACGTCGGCTTGAACGACTAAACTCTTTCCACCGGCACGCTCAATCTCCTCAGCAGTTGCTTCAATCTCCGCAAGCGTTCTGGCAGAGCAGCAGACAGACGCTCCGGCCCTGGCGCACGCCTTGGCAATCGCCTTTCCAATGCCTCTACCGGCGCCCGTCACGATAGCAACTTTTCCATTCAATGTTCCTTCGTAATTTGCACTCATATTCTTTCAATCTCTTAAGAGATCTCACTCCCCGACCCTTGGAACCTCATTCTGATATTTTCGCAATAAGACCTGAAGTGCTTCTGCCCATTTCCAATTTGAATCAAACGCCCCGGAGGGGCCGTTCCACCACTATCAACCTTTCCAGCGGTGGATCGGGCGCTCCGCGCACGATAGTATTTCTACATAATATTGGCTACTTTTGCGCAGTTACGATTATCTTTGCCGTGTCGCATTTCGTGGATTTCCTCGAATCATACGAATTGAACGTCTGAATCCATGTGAACCCGAGTTCCTTCAAGAAATAAACCACTTCTGCCGGAGCGATGATTGCAAACGCAAAATGATCACTCACGAACGGCTCAGAATCCTCATCAATGAAATAATCGTCAAAGTGATGCATTAACCCCTCGTGAAAGTCCCATTCGTGCCGCAACGACTTTCGCACTCGAACTCCACCAACTTCCGCAAATTGGTCATCCCCCTCTCGGTAGTTCCTTAAAATCCAAAGAAAGTTCGAGAACTCCAAGAACAGAACTCCACCAGTCCTCAATGCCGTATACATTCTCTTTATGCCATCCACACGCTCCCCAAGGGACGTAAGATAATAAAAAGGCCCATTGATAGCGGCAATGAGGTCAAAAGTATCCTGTGCATCGAGCCCACCAAAGCCTCCTTCAAAGACCTCAATTGAAGGGTTGTCCTTGAACCTCTCCCGTGCCGCTACCGTATAATCGCGATCGGGATCGCACCCTGTGACTTGCCAGCCGCAGTCTGCCAATGGGCCGAGTACTCTTCCCGGACCACATCCAAGATCGAGAACGCACAACCTTCCAGATAATCCGTAAGATGTTGCGAGCCATTTCAAGAATCCTACCACGCTCTCCGAATCAAAATGGTAAAATGCAGCATATAGTTGATCTCTGGTGATTTCTGTCATGAATTCTTCGCTATCTCTTTAGTTCGAGAAGTCTCTAAATAACTGCACTCCCCAACACTTGAATCCGCTCGCTTCAAACTGTGCCCTGACACATCTTAGACTTTCCGTTCTCAAAATCTATGAACGTGTTTTCAGATTCTCAAACCCGAATATCCGGCTGCCAGCCTCATGAGAGTCCGGCCGCACAAGTCCTGAGCAAAGTCGGAATCACCTCTGAGGCCCTTCGAGCCGCGATTGATGAGGTGTTGAAAAAGGGTTAGATTCGAACGTCGCAAGGATAAAGGCTCATCGCTCGCGAGCGAGCTTCCTCGTAGCTCTTCTTTTCGGACTCTGCCAATTTGAGCAATGAACGGGTGTCGAGTTCGGAATCTTTAGTCATTACAGTTTCTATTCTGTCTTCGAGTTTGAAACGGTGATTACAATTTGGCAGCATCGATGAAAAACGAATGCCCCCGTACCGACAATTCCCCCTCAACCTCAATCCGATCATGCAGGTCGCTCAACTTCTCACGATATTTCTTTACCGAGAATTCAGGAATATACGATGATATCGCTCTAAGATAAAATACTACTGCTCCAACGTCATAGAAAGCCGTAGGGGGAAATGCTTCATTTTGCCGAGCAATCGTGAATCCCGCTTGTTCAAGCTCCGATACGCAATTCTCCAGGTCCCAATCGGCAAATTGTTCATGTGCATCGCTTCCAAACAAGTCGCACAATCCTATATTATGGGTCGAGCCCACCTGCTGAGTAGTGAATCGCCCGCTCGGTTGCAGAACTCGAAAAATCTCATTGGCCGCAATCGATGCATGGCGGTTTACCACGAGATCAAAGAAATCGCCTTCAAAAGGAAGCGATTCTACTGACTCAACATGCATCACCTTCACTCCCTTCGATTTCAGACGGTTCTCTGCAACCTGAGCATTAGGACGGTAGATCTCAGTCGCGTAAGTCTCAGATGGCAATCCGCCGATCCCAGATAGCCGCTCACCGCCACCGGTTCCAATATCGAGCATTCGAGATGTATCTATGGCGGCTTTCTCAACAATCTCTTTGTAATCCCACGGGACTTCCTCTTCTTTCCATCTCCCATTAAGAAAAGAGAAATCCCAACCCGAGAATATCTGTTCTTCCGCTTCGGAAATTAGCTCGTCGAAGATTTTCATTAAATATACTCCGAAAGGCCGACGTTTCCTGTTTTCCTGCTTTCCTTATTCAGCTCTCAATCTCGTAGAATCTACCATCCTACTACACATTACGAATTTTTCCCAGGAAGCTCGCTCAAAAGCGATCATCTCCTTATGTTAGCTCCTCTCGGGTCGATTTTCGAATCACCAGATCGAAATTCACTTCCCCTTCCGGATTCTCAATCCCGGCATCAACCTGATATCCAACCCTTTCAAAGGCCCGGCGGCTGCGCGGATTATAGTCGGACACGTCGCATGCAAATATCAGATCAGCACTCTCAGTCTCGAATCCAAACTCCGTCAACAGCCTGATCGCCTCCGTTCCCAGCCCCCTCCCCCACAGATCCTTCTCTCCGATCGTCAGGTCGATTCGACGGCAATCCTTATCGGGGTGCTTTTCAAGAATTCGCGGGAGATTCATCCTCTGGAGCCAGCACTCCCCTACGTCTGTTCCCTCATGCTCGATGTTAAACATGAAAGCATTCATTGAAATCCCCCTGTAAATCCGTTGAACCTCTTCCAGGCTGTAAGAATCCACCTCATTGCCGTCGGAATAGTATAAGACTTCCGGATCGGAATTCCATCTCACCAGGATGTCCCAATCCTTCTCCGTCATCGGACGCAGGGTTATATGATCTCCTGTGAGGGTGATAGTGTGCGTCTTGAGTCTCATCGACTCTTGAGTAAGCCGTGTAAACCGATCATATTCATTTCTTGAAATGACGCAAAGATACTGAGCATGAACGACAAATCCGACTATCTTCGAGATCGGCCGCAAGAGACCTTCCCACAACAAACTGCGGAACTCGTAGGAAGCTCGCTTGCGAGCGAAGAACCCGTATTCCTGGCGCCAGTCCAGTTGAACGCCATTTTCGGACTTTTAATCGGATCGTCTGCAGCCGCATTTTTCAAAGTATCCTGAAGCTCTGACGATTGGCGGAACGATGCGAATTCGACTGTTACCTCGTTCTATCGTATAACCCGTTTCCTGCCTTCCTGCCTTCCTTATTCAACTCGAATCTCGTGGTTGCACACCCAAAAACTCGAACACCCTCCGATAACTACCCTCCCAATCTTCATGCGCATCCACCAATTCCACCTTTTGGAAAGGGCATTGCGTCCACAACGCATCCGTCACACTCTGCCAGTACCTCCAGAATTCCAAGTAGCCCTCGAAATCGGTGATTCCACGTTCTTGAAACCAAGGGAAAGCCAGATCGCGTTTCAAAAGCCAATCCACCCACATTTCGCCTCTGAACCGGCATGCCCTTAGAATGCCGTCATCGGTCGAAGTGTGACGAAAGTGGATTAAGATAGGATTCAGTGGCTCCAAAATCTCGATCGTGCGACGATTCAGTTCAAACAGATCGTGAGTGGGAAGTCCTGAATATATGATGAACGCGCCGATATTGATCCAGAATCGGTTGTCGATCAGATCTTTTACATCCGAATCTCTCTTCTGTTCGACGAAATCTCCCCATTGTGCGAGATACCGCTTCCCTTCGGTCGCCGAATATAGACCATCGTAGTCTATGACGACCGGATGGCCCTCATAGCTCTCATCGTGGCTCTTGGCAGGTTTACTATTCGCAATATACTCCTTTTGGAGATACCTTGACAGGGTAGTCTTACCGGAACACGGCAGCCCTTCAATCAGGATGAGTCTGGTCTCGATCATGGACCGATCTCAAAGGCGAGGATACTTCAGGATCTTCGATTTCATTGGGCCACGAAATCCCAACCTCTCGGCCGTCTTGATTGAAGCCACATTATCCGCGCCGCAACTCCAACGAATGCTGTAACCTAGCCTCAAACAATGGGCGATCAGATAGGCGCACGTCATTGTCGCGTGCCCCTTCCGCCGAACATCCTCACGCGTGACCAACCCGATCTCTGCGACTCCCATTCCCAAGAAACCTGCATACGCCTCCGACAGTGGGCGGTCTCCATCACAAAGCGCAAAGCCAAAGCCCGCCTTCTCAAATCCCCTAAAATCTCCGTAAATCGAGTATAGGTATTCCCTCCAGGCACACCGCTCCATCAGAGGTTCGTCGATCGGAACAATCCTCAGATCTCCTAACCCGTTCTGATAGAACTTCTCATAAAATTTCACCGATCGGAGATGCTCAAAATACTCGAAAAAGAGCCTCACTCTGTCGAATCCGCTCGGAGCTTGCCGCAATTCCATTGAGCTCGGCCAATAGAGTTCCACGATCGATTTCTGCCTGATACGATTCAATCCGGAAACCAGGAATTCAGAGTCAGGTTGTCGGGCGTAACACACGAAGTTTCCAAATCGCATATGGAGGATTGCCCTTCTCGGGTTCTCGAGATCGTCCACATAGACTGTACTCGGGTGATCCTGCTCAAGCGCCGAGTGAATGACTGGGTTGCTCGGAATTGATTCTTCGAACAGCCCGAAGATCCGCGGATCGGAGGAATCCGTCGCCTTTTGCAGTCTCTTCACTTACTTTTCCATTCCTGCCATGTTATGCAGGTCTCTGTGCAACTCTGTGCTTCTCGGTGTCTCTCTGTGGCCCCTCTTCTTTACAGTCGAACTTCCCAATTTGGTATTGCCTGCCGATCATTCTTTGACCGACTTTACTATCAGGACCCTCGGGAATATGCTCGCCCACTGATCCTAATAGGAATCGTAAAAGAAAAAATCCCTGACTGTGTCGTATTTTACCAGAGGATCCTGCTTGGATTCCATACGCAATTACCTCTCAAACCGCCATCAGTAGATTTCTCATCACTTTCGCGATCCCCCACACCCCATCTGAGGTATTCGACATCACCGTCATCACGATATCCTCGGATCGCCTCACCATCGATTTGAAAGACACCCCCGCATCGCAGCCTTCCAGGTAATTGATCGGCTCTCTTTCCTCCCGAAAGTAGCTCCAGAATCCATGGCCATACCAGTCCTCGCCTCCTTCACCCACCTTTATGAAGGGGCGGAGTAAAGTCTCCGCTGTCTCCTCATTTACGATATCACCTCGAAACAGCGAGTTCCAGAATCGCCGAATATCTCTGACCGTGGTGAACGCGCCGCCGTCGGAGCCCCCGACGATGGGTAGGCTGTCTTCGTTCGTCTTCCAACCCTCCTCACACTTTATGTATCCAAGAGCTGTCCTTTCAGGGAGCTGATCCATTGGAAAAAATCCCGAGTCGGCCATCCCGCATTCTTGGAATATCTCTTCTTCAACAAACGTCTGAAACATCCTTCCCGATACAGCCTCAACAATAAGCCCGAGAAGGATGAATCCACCATTCGAATACGAAAACCGGACCCCCGGTTCGAATTTCATCTTCAAGTCGACAAACATTGGAACGTAATTCTCGAGCCTCTTCAGGTCTCGAAAGGGGACACTGAGGGTAAGGTTGTCAAAGTCCTCAATCTCCTCTTCGTCAAGATAGTCACCCACTCCAGATGTGTGTGACAAAAGATGGTCGATCGTTACCTTCGGCGAGACATTCGGCAGCTCGATATCGACACAGTCCACCGCACAAGACTCAAACATCAGTTTCCCTTCTTCGATCAACTTTGCAATCGCAAGCGCCGTGAAACCCTTCGTTCCGCTGGCGATTCCAAAGCGCGCGTCCACCGTGTTCTCAATTCCCTTCGCACGATCGGCAATTCCGTAGGCCCGCTCAAACAAAACCTCTTCGCCCCCCACGATCGAGATCACACCAGAGAGACTATCCTGTTCAGCCGCCGATTCGATTTCACGCAAAAATTTCACACAGAATTTCATACCTAAACCCTAACCTCAGCCCTCACTCCTCAATTGATCACCCGGGTGGTTCATGATTTCGAGAAAAGCTGTTTGAAAGGATGGGTCTCAATCAACTCGCTTATTTCGTAAATGATACGATCGGGACGAACCGAAGTATTTGATGGAAGACCCTCTCTTCTGAAGTCATTCCAAATCCCGAAGATTCCAACCGACTGTGCGCCCGCGACGTCCCATTCCAAGTTGTCGCCTACCATCCACACTTCTTCAGCCGACAATCCCAACCAATTTAGAGCCGACCGAAAAATCCCGGGATCCGGTTTTGCGATACCAACTTCGCCTTCAATCAAAATGCACTCGAAGAAGCGTTCAAGTTGGAATTTCGATACCTTCTCGCGCTGACCTTCAGCGTGTCCATTCGTGATTAGCCCCAGTTTTACTTCGCTTTGCGAAATGGCTTTCAAAGTATGTTCTGCATTTGGGAAATACTCCAGTTTCTCCAATCTGCGTTCAGTAAAAGTGTCCGCCAGTTCATCCGCTTGATCGACGAACTTCGATAATCCGATTTCTGAGAATGCCATTCGTACAATCTCTCGCCGCGTATCACCTAAACTGTGCCGACCACGAGCGTGGCGATCCGGGTCTCGCCAATACCACATTCTTGAGCTATTGATGGCTGAAAGGAGCGAGTCGAATTCCACACTATCAACCTTTTTCGAAAATTCAGCGCTGACGTCCTCCCACAATTTATCTGCGCTCGCCTCCAATGAAATGATCGTGTCATCAAGATCGAAGAGGATTCCCTTTGGTGGCTTATTCATCCGTTGATTTGTCCAACTGTACTCAACCTCATCCCTTTACATCCAAGAAAAGACGACACAGTAAAAGTCATAGAAAGTCTCAATCGGACACTCTGTATAAACTGTCTGGAAGCTAAGATGTCATGAACACTGAAACCTGCATGCCTCGGCGTAGCGAAGCGAAGACGGGACACCCGAAACCTATGTATTCGCGCCCATTCGCGTTCATCTGTGGTTCCTCTTTTTCTCCCAGTCTGCTTGCGCCTACAATTGTATATCATTGTTCAACGCCATCGGCACATCATTATCGAACAGCTTTCTGAACTGCTCTACTGCATCCCGCTTCCCCTCCAAATCAAAGCCGTCGTCAAGAAATACGCGCCCACCGAAATCGGCTACCTCCTGAACCACCCATTCGAAGCGATAATACGATAGCAATACCGGATCGCATTCAACTTTGCCCGTAACCGCCTCGTATCCTGCGTAAAATGGTAAGCGATTCTCTGGGTCGATGAACATCAGGTCCCGTTCCCTCGGAGCCAGCATTACGCCATCCCAATCCAGGATCATCCATTTCCCGTCAGTGGTAAGGAACAGATTGTCTTCGTGCAGATCGGCATGGCAGATCACGTTCTGCATATTCGCATTTCTAACGTAAGCCGCAAGTTCCCGCGTTCTTTTCAGGACATGCTCAAGTTCTTCCCGCTGATTGTTCACGACCTTCAACAGTTCCATTTCTGCCTCATCGGAACAATCGTCAAATCGTATATCGAGAACCCGGTTGAATCGCTCCTGGTGACGAGAATAAGACTCAACGGGCAAGAACCTGGCAACGTGATCTGGCAACTCCGTAGAATGGATTGCGGCAACCGTTCTGCCAATATCTGTCCAGATATCATGGGTAGCATCTGCCGGCAACCCGCCTTTCATAATGGTGTTGCCCTCGAGAAACGGGTAGACAATCACCACCCTCTCCTTCCACCGGACCCAAAGTTCATCTCCTCTAATTATGACTGGAGTAAGAATCGGCCTGATACCACATTCACTTTTCAGAAACGAAGGTATCGTCACAGATGCTTCAGAGAAATCCTTCTGCAACACTCGCACAAAATATCTCTCGTCCCCATCTTCTCCGATGAAGCACCAAGAAGCCTCACCATAGGGAACGTACCTCAACCGATCTAAATCGAAGGCATATTCCCTGCTCAGCGCACCCCTAAGGTGTTCCGGATCAAACGGCGGCTTCGTTTTCATAGGCTGCACAACTCCCTTTCGCTTGAATACGTGATTTCAATACATGTTGCATTGATCAAGTCACAGTGTATAGACGACCATCCAGGGAATGAACCGGTTACCAGTTTGGGTCTTTAGAACGCTGATTCTCATCATTGGTTGGGGATGTTTTTTCCGCTCACGCTCAGCGCTGGGCTGGATATTCCAACGCCGAAGAATGACCTTTTTCGGACCCTGGAATCCTTCGATTTTGATGGTAGTTCGAAGAGTGATCTATTGAGGACTTTCGGAGAACCGGCTTTTCGTGAATTCGATTTGTCTGTTTATGCCTTCGTTAATTTCAGCGGTTGGAAAAAGGGACTTGGGATTAGCGGGGCTGTGCTCTACGACCTTATCGTCGCGGCAGGCGGAGGAGGGACCTCAGGCCCAAGTGGGTTGGCGCAGTATAGCGATGCTGTTGAGCGGAACACCTATCTCCTGTCTGTGCAATTTGATAAGGATGATCAAGTACGTGATTACTCCTTTAAACTGAAACAGCCGCCTCATCGGGCAGTCCCGGTAGAAGCTTTCTATCGTCTAAGGGAAATGGATGAGGATATTCGAGTTTTTAGCGGTTATGCGAAGCGTTGGAAGGATCCCTTATCTTTTGTTAATTCGATTGTAATCTCACCAGACAGCCGCCTGATCGCGGCAGGTTATTCGAACAACACAGTCAGAATATGGGATCTTGCCACCGGTAGATTTGTGCATCGATTGCACGGTCAAGTGAGGTTCCCATCCATTGAAAAAAGTCTACTTTATCCAATCAAGGAATTGGATTTCTCTCCGGATGGAACTCTCCTGGCGACGGTGGGAATGGATCGTGGAGTGAAAATATGGGATATTAACAAAGGCGAAACACGGGCATATCCGACGTCCAAGCACAAGAACCTTTACGAATACGAAGTTCCAGTTTCTCTGAAATTCCTCCCTGACGGTAACTCAATTTTTACTGCTAGAGGTCGAAGGCTAACCCTTTGGGATGTCGAAACGGGCCTTGAGGAGTGGAAGATTACCACAAGCGACGCTAATATCGCTTCTTTGGCAATTGGTCCGAGCAACGAATTGGCGGCTTCTCTAGGTAAAAATGGGAATATCACTCTGATTGATTTGAAGAAGAAGGAGCAGATCTGCCTAATTCCGGGAAGGTTTACCGATGTGTCGTTTTCTCCGGATGGAAAATATCTAGGGGCCAGTACCTCGTTTCATTTTGTCTTCTGGTCCATGAACGAGATTCAGGATATTCTTGATGGGCGAGAGAAAAATGGGCCCCAAGGACTCGCTCAGATTTCGGAACAGACTGGAAGACATTTATTGCACATTGATCCAAGCGACAACCGCGAATGGTATTCCGATGTCAGCTTTAGCTTTCTGGCGGACGGCCGGACTGTTCTGATTTGCAATCCGAATTCTTACCTCAGATTTTTCGATCTCACAAAAATGTCAGTTGAGGCATCACTTCCTGTTAGAGGATTTCCAGAAGGGGATATCGTGACCAGTCCCGATGGCCGATTATTCGCACTCAAGTCCGGAATCGATATCGCGGTCTGCGAGATCACTGACGAGCTTCGATCAACGATTCAGGATGAGAAAAGGAGTGCTTCCGAAGCCTCAGCCAATCCGCATGCCATTCGTCTCGAATATGAAGTCGATATGCCGACCTACATCAGACACAAATTACGGTTGGCTCAACACGCCGAAAGCTGGAATCATCCTCTCGTCGGTATTTATTCGCTGCAAATTAGCAGCACGAGAGTTATTGAACGCCCGGAACAAAGCAATGCAACTGAACTCGTTCCCGGTGACTATTTTCTAGCGACAATCAAGCATCGGGATCGATTAAGATTCGTTTCGCTCTCAATACCAAGTCTAAATCTATTTATGGTTTTTCCCGAGATGCTTCACCTACCGGAAAACATATTAGGAGAATTTCCTTTCGAAGAGGATACTGACGGTTTCGGAACTCTTCGCGGCAAATGGGACCCCTCGTACTCGAACTTTTCGTACTGGTTACGAAAGGATCGAACAGAAGCCGAATTGAAAATCCTGGACGATAGGTCGATACGGATTCAATCAACTTCCGAAAGACGAGGAAAGACGGAGCAATGGACCCATTTTCTAAAAAGGATCTTCTGATAGTTCCCTTGCTGATTCAGTTTCTGTTTCGAGAAAAGGGAGTCAAAGGATCAGAAACTAGCGGGGTCTTGACACCCTTCCAGCGAAATCAACAATTGGAAGTTTCGCGGTCGCTCTGTTGTTAATCTTTCAAATTTGGAAGAGCCCCCTACCTTGGAACTCTACCGAAACTGAATGTCATGGCATGCGGAAAGACGATGTGAAAAGCCTCCGGATTTTTTCTTATGCGATTGACAAACAGCTTTGCCCGGTCGACCTGTCCCAGCGATTCCTCCTCCGAGAAACCCCTTTTGAGAAATGCTTTCTTCATTTCCTCGGCCTTTTTATCGTCAATCGTTTCACCAAGGTCACGCAACATGGAGGTCAGTCTCTTATGATCCGCCTCGGACGAGACCGGAGGCAGACTGCACTTCACTGAATCAGAGGTGCGTGCCCCTACATTCTCCAGACCCGCCTCCTGGAACAGGACGGGAACTTTCGCTCCGATATTGAAATCGCTCCCCGTCAGATTCTGTATCCGGTCGAAGTTCTCCTGCAGAAATCCCAGATCCACCGCCGTCGACTGTTCAATTTCGGCGACATGGAGCAGGGCGTTCACCGCGTTTACATTGCTCTCGCAAGCGATCACCCATCCTCCCGGCCTCGTCACTCGCGCCATCTCCCGAACTGCCTCCTCAGGATTCTTCAAATGCATAAGCAGGGAATGACAGGTCGCCACATCGAACTCACCATCCGCAAACGGAGTATTGCAAACATCCCCCGGAACAAATCTTCCATTATACGGCAGTTTCCCGAAGAGTTCCTCACCTTCATCGATAAGCTTTTCAGATACATCGATTCCTGTATACGAGCTGCCTTCCGGCATTTGCGGCAGGATTGCCGTGCCGAAATACCCATATCCGCATCCGAAATCGACCACTCTGCACGACTCACGGATGCGCCAAACCTTCCGAACGAGGAATTCCAGATAATCCCCATTATGATATTGAAACCGGCTTTCCTGAAGATAGCTCAGCTTGTCTGCCCAGTCCTGCGCCATGATATGATTTCTATCGATGCAACTCAGTCGCGCCCCCCGACGCTCTGTTTTATTACTGCCTACTTTGGCTCACCGCCGGTCGGATCAAACAGGACTGAAAGGTGAAGCAGTGACAAGACGAAATGCTTCCGTCCCGGCTCGCTGGGACTACGTTCTGAATCGACACATGTAGCGGAAAGCGGGAGCTTTTCGACGGATCTGACACCGAAATGTGTTGTCATGACCCGCCCGCAAAGCCGTTCTACGAGGCTGCGGGATATCAGGCGGGACCTCTTTCGACCCACAGACTCAAACAGGGTGGAGATCTTCAATGTTATCCGATGCGCAAGACCCTTAAACATGAATCCTGACCATCTCAAAGCCAACAGACTCAACTGGAACGACCGGGTCGCCGCCCACGCCTATTCCTCCGAATCCTCCTACGACATCGATGGTTTTTTGGCTGGCAATTCGACTCTCAAATCAATCGAGACTGAGGAACTTGGAGATGTCAGGGGTAAGTCCCTCCTTCACCTCATGTGCCACTTCGGGCTCGACACTCTGTCGTGGCGACGAATAGGGGCGGAAGTTACGGGGATCGACTTTTCAAACGAAGCAATTACGTTAGCTCAGTCATTGGCTAAGAGGGCTAACCTGGACGCCAGCTTCATCTGTTCCAACGTCTATGAACTCCCAGACAAGCTTGATGAGCAGTTCGACATTGTGATCGCGAATTATGGAATAACCTGCTGGCTACCCGATTTTGACCGATTCGCCAGGGTCGCTTCCCATTTCCTGAAATCCGGCGGGATCTTCCTTCTCATCGACGGACATCCTTTTCTCGATCTCCTCGAATTCAGCGAGCAGGAGAAGCAACTCGAATTTACAGGCCGATACTTTCACAATCCGGAGCCGGACGCATTCGACATTCCATATTCATACACAGGAAAGAAGCGGCTCTCAAATTCCCTCGCATACGAATGGAGCCATGATCTCGGCAGAATCATCGCGGCAATCAAATCGAATGGATTGAATCTCGTTTCCTTCAAAGAATATCCGATTTCATTCTGGAAACGTTTCCCGAATATGATTCCGGATCGGAATAGATACTGGAAATTCCCAGATTCATTGCCACAGATTCCTTCAATGTTCTCGATCAAGGCGGAAAAGAAATAATATCGGCTCTTCTTCCAATTTAGCAACAATCGCCTGGTTGCATGTCAGAAAAGGAGGATTCGATTCAAGATACGGCACTTCCCAAAAAAATCAGGATATGACACTCTGAAGGATGACTAAATTCGTTGCCAGAGGATTGGCACCAATGTAATCTCCTCAATATCAATATCCTAAATTATTCTGTTTCGCCAACTGTCCGGAAATTCGTAGAATTTCCGGACTAATGAGCAAGAAATACATTCTTTGGGATTTTGACGGCACTATTGCTTTCCAGCCATCTCTCTGGTCGTCGGCATTAACCACTCTTTTCCGTCGTCACGGTATCGAAACACCTTCCGCTAATGACGCTTTTCACATCCTCGAAACTGGATTTCCCTGGCATCACCCTGAGATTCCTCATCACATACTGTTCGACGGTCGAACATGGTGGGAGTATTTTGCGCAGCTCATTGAGTCGAAGCTCATTGTAATCGGCGTTCCAGCCGATTCAGCCAATAAGGTCGGGCGAGGATTCCGTCGCGAAATCATCAATCGCAGCGGCTATTCATTATACGACGATGTGATTCCCGCTCTGGAACGAACCAAGAAGGCTGGATTTTCCAACGTTATCCTTTCAAACCACTTTCCGGAAATAGACCAGATTATCGGCCAACTTGGAGTTTTGAACCGCTTCGAGAGAGTATTCACATCAGGTACGATCGGGTATGAAAAACCTCACCCGGAAATCTGGAAACATGCCATGAGTCTATTGGGAAACCCAGCGAAGGCCGTGATGATCGGTGACAATTACGAAGCGGATACAAAGGGTGCCACCAATCAGGGAATACCCGCAATCCTCGTGAGAACCGAAAACAGATGGGATTATTCACATTACTGTGAAAATTTAGATTGCATTTTGGACGTTATTGAGGGGATTATCGCCGAATCTACATGATGCCATGTTGCAAATCATTGGACGCCGCCTCGCGGGATGCTGCCGGATCAGCCGCGAGCCCTCTGGTCATGACAGGACGAAATGCTCCCGCATTCCGCTACGTTCGTAATCGAAAAATGTAGCGGAATGCGGGAGCTTTTCGGTGCTCTTGAAGCCAAATCGCACCCCTTTGCATTACCCCCAAATGAATACGACACTTCGAGTCAGACATCTCGACCGTGAGTCCGACTTTCCGAAGCTCATAGAATTCCTTCGAAGCCGGAGTAAACAAATGAGCCTGCCGGACTATTGGACGATCGGCTCGAAGATGTGCTTCTACTTGAACTTGTTTGAAAGTTCGGAATCCAATCACCATCTATGGGAAGACCAGAGCGGAGACATTCATGCCTATACCAAGGTGATCCCAAGTAAACGAAGTTGGACCATCCAGATTCATCCCGACTACTGCGACGAACAACATGTCCTGAGGATGATTGATGAAGCGGAGAGTTTCATCGACAGTCATCCGGAAGCGGAAGCGAAGTCGATTCAATATCAAACAAAGGTCTATGAAAGCGACGCACTGCTCCTTTCTCTTCTCCAGGCCAGAGGATATGAGCAGGGGAAATACGACTCACCCTATTTTCGGCAATCACTCGAATCGGAGTTGTCGCCGGTCGCCATGCACAGCGAATTCACCATAAGGGAATTCCGCGGTGGAGCGGAGATCGAGCAGCGAGCGGGTGCGCAGCGAGATTCGTTTACGGGCAACGCCGAGGCGGATCCATGGAGCATACGGAATATCGAACGGATGATCGATTACCGAAAATCCAACGACGACATCGATCTGATCGCCATTAATTCAGAAGGGGTGATCGGTTCATATGCCGTCTGCCAGATTGATCAGGTCACTAAGATCGGCGAGTTTGATCCTCTTGGAACCAGAACCCGATATCGGAGGCGAGGCCTCGCAACCGCGGTAATCAATGGTGGATTGAGAGCAATGAGGGGAAAGGGAATGGAAATCGCCGTTGTCCGCACTCAGGCCGACGCCGTACCGGCCGTGAAACTCTACGAATCGGTCGGATTTGAAATTGCGCCTCGTCAGCAGAATCTATGGGTTACCTACGGGTTCACGCTGCAAACGCCAATTTGCTATGAATTCCTGCCTTCCTTATTAGGGCGATCTTAAGCACTTCGAAGCTCTTAAAGCCGTATGCTTTTCTGATAGTGAGATTTATATTGCGCTTAAAGCCCTCCACAATGCCGCAGGAAAAGGCGTTTTTGGCCCGAAACCAGTTGAGGATGAGCGGCTCGTGTTTGCGCACGAACCTTTTGATCGGTTTGCCGCATGCACCGATTACCTATTTGATCAGAAGCTCTTAGTTTTATGAACACGTGGCGCGAGTGCGCAACCATTTGGAAAATTCCAGGTATAAAAATGTGGGTTTCGACCAGTAGGGCTTCGCTCATAATGCCGAGGCAAGAGCTGAAAGGTGCCCCTTACCTTTAGTAGGTTATTCCGAGTTACCTCTTCAGATTCGTATTCATCGAGGAGAACCTCCTTGAGGCGGATCTTTGAGTTCGGGGCGAGCCTGTGCGAAATTTTTGAAGAATCCCTCTTCATCAAATTGATTTTTGACCCATGGCACGTTGATGATTTCTTAGCCGTCCCGCTGAGAACAATCTTTGATAAACAGATTGGGCCTGGCTTGAAAGCAAACCGACGGCTCGAATCTCATTGAGGGCCTTCCTCAGCGTTGGCTACCTGGAAGTGGAAGCGTTCATGTGCAGCGCCTGGGGTGCCTTTTTCTTGATCACTTTGGTTGCGGCTCTGCTGCGCTAGGATCCGACGCAAGACGTTCTGATCTGGCTGCTCTTTTGGGCTTCGTTTCGGCCAGAAACAACTTTAGTAAATGAGCATCAAACGTTGCGCTTATTGCCAATACGGCCTCATAGAGCCGCCACTGCCAGCATCGTCATGCTGGTACTGGACCGAAGGGGCGCGGTGGGGGTAAAGAGATAGTGATGAGCGAGGCTCGAGGCACGCCGATACTGGCACCTGATCGACTTTCCGATCGCCTCAATCCCGCTCATCACTTCGCGCCGTTTGAGACCTTACCCAATCGCACCATCGCCTCGAGCGGACTGCGAAGATGGCCGCTCAATACCGCTTGCGCCATAGGTTCGCCTGTGGCGAAAAACCCTTCGTAGTCTAGATAGGCCCGCACGCTCTTCAGTTCGTCTTGGAGCACCCCAGCTCAGAGTTTCGATAGAAACTCATCCCACTGGCCGCCTTGAAAGGCATGGCATTGGCCTCAAGGCAGATGAACGATCTTGCAGCGCCTGGGGTGCCTTTTTCGTCTACTTGAGGTAAGGCACCCGGGACACCTCTTCGACGCTTGGACCGGAAGTGACCGCATTCCGGCAATTGACCCGCCGCACCCTTGCCGTCTTTCTGCGGTAACATTGAGACAACCAGATGACTCTTGCCCTTACACCTCGACCATCCCCGCACAATGGAGCATCGCAGGATTCAAAATCGCCTGGCCTCGCTCAATGTGGTCGTAGCCGCTGGCCGTCCGGCCACACCCGGAACAGCACACCCGACTATTCTTGCGCGGCTCAATCTAAGGCACCACAATCGCCTCCACCGATTTCACCATCGTCCATACTCGCCTTTGCGTAAACAAAGCTCCCTTGAGCCAATAGCACCGATTCAGTAGCGTTTTGATGAGCACTGGGTCCTCCGTGTTCAGGATTGTATTTGCGGTACTACTTTCGGATCCTCGGAATCGGCCCGGTGCCCTTCAACCTTTCAATCCCATATGCAAAGAAAACACCGACCAGCCCCTCCGGCTGTGGAGGAGCGGACATTCAGGGCAGCGCCCTGAGAATCTACCTTGTGCTCACCGACTCTATTTCCTCTTGTAAGCGACAGTTACCCACCCACAGATTCTGCTGTCAGACCCGAAATTGCTGACAAACTATACACCTACGTCACGCTGCAACCAATTTGCTAGATTCCTGCTTTCCTGCCTTCCTTATTCAACTCTTAATATGTGTTCAATGAGAGGGTCGTTGCCAAGTCAGGGCACATCGCTTGAACGCCCATCCCAAAATAAAGCACAAACGTATTTTCATACTGACATTGTCCACGCCTGTAGCCTCTGTGCTTCTCTGTGCCGCTCTGTATTACTATCCGTCAGAACTTAGTTTTTTGAACACGTTTTGGAGTGTAACATATTGGTATTCCAGGTTGTGGGGTCGACCCGTCGCCGCTTCGCTTTGCCGAGGCAGGCAAGGTTACCAGGGTATTCCGAGTTACCTCCTCGATTCGATCAAGAATCTCCTCACTGTTTATGAGTTCGGGGCGAGCCTGTCGAACCGTTGGGAATCCCTCTTCATCAAATCTGCGGTTTTCCATGGCACGGCGCATCCCGCTCAGCGGGAGAAGACGGCTCGAATCCGTGGTGCCTTCCTCTTTATTCGCGTTCATTTGCGTCCATTTGCGGTTCTCTTTTTCTTTTTTGGTTGCGGCTCTGCTGCGCTAGGACCGCTCTTCTGTCTTTTAAGGCTTTTTGGGTTCGTTGCGGCCAGCGACATCTTTAGTAAATGACATCAAACGTTAGCAAGTTGCCAAAGATAGAGCTTCACTGTCACATCGATGGAATACTGGACCCGTCGATGCTCGAGGATATGGAACGTGCAAATATCCCCTACCACATCACTTCACAGGAGTTACAATCCATTTACCCCAACAATGGAATTGAAGGCTTCATTCGGTGGTTCGACCTCGTAGACAGTTCGTTTCACAAGAGTTTCGATAGCTTCATCCCGATCCTTGAAAGGCACATTGAGCGCCTCAAGGCACAGAACGTCGTCTACGCCGAGATCTTCGTTGGAGGAAGTGAGATTCCCAAAGACGATGACGACTTTCTGAAGAACATTGAGACAACCAGAAACGTCCTGCGCACGATGGAGGATCGCAGGATCCAGATCGAGCTGGTCTACCAATTTGGCCGAAACCGAGCTCCGGAACAAATCGAAGCCTCGTCCGACTGGATCATTAAGGCCCATCAAGAGGATCTCATCGTCGGCGTCGTCATGGCTGGCCTCGAGAAAGGCTTTCCCGTTCGTCCGTTTACAAACATATTCAGGAAATTCAAAGATGCCGGTTTGGGGATTGAAATCCATGCGGGCGAATGGGTCGGACCGGAATCGGTCTGGGATGCCCTTGACCATGGTTCCCTAGACCGGATCGGACACGGTGTCACCGCATTTCAGGACGAGACATTACGGCAGAAACTTCGCCAAGAGAATCTACACATCGAGATGTGTCCCACAAGCAACGTGAAGACAGGCAGTGTAAACTCCATCGAAGAACACCCGGTCAGAATCGCGCGAGATCTCGGGATGAATTACTCAGTTAATACGGACGATCCGGGCATTTTCGAGTGCAGTATGAATTCGGAATATCAACTTCTCGCTGATGCATTTGGCTTCTCAGAAGATGATTTTCAGAGGATTTATGAGAATTCATTGAACGCGAGGTTCCAGAAGAAATTGCGTTATCTTTAGTCAGGAGATGAATTTCCCTAACGGTGAACGACGGCGCTCTCGACCCGGCGAAGTGCACGGACGAAGACGGTTGGACGGTATCGACCGGCATTGGATATCCATCGACCAGCATCCCGCTCTGCCGTACGGCAGAGTCCTACCATCTCACTATCAAAACTGTAGGACCGCGCTCGCCGAAGGCCCTGAGCCGAGTCGAAGGGCGCGGGACTGGGCTGAGATGGTTAATCGAGGTGGAATCCTTCGTTCTTTGCGCAGCAGAGATTCCGAGTTCATCACCCAATGACCGATGCTGGCAATTGACAGGATAAAGGAACTTCTCTCCGATGCGGGACTTTCAAACGTCGATTATCTTGAGCGGTTTAAATATTTCAGTAATCCGTATGACACCCGCCAGATTTACACCATTGCGAACGAACTCGTCGTAAAGGTATTTGCCGACAGCGAAATTGACGCTTATCGAATCGAGTCGCACCTGCTTCCGTTGCTTAATGATGAAGGTGTTTCAGTTCCAGTATTACTTCATTCCGAAGATTTCGGGCAGGACGGAAGCATCATCGCAATGGAATGGGCTGCTGGTGAACTTCTTGACGATGTTTACCAAACCCTTTCGGGCGACGAATACGAAAAGCTGCTCTCCGCATTGGGACGGCAAATCAGGAACTTTCATCGGGTCAACGCTGACCGAATCGACGAAGTACTTCTCAAAGAAGGGAGTTGTGACAGTCACCGCTCGTGCGCTGAGGAATACTTACGAGACCTCACGATGAACCTGGAACACTTCTCAAACGAGGATCAACTTTCGACCTATGCCACCGACGTAGTAGAGGATTTTATCCAACAACATCACGAAAGGTTCTTCTCGTCATCTCGTGCGCTCTCCCATACCGACATTCACAACGAGAACGTATTTCTGGACACCTCTGATTCAGAGAGTTACCGATGCACCTTGATCGATTTGGAAAGCGTAATCGTGCAGGAGATTGAGCTGGATTTCGTTCATCCATTCATGAATATCATAGGCGAAGCGTTTCCGCAAAGGCGGCTCAGAAGACGCATCACGAGGAATCTAACGGCACTACGGCGAATCGATTTCTCGCCGCTTTTGAATCAGGTTATGGGGACAAAATTGATTGGGAGGTGGTAACCTGCCACCTGGTCTGCTGGCACCTTAATTGGGCGAGAAATGCTGAGAAACGTGGTAATCAGCAACTCCGAGAGTTTATTATCAAGACTGCACTCGGTGCCATCGCATTCATCAATATCGCACCGATGGACAAGCTGTGGGATAGAAGATGAGTACCTGGAAACCATCAGAAGACGCATTCGGTCAGGAGATGCTTGCCTTCCAAAGCGGCCACGATGTTCAGGAAATCATTGAAAGAGATGACGGATATATCGACATCTCGAATGGACCGAAAGCCTATTTCGAAGGATACACGTATTGGCCTCCACATTTGAAACGAGCGATGCGGTTCGCACGTGGCCGTGTCCTCGACATTGGCTGTGGGGCGGGGAGGCACTCTTTATACCTCCAGAAACGAGGCTTCAAAGTACTCGGAACCGATATCTCACCCTTGGCGATCAGAGTCGTCAGAACAAGGGGTTTGAAGCAGGCAAAGGCTACACCGATCGATAAACTGAATGCAAGTCTGGGACGCTTCGATACCATTCTCATGTTGGGAAACAATTTCGGGCTATTTGGTAGCTTCAACCGAGCCCGTTGGCTTTTGAGGCGTTTCAAGCGGTTCACATCAGACAGTGCGCGAATCATCGCAGAGTCACTGGATCCTTATCAGACCGACGCGCCAGTACATCTTACCTACCACCGTCGGAACAGAAGCAAGGGTCGAATGAGCGGCCAGGTCAGAATTCGCGTTCGGTTCCACGATATCAAAAGTCCCTGGTTCGACTACCTCATGGTTTCAAAGAAGGAAATGGAGGACATTCTGAGTGGCACTGGCTGGATTGTGCGCCGTTACCTCGATTCGTACGGCCCAACCTATGTCGCGATTATTGAGAGGGATTGATGCGCCCTTGATGATACTGTCAAGAGACATCGCGTCGAACATTCAGCATCGAACTTCGAACACCGACCTGTCCTCCATAGTCGAAAGCGAAGGAGGGAGGTCTTTACTTCGATGTTGGACGTTCAGTGTTCGATGTTCGACATTCGCCTCTTCGGATCCGTTGTGAATCCCCCAGATAAGCCCCGGCGCCATCCCAGCGTGCGCTTAGTGATTGCACTCCCAATTTCAAATCGAATGAAGGGCCTCCTCCAAGGGAGTTTCGCCCTCAAGGAGGCTGAAGGTCTTTCCGATTGTCGATTCGATATCGAGGCAGGCGACCAGTGCAGCAGCCAGATTGTCCCGCGTCGTAATTCCGGATATATGGCAATCGGCGCTGACCGAAACAAGTCCGTTACCGGGATCATCTCGCAATCCGCCCGGACAGATGATGGTGTAATCCAGTTCGGATTCGCGCAGATGGTGGTCGGCGTGCCCTTTCGCTTTGTGATAATGCGCGATCTTGGACTGGCTGTTCATGTCAGCGTTGATCGAGCTGAGCATAACGTAACGCCGGGCTCCATGCAGCTGCGCCGTCACTATCGATCGTATCGCGCCGATTTGATCGATGAGGACGGTCTTATCCTTCCCTGTATGGCCTCCCGACCCGGCAGCGAAAATGACGGCATCACAACCGACCACGGCGTGACCGATCGGATACTCCAGATCGGCCAGGACCGTGGGCACGCCGAGGTCGTCGAACACGGCTCGCTGACTCGTGTCGCGAATCATAGCAAGAGGTTCGTGCCGACTCTCGGTTAACCGTTTGACGACGCGCTTCCCCGTATTCCCATGAGCCCCAATCACCAGTACTTTCATTGTTGTTTCCATCTTTGTATGCTGAACTGTATTGCAATAAATAACAAGCCCCGGGTGGGAATCTCACCCCAATTTTTCTAGAAATTCGAAAAGCAATAGTGTATACCCTCTGGCACCATACGTGTTCCAACCCGAGTGGCGCTAGGATAACGGGCATTAACGGAATATTCGGCGGTGATACGTTTCGGCCGCAAGCGGCCTTCCTACAACAATTTATGAAACTTGTAGGAAGCTCGCTCGCGAGCGATAATCCCGTTATCGTGACACCAATTCAGTTCTCGCGTTCTGGGCGAGATGTAATGGTTTGGATTCGTAGCCGGACGCGCAAGCATCCGGTCTCACGTGCTGGGATCAGACATTCGTGATCATCGAACCTCTCGCCTATTTAGCCTGGCCCCGCCTTCTTGCGAAGCCGGCTACCCTGAAAGAACACTTCCCGAAGTACAAGCCAGCATCGTGATCTATACTATCTACTGCAGAAGTTTATGATCCGATCGAATCATAAAGATTCGCAGTAGAATTCATAATCGTCTGGCGAGCCAGAGTATTGCCCTGGCCAGAAAAGTCTGAAATCCATCATTGACGTAGGTCTCATTGTCGTGGCCGGACTGAAAACAGAGCACTCGCGCCTGGCTGAACTCTCGCGTCCACGCGATTGTCTTCATGCTCTTGGCATTATCCACGGTGAGCAGCACCTGATTGCCGTCAGACTCTTCCGCATCCCTCATGGTATAGGTTTCATCTACCATATCCCACGGTGATAGATCACGAGTAACGGGATGATCTCCATCGCCAATATCAACACGCAATTCGATGCCGTGATGATACCCGAAGCTGCGATCCTTCATCCCAACCAGTTCGGACCAATGCTCCCATTGCGGATAAGCCAGAATGGCGTGGTGTAAGATGAGTATTCCCTGTTTGGTCCGACCCAAATGTTCCAACACCGCGCGAGCTCGTTGTTCCTGTTTACTCCCGTCCGCCGAAGGGATCGGACGATGCATACTGTAAAATACCAGCACTTCGTAGTTGTCCCGATTTCGCGAATCTGCCGAAAATTCCTCCAGATTCTGGATATAGGGCTCCAATCCGGGTAGTTCCCGAAACATCGTGTGGAATCCAATTACGTCAAAGCCATGGCCTCCCACGATGACGGCTGTCTTGATCAAATCATTCGCTGCCATTCTTATTGGTCCTTGGATTCTTAATGAATTCCTCCAGTTGATTCACAATAACGCTCATCTGATTCCAGGTATATTTCCCTTGGACCGAACTAGCATTCTGTCGGACAAAGTCTGACAGAATGCTAATGAATCACCGAACGACTCGTAGGAAGCATCCTGGTCACGACAATCCTTTCCCGATCAATGATCTCCCCGACTCGATCACTCAACTTCTCAGTCCAGTGCGGATCCTCGTAGACGGCCTTGTAAAGCTTCTCCCTCTCCTCCTCGTTCTCGAATCGTCGAATCCAAATATAGAGGTCCTCTTCCTCCTCCCCGACAAAGCTGCCGACTACGACCATCCCTCTTTCCACCTGGAATGGGATAATCTCGCCCTCCATGAATTTGACCCACTCGTCCATTCGACCGTCTTTGATGCGATACTGTCTTAATTCGAAAAACATCGTATAACCTTTCATTTTCCCGGATACGAAGTAACCGCTTCCCGGGAGAGCCCTTCGGTGTCGTTACTTTCCTCTCTTCGCCAATGAGTCAAAGACTCTCCGCAAGGTCAAGCTGTTCCCGATGAACTCACCTGAGAAGACCTCCTTCGGTGCCCCTTGCGAGAGAACCTTCCACACCGTCATACAACACCCTGTTCAATTCCAATCACCGCAAATCTTTATGATCCGATCGGATCATTTTCCCGTTTTGAGGTAAGGAGCCGCATTCGCCAACTCGAGTCCCGGAATCCGCTCAAACTCCCCTTGATTGAGAGTCGCTAAACGGTGGCCCTGTGCGATGGCTGTAGCCCCTATCAGGAGATCATGGGATCCAATCATTGTTCCTGCCGACTGAAGCTCAGCCCAAATCGAAGCGTGAACCCGAGCTGCAGTTAGATCAAAGGCAAAAACCGGAAACTCGGAGAGAATCGCCTCAACGTATTCTCGGCGACCTCGCTTGCGCTTTGGGGTATTCGCGCGCTCGACACCTTGAAGAAGCTCCGAGGCGGAAATACTGCTCAGATAAGTTGCTTCAGTCGTGGCCTCTTGGGTGAGAAAATCCTTAATCGCAAAGCGTCGGCGTTCCGCGGCAATGAGGACCGACGTATCCAGGACTAATCCCATCGATCCTGCGGGGCTCCCACAGAATCTCTCGCATCAGAAATATCTTTCGCGAATGATTCCGCCTCGCGCTTCGATAGGTGGGGAAGGGAATCCCATCGCTCGGCCAAGTCACAGCCCAATACCGTGTCACCTGCCACGGGCACGATTTTCGCCACAACTTCCCCCGAGCGAATCAACCTTGTCGATTCTCCGCGATAAAAGGCCCGATTAATGAGGTCGGAGAAATTTCGAGCTGCTTCAGTGACTGTGAGAGTACGCTCCATATGATTTTAAGATAATCATATAATATGCGAGATGTCCACTCTGCCACTTTTCTAATCTTACTAGGCCATAGGCAGCAATATTCGCGATCTCACTACAAAGTGTGTGACACAATAGCCAAATTCGGTGGCAACACCATCGAAATGCTCCCGCATTCCGCTACATCCTTCGATTCGGAACGTAGCGGAATGCGGGAGCATTTCGTCCTGCCGTTGCCATAAGTTTCGTTCTTGTGTGATCCACCAAGTGTCAGCCCACCGGTGGCCGCGCCGATGGAAGATTTCTCTGTCCTCGTGGTTTTTCCAAGAAATAATTCGCGCAATTTCGGGGAAATTGCAAAGGTGAAACACAAGCGAATGGTATTGCCAACGATCGCCCCTACCCATTCAGGTTCAGGTTTCCGTCGGCGGCTAATGTGTCATTGATATCGATAAATCGGCTCATACGAGATTCAATTGCTATGCGGATGACATCATTGACCTTGTTCATCCTTTCTACCCTGGCCGCTACATCGAGCGCCGTCGAGGAGCGAGCGTTGGTATTCATCAATGGCCTGATTCGGACGATGGACGCGCGCGGTACCATCGCTGAAGCGGTCGCGGTCGAGTCCGGCAGGATCGTCAACTTGGGAGAGCGGGCCGAGGTGGAGCGGGCAGTTGCCGGGCCGGCGCGTATAATCGATATGTGTGGAGGCGTCCTTTTCCCCGGATTTACCGATGCTCACACGCACCCGGTGACCGGCGGGTCCGGATTGCTGGAGCTATCCTTTACCGATAAAGACGGGGCGGCGGCGATAAAGAAAAAGTTGAAAGATTACGCCTCAGCGAATCCCGATCTTGAGTGGATTTCCGGCATCGGGTGGTCGCTCAAACAATTCTCTAACGGAAACCCAAAGAAATCGGTAATTGACGATGCTGTAGCCGATCGACCTGTCGTTTTAATCGATTCAAACCATCACAGCGCATGGGCCAACTCGGAGGCACTGCACAGAGCAGGAATCACGAGCAGCACCCCGGATCCATTTAACGGAAGTATCGAACGCGATCCCCACACCGGCGAACCTTCGGGTACCCTCCGCGAGTCCGCGCAGAGGCTCGTGCTGGACCTCGTTCCTGCTCCTACTTCCAGGCAATACGAGAATCGGCTGCGCGCGGGTCTCGAATATGAAAACTCCAATGGCTACACAGCGTTTATAGATGCGAGCACGCAGTTCGGCGGGGAAGAGGAAGCCTACCTTCAACTCGCCCGGCGGGGCGAACTAACGGCGCGCGTGCTGCTAGCCCTGAAGCCTGATAATATCAGTCTCGATGAAAAGATGGAGCCGCACGACATCGATCGGGTGGTGGCAGCTTTAGCAAGGCGCCGGACAGCGTTGACAAGGGAAACTGTTGCAATGCTGTCCGCCAACATGGTGAAGGTTTTCCTTGATGGCGGCCTCGAGAGTTGCACGGCGGCTTTTCTCGAGCCTTACGCCGACGCCGGGTGCGGTCCGGGGCACGTCGGTGCTCTGACGATCCGCGAGTCCGTGCTGAATGCCTATGTCAGCGCGCTCCACGGCGCGGGATTTCAAGTACATTTCCATTCCATTGGAGACCGCACGACGCGGGCAGCATTAAACGCGATAAGACAGGCTGAGTCACCACTGCGGAGAGGAAGCATCGACAGACGCCACACTATATCCCACCTGCAGTTTGTTCATCCCGAAGATGCCCCACGGTTTAAATCCCTTGGGGTCTTTCCGAATATTCAAGCGCTGTGGGCATTTCCCTATGACCATTCGATGGACCCATTTGTGGACACGAAAATCGGGAAGTGGCTCTACCCGTTTCGAACGCTTCGCGACGCCGGAGCGGTCATCGTCTCAGGTTCGGACTGGCCCGTATCGACAGCCAATCCGTTTCACGCCATGGAGGTGGCGGTGCTTCGCAAAGACCAATCCAATCCCAGAGGCCGAGTCCTGCTGCCGGAGCAATCGATTGACGTCGAGGACGTAATGCGGGCGCTCACCGTGAACGGCGCGAAACTGATGCGCCAGGAGGACATTCGTGGCACAATTGAGGTCGGCAAAGCGGGCGACCTGGTCCTGTTGGACAGGGATCCGTATTCGGTTGAACCACATGATCTCTCCGAGATCCGCGTAAACCTGACGGTCTTCGACGGTCGGATCGTTTATCAGCGAGAGGACTTTCGGTTGCCCAAAGCCAATTGAGTGAGGAGGGAAGTGAAGATGCCCACGAAAGACGCGAAAAGCGCGAGAGAGTCTAACCCACTGATGCAGTAGCCATACCATTGTTCCATGCGGTGATCCATCGATGAAGGAGGAAAGTTCAACAGAGCCTCTATTCAATCTGAGGAGCATGGGTCACTGGCAGGCACAGTGGTATGGGGCGCAGCCCACCGTGGGATAAATCCCAAAAAAGAAATCTCGCCAATCATCTTCGCCCGCGGCCGAACGCACCTTGATATACATAGAAGCTACTTACTTAGATGCTTCAGGAAGATCGAGTGCCGGGTTGCGAGAGAAGAAATTAAAGGCGCGCAGTTCAAATTCGTTCCAAGTTAGCGGCATGACTGGCCAGTCTTCGGAGCGGACCACATGGTGAAAACCCAATGTGTACCAAACCACGATATCGGTATTCATAATCCCGCGGTTTGCCGCGGTCCATTTGGGCAGGCCTTCTCCTGGCCGGCTCTGATTCGGGTAGTCGCCGGCGGCATAACGCTCGTCATCCCGGTAGGGCGTGACCCAGAGATGGTACCCTGTGAAGGCGGCGCGCTGCTGGGGAAAGTCGTCGGAATGCAATAGAGGAAGGGCGTTACCTCTCGGCTTGATAGCGTAACCGACGGGATAGCCGGCAGGTTGGGTAATGTCCGGATTGATCACTCGCCAAAGCGACGGCTTCTCGAGGTCAATACGGAGGCGCGCATCCCATTCATTGTCAGCGATCTGAGGCTCCACCACCCACAGGCTCCGGCGGGGATTCTCTTCCGGCAGAAGATGAGTACGAAGATGCCCCAGGGCAAAACTGTTAGCCTCGCCGTCGATATCAAAATCGAGCCGGAAGTTGAAGAAGTGATCGTGGTTAATGGCCACGAGATGATCGTCGACATATCTTCCATAGGCGTCAGCGCGGTTCGGCGCCGCGGAACCCGGTCCCTGGACGGGAACGGCGCTAACCGCGACCACTCCGGTCGAGCCGACGGCGATTCGTATGGTACCGTCCTGTTGGAATATCCAATCGAGGATATAGTCGTAGTTGCCCAGCGTAGCCACCGTTCTCACCACGAGCTCTCGGCTGGGGCGACTCTCCGCCTCGTCGCTCGCAAAGTCGTAATGCCGCCAGGCGGGATTTCCCGCGGTGCGCTCGAATATTGCGCAGACCGCGGAATACACTTCAGGCTCGCCCGAATTACCGGCCAGTGTCGCGTCAAAAAGTGTTGCGTCAGGCGGACAGTCGAGCCCGGGTTTCAGAGTACTGAGAGACATACCGAGGCCGTAATCGCCAATGTCGAAATAAGTGCGGGAATACCAGCCGGCGGACGGCTCCATGTAGGGCACGAAGAGCTCGGAAAGGGATGCTTCGTATAGAACCATGCGGTATTCTCCTTTGTCCTGATATTGGATTAGAGAAAGGACCAGTCCAACGCGGGAATCGATTCGGTGATTGAATAGCCAGTTCTGCCACTGAATGAACTGCCCTGAAACGGTGAAGCCCGGGCCGTCCGGTTGGTAAAGCGAAAGCCGCGTCGGTATTTCGCGCAGCGTTCCAACACTCTCCTCGTCGAAGTCTGCTTCTGCATCTGGTATCGGGACGACTCCGGTATCGACCATCCTGACGACCTCACCTGAGTCGAGGTCGACGATGATAAATACACCCTCGATGGGACGCCCCCAGAAATTCGTTTTCTCCCTCGCGTCATAGCTGACTGCATGGAGAAGCCGGCGTCCCGATTCCTCCGGCGATCCATAATAACCCGCCGAGTAATGAACATTGCGAATCTCATCAAAGGAGGCAAATCCACGCTTTCGCATGGCGTCCTGCCACGGTGGATGACTCTTTATTATCGCATCCGCCCTTCCATAATCGCGAAGAATGATGCGCGATTGGACATCGGGCACAACTTCACGCCGCAGTACTCTCCCCGCATCCAAGTCGACTGTCCCCTCATAGACCTTCTGATTCTCGCGAAGCGCGAAAAATGCTCCCCGCGGCACCGGATCGCCTTCCCGCCATTCGAGCACTGTGTTTTTTAGCGGGGGCTCCAACGAAAGATAGACGAAGTCGACCTCCCCGGCCCGGTCCTTACCTTCCAAAATTATCGAACGCGCCGTTGAAATCTCTCCGGCGGTCAGGGCATCGAGCGGGTGGGTAGCCGCTGCTCCGAGGGGTAGAGACAGCATGAGCGCCCAAACGAACAGCATCCGCTCTATGAGTAGCATTCGAGAATTTGCAGATGACGGCAAAAGCCGAAGCCGTTTGAGTGGATAGAAAGCACAGGTCAGTGAAACCTCACAGTTCCTCTTAGCCAATGAAAACTCCCCGTCCCGGCATGCCGCGGACGGTGTATCTAACTCTTTCGCCAATAGGTCCATATTTGCCTTTGCTCACTACGAAGTTGAAACAAACGTCCCCGGAGGGGCCGTTCCACCACTAATATCCTTGCTACTGGTGGATCGGGCGCTCCGCGCACGATGAGGCTTGAAAAAGTCAGCGACGCCGTCCCGGCATGCCGGGACGGAGAATTACCATGTAAAAGCAATCAACTATCCTCCGGCCTTACCGCCGCCGCCCCCATCGGATGAGGTCCATTGGTCACCGGGTTAGCCCGGGCATGGTCGTAGACAGCGTCCTGAACCTCAAGGATGCGCACGGCGTCGAGGATATTCGTCTCGGCAGCTCGGCCCTCCTCGATGGCGGTTAAACAATCACTAACTACGTTACGAAATCGATCGCCGTGCCCGAGGTCCTCACTGAATTCGACGCCGGCGGACGTGTTAACTTCGATAAGGGGTTCACCGTTCTTACCGTAGAAAGCGAACACCGAAGCCTTCGTTCCAACGAATCTAAAGAAATGATCGCCGCTACGCCCACCCGGGGGAAAGGTGTAACCGGACTCAATGATCCCGGTCACACCGTCGTCACTTCGCAGCATTCCCACAGCGCTGTCTTCGATCTCGCGACCGTAGATGGCATTTGACATAACGGCACCCACTACGCTCACCGGTTGGTCGCCCACAAACTGTAGATAGGTATCAATTCCGTGCGCGCCTTCCGTCGCCCAGCAGCCGCCTCCGGAAATTGACGGATCGTTGTGCCAGGCAGAGGGCGTCTCGTCGTAGCGCATCGGCGAGCCATTGTTCAGCCGGCTGCTGTAGAGAACCAGTTTTCCGAAACTGCCGTCAGCCACCATTTCTTTGACAACGGTAACGATCCGGCTGGTGCGATCAGGGAGAGTCAGAGCGCTGAAGACGCCGTGCTTTTCTGAGGCTTCCGCCACCGGTCGGAGACGGGCAGCGCAATCGGCGAACGGCTTGTCCACTAAGTACGGGATACGCCGATCCACGCAGGCCTGAATATGAGATGGAATCTCTATATGCTTCCCCGAAACGAGGGCCGCGTCAGGCTTGACTGCGTCGAGACATGCTCTCGCCGTCTCGAAACCGGGGCACCCGAACTCGCTCTCCAGCTGTTCGCGCGGGCCCTCTTCTCCATCCATGACACCCACAATCTCATTCCCAAGACCGAACGCCGTCCGGCCCATACTCCTTCCGTGGTGACTGTAAGAAAGAACGACCAGTTTCATGCTCTTACCTCTTCTAACCCGCTTGTTTCACACAATTCAGAAGCGTGGATGGCAAGGACCGAGCGAAATCCCGTGCGGGCGCGCACTACTGTGCGTAACCGCGCGGGATTTCCGCGAGAACGCAGCCACGCCGCGCTTGTGGATGTGAGCTTTGGCGCAACCTCGAGCGAAGACACTCTGTATCTCTCCCAGTAATCGCAATCCATTCGTAACCATCTACTTAACTCCGTTTGCGCCAAAGCGGTGAAATTTATGGGTTAAATCCAGCCATGTTTGGTCGTTACCGGCGTGCCGGAGGACTGGTGGAACCAGCCGGGACCGCTCGCCAGCACTACTTCCCGACCGGTGACCGACGATTCCTCAGCGGCAAATAGAATCTCCATGATGTGGCGTCCCCACTCTCCCGATGCCGGGGGTTCGAGCCCTTGCCGGATCGCCTCCGCAAAACTCTTCCATTCGTGATGCATCGGTGTCGGAGGATCGTCAAACGGCACATCATCCCATTTATCGCCCTTACCGATCTTGACGTATTTCTCGCCATGTTCGCTGAACCTTAAGGTCCCGTTGGCGCAGATCACCTCACAATCAAAATTTGGGGCGCCGTCAGCATAGCCGACCGACACAGCCACGCCGCCAAGGCCGTTCTTGTAGCGAACGAAGACGGTGGCGGAATCGTCGCCCGCCTGGTAGTGGGCTCTGGTTCCGACGACAGCCGACACCGACACCGCCTGCGACGCCATCACCCAGGTGAGGCGATCAACCACGTGGACGCCGTTGGCGAGCAACATGCCGCCACCGTGGTAGCGATTTCGATACTGGGGGGGACGCTGTGAATAATTCCACTGCTTGGACATGTAGGAGACAGCCGTAATCAGCGGACCCAATTCGCCCGAATCGAGGATCTCCTTCGCCTTCAGGCTGGTGCCGTAGAAGTGCTGTGACTGTCCGACCATGAGTTTTACGTTGTTGGCCGCCGCAGCGGCGATCATATCGTCGCACTGCCCGAGGCTTAACGCCATCGGCTTTTCTACCAGTACGTGCTTGCCGGCGTTACAGGCGTCCACCGTTAGCCGATGATGGAGTTGGTGACCCAGAACAACCCCCACCGCATCGATTTCCTCGTCAGCCAGCAGTTCGGTGTGCGAGGTATACCCCTTTGGGATGTTGTACCCATCCATGAACTCACGCCGCTTCTCCTCGAAGAGGTCGGCTACCGCCACGACCTCGAGGTCCTCCAGCGTCGCGATCGCGCTACAATGTGCGCGGGCGATTCCTCCCAACCCAATAATTCCTACCTTTAGTGTGCTCAATCTGCCTTAACCCTCCTACCTGTTATTGTTAATTCCCCTAATCAATTGGCTTCTCAACACGATGTCTGCAACTCATTAAGTGTTGAAGGTCGACTAGCCCGGACATTTCACACACTTCGTAGCGAGACTGTCCCGGCGTGCCGGGACTGAGTATCAGTGCCTTTCCGCAGCACGGCGGGCGACAGCGTGTTAGAACTCTCTGAGGTCGCCGGGCAAGGGAAGGCTTTGATACGCAGTGACATCCGCAGTCGTAGCAGAAGGTTTGTGAAATGTTCGGGCTAGAGATCACTTTCCGATGTCGAAGCTGTACTTTACGTCCCCGCCAGCTTTTCCTTTTGCCTTGAGAGGCCGTCCCGAATCAGATGATATCTCAGACCCATCAGAAATTGCTCTTAGTGTCAGAATCGAGGATTCTATTAACGGAATCCCATCATTCGCCAAACCGATAGCCAAGCAGAGTTTTGAACGAAAAACCGAGAGTGTGTATCGCTTTCCCCTTGGAAGAGGATCTCCAAGCCCAGATCACCGCTTCTTGCGACATAACCGTTGTCGATTATCTCGCCCCAAAGGAGGAACTGATGGAGGCCGTAAAGGATGTCGAGGGATTCTTTGGCGTTCCATTCGTGAGGGCTGATTCCGACTTTTTTGACGCCGCTCCAAAACTGCGTGTCTATTCCACCTGCAGCGTAGGATACGACCGAATCGATGTATCTGAAGCCACCCGTCACGGAGTTCTCATTTGCAACACCCCCGGAGTGTTGACTGACGCCGTGGCCAATCTGACTATCTCCATGATACTCGCACTGACTCGAAACCTGATCGAAAACGAAGCCTACGCGCGAAGCGGAAGATGGGCCCGCCGTGAAGAACTGCCCGCCCTCGGCATGGATCTGAAGGGTAAGATCCTTGGCGTAGTCGGATTCGGTCGCATCGGTCAGGAAGTCGTCCGCCGTGCCCAGGCGTTCAGCATGCGCACGCTTTGGTTCGATCTCTTCGATGTTTCACCAAAAAGACGCTCCTGAAAGTGAATATCGGCCGATGGAAGCTCTGCTCGCCGAATCCGATGTCGTCAGCCTCCATACCAACTTGAGTCCCGACTCGCATCACCTGATCGGTGAGGCCGAGCTGCAATTAATGAAGCAGAGCGCATTTCTGATCAACACTGCCCGCGGTCCCCTGATCGATCAGGATGCTTTGACGCGAGCACTAGAAACAGGCCGGATTGCGGGCGCCGCCCTCGACGTCCTCGAAGACGAACCTCCCGGCCCGGAGGATCCGATCCTCCGTCTTCCTAACGCTATCTGCTTCCCTCACATCGGGAGCGCTACGGTAGAGACCCGCCGCGCCATGCGAGAACTGGCAGTAGAAAATCTCCTCCAAACCCTGGCCGGCAAATGCCCGCCCGCCCCGGTCAATCCGGAGGTGCTTACCAGCTGACTCGTTGAATCCCTCTGACTCTGTCGAAATGGGTATCGCGAGAAACTACCTTTAATCCATACTGACGAGCCAGCGATGCTATCCAAACGTCGTTGGCCGGAATCGGAGTACCCGCTTCCTTCAATTCAATTCGTATCTTCGCATACGAATCCAGCGTCTCCAGGTCGACATAAAGCACCTCGTGCAGGTCTATCAGTACTCTGAACCATCGCGTCAATTTTTCCCTGTGACGCGAACCATCGATCCCAAAGCGATATTCCCCCAAGGCAATTATCGGCAAATGGACAACCGAGGCTTCTCCAGCAATATCCATGAGTTCTTCATCCCGCTCCGCCAATGCCGCTATTGCTACCGTGTCTAAAATCATTCCCACATGCTCTCGTCTACTTTTCGAAAGTCGGCAGCTTTGACGATCTTACTGACCTCATTCGCGGCTCCCGGAGGCAACTTCGGTAATCGGTCCACCCACGATTTCTGTTTGTCCGAACCAGGCGATCTGCTTTCGATGCTTAGCTTGCTCTCAAGCGCTTCAGTTAGATACAACCGCATCGTCTTCTTCTCCAAGGCAGCTTTCGCCTTGGCCCTACGATACAAAACGTCAGGAAGATAGATCGTCGTTTTCATATATAAGTAAATACAATAAATATAGTAAATATGGCCATATTGTCAATTCAGCAGTCCAGTCCGAATCAAAAGTTGATACCAGGCCAATTCCTCTTCTATCGCCCGGCCACGCCAGAATTCCCTCTTATCCCGTATGAACCGCCAGGACCGCGAGCAAACCACTCCAGAATGGGGTTCTAGCCCGGACATTTCACACACATCGTAGCGAGAATGCGTAGCTTGCTGCGGATCAAGGCCTTTTCGCAGTCCGGCGGGTGATCCCGGCGCGCCGGGATTGAAACCCTCTGAGGTCGCCGGGCAAGGAAAGGCTTTGAGGCGCAGTGAGATCCGCAGTCGCAGCAGATGGTTTGTGAAATGTTCGGGCTAGGGGCGGGGGTAATGAAGGGCCACGAGGAAAACAAAAAGAGGAAACGTTTGACAGAAAAAGACACCGTGATGCGTAATGGAGAAACATTTAATAAGCCAATCCTTTTCACTTATGAAAATCAGTTTTACCACCCCTGGGAAGTCCTGATTGGGACCTCGACACCGTCATCCGCAAGGGCGCCGCAATCGGTTTTGACGGCGTCGACTTTCGCGGCCTACAGGAGACCATCGATATTACTCTGTTGCCCGAATTTACCACCGGCCTTGCAGAGACGAAGCGGAAGTTCAACGATGCCGGGCTTGCCGTCTGCGGCATCTCTTCGAGTATCCGGCTCTGCGAGCTGACAAACGCCAAGACAATCTCGAGGAAGCCAGGCGCACCATCACACTCTGCCAGGAGTTGGAAGTACCCCAGGTTCGGGTCTTCGGTCGGGGCGATGCTCAGCAACACTCGAAAGAGGAACTCGCCGACCTCGGCCGCGGCATGATGGAGGAACTTCTCGAGCTGGACGGAGCTGATC
>CBDCEW010000065.1:0-18822 GCA_965215885.1 Candidatus Moanibacter sp.
GGAGCACAGTAGCCGCGTTCGCAAGAACGTGGAAGTTTATCAGCAGAATCCACTTCTAAGGCTGGACCCCTTGCTACCAACATCGAACTAAGGCATTTGCCATCACTCTAATCACTTACCAAGCTACGGGGAATTACGAAGTTAACTTTGAAAGGACGAAAGAATGAACCCAAATACCCATAACACCTTTGAAGAAAACCTGGAGCATCTCGAGCGCGACGGATTCGTTCTCATTCCTAACGCCCTCGATTCGGAAACCGTCCGTAAATGGAGGGATTGTCTCTACCGAAAGCGTGAGGAATACGATATTTATAACAGCGTTGGAAACATGGCTTTCAACAATCTTCTGCTCAATGAACCCGAGCTATCCCGGCCCCTCGTCGGTCATCCCAGCGTCGCCCCCTACCTGAAGGCGATCTTGGGCAAACAGTGCCAACTGCGCAGCCTGAGGGCCCATCTAAATCCGGGGCAATACACGCAGGAGTGGCATATGGATTTTTACGATTATTGGTACCAAGGTGAAAAGAACGGAGGTAAAAACACAATTCAGGGTCTTTGCATGAACACCACATTCTACCTCACCGATAACACGCCTGACCGATCCCGCTTCACCTTCATCAAAGAGTTCCGCCACAAACCGATTCCCGAGGAGATGAGGAAACATATGGGCTACACTGATGACCGCAGCAACCCGTTTCAGGTATGGTGCGATGAGCAGCCCCATGTCGACCTGCACCCCATGAGTGGCGATGCGGTGGTGTTCTTAAGCCATGTGCCCCATCAGGGGGCTAAGACAGGGCCCGATGAGGAGGAGTTGATCCGAGGCAATATTGTCCTCCACTACCAGCAGAACCCAATGTATCCCGGTATCCGTTTCGTCAGCCGTCCACATATTACCCTGGAGGCCCTGGGCTACGATGCCACCTTTCCTTTTGCTGAGGACAAGAGATCTTGAATGGATTCCGGTAAAATCCCCACGTTCTTGCGAACGCGGCTACATATATCAACGACTTACGAAACGTTGTAGCCACCCTGCCGTACGGCAGGGTGGTCACGAAATTCGAAACGAAGACTTTTTCAGCAAGAGCTTGAATGAAAGTCCGACCCCGCTCGGCTCGGCCAGAAGTTAGAAATGAAAGGTAGTAAGATCTCTGATCTCCGCCGCGAGGCGTCACGGCGAAAACGACGTGTTGTTTTTCATTCCGACGGGAAACCCATGTTCCCGACGGATGATTATCTTGCCTCCGCCGTAGCCGAGACCAAGCGAAAGAAGGGAATGCTACCCTACAGCATCTTCCCCTATATCGCTATTCCGGGATCACAGATCGATGCCTGCACATACTCCTATTTCGATGATCCCTCCCTGGCAGAGGTAGCGGACTCCAGCTTAAAGGGAACCGATAATCTGGAGGTTTTTTTGAGTTTCTGCAGGGAACATGGATATGAGTCCTTCTGGGCCACGAGGATGAACGATACCCATGACGCCGCCGATACCGAGTACTATCGGGAAATGCTCAAGAGAAACGCGTTCAAGCAAAAACATCCGGAGCTTCTTGTGGGCACCCGAGAGCGCCAACCACCTTTTGGACGTTGGTCGGCGTTGGATTACAGCTACCCGAAAGTGAGGGAACGGGCATTTCGAACTTGGGACAGAATCTGTCGAAGCTACGATGTAGACGGTATCGTGTTGGACTTCCTCCGTCATCTCACCTTTTTTCGAAGCACCGCATGGGGAGGCGAGGCGAGTCAGAAAGAGCGGGAACAGATGACCGGACTTCTCCGACGAACCCGAAGGATGATGGACGAAAGAGCCGCCGAGAAACAGCATGCTATTTTACTGGCAGTAAGGACGCCTGATTCACCTGGATACTGTAAAGCCCTGGGTCTGGACATCGAGGGTTGGATGGAAGAGGGACTCATTGATATATGGATAGCCACCGGCTACTTCAGGCTGCAGGAGTGGGAGAGAACTGTCGAAATCGGGCATAGATACGATGTGCCGGTGTGGGCGTCCCTCGACGAATCCCGGGTCGCCGGTAGGCTGGACGCGAATTCCGCCGAGGTATTTCGAGGGCGAGCGATGAACGCGTTGACCGCTGGGATTGACGCCATCTATCTGTTCAACTTCTGGTATATGCCGCCGGAGGATCAGCACTGGCTACTGCGTCAGGTTGGTGACCCGGGAATACTCGAGAGCCTGGATACGGTCTACTACCCCGACACCAGGGGCTTCGACAGCATGTCGGCAGGTGCCTGGCTCAAAGAGGGAGAACGCTACTTCACCCGGCCGAGAGTTTTTTCACCGGATCGGCCATTTCACCTCAAGCCGGGAGAACCTCTAAACGTCGCTCTCAGAATTGGGCACGATCTTAGTCGGCAACAATCCCCAGCTATGATTCCATCTGTCACACTCCGCATCCGACGGGAAGGAGTTGTTGATGTCCATGATCTTTCCATAGAGCTCAACGGCAGGCGGCTCGGCAGCTGCCGGCGGAAAAATACCTGGCTTCACTACCCGGTGAACACCGAAATCGTCTCGACGGGAGTAAATCAGATTGTGGTTCTCCTCGATAAAAAAAGCCGAACAAAACCCCTCCTGCACGATATTGCCCTATCGATTCGGTATCCGCGACATTCCGGAGAGTTTTGCAAATAGGTTTTGAGATGTCGCGCGGATTCGAGGAAACCCCAGCTTCAACCGCTTTTGGCCATCGCTATCGTAATCGTGCTCGGAAGGCTCATGGATCACGACGGAAAGGTCGAACAAACTCCCTTCTCCCCATCGTAATCACTTCCTTCGATTCTAGATCACGATTATGATCACGACGGGAAGATCTAACAGCTTCCCCTCTCCCCATCGTGACTCTCAATCGTGCTCTCCAGTCGATCTTCTCTTTAGATCACGATTAAGATTGGGAAGGAACTCTTCGTCGTAATCTTAATCGTAATCTATGGTCGATCTTCTCTTCTTTCGATTTTAGATCACGATTATGATCCACGACGGGAAGATCGAGAAGCTTCCCCTCTCCCATCGTGACTCCCAATCGTGATCTCCAGTCGATCTTTTCTTCTTATGACGACGATTACGAGAACGACTACGATTCTTATTTCTCTATTCCCGCCAACATGACAATCACCGATATTAGCGCCGACCGGGTGGACATGACGCCCGCTCCACCCAAATCGCCGCCGCGGCGGCCCTCATGGGTTGAGGAGGCCGAGGTGGCCAACCCGATGTCGCGCTCCCCCAAATTCATCTCTTCTGCATACAGCCAATGGAATGAATCCCCGATGGCCACGAATCGCTCCCGATCTTGACTCGAGATCCGGCTTTTCCTACTTTCTCTTTCATGCAATCGCTTCTTTATACTGTTCTCAACCGGCGAGTGCACTTACTGTCCAAAGCGATTTCTTATCAGTGCGGTGTTGCCGTGGATCTTCATGAGATGAAGGAGTGATCATGGCCAATCCCTATTCACTGGAGGGGAAGAAGGCGTTTGTCACCGGCGGCAAGCGAAACATAGGTCGCGGCATCGCCCTGGCCCTCGCCGAAGCAGGGGCCGACGTAGGCATCAACGACCTGGAAGCCGATGCGGACGCCGAAGAAACCCTGCGCCTGGTGCGCCGGATGGGCAGGGAAGCGAGTTTTTCCTGGCCGATATTTCCGATGCGGCCCGCGTTGAGGCCATGTTCGCCGCGTTCCTCGAACGTTTCGGACGTATCGACATTCTGGTAAACAACCCTTACGGAGGCGGCAGCGAGCCCTTCCTGGAAATCACCGAAAAAAACTGGGACCTGAATCTGGATGTAGGCCTGAAGGGTTTCGTCTTCTGCAGCCAGCAGGCGGCGCGGGCGATGGTCGCACAGGGGGACGGGGGCAGCATTGTCAGCATTTCGTCGGTACACGGAGAACGGGCCTGGAAAGACGATACCTGCTACGGTGCGGCCAAGGCAGGAATCCTGCGAATGACCCGCAGCATGGCCCTCGAACTGGGCGAATACGGCATTCGGTCCTGTGCCATACTTCCCGGCCACATGAACACCGAGCACGTCTTCAACGCGCCGGCTCCGCAGGTGGGCAGCATCGAAGAGCAGATCCGCGACGCAGTGCCGTTGCAGCGACGGGGCACTCCCGAGGACATCGGACGGGCGGTGGCCTTTTTCTGTTCGCCAGCGGCGGCCTGCATCACCGGCGTCTCCCTGCCCGTGGATGGCGGCCTCCTGACCGTGGCTCCAGATTGATTATTCGTTATTCGGCGAAATACGAACAATCGAGAACTGATTACGAACGTCGACGTGAATCGATGCGCAGATCGAAAAGCTTCCGCTTTCCGCTACCACCTCTTCGATTCGGAACGTAGCGGAAAGCGGAAGCTTTTCGTCCTGCAACTGCGGGAGCAACTTGAGGTGGCGAATGGGGGTCAGGCTTGAATGGCGCTAAGATAAGCCAAAAATAATTGTAAAAAATATGTAAAAAAGCTTGTACTATGACCGTTAGTAGGCTAATCTTGTTGTATGAAAAATATGACAAGATTCCTGCCTGGGTTTAATCACATTCTATGCGGTCGCCCGCCTAAGTCGGCCCTGGCACAATTAAAGCAAAAACTGGCTCATCTAAGAGAGTCAACTCTATCGGAGTTGTCGGATCTGTTTGATCGGTGGATTCCTCTGGGAGTTTTGCAACCCAAGAGCGAAAAAGAAAACAGCCGGGAACGAGTCTACTCACTCAGAACGACCTTCTGGG
Organism: Candidatus Moanibacter sp.; assembly: GCA_965215885.1. Classification (GTDB taxonomy): domain Bacteria; phylum Verrucomicrobiota; class Verrucomicrobiia; order Opitutales; family UBA2987; genus CBDCEW01. The sequence continues at coordinate 4,745 of CBDCEW010000065.1, forward strand.
GCTTTCTGTTCCAGGTGCTCTCCCCGCAGACAGCCTGCCGGGAGGTCGTCAGAAAGGTGCAGAGCTACTGTAGTGAGCGGGAGTTGAACCTGCCCAGTTCCTCCACCTCGGCCTATTGCCAGGCACGTCAGCGCATAGGTATAGAGGACTTACAAAAGATCGGTGAAGAGGTCAGCGAGCAGATACACAAGGAGGTAAGGCAAGCGCAGCGGTGGAAGGGGCACGAGGTCAGAGTGATAGACGGTACTGGGATCAGTATGCCCGATACCGAGCAGAACCAGAGGGCCTTTCCCCAACCCGGGGGGCAGAAAGAGGGGTGCGGATTTCCCGTCATGCTTCTGGTGGGCTGTTTCTGTTTGGCCAGCGGGGCCTTGCTGCACTGTGTCGAGACCACCTTAAAAAACCATGAAAGCGGCATTTTGCGCAAATTCGTTGGGTATTTGAAAAAAGCAGAGGTGGTTCTGTGCGACCGCGGTTATTGCTCTTATGCCAATCTGGGGCTGCTTCTAAACCATCAAATGGACGCGGTCATGCGCCTGCACCAAAGGCGCAAATGCGACTTCCGTAGCGGCCAAACACTGGGCCGATACGATCGGCTGGTGACCTGGAAAAAACCGCAGAGACAGCACGGGTTCAGCCCGGAAGAATGGGCTCAATTACCGGCCGAACTGACTCTGCGAATGGTGCGTTTCTTCGTTCAGATCAAAGGATTCCGTACCCGAAAGATCGATCTTGTGACCACCTTTACCGACCCCCTCCAATACACCGTAGAGGATCTGGCCGATCTCTACTTCCGCCGCTGGTCAGTGGAACTGTTTTTTCGCGACATTAAAACGACTATGAAGCTGGAAACGGTACGCTGCCTTACTCCCGAAATGGTGCGTAAGGAAATCCAGCTGTTCTTTATCGCCTATAATCTCATCCGCGCCCTCATGCAACACCCCGCCACCCTCTATCAGCGTGACCTGCATCGGCTCAGCTTCAAGAGCACGGTCGACACCGTTCGGCAGTACTGCACCGCTCTGAACGCCACCCGCAAGCAACCTCGAAAGCAACAACGCATCATTGACGAGATGGTTCTGATTATTGCCGAGGAGACTGTTCCACTACGAGAACACCGCAGCGAACCACGAGCGGTCAAACGAAGACCGAAACCTTACCAATTACTAACGAAGCCGCGAGGGAAAATGAAAGTCTCGCGCTCGCGCAGAAACAAAGGCAAAAATCGTCGTTAATCGGGCTTATCTTAGCGCCATTCGGGTCAGGCTTTTTATTGTAGGGTCCTTTCGAGCACCTTCAGGGAATGATCGACGGACACAACCGCGAGATTCACCCGCAGCTGATGTCTTGGCAAATTGACCCGAAGGTCGGTCGGGAGAAGACCGGTGCGTAAATTGGACAGGAATCATCGGGTTTCGCTTCGACAAGCACGCAGACTGCCTCCGTCAGAGACATTCCACAGAATCGAAACGTCGGTTCATGCGAATGTTTCAAAATACGTAAAGATCCTCGGGGCAAGCCCCGAGGCATTTGATATTAGACTTTATGAATTAGAAACGAAGCAAGCTTCGGGGAATTAAACCCGAAGCGATTAAATACTAAGCCTGACCCCTTCGCCTCACCCGTCAGGGAACCTTCGTCGTCAACTTTGTCGCGAGTTTGTCGACGTCTTCGGTCGATTCTCCGATCAAGTTTACGACGAAGCTTACGATTAAGTTTGGAGGAAGCATCTTCCACCCGTCAGGGAACCTTCGTCGTCAATCCCGCTGAGCGCATACGCGTAAACCTTATTTTCGCAACTTAGTCAGATTCAAAGACTTGCGAGGTATTTTGCGGCGGAGTATGAGGGTGTCTCTATCCTCGAGGTTCCACTCCATTTGTTCGCCCTTTTCTATTTGCTTCGTTTCGACCACAGCGGTGAGGAAATTCGCAGTTGAGCGAGTGCATTTTGGCCGGGTTATCTTCTCTACTTTTACCGTCTACCCCATTTTTTTCACTTTGGCAGCATTTTATACTGTACATTCGTTCATATATAGGATTTATCCTTCGGATGCAAAGTATAAAAAAAGCTGATTGTATCCGTCAAACCTTCCGTAAGTTGAACCTCACAGCCCTCGCTAAACAGAGTGGTTTTAGAGAGAGGAAATCGCGCAAGATCTCCCCTCTGAACTTTGTTTTGGCTTTGCTGGCGATGGCTTCTAAGGGGGCCTTGTCCCTTGGCAAAGAAGCCGAGCTTATTGGATTCTTAGCCAACCGCACCATTTCCAGACAAGCGGTCCAAAAGTGCGCCAAAAAAGCCACCGCTTTTATGACCTTAGTGCTCCTGAGGCTTTTAGAACTTAAAGCTTATGGGCCTGTGGGCAGAGCTGTTCCAAATTGCATGAGGAGCTTTGAACGGGTTCTCATTGCCGACAGCACTTCGATTGGCTTGCCTAAGGTCCTGGCCCCCTTCTTCCCCGGAGCGTCCAATCAGACAGGCTCCAAACAGGCTCAACTGAAGATTCAGGCCTATTACGATCTGCGCAATGAATCCTTCGTTGACTTCAGCCTCAGTAGCTTCCGAAAAAACGATCAGGCTGCTTCCAAAGACATTCTCGCTCTCGCTCAACCCAACGACTTGATCCTGCGCGACTTAGGCTATTTTGTCCTCGATGTCTTTAAGCAACTCGATCAGCGCGGCTGCTTCTTTGTGAGTCGTTTGAAAACCGGCACTTGCCTTTTAGCCAACGAAGGCGATGAAGAGCTCGATCTACGCAAACTTTTACGTGGCCAAAAGCTTCTCGATATGCCCGTTCGGGTGGGTAAAAAAGCCAAGCTTCCGGTTCGTCTGATCGCCGTCAAACTCCCTCAGAAGGTGGCCCATAAACGCCGCCGCGAGCATAGACAAAACCGCGACAATAGACTTCGATATACCAGCCGCACCAGCTTCCTTCTCGGTTTCCAAATCTTTATTACAAACCTCCATCAGAAAGACTTTAGCCCTAAGCAGATTCTGAGCTTTTACGGGCTTCGCTGGCGCATCGAAATTTTCTTTAAGGCCTTTAAGCAACATCTTAATCTCGGTCAGGTCAAAGAGACTACTCCCTACCAGGTTGAGCTTCTTATCTACGCCCGTCTCATCCTCATTACCCACTTACTCAACTTCGTCTATGGTCCCCTTAGACACTATTCGAATACCAGTTTGTCCTCTCCTCTGAGTATCCTTAAATTCTCCTACTGGTTTGGCTTCTTTGCTCCCTACTTCTTCATCCTCTCTCACATTCCCAAAGATCAGATCATCCCCCGATGGCTCAAACAAATCCCCAAACACTGCACCTATGAAAAGCGTTCTCGACTTGATTTCCTCTCTTGTTTCTTCTCCTTAGGTTAACGCAAATGCGCTCAGCGGGACTACGACGAAGTTTCCCTAACGGGCAACAGAGGCTCCCTCCCAAACTTAATCGTAAGCTTCGTCGAGGGATCGACCGGGAGGTGATTATAATCGCTATAAGGGACAGACTATTTATACGACTAACGCCAGCGCGACAAATGTAATCTACATGACAAAGTCCAGGTTGAAAAATTAATAGTCGTAGTGCTATGTATCATTGGGCTCTGGGCAGGAATCCCGGCCGTCCGCCGTGACTCGTCGGTCTTCTTCCCGACGCGCCAGTCCGGGCAGACCCAATCTCCGGGGCAGAGAAGTCAGTGTACGCCCGAATTAGCGGCACCGGCGGCGGGCCGACCCTGATGATGAACGGCCACTTGGACACCATCCCGAACCAGAATAACCAGCCGGTCTATCGTGACGGGGATTTACTCTATGGCCGGGGTAGGTCCGACTGTGAAGCTTTGGATTTCAGTAGGACATCCACGGTCCACACTCAAAACCAGGATTATTTGTTTTGGGCCTACCGATAGGGCAAGTTCGAATCCGAGATCACAGTGTGGTTATCGATGGTTGAGACTTGCGTTCGAAGGTCATGAGGCCTCAGTGATCACTGCCGGTAGAGTTGAGAGCTCAAGCTTGTCGAGATTAGTGTACCGGCTCGCGTTCTCAATTTCGATACCGACGGGCTTACCTTCATTGTCGATGTCGATTGTCACGTCTTCAGACGCATGAACGGTATCTGCCCCAGGGTGCACCTGGAGTACGATGTATAGGGTATCTGTTTCGTTATAGTATTCAACTTTCATTTCTGCTCTTTCGGTTTAAAGTTGCGATCAAAAAATGCATTGTGGAGTGTTTCACGGTCTTCAAGGGTTATGACTCTCAGATATTTATCGCGCTTTTCAATGTAAATCCAGTGCCGAATGCGACCGTTGTCTTGCGTCTCGGTTTCGATCGCAGTGCTGACGGCAAGTTCGCACTATTCTTCTTTGATGTAAGGTCGTTGCCTTAAGACTCGATTTTTGAAGTATCTCGTTTTCTTCATCATTCATTTATAATGAATCATGTAGAATTCGACAGCATTCATTTTCTTTCGGATTAAGATATCCTGATTGAATCCACATGGCAGGCGAAGGGGACAGGATTTTTATTTGATTCAGCTGGAAAACCCCACGTTCTTGCGAACGCAGCTACTGTGCACCGTAAGTCGTTGATATTTGTAGCCGACCGGCCGAGCGGGACAAGAACGTGGTCGCGAATTCCTAGAGGCCGACTTTTTTTAGCTGAATCAGATTCGAACCATGACCCTGCAACAACACGTTCTCGATGCAATCGATGGCAGCTGGATTGCTGACGAAGCCGAGCGTTTGGTCCGTGTTCCGAGTGTTACTCTGGAGGAAGAGGAAATCTGCCGGCTCTACGTGCGACAGCCCATGCCGACGTCGAGAACGTGTCGATTCAACGCATGGAAAGGGAGAATATGGAGGAAAGGAAGTGATAATTGGTAAGACTGCGGTCAGAGAGATCACGCTTGGCAGGACAACGGTTTGCGTCGATGGGGAGAGCAAGCAATCCCGGCACGACCGGAAAAGAAGAGCAACGGAGAGAAGGCAGAGATAATTCTCAGGCCAAGATCACGGCAAGCCGGGACAGAGAAGGGAAAGGAATAGCTCAATTTGGTGACATCAGCATCATCGAAATGCTCCTCCCGGCGCGCCGGGACTTGAGTGGTTGAGATTCTGGGAGATTCGAGATTGTCCAGGATACTGATTTTACCCGTTTGTCTCAAAAACCGTCTCGTTCGATTTCATTCATCCAGCCACTTCACAACCATCTCCTCGTCGTCCTGGTTGTAGCCCGTGAAGCAGTTGTCCATGATCTTCCAATAATCTGTGGATGGATGATCCATGAGTGAGTAGCGATCGTCGACATGCAGACCTCGCATGGCCTGGCGTCGCCATTGCCGGAATTCTTCCTTGTTGTATGCCAGCCAGTTTCGATGGGTCTGTTCGTAATCGACGATGGAACGCAATTCGGTGTCCAATTGGCTGGCGAGTTCGGGCCTTTCCGCGCACAAATCGTTGAGTTCCTGAGGATCGTTTTCCATATCGAATAACTGGGAGGGATAGCCCACAAATGCCACGTCCTTCCACCGGTCTTTGCGCAACATATAGCCGGAGGTGTTGAGAGTGACACCGGTGAAACAGGCATAGGCCCAGTTGCGACTTTCACTGGTTTTGCCCGTGGCTAACGGCAAGAGCGATTCACCGTCGAGGTTCTTCCGGGGCGGTAGTCCGGCCATCTCCATGAAGGTCGGACAGATGTCGATCAGTGAAACCAGATTGGGCAGGCGCAGTCCGCGTGCAACCCCTGGTCCCGAGATCACGAGTGGCACGCGGACAGATCCCTCGTAGAAAGACACCTTGTACCACTCCTGGTGTTCCAATGCCATCTCGCCGTGGTCGCTCGCGAATATGAAATAGGTATTCTCCGCCAGACCCAGCTCTTGCATAGCGTCGTAGACCGCACCGACAAGCGCGTCCGCTTCGGCACACATTGCAAAGTAAATCCTACGCACCTGCCGGACCGTGGCGTCGTCGAACCCGTAGCGCCATGCCTTCGTCATACGCTGATACAGTCTCGCGGGATGGTCGGTGTCGTCCATTGGGGGAATATCCACAGCCTCCTCCGGAATCCGGTTAAGCCAGTGCCTGTTCGTCCGGAATGCGGCGTGGACGAGCCCCGGGCTGACACAGAGGAAAAACGGTTCGTCCTTATGTTGCCTGAGGAACTCCACTGCGCCGTCAGCGTGTTGCCAATCGCGTTCGTGGCAGCGTATGGCGTCGCTCTCTTCCACACTGAAACATTGCGACGTATCTTTGTCGTGGATCGGTTTGTTAATTCCCGAAGTTCCCAACCACGCCCCGAGTCGGGCGAGTTGAGAATGCCCCCCTGACAAATAGTCAAGTTTCCCGAAATTCCCGAACGCATGGGTTTTGGGGAGTTCGCTGAGTAGAGACCACATGCCCGGTTCCAGGCCTTTGTAGTTGTTCCAACTCTCACAGTGGTGAGTATATCGCCCGGACCACATGTTGGCTCGGGACGGACAACATATGGGGTGAGAACAGTAGGCATTCTCAAAGAGGGCGCCCGACCCAGCGATACGGTCGATGTTCGGGGTAGCGTTGCGGAGGGCGGGATGTCCCAAAACACCGAGCATTCGGCCATCCCAGCTCTCGGCATGGAAGAGTACTATATTGGGGCGCGTCATGATTTCTCTTTGAAGGAGTGCGGTTCGGTGCTCAGCTGGCCGAGACTGGTGCCGGGTCCGGCATCGGGTCGAACTACGGGTTCGCGGTCTGGCATCTCCCGGCGCTTCCCCCACCATGCCTCGGCTGCGGCGGCGAATCCGTCGGGGTCTTTATCGGCGGCGTCCGCGACGATTCGCAGCAGTCTGGGGATAAATCCGCTGTACCACTCCTCTTCGAATCCGATCCTCTCTCCTTTTCTCACGCTCTCGGCGAGCTCATGAAAATGCTCGGTGACGAGGCGATTCGCGTAGGCGGCGTAGCAGACATCGCCGGTCAGGTCATAGGCGAAGCAGACCGTCGTGCACTGGTAATTGAACATATCCTTTGGACTCTCCCAGACCCAGTAGTCGGCCTCCGCAATGAGGAAGTCCGTGAGCGATTTAGAAGGATAGAGCCGCGAGGCGGGTTCGTAGAGGTGGTACTTATTTCCCCAGGCCACTTCCGGGAGGGTGGGCGCCTGAACCACCGCTTCATCGCCGCGTTCGCCCCTGGTGAATACGCTGTTGGGTAACCTTCCCGGTTCGAGGGACGTGCGCAGCAACCAGTTGAGAGAACGCTCCGCGACTTCGCCATACCTCCGTTCCCATGTTGCCTGATAGACATCGGTGAGTATGGAGAGCGGTCCGGTGAACTCCCGATGCAAGACTCCGTGCCGGCAGGAAAGGATCCCGGCCGGTTCCTGGATCTCCTCGATACGGTCCGCAGCCTCCCGAGCGACATCGAGTTGGCGCCGATTCCCGGTCAAATAGTAATCCGTCAGGATGCCACTGACAATTGAATGCGAAGGGCTGAGTCCCCCGCTCCATGGGTGGACGTTGTGGTAATGAACGAGCCCGACGCGTTCGGGATGACCGGGGTAGGCGTGCACGAAGCCTACGTCCGCTACGCACCGCGAGTAGTTCTGGGCGATGATTCCGTGCGCCTGTTTGCCGGTTCGAAGAAAATGGCCCCACACCGCCATAATCTGGTCGACCGCTTCGTTGTTGTAGGGCCCGACGTAACGCAGGGCCTTTTCCGGCTCGCTGTCCTTGTAGAGCAGGTAGACGTGTCCGACGGCCGAGGAGTGGGAGCAGACCATGTTCCCGTAGCGCATCATCCCGTAGAGCCGACAGAGCTCGACCGGCTCCTCGACTACTCTCTCGTATATATTCTCCAGATCATCATCCACCTGCGAAAACCGTGGATCACCAGAGTGGAAAAAGTGTCCGAGAGCGCGTGTTTCCGAAATATGTGCCGGGTCGGCAATTCCCACCAGCGGCTTCTGAACCGCCTGTGCAAGGGCGTCGGCGTCGGCGTCGTCAATTGCTGCCTCGCTAAGCCGAAGGTAGATCTCTGTCGTTTTTGCCGCGCCCATCCCGTTCATGGTGCCGGTATCGTTATAGCCTTTCGTTCGCCCTTGGGCATATTTCTCGAGCACCTCTTCGACCCAGGCCGCATCCTCCCTACTTCGGATATTGAAACTTTTCAGGTTCAACGGCGCTGTTGGGTTCTCCGCGAGGATGCGTTGCACTTCCGCCTCGTCCCGCGTTGGTGTGCCGTCCGCTCCTGCAAAACGCAAAGCCGGCTCCTCAAAAGGCGTTGTGAACGTAAGATTGCTACCGTAGGACCGCGGCCAGATCTCTACATCGATACCATCCTGGTCGAGGGTAAAACCCTTCGGGTACTCCTGCCAGGCGTTCTTCACCACGACGGCAGCGCCGCCGCGATCTCCGCTCAAGCTCGCCCAGCCGGCAGACCTCCCACCGGAGCCGGAAGGTTCCCCATCCCGGGAAACGGTGTAGGTTCGGTCATCGGATTGCAGCAATGCCATCTCCTCCCAGTTCGACGCGAAATGGGCCCCATGCTCTCCGCCGACGGCTGCTCGGAGGGCGCCGCCGAGGTCGAGGGGGAACCGCATTGCGACACTCGAAAGTTCCAAATCGTGGGGTTCCTGGTCAAAAACAAAAGTGTGTTGGATCCTCAGGTCGCTCTTCCCCGCGAACAGATGCACTCGCAACGTGTAAGGGCACATCCGGCAGCCGTCCGGCGCAGCGTGGTAGCCGTCGACTCGGAGACACGCGCGCAGCGGGCCCGATTCTTCCACAGCTACGGTAGGCGCCGGCCCCGCCATGCAGGAGTCGTAGAGAATACCAGAATGATCCTCCATTGTCAGGAACGGGCCGGGGTTGCCACGAAACAGGTCGCGGCGACCGTTTGCGGTCGTTACCTCACAGCTGTGAAACACGTCGCGGTCGCGCGGTGATTTCCACGCGTCGAACACGCGGCGCATCCGCAATATCATGACGCCCGTATCGACCTTGAGAAAGTCTTCGTCTTCTTCCACTTGCACAGGATGCTTCGGTGCGGAAGGGGGACCATCGGACGGATATCTCAGAAAACACCTCTTCTCGCCCCCGTCAGGCAGATTGGCCTGCATATCGAGGAGCAACCACTTGACGAATTGATCGTCAGCACTCCAGGTGGTCATGCACCGAGTCTGAACGGGGATCTTCACTCCGTTGGTATGGACCAGCTCTATGGGTGTTCCTTTTTCCAAATCTCCGTCCCGAAAGGGAACTCCAAAAGTGACGGGATGGGATACGTAGGTTGTCCCTTCGAGACCGGAGACTCTAACTGAGACTCTCTTTTTTTGATCAGGTTTATTCATGGCGTGATATGTTAGGAATCTTGAGTCCGCTTATTTCGCAGAATAAGCGGACTACCCGAAAATCTGTGAGATTTTCGGGTTAGCGATCGAGCAAGAGTCTGGCCATGTAAGCGGGAATACCGTTATTGTGTTTTCCGTTCCAGGTGTCGCCGCGGTACCAACCCGCCTGTTCGTCCCAATTTTCCAAGAAGGTGAGGAACGTCGCGGCTGTTTTTTCCTCGACGTCACGTGCCCGGTAGTCGCACCCCCGCTCTCGAATGACTAATAGGACCATCATGGGATCAAAGACGGAGCAACCTACACCCGTGAAGCCTTTTACGGGATCAGCGTCTGACAATACGAAATCAACAATCTGATCCTGGTAGTGGATGGACCAGTTCAGTTGTTCGTAAGTGACCAACACTTTAAAGATCCCGTTAACAATGCGGTGGTGCGGAGCCTCTTCTCCACCCCAGGCGCCTGTACGGGGATTTTGATGCTGGTCGAGCCAGTGATGCGCGAAGTCGACCACTTCGTCGTCCGGATCCATACCTTGCGATTTCAGAATTTCGCGGTGATTCATGATGACCCGCCCCGTCCAGCTTCCGGCCCCCCAAGGGTTCTTTCGCCAGTGCTCCTTTTCCCTTTCTTGATATTGTAGAAATGCCTCCTTACTCCTCAGGTGGTCTTCGTCGGTCATCTGCCCGGCGTCGATCTGGTAATCCTTAAGCCCGGGCGGCCAAACACCCGTCTCGCGGAGGCGGTTCAAAGCGTTGGTGTAGCCGCTCGAAATATAACGCTCCATGGAGACGATCGAGCCGTGCGGCGCCTCATCGCCGACCGGCCCTTGTAAGAGTTTTGTCTCCGGATCGATGTGCCGATTGATATCGTCAGTCCAGGCTTTGAGAATCTCCTCATCCGAGCCCCAGGGTTCGGGCAGCCCGAAAGCCCGAAGTTCTCCATAAGTGGCCAAACCCATAACGGCCGTAGACCAGAGCGAGTAATTCGGGCTGTCAGGGCTGTGCTTGAAGAGCCAGGCGCCCTCCCGGAAGCGCGTCGATTCGTAGAAGCCCCAGGCCCGCTCCAACCTTTCCATGATTTCCGAGAAGATGTCTTTAAGTCCTTTCCGACTGCATTGCGGGCAGTTGGCTGGGTCGCCTTTAAGAATCGCGACGATGTTTCGGCAAGACGGGCAAAAGCAGTAGACCCGCTCGCCGGGCCATTGCTCGGCGGGGACTTGGAGAATGTCGAAAAGTTTACCTCCAGCGCGGATGGCTTCAATTGTAGTAGACGGCATGAGTTTCCTTTCAATTTTGCAGTTTTTCAGTTCGCAGACGGCGCGATCCGGCGAGAGCGCCCCCCGCAAGGAGGAGACTCAAAAGGATGATAAGCGTATCTACAAGGTGTATCTTCAGGCTGAAAACGAAAATGCGGGTGAGCAGAAGGGGCGGCAAGATAAGAAGTTCCAGGGCGGTGATAAAAAGGAACCGGCCGGCGAGAATTCTGCCTTTTTTGGAATCGAAATAGTAACGGAAGGAGAGGATGAGCCCGGTCAGCCAGCCCATGCAGAAGAGAATGAGGAACAGTCCGCCCGATAGAGTTTTCAGGACACTCACAACGCCCGGTTCATCCATTCGACTCGAACCGAGCAATTGATTACACGAGACCAGCAACTCGAGCAGGATCAGCAGGCTCAACGCGTTGGTAAGGGTCCCTGCTAGGGCCGCGTAAATTTTGCTGGGAGGATGGAGAATTTTCGATTCTAGGATTTGGTCTTTGGGTTGAAGAGAGAGGCCGCGAAACGGCGTTTAGCGAGGCGCTTCAATCGGCCTTGGTGTTAATTCCTGACAGGGCTCACGTTTTTTGCCCGTCTCAAGGGAACTTCACTACAGAGATTACTGCTTAGTAGGTTTCTGGTAATTCGCCGCGCGCTCGACGGGCGTAGCAACTTTGTTCGACACCTTCCGGTTTCGAATTGTCGGAAGGTCTCAACGTAGACAAATTCGGTAACTCATCCGGAAATCCCATTAGGCGCCGATAGAGTTCAGGTTTGTACTCACGGGATAGAGCGATGATGCCGATCCACAATCGACGAAACTCACAGTACTCGGGATCGTCTAGCCCTAACTTCCGAATAAGCCTTCGGGTTTCAGTTTCTGTTGCATGTACGGAGCCGTCTTCGTACACAAAGACGCGACCTTGAAGCATGCTTTCACATGGGTTTGGAACAACCTGGTCGCCCTTGGCTGAATTGCAGGTCACGCAAGCATAGAGAAGGTTTTCGTAATCGAGTGCTTTTTTGGGGAAATGGGCCTGAGGAAGAAAGTGATCGAGGGCGTAAAGGCCTTTAGAGATGATCCATTGCGCTCGCCTTAGGCAATAGACACATCGGAACAGAAACTCATCACGCAGCCATTGGCGAAAGCTTTCGTAAGTGACGTATCCAGTCGGACCGTGTCGGCGAACGTGCGGAGATTCAGGATAGGAAAACGGCACTATTTTCATTCGGAATGGCCTGGGACGTCACTTAGTAACTCCTGATGCATTCTTCGGAGGTCTCTAAGTGGAAGTGGAGCTACTTTGCGACGATACGCGAGCATTTCAGATTGAAGATTATCAAGCTCGATTCGCTCTTCTGCAGAAAGCGTCCCTTCAATTTCCATGTCAACGAGTTCGCATCGTCTCCGATTCTTCTCGTCCGTCCATTCCGTTTCTTCGAACGACTTAGATCCCTCCAAGTGCTGCGCTCCATGTAAACTCGCCTGAAGAAAACTAAAGAGAGTTGACGTTTCAGTTGTGGCACGCGTGTTGATAACCAAGAGAATATCCGTCCAGGATTGAAGGTAATCGCGAAACAAGCGAACCCGACGGCCAAGCTCATTGGAGTCCATGACAACCTCACGCCCCCTCGAAGGCCAAACGTAGTGAACCCACACGTTTCGAAGGGTTTGAAGTGCCTCAAGATGATCTTCGTCAGGATCAGTCGCCGCAAAATACTGAGTCGGCTCGTTGCGAGATTTCCCCCAGACGGGGTTTCTCTCGGCATACACTTTCCACAGTTCTGAGCTTAGACGATCTGCCTGTGCGCGAGCATCTTCGTGGACCGTAACGCCGTGACGAGTAATAACTTGCGCATCAAGAACTGCTGGCATTTATTACTCCGTCTCTTTAACGATATCGTTTAGCAGCGACTGGTAGATCGCCCAGTCGTTAATTGCCTTTTGCAAAAACTCGGGAATTTCCTCAATGGCAGGATGGTTCGAACAGTTGCGACTGAAGTTTGCATTTGAGAGGATAACTTGCTGTTTGTCTTCGTAATCTGGAAGTTTTGCTTCGCCACTGTCAATCGAAAGTCTGAGCTTTCCGGAGTCAAGTGGGTAGACAAGCCGGATTCCCGCCGCTTCAAGGATTCTTTCTGAATTGTTCCAAGGCCCCGCCTTGAGGAACGCTTCTTTAATAGCAGTATCCGGCGACTCATGTTCAATCAAACTTTGAAAATTGTTGCCCACTGCTTTGTAGCGGACGTGTCGAAGCGTCTTCACATATGCCGAGGCAATCTCGGTTACCTTACTCTTTTCCGGCCCTTCTTTGACGTAGGAGTCGGTAACCTGGACTTTCCCTTGTTCAACAGTGATGGTCACTTCGTTCTCAAAACGAATCATCGCTAGAAGAGGCGTTGTCAACGTGTCGATGACTTTCCAGTCCCAGGATTTAGGCACAATACCCTCCGCCACAAGGAAATCGGGGTTGAGGATTGTTGGGTTGTGGGCCTCTCCGGCCACCACAGCCGAGAACTGTAACAGCCTCACTTTCATACATGACTCTCCATGGTCATGTGCCAGTGAACGAAGACGGGTAAGCTCCTGTATTTTCGATAGACGGAAAATCCATAGATTCTCATTACTATAGGTCGGTAAATTGCTGCCACAAGCACGTTTTCATCAGCTTCGGATCTCAGAGGTGAAGTGCGGCGGACGTATGGTGTGAGAGGCACGCAGTGTGCGGCTTTTCCTGAGCTTATCGAAAGGAATGCAGGCTATTTGCTTGGCCCCCCAGCTGTTTACTTTCACCTCCGCCGACTCTTGTAGACTTCAAATCGGCATGTTTCAATCTAGCCCAGATAGGCCTCCCAAAGAGCCTTGTAATACCTCAGGATCCGTTCGGGATCATCGCTGTCCGGTATCTCAGCAAGGGTGTAGCCAGTGTAGTTCTCCGCTTTGAGGAGGGCAAACAGCTCCCGCCATGGATACAGGTTGTGCAGTTCCGTGATGTGGACGAGTCCGATCTTATGTTTGAGGAGGTCGAAAGGCTCCTTTACCGAACCGTTGATCGGTTCGCCCGGATTGGAATTCCAGCACACGTAAGCGTTGGGGTGATCCGCATGATCCATGATCGTTCGCATATGCTTCGGTTCATTGGTTCCGCGACCGTGCACCTCAACCCGAACGGCGACGCCGAGATCGGCCGCGGCTTGGGCGCACTCCCTGACCGCGAGCCCGATCTGCTCGAGCGTCTTCTCGATGGGAATGCCCTTGTCCTCTTGAAAACCGTTGGGGCGCACTTTGACTCCCGAGCATCCCAGGTCGGCCGCGAGCTTGGCGTATTCGATCGTCCCGTCGATGTTTTCCCGCACAACCTCCGGCTCGGCGGCGTGATACTCAAAGGCGCTGCCCAGGCCCGCGATTTCCACACCCGCATCGGCGAATCTCTGCTTGATATCGGATCGCTCCTCTTGAGAGAGACTCACCTCGACTCCGTGGGCGTGGGTCGT
>CBDCEW010000066.1:0-35500 GCA_965215885.1 Candidatus Moanibacter sp.
GATACTTCTGGACGAAATCTACGACATTTCTGAAGCCTTTCGTGACAACGGCTACGATGTCTTTTTCTGGAGCCGTCACGGTATGGCCAACCTCGATCTCAACTACGTTCAAGGAAGGGAACCAGCAAAGACGATAAGGAAAATCCTTCGCGGTGAAGATGAAAAATTTCAGGCAATCTTGGAGCGACTTCAAACGGACCCGACTTACAAGGCATTCGTCGTTACGAATTTCTCGGTCACTCACGGAAAATACAAGACTGATCGATTGGACTCTTTCTGTCGCGATTTTCCGGAGGAATGTTCTATACGGACAACCCTTAAGGAAGACCGTTTCTGGCGCTATTTCAATACCTACCTCAAGTACTACCGATTTTTGAATTACAACTTTCCTCAGGCGGTAAAGACACTGAAGCTTTCCGCCGAGGACATTTCGAATCTGGCTGCTGTCGTGGAGCTGGTTTACAAATCAAATGTAAATCGCCTGGATGATATGTTTGGAAGTGTGATCGATTCGATTGATCAGTCGCCAATCAAAAGTGAGACACTGGTGATATTTACCGCGGATCATGGGGAAAGCCTGTATAACCCAAGTGCGCCTTTCAAATGGTGCCATAGCCATTCGTTGCAATCCGACGTGTTGGACGTAGCGCTCATTTTGCGGGCCAATGATCCAAATTTTGAACCCGGCATCTATGATGAAGTGAGCCGTTCCATAGATGTCTTCCCAACAGCAGCCCGTCTATCGAACGTCGAATTGCCCAAAGAGATCGTTCTTTCCGGAACTGATCTATCCGGCGCGATTCTCCAAAAGGCCGAAAAACCTCATCTTCTAGCTTATTCACACAGCGCTATTTTACCTGAAGAACTCAGTTTATTACCGGAACCATACGTGGGCCATCTGAAAAAGTTCTTCCCTGAACCAAATGTAAGACATATCTGGGTTTCCGTGCGCGATCGCGACACTGTCTGGAAACTCAAGCAGACCGAAGACTCGATTGAGCAATTCGAAGCCTACGATCTGGAGAGCGATCCCACCGAAAGCATCAACGTATTTAATCCGGAAGACAAAAGTCATCTCACGAAAGCCGAGAAACTGAAGAATTTCAAAGCCGAGTTAATAGAGTCCTACAGCCTATGGGAAGAAATTCGAGAAGGAGGTCCGGAACTTTCCAAGGAACAAAAGATCGAAAAACTCAAAAGCCTGGGTTACATTCAGTAGAATCAAACTTCGACGCCCAGAGGTTTACTGAGCAAGTATCCAAAGATAATGGACAGGACAAAAAACTGAATCAGCCAGTTAAGCCGCCAGCCCAGGAAGATAATATCCAGACGGGGATATTGAATCTCAATGGATTCGATACCAGTCTGTTCCTTGTCGATTGGCGCCTCCCCTGGATACATCAGCTCATTATACCAGTTCTCGCCCGTTCGCAGGTTGGAACCCCCCCTCTACTGTTGCCGACCTGAAGTACCTTTTCAACAGAATGATCACCTACCCGTAATTTCATTTGATATCTGCCGGGGTTTCGTCCCACGATGCGCCAACTAATTTCCCTCTCCGAGGGTATCCTGACCCCTGGTGTCTCAACGGCATATCCCTCTCCTACGATCAGCGAGATTCCCATCGGTTCCGAAAGCTGGGACTCATCGACGACGGATACTTTAACCAGCACCTGCTCTCCTTCGCGAATGGGACGAAACGAATAACGATAGGAGAGCTGAATAAGTATCAATATTACGGGCACAATCGTAACAGACAGTGGAAGAAGCGAATGCTTTATATAGGAGAAAGTAGCGACGATTATACGTCCCTGCAGAAGAAAAAACACGGCGAGATCTTCATTGAAAAGGCGGATCGCCAACAGGTTCGCTCGCATTCGCTCGCGAATCGCTCTTATCGCTTCCTGATTGGATACACGACCGAAAGTCCACACCATCAGGATTCCAGTCAGGAGGGAAATGGCCGTAAGAGACCAGAAGGGTCCAAAAATGCTTAGAGGAAAATAAACGACCTCGAAAAGGCTGGTGCAAAACCAGGTAAAGATCCTCGGGGCAAGCCCCGAGGCATTTGAGTTTCCAGATCTCAAAATTGAAGGTACGAAGCAAGCTTCGGGGAATTGAACCCGGAGCGATTAAACGCACGAATCGAAGAGACCGTCATAGGTCTGATCAAGAGATGTAGCCCAGGCCCTTCAGCCTTCTCCTGATCTCCTCTTCCGACTCAGACTCCTCCAATTCGGCAATTTGCTTTTCCAAAGCGTGGGTGACGAATTCTTCAAGGGAGGAGTAGCCGGCTATCTCAGCGTAGATTCTGGCCTTTTCATAGAGTTCCTTGTCAATTTTGATTTTGCGTCCAAACATAACATCACTCCTAGGTAAATGGCACTGACAGCCTGTCGGACTCTGTCCGACGGGCTCCTAGTCCGGAAATCTGACAGATTTCCGGACTAAACAGTCTTTTCCGATCATATCAGGCAACGGCGACACTCCGAATTCGTCCAGCACGGCGACCGTCAGATCATGGAGTGAGGGAGCATCGAGAGAGATTCTTTGATTCGTTATCAATACGCCGGGAACGAGTCGAGGATCAATGCAATGATCTCCACTCCAGGCATCCAGATTGTCGACAAAGACTTCCTTCGGAAACTCGCCCAACGGGCTCTCCCAGGAACTTCGGTAACCTCTCGTGAAGCCAACAACCAGATCCGGCCCATCGTTCCTGTAAGCACCACTGAAATCGCGTTTCGGCCTCACCACCAGAGAGATCGCTTTTTCCCCGTTTCGGGAATCACGCATACTGAGTAGGTCTGCCTCCAGTCTCCGCAGCAACTCCTCGTACTCACCTCCTCGTTTCACAAGACCGTTCTTCTCGCGCCCTGAGAGGTTCACATAGATTGCGTTCAGACCGAATGCATACGCCTTTGTGCGGCTCCAATCAACGTTCTGAAAATTCTCGTGCTCCCCTTGCGTAGTTGGATCAAGAAGAACAATGTATCCGTTTTCCAGCAACCAGGTATTCAAGTTCACTCCCCAGTAAAATGGGGCAAAGCCGTGATCAGACATAACAATTAATGTTGTATCCTGATCAATCTTCTTCTCCACCCGGCCCATGAGTTTATCCATCGCCTCATAGACATGACGGATACCGCTGCGCAAAAAAGCGTCTTCAACAAACCCCGGATGTCTCTCGTCCATATAGCGCCACAGCATGTGGCAAACCTGGTCAACGGTGCCAAAATAAACAAAGAGGAGATCCTCCTTCTGATCCTCTATCAGGAAATCCAACGCTTTTGATCTCTCGTCAAATATCTGCATCGCCTGGTCAAGGAACTCCCGTCCACTCAAGATCCCGTGGGACAGGGCCTTCGTATCTTCCGGAAGATTCTGGGTGTAGAAGTGTCCGAGCTGAGAACAGAGATGTTTCGACCAATCGGAAGGATAGGAAATCGGCATTACCGGGTCGCCTGGATCAATCTGCATGGGACTGACATAGAGTCTGAAACGCGGCCGCAATTCCTGCAGATAGAACTTCGCGATCGAGTTGAAATGAATCAGCCACGGAATCCATTCACTCCACTCCCCTGCTTTCAGGATGAATTCACGATCGCCCACCACGAATTTTGCAGCATCCACAAGCAGGTCGGTGAACACCTGGAAATTCACCTCGCAAGATGGATGCTCATACTCGAGTTTTGCACTGAGCCCGAGCTTCTTCAACTGGAGGCTGCGTCTGGTGGGCGCCCGTCGAAAAGGGTTCGGTGGACCGTAAAGCGTCGCGTCGATCCGATTGTCGACAGACGTTACCTGATAAACTCTTCCGCCGGTAATATCCTCAACATTCGCCGGCAACCGGTCAGTGTAAAAAGAAAATGTTCCGGGCGATCCAAGGATATCCGGGGTACCCATACCCGAAAGGGACCGGCCCAGAGATTCAACTGGCGGAAAGTTGACCGGCATCCGGTAGATGGTGGAGGCGATACCCGTTTTCCCGAGAATTTCCCAAAAGGCATGACCCTTCCTCAGGAGATTAACTTTTCCGCTCGAAAGCGGGATAACCCATCTCCCGATATTGATTGCGCGATACTCCGAGACGGCCTCGGACATTGATAGGTAGGGAAGCATCGTCCCCGGATCTCGATGAACAAAATCATAGATGCCGTGTCCCCCTGGGTCGGTGCCCGTAATAAAGGTGGACCAGGCTACCGGGCTTTGGGGAGGCATCGTCGTGCTGAGCCTTCGATAGTCACCTTCATTCATCAGTCGTGCGAAATTCGGCATGCTCCCCTCAGACATGAAGCGATCCAGCAACACAGGGTCCATACCGTCGATCCCGAGTATCACTACCCGTTTCGCCTCCGCCACTGAACCGAAGAAGAAGATGCTGATCCAGACTAAGATTCGTGGAATCGCGGTATTCATCCTTCGTGCAAGATTGCTAAGAGCCTGTCGGACGAGATTTCACACTTGCACGGCAATCCGACGACAAAGTCCGAAAGTCTCCCAGCAGTGTCTTGCCATCAAAATAGGATGGAACAGGCACGCCAAAAAGTTCCAGCACGGTTGGCGCTATATCCATTATGTCCGGATTATCAACTTTCACCCGTCGATTGCAAAAAAAGATCCCGGGAACATCAGATGGATTCATATTATGATCACCGCTCCATGGTCGTGTGTTGTCTTCAATGACAAGCTCACCAATTCCTCCGGTTATACAATCCCATGCCACTCGGTAGCCTGGACTGCATCCTACAATTAGATCAGGCGCCTCATCGACATAGGGTCCTTTATAGACCTTCTTCCCATCAAACACACGCTTGATCGGTATTTGATCTTCACCGCTATCTCGAAGGCTTAGTAATTTCTGTGTAATCTCCTTCTTCAGCGCCTTTGCCTCCGTGCCAGGTTGAACGATTCCCCGCGCCTCACGACCCTTCAGATTCAGATAGATTCCCCCAAACCCGACCGCGTAGGCCCGTGTTTCGCTCCAATTCACATAGGTGAGCATATCCGTGCTATCCGTATCTTCTCTTATCTTCAAATAACCATGTTCCTTCAACCATGTGTTCAAATTCACCCCTCGGCGAAAGGGCTTAAAGCCGTGATCCGAGAGAACTATAACAATAGTGTCGTCGCCGACTTCGTCCATGACCTGTCCGACGAGATCGTCCATACGCTTGTAGAGATCTTCAATGACATGTGAACAGTCAGGGAGTTTATCCACCTCATTGGAAGGGGAATATTCCTTCAAATACCTGAAAAACATATGCTGGATGCGATCCGTTATATCGAATACACACACCACACACCCTCGAGGCGTCTTTTCCAACGCATCGAACAACATGCTCCGCCTCTCTCGGTGGATCGACCAGCACTGTTCCAGAAAGGCCTCTTCGCCAATTACGCCTTCGTTCAAACCCGAAGTATCTTCAGCCACTCCGAGCGTGGCGAACGGCCCAATCAGTTTTGAGAGATAGGTCGAGTAGACAAAAGGGTGCGATATCGGTAAGGCAGGACGTTCCGGATCAATCTGGATGGGCGTCATATAGAGTCTGACATGGGGTGTCTTCTCGATAGGCAGAACGCGACAGATTCCTTGTACGGTCATGCCGAGTCCGAGCCGAAAACGAATTTTTAGCCAGGGACTATACCGGCCAATTCGAATCGTATGCCTCTCTTTTTCGATGACGAGATCTACCGAATCGCTCTCCGGATTCCCCAGATGTAACTTGAATTGCAAACTCAATTCGCCACCGTTCTCGAGGAGGGTATTCTCCGGGCCCGGAATCACACCGCTGGCTACACCCTCTTCGACTTTTAACGGCAGCTGAATACCGCTCTTCAGACTACGACGCTCATCGCAATCACTCGTATAATAAAAATGGGTCTACAGCAGAATCTGTGGGTGGGTAACGTCAGGCTTACAAGAGGAAATAGAGTCGGTGAGCACAAGGAGAAGTCAGGGCGCTGCCCTGAATCCCGCTCCTCCACAGCTCGGAGGGGCTGGTCGGTGTTTTCTTTGCATATGGGATTGAATTGCGGTTGAAGCATCCGGGCCGTTCCGAGGATGAAAGTAGGCCCGAAAATACATCCTGAACACGGAGGACCCAGTGCTCATCAAAACGCTACTGAATCGGTGCTATTGGCTGCAAGAGCTTTGCATTACGCAAAGGCAACCGAGTATGGAAATGGTGAATTCGGAGGAGGCGATTGTGGTGCAGATTTTTGAGCCGCGCAAGAATAGCTCGGGTGTGCTGTCTCGGGGTGTGGCCGGACGGCCAGCGGCTACGACCACATGAGCTGAGGCGAGGCATTTTGAATTTGTGCCCTTGTGGGGGATGAAGGTGTATTTCCGTTACCGAATGCGGCGGGTCAATTGCCAGCGGTGCGGGGTGAAGGTCGAAGAGGTGCCCTGGGCCAAGGGCAAGAGTCATCTGAGTTGGCCAATGCAATGGTTTCTGGCCCAGTGGGCGAGGCGCTTGAGCTGGGAGGAGACAGGCAAGGGTTTTTCGCACGAACTGGCGCAACAATCTTCGAGTCGGTCGCTAGGCGATCTGGTGCGTTGGGGGCTCAAACGGCGCGATATGAGCGGCGATTGAGGCGATCGGAGTCGATGAGGTGCAGTATCATCGAGGCCATCACTATCGTCAACCGTGGTCTACCAGCTTGACGAGGGTTTTGGCGGCGATATGCTATTGGGCCTATTCAATAATTCGCAACGTAAAATCGCTCTTGCGTTTTTTCTGGGAATTGGGAGCGCAAAAGAGCAGCCAGATCCTCTACGTCTGCTCGGATCTGTGGAAGCCTTACCTCAAAGTGATCAAGAAAAAGGCACCCCAGATCTCTGCACATCCTCGATCGCTTCCACTTGGTAGCCAACCTGAACATGATGGCCCTCAATGAGACTCTTGCAACCTGCGGAAGCCAGGCGATTGCTTTCGGGACGGCTTCATCAACGTGCTGGTCAAAAGCAAATACTGTTTCTTTCAAAAATCCGCAAAATACACCTCACCCCCACCCAATTCAGATCCGCCTCAAGGAGGTGCTCCGGGGTATCCGATCTGAAGAGCGTGCGGGCCTATCTACTAAAGGAGAGCTTTCAGCTCTTGTGGCATTATAAAAGTCCCTACTGGGCCCAATGGTATCTGAAAAAATGGTGCACGCGCGCCATGCGTTCGCGCCTCAAACCGATCAAAAGGTTCGTGCGCTCGGTGCGCAAACACGAGCCGCTCATCCTCAACTGGTTTCGGGCCAAAAAGGCCTTTTCCTGCGGCATTGTGGAGGGCTTTAACCGCAATATAAATCTCACTATCAGAAAAGCATACGGCTTTAAGAGCTTCGAAGTGCTTAAGATCGCCCTATTTCATACCATGGGCGACTTGCCTGAACCCGAAATAACCCACAGATTCTGCTGACGAGGCATAAAAATAAGTTCCTTGACTTCCTTTTAAGTCAGGCAAGCACATGGCAGAGAGTAAGACACCCTTGAATTTTTCGGGTGGAAAGGTAATCGGAACTCTCAATACTGTGCTGAAAATACCATGCTCTCCCAGAATCTTCCAGAATGGCTGACTCTTTCGGCCCACCTCTATGGACGGCTTGCCGAACGGAAAACGGTACTTACCCATCTTGATCGTCCTCCGCGGAGGACGCACGGCCGCGGAAGATAGCTCAGGGATTAACGACTTTCTATTCGGTACAAGGAAATCGTAAATTCGATGCTTCCCTGGGTTGCGCCCCGTTTGGAATGACGCCCAGGCAACCGGAGATTCGGCCGGAAGCGAGGTCCGAATTCGGGAATACGTCCCTTCCTCGCGCAATTTTCTGAAATTAGGCAAGTAACCCTGCTCGAGGAACTTCTCGGTTAGGTCGGGATCCTGACCGTCCAGGCCGACAATCAAGACTCTGTTCACCCCTTTTCTCCTCTTCCGCTTTAAACCCGATACGGCCTTTATCATCCATCGGATCGGCCAGGTAACCAGCGTTAGAAGTGCTAGAGCAAATGAAACTAGAAGAATAAAAAAGGAGAATACGAGAGTAAACCCGGCTCCCGGTCCGACATACGCCTGCGCAGTGAGGGGAGTCAGGAAAAAGATGAATAGACTGAAGGAGCCTAACCAATACCTGCTCGATCTCGCTAATCTTAGCATTTTCAAGCTCTATTTCTATATAGCCGATACTCCACTGCCGCTGCCATAGAACCCACGTCTAATCCGCCTCCCAGAAACCGGTTAACTCTTTCCGCATATTCGCGAGGGTTTTCCAACACGTCCCGATATGAACAATAAGTAACCTCAAAATTAACCAAATTCTGCAAAATGTCTCCGACTCTATGTAGGTGTTTCTTGTAATTCTCCTTCATTAATTGGTCAGACTCAGGGTCCTGATCTTTCCCGCGCCGTCGAAGCATCTTGTTTTGGGAATCAATCAACTCATCCAGGTCTCGTGTCATAAAGACGATGCGATAGTTGAGATCTCGCGGAAGATATGGCAGAAAGTAACAAATGATCTTGATGGCTTTCCCCTTATACTCTTTCAACCATGATGTATTTACACCCTTGTCTAGTTCTTTCACTTTCTCCAGTTCGTAGTATCCTTTTGGGTTGTCTGCGTCAGCCTTTCTTGAGTCATCACAAACTACCCGGACCCCGCCGGCTTCGATCACCTGCATCATCATAGAGGTGCCTGCGCGGGGTAATCCGGAAACAAGAATCAACGGTTTCCCATATCTAAGCCGAACGAGGAGTTTCGTAATCGATTTCACGCGAAGTTTCTGAATCCGGCCGCTCCGTAATTGGGAATCGACCTCTGATGTAGGCTCCAGATTGGTCAGCTCAGCCCGCTCAACGGCAATCTCTAAATAGCGTTTAATTCTGCCTGCAGGATCCGGATACGTTTCTTCTGGCCGGCATCGGGTTCGGGCGGGACCATCAGTGGCGGGCGCTCGGTGTATTGGCCGTTGAGTATGGCTTCGGCGATGCGAACTGTCCTCGCAGGAAACTTCTCCGTGCCCTTCACATTTTTGACAAATTTCCCAAGGTGCTCTTTCCACCCTACTTGGCTCGCAGCACTTCCAGGCTCATTATTCTCGCTATTAGTCTTAGAAGCCTCAGGCAACGCACCAGAACCTGACCCCTGACCCCTGAACTCTCCAGATACCACCCCATCACCCCAGCATTAAAGACCGAGATCATATTTTTCGAATTCACTTCGAGCGCCGCTTTGGTGAGCTCAAAAGCCTCTTTATGGCGTTGCTTATTCCAATGCGCCGCCGAACCGAGCTGATAAGAATTCACGAGTATAGTGTCGCTCCAGATAATCCTCGACTGGCGTGCCGATTCGAGCAGGTTTACGGCCGACCCATAATCGCGGAGGAAATAGGCAAAAAACCCATTCAGGTAATCGCTCGCTCCCAGCACCTGTTTGGAGCTGCCAAAGTTTCTCCGCATCCCTTTGACAATGCGAACCGCTCCCCCCAAATCGGAATTATTAGTGGCGAAATTCAGGACGACAACGGCATAACCCGGAACGACAATATCTGCAATTCCCGTGTTGCCTAACGGGGATGACGGCAGCACGCTTAGATCCTTTCGCGCAAAAGTCGCCGCACAGGACCCGTAGTTCAGAAGCTTCCACTCCGGCCGTTTGCGAAACCACTCGAGCACCTTCGTAAAACGGAGACTGATAGACTAGGCGTCGCATTTAACGGAATCGACGAATTTGGAGAGACTCTCCTCGCCCCCCCCCAGAAGGCCCGGTTATATTGTGCATACCAGTCCTTGTAAGGAAAGTAGCGCGGATCGATCATGATCTTGGTCTCGGGATAGAGGCGCCAGATGAGATAGCCGCCGGTGACGTAGTCGTTGCCGAGTTTAACATTCGGTATATTCGCCGCGATGAATTCTGCCTCCTCGATCGGATTGAGATAATTCACGCCAAAGCCAAGCCATGAATTGATCTTCTTTTTTGTCTCCCGAACGCGTATCTCGTTACTCAGGAGGAAGAGAGAGATAAGGAGAAGCGAGAATGCCAAGGCGCGGCGAAGAGTCTCTTGGCGGAGAAAACGCCAGTCCGGTTGGCGGGCAAACAGATACAAGCTGGAAAAGACAAAGACGGGCGCCCAGAAATACGTAGTTCGCAAAAATCGCATGTATAAGACAGCGAAAAATACATTCAAAATTACGATCGCCCAGTCGATCCGGCGGGAAATCAGCTGGGGGACGAAGAGCGCGATAAGAATGGCGCCGTCGCTTATAAGATAAAAAAGATCAGTACTGTCCGGTTATAAGTCAAACAACTCCAACTGTTTAGGAATGCGGTGTTCATTGAAAGTGTAATCGGTTTCTGTAAGTAGTTCAGTCATAGGAGTTTTCTCAAATAGGGTGAAGCTGAGAATCTGTAGGATTTTGTGCAAACTGATCTCCAGGCGAAGGCGTTTGCGGATGATGGCGATGAGCACATAGACGCTGACGGCAATCCAGATTTGAGTCTTCACAGCATTCTCGGAGGTGCCGAAAAAGCTCTTGATGCGCAAGTGCTGTTTGATCCATTTGAAGAACAATTCGATCTGCCAGCGTAAACGGTAAATCTGGGTGATGATTATGGCTGGGAGGGCAAACTGGTTGGTGAGAAACACGAAGCGCTCGGAACTGTCGGGGTCGAGGTAAGTGATACGCCGGAGTCTTTCGGGGTAGGCCTTGGCAGGATAGAAGCTGACCAGGGCAACGGTCTGGTCCGAACGCAGACCGGTTGATTTGTCGACCTTTTGAGAGTAGAGGCGGCGAAACTGAAAGCCGCGGCGGGCGCGTGTGACGAAGAAAGAACCGCATTGTGCGATCCGATAGAGGCGCTCGTAATGCAGATAGGCTCGGTCCATTACATAGTAAGCACCGGCCTCGGGGATGATGAGATCCAGAATGTTTACGTCGTGAACTTTTCCATCGGTAATCTCGATAAAATAAGGGATAGAGCCTCTGAGATCGAGAAGCGTATGGACCTTCACCGCCCCCTTGTGCTTGCGGAAACGTGCCCACGGGAAGAGTGATAGACATAGATCGATCGTGGTGGAGTCCAGAGCGTAGAGCGTATTGTCCAGGTCGATGCCCAGATCCTCGTTTGAATACAAAGGACGAGCCATTGCGATGAGGACCTGTGCAAAGTCGGCGTAGCTGCGCCAGTCTCGTTTCTCGTTGGCATCGGCGAGCGTGCTTTTGGATACTCCGCTTCGAATCCCTGCGTGGTATAGTTTTGGTTGTACTGCCCGCAGGCAGGTTTCGATGTCGCGCAGACTCTCCCGGTAGGTCAACTCGGCAAAACCCATGCAGAGAAATTGTTCGAAGCAACTGAACTTTTGAACTTTGTAGTCGCCTCCGTAGCGTTGGACGCAACGATGGAACTGATGGCGCGGAAGATAATCTATGATTTGAGAAAAAACGAATCGACCTGTATACATGATTTGGACCCTCGAAATTTTTGAGAGTCCACAAGGCTTTTTGCAATTTCAAGTCGAAAACAGCAGAAATCATATGTAAAATGTTGGTTATCAATCGATTAACCTGCGTTCCTAGAAAAACAACCGGACAGTAGTGAAAAAAGATAATTTCGCTCCTTCCCAATTTCGGAAAATATCGTCCGATAATCAGCCACCGTATTCAGTTCACTCATTTTGGGATTGATCCCAAAATCCACCAGCTGTCGCAGATATTCCAATCCATAGGGATTGATCGTAATCGCGACCGCGCTCAATACCATGGCAAAGAAGAGATGTTTTTGAGTCGTTCGCGTGAGCGCTTCTTCTGGCGATAATAGCGAATTTACTGTTTCCCCAAACCATATTAGAAGGAGATAGGACGCGCCAAACATGATAGTGCCATGGCTGTTTACCCAGAATAGCGCAACCACGGGGAACAGATAACTTATCCAGGGCGAACCCCTCCCTCCCGATTTGAGCCAAAACCATATCAGCGTAATGAGAGTTACGTAGACAAAGGAGAATATGGCCGGCTTGATAACGCCCGCGGAATCGTAGGCCATGAGAAAGCCGAGCAGACAGACGAACCAAGTAAAAGGATTGCGCAATTGCCCGATGCGCCTCGCATAAACGCCAACGGCTAGGACAAAGATTAGAAAGCAAAAGTATCGGAATGCATAGAGAATCGGTAGCCTGCCGATCAGGTACATCAAGTAGAGGACAATCTCGGGCAACCAGGCGCAGTAAATCAGACTACCGTCAGCCTTGCTCCATGAAAAGATGGTGTGGTCCGGTACCAGAGTCGTGTTTTCCAACATATACCGCCCGTAGGCCATTTGCCACCAGAGGTCGCCGTCGCGGAGGGGGAGTGAACCGAGTACGGCCACGGCCACGAGGAGGAGGGCAATGAGAAAGGCGGACCAGCCCCAATGCCATTCGGTCGGCGGTTCGGGTTCGACGGGCGTATCCGGCAGCGGCGGATGCGGTACTGACGCTTCCGTCGGTTCAGTTGTTCCCGAGTTCCCGGGTGTTTGATTTTCTAAGTTCAGAATTCAGCCGCCTCCGGCCTTTGCCTGTATTCCTGGACACCGCCGCACCGACGTGTTCAGTTCAATGATCAGTGGCCAATAATCAATGTTCAGTATTCAGTAATATGTGGTCAGAATGCTATCGCAACGAAATCACTGAATGGATTGTCGCTCTTTGCTAAATGGAAAAAAGCCACGAGAACAAGCCCAAAGCAATGACCGATAACCGATTACGAGGTGGAAGAAAAGGCAGAAAAGAGACATGGAATTGCTCTAAGAGCAGATTCATGCTTTCATTAGAATTCGATTGCATCGAATTCTTGTTACCGCGTCCTTCCCAAGGGCGGGACGCGGTGGTGTCTAGGTACTCCAATTCGTAAATACGGTGACTTCTGCCGAAGTAACAGAGCGGACAAAGCGCATATCGCCAATCCTTGCATTGAGCATTGCCGGGGCGATCGCGCTTCCCAGTGTCGCGATCGTGTGGTTTCTCCGAGCGGAATTGGGTGAACTCTGGCAGCAGTTAATTATTCTGGCCCGTTACCTGGAAGGCGTGCCCCCTCTCGTGCCCCCTCTCCTATACGCAATTGGATTCGGTGTCGTGACGGCGTTACCGGTCCCATCGAGTCCGCTTATTCTGGCGGCTGGAGCATTTTACGGTTTCTGGATGGGGCTTCTCGTTATTGCCGCGGGCATGCTCATTACGCTGTCGCTCAGTTACTGGCTGGCGCTCTACGCCCTGCGCAATCCGATCGAGAAGCTCCTGCGATGGAGGGGCTACGCCCTGCCGGAGTTTCCCACCAGCGATACGGCGCACTTTGTCCTGCTGGTTCGGTTTACTCCGGGAGTCCCACTGGTATTCATAAACTATCTTCTGGGAATAGCGCGGGTGTCTTTCAAGACGTATCTCATTGTCTCCTGGCCGGCAATCATGCTAGTATCGATCCCGTTTATTTTGGCTGGGAGTTCCGTATACGAAGGAAATCTCGGCCTCGTGGTATCCGGCATTTTTCTTATTTTCTTTCTGATTCTTTTGTCGAAATATGTATTCAGATTCGTCAAGAGAAAATCGGATCCCGATCTTCGAAGCCAGAAGAGTGGAAATTGAATCGGGAAGGCGGTGAGAAAAGAAGTGAACAGAAGGAAACAGAGAGAAACGGAGAGAAGAATACAATTCGTCAGTCAAATGTCCTTCGAAGAGAGATCGATAGAGTTTAACCGCGGATTGCGCGGATGGCACGGATGGGGAGCTACTATCCGCGCAATCAGTGTAATCCGCGGTCTCTTTCTCTCCTTTGGTTGCATCTTCGGAGCGCCATGTCATTCAATCTAAGCATACATCCAAGATATTATGTCATCGGAATTCTTTACTGATTATCTGAAACGCGGAGAGCTCATCACGTCCGATTTCGACTGGCGGCCGGTGGAAGAGCTGGCCCGGGATCTCCGGCATTGCTGGAGGGCCGGAAACCAGTTCTTTCTTTGCGGCAACGGGGGAAGCGCTGCCAATGCCAACCATCTGGCCAATGACTATCTTTACGGAATTGCAGGGGAAACAGGAAAAGGAATCCGCGTTTGCGCCCTCACGGCCAACAGTCCGGTTCTCACCTGCCTCGGTAACGATGTAGGATACGAGAACATTTTCAGCGCACAGTTGAATGTGCTCGCACAATCTGGTGACCTGTTGCTGGCCCTGTCAGGGAGTGGAAATTCACCCAACATCGTCAATGCCCTCGCGATGGCAAAAGAGCTGGGAGTAAAATCGTACGCCATCCTCGGCTATAGCGGTGGAAAGTGCAAAGCCCTGGCCGACTTGGCGATCCACTTCCCCATCGACGACATGCAAATCGCGGAGGATCTTCAGTTGACCATCGGGCACATGGTGATGCAGTGGCTGCAGAAGAATCGGCCGGCCATCGACGATCAAGTAGGCGAAGAAGCGTGAAAAGGGGAGGAAGAGGGAGAACCGCAGATTAACGCAGATGGACGCGGATGGGGAGAATCCTTTGTCGTGAGCTTTGTCGAAAAAGAACGAAAACGACGCACAAGCTTACGACGAAGTTTCCCTGACGGGTGAAGGGAGTCCCCACCAGACTTAAACGTAAGCTTCGGCGTCAACTCGATCGCCCGAACTGAAAGGAAGAGACGACAAAGCTTACGACAAGGCTTACGACAAAGTTTGACAAACACATGATTGAACGCATCGCTGTAATCGGGAGCAATTCATTTTCCGGGGCCAGCTTTGTGCGCTATGCTCTGGAGGATGGCGCACAAGTCCTGGGAATCAGCCGTTCCCAACAACCCCATTCCGCATTTCTTCCCTATCGATGGGTTTCCGACCTGCCGCAGCAGGAATTCACTTTCCACCAGGCGGATCTCAATCACGACACCGACAGAATCGTCGGCACGATCGAGGAGTTCAGTCCCCACTATGTGATCAACTTTGCCGCACAGAGTATGGTAGCGGAGAGTTGGAAGCAACCTGAGCACTGGTATCAGACAAATGTCACGGCAAACGTACGGCTCCACGATGGCCTGCGGCAGCTGCCAAATCTCAAGAAGTACGTCCATATTTCGACCCCGGAAGTCTATGGAAACTGTTCAGATCCGGTCAACGAGGAGACTCCTTTCAATCCAAGCACCCCATATGCAACGTCACGAGCCGCCTGCGACATGAGCCTGCGGAATTTCTTCGGAAACTACCAATTCCCAGTCGTCTTTACGAGGGCGGCCAATGTTTATGGGCCCGGCCAACAGCTCTACCGCATTATTCCACGGGCAATTCTATACGCCCGCCTGGGAAGAAAGCTCCAACTGCACGGAGGCGGATCTTCCATTCGCTCATTCATCCACATTAACGACATCGCGGCGGGCACGCTGAGCGTGGCCCGGGAGGCGGCGCCCCCCAATGTCTACCACCTATCCACGAATCGCTACATCTCGATTCGAGAACTCGTCCAGTTGATCTGCGATTGTATGGATATCCCTTTCGACACCCTCGCTGAGGTGGCAGGAGAACGGCCGGGGAAAGACTCCGCCTACTATCTGGACAGCAGTAAAGCGCGAAATGAATTCGGCTGGCAGGATAAGATCACTCTGGAGGAAGGGATCCGCGAGACCATTGCGTGGGTTGAGAGATATTTTGACGTGCTCAAGTCTCAACCGCTCGATTACATCCATAAACCCTAACCCGGAAATCCTGCCGGATTTCCGGGTAGCCATCTGTCGAACTTCGTCCGTCAGATGGGGAGGAGGGGAAATTGATCAGTAAACAGTCGTCAGTAACCGGCGATCAGTGTTCAAGTTCAATTTTCCGCAAGATGTAGCGGAACGCGGGAGCGTTTCGATATCTCATCCCGGATGCTGGATTTCTGATGGAAGTCGTTTCGAAGAGAGAATTAGGGACAGGTAGTTTATCCGGCCCAAGTAGCTGCGCTTTGCCCACGAAAGCCGCGAAAAGGAGCGCGAAAGGAGGATTCTCAGACAGGATTGGCGGGATCTACGGGGATGCGAAGGAGAAAATTAGGGACAGGTAATTTATATATATGAAGCATGTCATTGCGAGGAAGAATGACGAAGCAATCCAGTATCAGCCTTCTGAATTTCTGGATTGCCACGGTCTGCCACAGAGCAGACCTCGCAATGACACAAGGGATCTCAGGGACGGAAATTAGAGACAGGTAGTTTATCTTATTCTCCTGAGAAATCTGTCCTATCGGCATCCGCAACAACCCTGCCGTACGGCAGGGCGGCTCAAAAATAAACGACTTACGGAGCACAGTAGCCGCGTTCGCAAGAACGTGGGATTTTTCAGCAGATTCTTATCAGTTCCAAGAACGAGGATGATTGTCCCGTCAGCGAAAAGAACGATTCCTGTGTCCGGTCACTCGTCACTCCCCCACTTTCACTTTCTCTTCCTGCGCTACCCTTCCCCATCCGTGGTTGACCTGAATCCGAGGGGAGATTACCCTCCCATCCGTGGAAATCCGTACTACGATCCAGCACAATTTTGTTTTTTGAGCGAGTTTTGTCTTAGAAAAGGCTGGTATTCAATGTATTGCGTTCGACAAGGTTCGGGAGTGAGGTTCGCGACAAGGTTACCCAGGGGAAGTAGGCGTCCCTTTCCCAATCCGATCACGAATGTCCTGCCGGTCTACGGATTCGACAGGACTTCGACGAGCTCTGTCGAGTCGATCACCGCAGGCCTACTCAGAGTTCAATGCAGCAAACCTCGTCGCAAACCTTGTCCCGAACCTTGTCGCAACACGCATCGAGTACGAAGCCGCCTTCAATTCAGGTTCGACTGGTTTCCCATCCGTGGTAATGCAGAGCCATCCGTGACCAATTAAAGGATCTTAAATGAAATCGAAACGCATTCTTGTGACGGGGGGTTTCGGCTATGTGGGGAGCTGTCTTACTCCCTTTCTCCTGGAAGAGGGATATTTTGTTCGAGTTCTGGACCTGATGCTCTATACCGATGCCGGCCTTATGGACCTGGAGAGAAATCCGGCCTATAACGATTGGAAACCGCGTTTCGAATTCATGGCAGGCGACATTCGCGATTCCGACACAGTCCGAGCGGCACTTCAGGAAATCGATACCGTTATCCATCTCGCAGCGATCTCCAACGATCCCACCGGCGAAATCGACGAGACCCTTACACGGCAAGTAAATTTTGACGCTGTTGGACAACTTTTGACCCTAGCCAGACCTTATCCGAAAAGCTACTGATTGGCCGCAAAGAGGCGCAAAAGGCGCAAGAAAAACTTGAGAAAAATCATTTTTTGGCTTGATAAAAAGTGTCGCAACATGCTAGTGTTTAACAACTTAAGATTAAGAAAGGAGTTAAACATGCCAACATGTGCGACAGAGGAGAACAAAAGCGATAAGACGCCCCTTAGCAACCTCATTCTGCCGGTTCCAGACACGGATTTCCGTGATTTTCTGGATGAAGTTGAAGAATTGGCCGGGTTCGCGGCGCAAATCATCGAGGCGATCGAGAAGGATCTGGACGCCCATGCGCGTGAGAAGAAGAAACTTCGATTGGAAGATCGAAGGTTCTTTGAAGGGCGCACAGCGGAGCTGCCGGAGCTGGACATCGAGGAGGAGAATATTCTGGCTGCTGAATTGAATCTTGGGGCAGGCCGGCCGCGGATGCCGGCTTATGCGGTATACGTGTTCGTGATGATTCGAGGGTTTCTGGGTTCGTTGACCACGAAACCGGCACGGCGGTTTGTGCGCGAGTCGATGAGCTTGTACGGATTTTTGCAGAGCGGGGGACTGAGAATGCCGGCGGTGACGACGATTCTGGAGAACGTGAACCTGGTCAGCCATACGACCCGCGAGTTGATCTTTGATAAACAGATTGGGTTTATCCTCCAGGAGCAATGGGACGATTTCGGGAAGCTGACGATCGACAGCACCTCGGTGAAAGCAAACAGCTGCTGGCCCACCGATGGGAAGATTCTGAGCGGTCTTTTGATGCGGGCCAATCGTTTGGGTCAGAAGTTGCATGTCTTCGGGCTGGAGGATTTTCGCAAGGGATGGGTTGGGCGTTGGCTGGAGGAAATGGACAAGCTGGAGTTTCAGATTTGTCTGGCCGCGGGCAAACCGAAGTCGAAGGGCAAGCTGAAGAAACACTACCGGCGGTTGCTCAAGCGGGGCCGCAAGGCGGCCGACTCACTAACGGGGGAACTGAGCCATCTTGAAGAGGGCCTGTCGATGGATTCACTGCCTCCCACTCGCCGGGAGCTTCTGGAGCGGGCATTGAGCCAGATCAGGGGCGATATTGCCGACGCCAAGCGGGTTGTTGAGTATGCTCATGATCGGGTGTTTCACGAAAAGAAGCTACCGTCCACACAGAAGGTCCTGAGCCTCTCGGACGGATCGGCGGCCTACATCAAGAAGGGCAGCCGCAATCCAGTGATCGGGTACAAGCCACAACTGGTTCGCAGCGAAAACGGTTTTGTCACCAGCCTGATCGTACCGCAAGGCAACGCGGCAGACTCCATTGAGCTGGCGCCGGCCATCGGCGATTCGATCAAGCGCACCGGTGTCATTGCTGAACTGGTCAGCACCGATGACGGATATGCTTCGGCGAAGGGACGCAAGGAGGTGCTGAGCATGGGGGTAAAGCAGATCAGTATCAGTGGGGCGAAGGGCAAGAAGTTGACCACCCCCGAGGACTGGGAGAGCGAGGCGTATCGCGAGGCACGCCGCGATCGCTCCGCAGTGGAGTCGCTGATGTTCACGATTAAAGATGGATTTGCCTTTGGCGAACTCGGCCGCCGCGGCATCGATGCGGTAGGCGATGAACTGCTCGAGAAGGTTCTGGCCTACAACTTCTGCCGCATCATACTGATGAAGAAACGCCGAGGGGAGGAACTGGAACAGGCAGCCTGAATCTGACCGCTTTGAAGCTCAGAGAAAAAAGCACCACGGGATGAGTATGCCTCCAGACAGCGGCAAATATACGTATTGTGCAGCAAGCCACGCCGATGGCCGCTCAATACCTGCTCATCGGCAGCGCCGGCAGCCTAAAACCCGAAACCTGCCAGCCATAGGCTGGTCCGCCCGTGGCGGAGAACCTTAAACCGCCCGCTCGAAAGGCTTTTCGAGTGGGGTCTAGCCAAGGAAGAAGGCGTCAGACGTTTCATTAACGCCTCATCGAGCAGCGTTTTCGGTATCAAAGATGAATCCAACGTTACGGAAGACCTGGAGCCCGAGCCCCTCACATTTTACTCGAGATACAAGGCGCTCTCTGAATGGCTCGTCCTCACCGCCGCTTCATCCAACTTCTGTGCCGTCAATGTCAGACCGGCGACGATTTGCGGCGTATCGCCCCGCCAGCGATTCGATCTCACGGTAAATAAGCTCACGGCCGACGCCATAAGCAAGAATCTCATCACGGTGCACGGAGGAGAACAGCGGCGACCCAACGTTGGTATGACGGATATGGTTCACCTCTACTCGATGCTCGCCCGAGTTGAGGCAGCAGAGATTAACGGCAAGACCTTTAACTTCGGATTTGAGAATCATAAGGTCATCGAGATTGCCAAAGTTATTCAGGAAGAACTCTCCGATTTGAAGGTGAGAATCGAGATTACGGAGAGTCTCGACCAACGCGATTATCATATCTCTTCGGAAAAAATCCTGGGGACTCTCAACTACCGGCCTGTTAGCTCAATTAGAAAGGAAGTAGCAAACTTGCGCCAAGCCTTCGCCAATGGTCGTTTTCTCGAAATCGACGCGCCCGAATATTACAATATGCAATCCATGAGGCTGGAACGCCACCCCGGTTGCTACGGTCTTCTTTCGCGATAAAGAATTGAACAGAAGGAAACTCCTTCGACGGGGCTCAGGGCATGCAAGAGAAACGGAATGGAAGAGGAATAGGTGTAGAGATTTACCTCGAAACTTCCGTGCAATTTACGGAGATAAGATGTGTAAGTAAGCCAGCAACAAATAGTTAAATCAAAGCAAATTCAGGGTCACAGAGCACCACAGAGAAGCACGGAGGATCACGGAGAATGTTACACGGAAAGGTAGAAAACTGGGAGGAGTCGACTTCGCCTGCTCTGCCTTACGGCAGAGTGGAAAACGGTCAAGGAAGCATTTACGAGAGCGTTTTCTCTTGGCTCAAAATCAAGTCACGCTCTCGTAAATGTTTCCTTGACCGTTTGAACCGCGCTCCGCGCGAGGCGAAGTCGACCCCTCCCAATTTTCTACTCCGTCAGGAAACTTCGAATTCTTCTGATCCACTGTTATCGATGCAGCGGTCGGTGCGGAGTGGGTGTCACCAGGGCTTCAACAACCTTCCCGAACCAAAGCAAGAGGGTAAATTCGGCCTGACATTGTCCACGCAAGTCATCTCTGTGTGCCTCTGTGGTTCTCTGTGGCCCTCTGTGACCCCTCTTCTGTCTTATCAGCCTTCCAGTTTGTTTGCGGCCGTAGGCTGCCTCAGGAGAGGAATAGTGGCCCATCCCGTCGTGTCGGGAGTTCCGCAGTACCACGAATGAACGAGGATAAGATACTTCAATTCGAGAAGGCCTCAGAGGTCTTTGCGGGCCTGCGGGCTGAGGGCAAGAGAATCGTGCAGTGTCACGGCACTTTCGATCTGATACATCCCGGCCATATCATCCATCTGGAAGAGGCAAAGGCGCTGGGTGATACCCTTGTCGTGACGGTGACCGCGGAACAGTTTGTCAACAAGGGTCCGGGGCGTCCGCATTTCAACGATCAGTTAAGAGCGCGAAGCCTGGCGGCCCTCGGCTGTGTGGACCATGTCGTTCTAATCCCATATCCTGCCGCGGTCGAGGCGATCGAATGTGTGAAACCGAATGTCTATTGCAAAGGCAAGGAATATGAGAATCCTGAGAGTGATGTCACCGGCTCGATTCGCGATGACGTGCGCACAGTCGAGAAACACGGAGGTAAAGTGCGTTTCATCGGATCCGTAGTCTACAGCTCGACGCGACTACTGAACCAGAATTTTGCGCACATCGACGAACCGATCAAAGATTACTGCAAGGAAATCGCGAAGTCTTACACGCCCGGGAAACTCAGAGAAATCGTGGATGATTTTTACGATACAAGAGTCCTCATCATCGGCGATATCATCTTCGATCGCTATTCAAATGTGACCGTGCAGGGCCTGACATCCAAGAATCGAATCATCTCGGGAAGATTCCTCGACGAGGAGACGCAAGCGGGAGGGGCGCTTGCTGTGTTTCGACATCTCAAAGAGTTCTGCGCCAACGTGAGGCTCGTCAGCCTTGTCGGAACGGAATCGTTTGTAGACACCCACATTCGAGATTACATTGCTCCGGAGGAGGACGGAATTATCCGTGATGAGTCATTCACGACCATCGTGAAACAGCGATTCGTGGAACCGACAGCGGAGGGAAAGGAATTGGGCAAACTCTTTTCCATCAACATTATTGATTCGGAACCCCCGAAGGAATCTACCCAGAGAGCCGTCTTGGAACGGATCGATCACGACATCAAGGAATTCGACTTCGTCCTGGTGGCCGACTTTGGACACGGTCTTATGCAAAGGGAGATAAGGGAATCTGTTCAGGCCAAGGCGCAGTTTCTTGCTTTGAATTGCCAGACAAACAGCAACAACCATGGTTTCAACATCATTTCGAGGCAATACGAGAAGGCCGACTGCTTCTCCCTCGACCAACAGGAGCTCCAACTCGCCTGCGGCCACCGCCATCTCGATTACCTGGCCGAATTGGGTAAGCTTCGTTCGCAATTTAATGCGCAATCCGCATGGTTGACTCGAGGAGCGGTGGAAACCTTAGGCGTTCAGGAAGGGGAGGAGCCGGCGATATGTAAACCGTTGGAAACCGTCGTAACCGATACGATAGGAGCGGGAGATGCATTCTTTTCCGTGGCTTCACTGGCAGCGTACCGCAATCTTCCGGTCAATCTCTCAACTCTTCTCGGTCAACTGGCCGGTGCCCAAGCCGTAAAGATAGTCGGCAACTCGCGCCCTATCTCGAAGGCGGTCCTCCTCAAGGGTGGTATGTCGCTGCTGAACTTTTAGCATGAACACGAAAGCCGCAATATTGGTTGAACAGAATCAACCCCTTGTCGTGGACGAGGTGGTAATTCCTTCTCTAAGTTACGGTCAGGTTCTGGTCGAGGTGAGAGTGAGTCGCATATGCGGCTCTCAAATTGGTGAAATTGCCGGAATTAAAGGGCCGGATCGATACCTACCCCACCTTTTGGGCCACGAAGGCGGCGGCATCGTTCGGGAGATTGGCCCCGAAGTAAAGTCGGTCAAACCGGGTGACCGCGTCGTGATGCACTGGCGGCCCGGCGCAGGTATTGAAGGCAGTCCGCCAGTATACGGATGGGGCGATCGGAGAGCGAATGCCGGAAATGTTACCACATTTAACGAGTACGCCGTCGTTTCCGAAAACCGGCTCACTCCCATACCGGATTCGATCAACTTTGACACGGCCGCCTTACTCGCGGATACGCTCACCACCGGGTTCGGCATAATCAACAACGACGCCCAGGTGAGAATCGGGGAATCGGTCGTCATCATCGGCTGCGGAGGCATCGGTCTGGGTGTCGTGCTCGGCGCTCGGCTGGCCGGCGCCCACCCCATAATCGCGGTCGATCTCATTGATAGGAAACTCACTAAGGCAAAGGATTACGGCGCCACCCATACGATCAATTCCTCGAACTCAGGTTTCCTGGAAGGGGCGAAATCAATCGCAGGGGAGTGTGGCGCCGATGTAGTGATCGACGGAACAGGAAATCCGGATGTCATTGCCTCCGCTTACGCCCTCACTCAACCCAAAGGACGCTGTATACTCTTTGGGGTAATGCGGCACGACGCGCGCGCCGTGATACACACGCTTCCTCTTCACTTCGGGAAAGTGCTGAAGGGGTCGGAGGGGGGAGGGAGTCGGCCGCATCTCGATATACCGCGGTATGTGCGCCTGATCGAAGAGGGGGCGTTCGATCCCGCCGGTTTTATTTCTCATCGCATTAACCTTGAAGAAGTGAACACCGGGATAGAGCGGATGAAAGCGGGAGAAGTCATCCACTGTCTGATCGATTTAAAAGTATAGGAGTCTGAAAAAAATCTGACCGCGGATGCCACGGATGGGCACGGATGCTCTGCTAAACCAGATATTCAAAGTGAGGACGGTGGGTAAGATTCCCAAACAAAGATTGTAAAAAGCTGATACAGAAAAGATTGTGCTTTCAATGCTCTCTCAGTCCCCATTCGTTGCCCTTCATTCATTCGTTGCTGCCTCATTCCTTTGGTTGCGGCTACGCTGCGCTAGTCCATCCGCGGTCAATTCATTCTCCGTGGTTCTCGGAGTCTCAAATCATGTTCCGAAATAATTGGAAGAACCGAAGCCGATGAATGAATTCTCCAGCACTCCTGATCAAGGGGACGATACGGATCTCAATCTGCTTAGCCGGCGCATTCGATATAAACTGGTTGAACTCTCCCACAGGGCGAACACCCCGCATCTCGCTTCCGCTCTCTCCTGTGTCGACATCCTTGTAGCGGCCTATTGGAGAGTGCTTCGATTGGATCCGGAAATGCCCCACGCTCCCGAGCGGGATCGCTTCATTCTCAGTAAAGGGCACGCCGCTACGGCCCTTTACACCACCCTTGCATTTCGAGGAGTAATCGAGATGGATACATTGGATTCGTTCGCTCAAGCCGGCAGTCCCCTCGCTGAACAGCCGGCCCCCTATTGCGCCCCCGGAGTCGAACTGGCGACGGGTTCTCTTGGCCACGGGTTACCTGTCGGCGTCGGTATGGCCCTGTCGGCGAGGATCACGAAACAGACTTTTCGGGTGTATGTTGTAATGAGTGACGGAGAATGCAATGAAGGATCGGTCTGGGAAGCGGCCATGTTTGCTCCCGCGCAACGCCTGGAAGATCTTGCCATTGTTGTCGATTATAACCGGTGGCAAGCCACGGATCGAAGCAACGAGGTTATGTCCCTCGATTCGCTTGCGAGCAAATGGGAGGCATTCGGGTGGAATACCACCGAAGTCGACGGTCACAATATCGATGCTTTGGCCGACGCTCTGGGGAAGGTTCCGGATGGGAGCGGCAAACCGGTCGCACTGATCGCGAACACGATAAAAGGTAAGGGAATATCCTTCATGGAAGACGACAATAACTGGCATTATCGAATACCCAATGAAGAGGAAGTCCTGGCGGCGAAAGTGGAACTCGGATTAGCTTTGTAGGAATGAGGAACGCCTTCGCACAAGAGATTCAGACCTCACTATATTGCCCCTCTAAAGGCACTATGCAATCGCAAGTTTAAATCCCGATTTTTTGCCCAGTCGGAAGATGATTCTTCGGCCTGAACCGTCGGGCATCAGTAAGGGCTTCTGATTGAGAGTTTGCAGATACTCAAGCACCACCGCCTGCACCCGAGGGGGATAAGTTGCGGTGGGGAATAAATGCGCTTCGACCGCACAGCCCCTCTCTATAAGAACGCCGTCACTGTGAGTCAAATTGCGAAACAGATCGTGGTCGTCACGATAGTTGTTGTAGCGAGCTTTAAAGGGTTCGAGCTGCTTGTAGAAGCTGTTACTTGGTCGATGACCCAGCGGATCCAGTTTTGACCCTCACAATGTTCACCAGGGCGATGACAGCCAGGATAACCGTTACCAATCAATGGAAGCAGTTATTCACGCATTTTTCAAAAAATTGCCAGTAAAGATCCTCGGGGCAAGCCCCGAGGCATTTGAGTGATTAGACTTTACTGAATTAGAAACGAAGCATAGCTTCAACGGAATTAAACCCGAAGCGATTAAAGCTCCTGCGGCAAGGCCCACCGATTTCAGGCTGCTCAGAAAGGAAAGCGCGAAATGATGAATATCGCCCAAGAGTTTCCACGATCATCTGACCACGGCTTTACCTAGCGTAGCATAACCGAAACGCAAAGAGAAGAAGAGAACCGCGAATACACGCAAATGTTCGCGCAGATGCGGGGCGAAGATTTTCAAGGCATCCATGAGGGACTTGTTAGCGGTGTCCAGGCGGACATAGTTTTCATCAATGAGGCGCTGCAGCCTCGAGCATTCGGTGTCGATTTGCTCCAGTTCGAGTTGGAGGGCTTTGAGGGCCTGATCGAGTCGACGGATCTTTTCGCCCCTTGGGGCGCTTTTGCCCGGGTGGGCATGCTCGGCCAGGAGCAGTCTTTTCAATTCTTCGGTGCATTGCTGTTTTTGCTTCAGGAGGGCTTTGGCGGCACCGCTTTTCTCCTGCTTGTCCTCAAGGTGTTGGGCTAATCGCTTGTAGTGGACGGTGCGATAAGAGGTGATCTGATTAATCCCAAAGTGCTTATCGAGGTATTTGAAGTCATTCTCCTGAATCCAGCGACTGAACATCCCTTTGATTACCTCTTCATTTCGGGCCTGCTGATCGGTCGCCAGGATGCTCACGGTAATGGTTCGATTTTTTGGATTGGTCGCCTCCACGATCCACTGCACCAGTTGAGGATTTTTCTTCCAGGGGCCCCGCTGATAGCGAAGATGATACTCCTGGAGATCTTCGGCATGGTTGCGCGCGCGCTGCAGGCGCAACTGCCCGTCGATCCGTTGGAGGGGCTGGGCGCTGGCCTTGTAACCTTTTTCCCAGGTAATGATTTCGAGTTGAGGATGCTCCACGATGGCTTCGTAAAACCACTCCGCGGCGATCGCCCGGTCCACGTAAATGCTCACCTTCTTATCAGCCGGCAACTGCACCAGCTCGAGCATCGCTTCGCAGTTGGGGATAAACCGTTCCCTTATATCCTCATAGTTGTCAGTGCTCGCAAAATAGACCGGATAGCCCTTGAGGGTATGAATAAAATCGCTGTGGAGCGCTTTGTCGGCCAGACGGATACCCGGACACCATCCCGCCAGCACCTTGCTCATTCCGGTGTAATGTTTGGTGTGCGGATCATAATAAAAGCTCTCTTCATCCGAAGCATTCAGGCCCCTCGCGTTCACTCTGAGGATCTCTCTTAAAAGCCCTTCATCGGCCAGGGCGCTAAGGCTTTGGCGTTGCAGATAGGGGGTATACAGGACTCGCCCGATGAGTTTTTGCAGGTCTTCGAGATCGAGCAGTTTGCTCTGCTCGATATTGACCGCGGCCAACAACCCGCAAGCCACCCATTGTTTCAAAAGCCAGCCCTCTTCGCGATCAATCTGAGCGACTTCTCTGAGCGCGGCACTGAACAGAAGTACTCCCAGGTGCCGATACCATTGCACCGCTTCGGAGCTCTCCCTCGAAAAATCGGGAGACCCCTTGCGATTGTCCCCTTCGCTTTCGGGGCTATTTTCTGCTTCTTGCTCCTGTTCGTCCCTCCCCGAGTCCTCCGGGCAATCCCAGGGAGTCTCCCGATTTTGCGCCCTCTCGGCTTCGGCCTCCTTTGCCCGGGCCTCTTTAAGCTCCTTAAAGACAGGGCGCAAAGTTTCCCCACTGAGGTTAACTCCGAACACCTCCTCGATCTCCCCCCGTATCTTCTTGCTGTAGCCATACCGACTCTCCCCATAGATCTGCCCGAAGCGCACCCGCACAAAACTCCGGATTTCCCTCGTCAATTTGCGATGAGCGCTGCGTCCCGCCAGCACTCGCGCTAAGGTCTCGGCATCTCCGCTTTGAAGCGCCTCCCCCCACCGCTTCATCGTTTTGGGGTCAACCTCAAATTGCTTCTCTAAGCGCCCTTTCTTCAACCCCGCATTGTAGAGGCGCCCCTCCAATAGCTTGAATTCAACTTGCTCCCGATCGTCCTCTACGACTTCAAAAAGCTCATGCCCGTAATAGACGTGCAGTTTGCCTTCCCTCAGATCCCGATAGACCGTGATCGAGGGATTACCCTTGTCCACTCCAAGGATGCACTGTAAGAAGGTCTCTTCTTTGACGGTAGGTTTCTCCATTTTTCTTCGAATTTGATGGTTCGAAGATGAAGCCTACCGTTTTCTTTAGCTCTTAAAAGCCGGGAATTGTATCTGCGATTGCCCCCTGCCCGCCAACCCGCATGATAGCGAGTTCTGAGCTTATGCTGACCTCGTCCGTCGACATCTCGATTGGATGAGATCCGTTCTCACACGTGCCAGCGAAATAGCGGCAGTCAACCCGTTCGGATTATTCGGTACTTCCATCTCCGCTACCTGGCTCTATCGCGAACTCGAAGCGACGGGATATTCAGTTGACTTCTTTGTCGACGAAGATCCTAACAGATCCGGTAAACAATACATGGGAAAACCGGTCTATCGCCCGGAACAGGTACCCGTTGACGGCCGCGTTTTCCTGGTTTTGGCGTCTTCTCTCGCCACGTCCATCTTTGCTCGGCTTAAAAGCTCGGGAGGCGAGTATTTCGTTCCTCCGGAATACCAGGTCTAGTCCCCGCAAGCCGGGATCAGACTTATTCGAACTCTTTACATTCCCGGCATGCCGGGACTAGCCCGAACATTTCACACACTTCGTAGCGAGACCACGTAGATTGCTGCATATCAGAGCCTTTCCGCGGCACGGCGGGCGACAGCGTGTTGAGACCCTCTGCGGTCGCCGGGCAAGGGAAGGGATTGAGATGCAGTGATATCCGCGATCGCAGCAGGAGATTTATGAAATATTCGGGCTAGAAACAAGAAAATGAACCTGAGATCTCTGGGAAGGAAGAGGAATCGTTGCACAGCAGTTATACTTTGAGCTACTTTTACACGATCAACCCGAAAGCCACAGTATTTCATCATCAGAATCGTAGACGAAGAGGCAAATGACAGTATCTCTGAAATCTCAGGTTCATTTTCTTCCAAGGTCTCGGAGAATCTCCAGGCTGGTTTACGAAGCAAAGTTTAGAATAGTCGCATGTTCATCGTGATCTTCGGAATCGGGCTTCTCGCCCTCGGCTTTGCCCTGCACTTGCTTTTCTGGCGCATCTACCTGCCGAAGAGGCAGATAAGGACGCTTCTTATCATTTTCGCAATCACGCTATTGGCCGGTCTAACGACGGGCAATCTCCTCTTCCCCAACCAATTCTCTCCCTGGATATTCTGGAATAACTTTCACATCATACTGTTTTATGTTTCCACTTCTCTTGCCTATACGGCCCTCTATTCTGCAATCGAGGAAGACAGCCCTTCGCTATCGATCATAAAATTCGTCCATGCCGCGGGGAGTGAGGGGAGAAGCCGTGAGGAGATTGCTGGATTGATAACCAATGATATTCTGGTCGAATCGCGTGTAGGGGCCCTCTTGCGAGACGCACTGGTAAGGGAGGAGGGCGATCACCTCGAATTGTCCCGACGGGGTCTGGTCATCGCACGTTCCTTCAGAGCGGTCGCAACGGTTCTCAATTTGAGGAAAGGAGGATAGTAATTTCCGCATTAGGAGACTTCGGCGCTTTGGCCCTGGCACCCCTGATTGGGCTCCTGCTCAACGCTCTTCTCTTTCTGCTACTGGCAAGAATACTTCCGGGGGATAGACCCCTGGTAACAGTGGTCTTTGCCTTTATATTTGGCCTCATCTCCCAATTCCTGCTAACCCACCTCGCCCTTCATGCGCAGACGAGCGAGGTATTGGTCTACCTCGCTTATTCTACGTCCAATTTCCTGACCTACCTTTCATTGGGATTCGGGTTCTTCGTTTTTGTGAATCTAAACATCGCGTCGATACGGCTGCGCGTTCTTCGAGAAATTCTGGAATCCGGCACACAGAGAGTTACAATCGACACTCTTCTCTCCCTATACGACGCAAACGAGATGGTTCAATCGCGCATCACCCGGTTAGTGCAAGGAGGGCATCTGGCGGAAAGAAATGGGCGTTATTATTCCGGCAAACTCACCTTTCTGATCATTGCCAGGATAATGGACTTCCTGAAAGCAGTCATATTCGGAAAAAAGTGGTCCGGCCCCCACCTGCGTCAGTCCTGAATATTCTGAATCGAAGTGTGTAGCGGAAAGCGGAAGCATTTCGTCCTGCAACATCCATAGGGGAATGTTTGTATCCTTGCCTGGCCGGCCGATTCCAGCGACAGTGGAGACAGTCAAATTTATCCCAGCGAATGTCGAACCATGGAGAGAGAACAGAACCGTCAGTCAGAGATCCATATAACCTTCATTGTAGCCTGCTACAATGAAGAAGAGAATATTATCGGCACGCTCGATACGCTGCTTTCCGCGCTCAATGAAGTCGAATGCTCCTGGGAGATTATCGTCATCGATGATGGTTCGGCCGATGGAAGCCCCGCTCTTGTCGAGCAGTATATCGAGGACCACTCGGAACTCCCTGTTTCTCTCAAAATCAATGCGGTCAATAACGGTCTTGCACAGAACTATATCGACGGAGCATTTCTGGGCAAAGGGAAGTACTATCGCCTTATATGCGGAGATGACGTCGAGTCAAAAGAGACCCTCGTGAATCTGCTCAATCACCTGGGAGAAGCGGATATGATCATTGCCGATCAGGTGGAGTGCGCAGGTAAGGCGCTGCACCGAAGAATGCTGTCAAAGACTTACACGGCGATCGTGAATTTCCTCAGTGGTTATAAAATCAGCTACTATAATGGGCTTGCCATCCATTTAAGATATAACGTTATGCGTTGGCACACCAACTACCGAGGCTTCGGATTTCAGGCCGACATGATTACACGTCTGCTGGACGAAGGGGTCGACTACCTGGAAGTCGAAACCAGAGCCACTGAACGCAAGGCTGGAACTTCCACGGCGCTCACCGTTAGAAATCTGCTCTCAGTCGCGCATTTCTTCCTCGACCTGACGATTCGCAGGATTGGTAAAATTCTATTTGAACGCTAGTGAGGAAAGTGAAGGTGCCCGCGAAACATCCCGGCAAGCCGGGACGAAAGGGAGCGCGGTAAGAGAGTCGGAAACAGGGAGTGCGCGAGAGGTCTTGAGTTTTCGAGAAGAAGGGGTCAAGAATCAAGGACAGCTAATCGAAATCGAACCAAGTCATTGCGAGGAAGAATGACGAAGCAATCCAGAATTAGCCTTCTGAGTTTCTGGATTGCCACGGTCTGACAGTTTCGTACTCCTCGACCACGTTCTTGCGAACGCGGCTACAAATATTAACGACTTACGAG
The DNA here is from genome assembly GCA_965215885.1 of Candidatus Moanibacter sp. Taxonomy (GTDB): domain Bacteria; phylum Verrucomicrobiota; class Verrucomicrobiia; order Opitutales; family UBA2987; genus CBDCEW01. Next base: position 30,081 of record CBDCEW010000066.1, read on the forward strand.
ATCTTGTAGCCGCGTTCGCAAGAATGTGGGGGTTTGTCACCGGAATCTGAAAGACTGGTTGTGCGCTTTTTGCATCGGGCAACCTCAACTCCCGTAGACCGGTTTGGCGCTGTAGACGATAAAGCGATACCAATAATAGAGATAGAAGATCGTGGCCAGGAGGGCGAGAGTCTTGGAGGTGTGGATGGAAAACCCGATATCGGCAAGCGTTGCGGTGGCGGAAAAATCGACTACCGCGGCGGTCACCAAGGCAGCACCGTGTATGACAGGCTCTATTGCCGATGTCCATCGACTGTGCTTACGAAAGAGGAGAGGAGACACACACCCTGCCTGAAAACTGGCGTAGATGAGAAACGAGATCACAACGGCCCTGGGAACCTCCACTGCATTAGTCGTCAGAAATTTGAATACTCCCAAGTTCAGCAAGAGGCCGAGGAGATTGAAGAGCGAGAAGTAGAGCAGTTGAAGAGGAATTGGTGCTCTATATGCGTTATAGCGGAATATACAGTGAAGAGCGCGGAATCCATCGGCGACGCCGATCTTTTTTCCTTCTTCGTAGGTGCGTCCTGAATAAGTAATTCCGACCTCGTAAATACGGGGGCGCCTTTCAGCTATTTTGGCTATGATTTCCGGCTCTATCCCGAATCGGTCCTCGCAGAATTCAATATCCTCGAGAAAATCGCGTTTGAAGACCTTGTAACAGGCTTCGACGTCCGTGAGGTTGAGATCGGTCAACATATTGCTGAGAAAAGTAATGAGTCGATTACCTACAGAGTGCCAGAAATAGAGGACCCTGTGAGCATCACCAGTGAGAAAACGCGAACCAACGACTACGTCGGCCCGATCTTCTTTTACCAAATCAATCATCTTCTTCAAATCGCGAGGGTCATACTCCAAGTCCGCATCTTGCACCGCGACAATATCGCCTTTTGCCTCCTTGTATCCTGTTCTCAAAGCCGCCCCTTTACCCCGATTCTTTGGATGCAGGGAGGCCCTCACATTCGCATATTCGCGGCTCAGCTCTTTTGCTATCTGTCCACAGCCGTCGGTCGAGCCATCATCCACAATGTGAATGTCAAGCCTCGTTGTTGCCTCCTCGATGGCTCGAAGCCGCTCCACAATGGCACGCAGGGTCTGCCTCTCGTTATAACAAGGCACGATCACTGTCACGGTGGTCGAATTTTCTTCGCCTTCGGCCATTTTCGAGGCTGAATCGTCTTTCTATTTCTTCACCTCTGTCAATTTAATGTTTGGCTTTTCCCGCTGATTGGTATTTCCTATAAACCTTTACGCCGCTCTCCGAAGACTCTCAATGGGCGGCGAATATTGACATAACCATCACAGGCACAATGACGAGAAAGGCCTTTGGAATCACGCTCATCACAGGCACCGTGCTGGCGCTTGGGGTGGCCACTGCGCAATTCGACAACCTGCAGATCGAAGACGCTCCCGAACCACAGGCCGAGCAAAAGGCTCAGCAGAAAAAGCTCGTGCGCGTCTGTTCGTTAAACAACGTCCAGGCAAACCAGGAATTCCAGCGCAATGTGCGCCTGGTGCAGTCTCAACGCCAGCAGGCCATACAATTGAACAACCAGATCGAGAACGCGTCTTCTCCTGAAGAAAAGAAGCAGTTTCAACAACAGCTGGACAGCATTATGGCCAAGCTAAATGAGAACAACCAGAAGATGATCAAGACCTACGGTTTCTCTCTTACCCGCAATTACACCGTAGTGGTGGAGACGGCACACGTCTACATGTTTGTGTCAGACAAGGAAGCAGTCCGCTATCAAGCCAAGCAAAATCCGCAACAGAATACTCAGAACTAGCGTCGTGTGTTGACCTGATAGCAGAGTAATTTCGACCACATATCTCCATGCACATGAATTCAAGGATCACCTTCACCCTTCTGACCGCATTTCTACTGGGTCTGACGGCATGCGCCAAGCGGGGAGCGACCGAACAACAGGAGGCCGCCGGAGCATCGGCCCAGCCGGCCCCGGCACCCCAGGCCCCCGGCCGGCAGGTCGCGGATGTCGCGCAGAGCGGTCAGCGAAAATTAATCCGCGTTTCCTCAATCAACGGGATACAATCTAACGCCGAGTTTCAACGGAATGTGCAGTTGGTTCAGACTCAACGGCAGAACATCATCAATTTGAATAATCAACTTGAAGAGGCGGAGGATGCTACCGCCCGCCAGAACATTCAGGCCAAAATCGATCGGGCTTTGGCGAAACTCAACGCGAATAACAAGAAGATGTTGAAGACCTACGGCTTTTCTCTCACCCGCAATTATATGTACGTCTACGAAAAAGCGCACGTATACATGCAGGTTTCGGACAAGGAGGCGGCACGCATCCAGGCCGTGCAGCAGAAAGGGAAGTGAGTACGAGGCTTACGACGAAATTTGGGAGGTGCTTTATCGCCCCGTGAGGGAAACTTTGTCGCGAGCTTTGTCGTCAACTTTATCGTCCCCTCCGCCCGATCCCTCGACCAAGTTTGCGACTAAGTATACGATTAAGTTTGGAGGGTGCTTCTTCCGCCCGTAAGGGAAACTTCGTCGCGAGCTTTGTCGTCAACTTCGTCGAGAGATTGTACCACAAACTTACGACAGAGGAAGTTCTGGTAAACGCTCCGCCTGTAAGCACAAAGATAACTCAAACCCATCTCTCGCATCGAAACGCTCCCGCCTGCTGACGCCCCGCTGAGCGGTGCTCTACCACCGAAAATCGACTACCAAAACCCCCTATACTTTTCCCATCGAACCCCAAACCCCCTTCTCCCATTCCCCATTTCGCCGGTTCCTCCTCTTTCCATCCGCATTCGTTGCCCTTCATTCATTCGTTGCAGATTTTTCCCCTTTCGCCTGATTCGCGTGTTTAGCGGGCCTACCTCTTCGAGCATCCTTGCTCAAACTTCGTCATAAACTTTATAGAGAAATCGACCCAAAACAGCGACAGAGTTGACGACGAAGCTCGCGACAAAGTTTACGACGAAGCTCCCGACAAAGAGAAGATCTGGTATTCGCTCTACCTCAGACCACAACTCATCCGTTGCTGTCCTTGCATCCGTTGCAATATCTCCCCCTACTTGCTCGCCATAGTCCCGCTGAGCGGGAGCGACGGCAGCTCGCGTGTTTAGCGGGCAAACCCCTCTTTACTGCATTCCTGAGCGCTCTTCGGCGGCCTCATCGACAAGATCAGCCTCTTCCAATTCGGGATAAGAGATGGCAACCAGAGTCTTATCGTTGAGCAGTTGAAGGTAGTCGGCTGCGATTGCCAACGCCTCCCTCAACATTATATCGTCTTCCAGGGATGGCCTTTTGTCATCCTCTTTTGTTTCGCTTTCCTCTTCCTTGGAGGAGGAATCATCAGAAGCAATGGCTTTTTCATCCGCGGCGTGTTCGTCATCTCCTGCATCAGAAACGGGCTCCTCATCAATTTCGGACACCCGGTCCAAGCCGGCCTCGTCCCCGTCTTTCTCTTCCAGGTCACTTGCCTCAAGGCCGCTCTCCGATTTTTCCTCAACCTCTACTTTCAAACTGATGCGAGTGCGTTCCTCCCCTTTCTCCCGATACTCTTTAAGATCCTCGGATATTTTCTGAAAATCCTTATCCAGCTCGACGCGATCGGCGCTGGCGCCGTTTAACGAATCCAGGTAGCCTGAGACGAGGGAAAAGCGTGCAAAGTCGGCTTCTTCAATCTTGTTCCAGGGTAATACATAGTCATAGAATTTTTCACCGATCTTGTACTCATCGACGATATTGGGCAGAACAATATCGGATTCGACTCCTTTCAACTGTGTGCTTGATCCGGAAGGCCTGAAGAACTGACTGATCGTCACTTTCACAGCACCGAGTTTGCCTTTACGCACCTCGTTAACTTTCTGCACGGTTCCCTTGCCGAAACTATGGGAATCGCCTATAATCAAACCGCGCCCATAGTCCTGGATGGCCCCTGCGAAAATCTCACTGGAGCTGGCGGAATTACGATTTATCAGAATGATGAGGGGACCGTCATAATAGGTTTGGTTATCGGCGTCGGCCAGAATCTGAATTCTCCCTTCTGTACTCTTCACCTGAACAACAGGGCCGTAATCGAAGAAAAGGCCGGCAATGTTTACCGCTTCGTCGAGACTGCCTCCCGAATTACCGCGCAAATCCACGACCAGAGCGTCGATCTTCTCCAATCCAAGTTTATCGATAAGAGAGCGCACGTCCGCGGATGAGCTTCTAAACACCTCCTCCTTTTTATTTCGCGCCGCGAAATCCAAATAAAACGATGGTAGCTTTATGAGCCCGATTCTGTATTCCCGGGCCGAAATGGGATTTTCATGCACCTCGACTAAATAGGTATAAGTCTTCGCCTCGCGGTCATTCAACTCGATCTTGTCCCGCACTATGGCGATCTCCAATTGATTGGTCCCGTCCTTCTCTTCGCGCTCGATAAAAAGGCGCACTTCCTTACCGCGCTCTCCTCGAATCATCTTAACGACATTGCGCAGCTTCATATCGATCACATCGACCGGCTCTTCGTTCTTCTGCGCCACAGCCACGATGGTATCAGCCACTTTCAGTTCTCCGGCTTTATCGGCCGGTCCGTCGGGTACAAGCCTTTGCACGGTGGTGATGCCATATTCACTTCGGAGCACCGCGCCGATACCTTCAAGAGAGAGGGCGGTGGAGATGCGAAAGTCCTCCAGGTCGTCGGGCGACATATAGCTGGTATGGGGATCGAGGCTCTTGGAGAAGGCATTTAGAAAAATCGAGGCCACCTCGACGCTATCCAATTCCTTGAGGTACTTCTCCGCCAGTTCATATCTTTTGTGCAGCCTTTCACGCGCTTTGGGCAGCTCGCCGTAACGCTTCTTCAACCTCATCAACTGATATTTCACATTCCCTCGCCAGCGCTCGTTCAGTTCATCCTCAGTCTCCAACCACTCCCGCTTCTTTCGATCGATATCGAAATACTCATCGATCGAGAAATCGTGCTCAGCCTCTATCCAATCAGCGATAACCGGTTGCCGTTCCTCATACCGCTTACCGTATCGACGCAACACTGCATTGAGCGCTCTGCAATCGGAAGCGAGGATCCTGTTGTCCAGTTCCGTGCCATAGCTAGCGCGAATTTCCTCCAAGTCCCTTTTGAGAAAATGCATCTTCCCCGGATCGAGTGCCTTGAAGAAGTTTTCAAGCGTACGTCTGCTGATTTCATCGTCAAATGCCTCCGTGGCATAATGCATCTTCACATAGACGCCGATGAATTGGCTGATCTGATTACAATTGATTCCGAATCCGGGCAAACAGGATGCGAACAGAAGAATCAGTGTCGTCGGTAGGCGCGACCAGTGCGCCTTAGGGAGTCTTTTGAATACTGGCATAAAATCTCAAAGACAGCATATAGCACAAAATGTCACGGAAGAAA
>CBDCEW010000067.1:0-45234 GCA_965215885.1 Candidatus Moanibacter sp.
GGCTGCTAGAGACAAGGAAGCTGTCGGTCTCATCTGCGTCGGGATTAGGAATTAATATTCCGACAGATTCCTAACTCGAAAATCTCACTACCGATCCCGCCCAGCGCATACGCGTAAACCTTATTTTCGCAACTTAGTCAGATTCAAAGACTTGCGAGGTATTTTGCGGCGGAGTATGAGGGTGTCTCTATCCTCGAGGTTCCACTCCATTTGTTCGCCCTTTTCTATTTGCTTCGTTTCGACCACAGCGGTGAGGAAATTCGCAGTTGAGCGAGTGCATTTTGGCCGGGTTATCTTCTCTACTTTTACCGGCTACCCCATTTTTTTTCACTTTGGCAGCATTTCATACTGTACATTCGTTTATATATAGGATTTATCCTTCGGATGCAAAGTATAAAAAAAGCTGATTGTATCCGTCAAACCTTCCGTAAGTTGAACCTCACAGCCCTCGCTAAACAGAGTGGTTTTAGAGAGAGGAAATCGCGCAAGATCTCCCCTCTGAACTTTGTTTTGGCTTTGCTGGCGATGGCTTCTAAGGGGGCCTTGTCCCTTGGCAAAGAAGCCGAGCTTATTGGATTCTTAGCCAACCGCACCATTTCCAGACAAGCGGTCCAAAAGTGCGCCAAAAAAGCCACCGCTTTTATGACCTTAGTGCTCCTGAGGCTTTTAGAACTTAAAGCTTATGGGCCTGTGGGCAGAGCTGTTCCAAATTGCATGAGGAGCTTTGAACGGGTTCTCATTGCCGACAGCACTTCGATTGGCTTGCCTAAGGTCCTGGCCCCCTTCTTCCCCGGAGCGTCCAATCAGACAGGCTCCAAACAGGCTCAACTGAAGATTCAGGCCTATTACGATCTGCGCAATGAATCCTTCGTTGACTTCAGCCTCAGTAGCTTCCGAAAAAACGATCAGGCTGCTTCCAAAGACATTCTCGCTCTCGCTCAACCCAACGACTTGATCCTGCGCGACTTAGGCTATTTTGTCCTCGATGTCTTTAAGCAACTCGATCAGCGCGGCTGCTTCTTTGTGAGTCGTTTGAAAACCGGCACTTGCCTTTTAGCCAACGAAGGCGATGAAGAGCTCGATCTACGCAAACTTTTACGTGGCCAAAAGCTTCTCGATATGCCCGTTCGGGTGGGTTAAAAAAGCCAAGCTTCCGGTTCGTCTGATCGCCGTCAAACTCCCTCAGAAGGTGGCCCATAAACGCCGCCGCGAGCATAGACAAAACCGCGACAATAGACTTCGATATACCAGCCGCACCAGCTTCCTTCTCGGTTTCCAAATCTTTATTACCAACCTCCATCAGAAAGACTTTAGCCCTAAGCAGATTCTGAGCTTTTACGGGCTTCGCTGGCGCATCGAAGTTCTCTTTGAGGCCTTTAAGCAACATCTTAATCTCGGTCAGGTCAAAGAGACTACTCCCTACCAGGTTGAGCTTCTTATCTAGACCTTATCCGAAAAGCTACTGATTGGCCGCAAAGAGGCGCAAGAAAAACTTGAGAAAATCATTTTTTGGCTTGATAAAAAGTGTCGCAACATGCTAGTGTTTAACAACCTAAGATTAAGAAATGAGTTAAACATGCCAACATGTGCGACAGAGGAGAACAAAAGCGATAAGACGCCCCTTAGCAACCTCATTCTGCCGGTTCCAGACACGTAGTTCCGTGATTTTCTGGATGAAGTTGAAGAATTGGCCGGGTTCGCGGCGCAAATCATCGAGGCGATCGAGAAGGATCTGGGCGCCCATGCGCGTGAGAAGAAGAAACTTCGATTGGAAGATCGAAGGTTCTTTGAAGGGCGCACAGCGGAGCTGCCGGAGCTGGACATCGAGGAGGAGAATATTCTGGCTGCTGAATTGAATCTTGGGGCAGGCCGGCCGCGGATGCCGGCTTATGCGGTATACGTGTTCGTGATGATTCGAGGGTTTCTGGGTTCGTTGACCACGAAACCGGCACGGCGGTTTGTGCGCGAGTCGATGAGCTTGTACGGATTTTTGCAGAGCGGGGGACTGAGAATGCCGGCGGTGACGACGATTCTGGAGAACGTGAACCTGGTCAGCCATACGACCCGCGAGTTGATCTTTGATAAACAGATTGGGTTTATCCTCCAGGAGCAATGGGACGATTTCGGGAAGCTGACGATCGACAGCACCTCGGTGAAAGCAAACAGCTGCTGGCCCACCGATGGGAAGATTCTGAGCGGTCTTTTGATGCGGGCCAATCGTTTGGGTCAGAAGTTGCATGTCTTCGGGCTGGAGGATTTTCGCAAGGGATGGGTTGGGCGTTGGCTGCAGGAGATGGACAAGCTGGAGTTTCAGATTTGTCTGGCCGCGGGCAAACCGAAGTCGAAGGGCAAGCTGAAGAAACACTACCGACGGTTGCTCAAGCGGGGCCGCAAGGCGGCCGACTCACTAACGGGGGAACTGAGCCATCTTGAAGAGGGCCTGTCGATGGATGCACTGCCTCCCACTCGCCGGGAGCTTCTGGAGCGGGCATTGAGCCAGATCAGGGGCGATATTGCCGACGCCAAGCGGGTTGTTGAGTATGCTCATGATCGGGTGTTTCACGAAAAGAAGCTACCGTCCACACAGAAGGTCCTGAGCCTCTCGGACGGATCGGCGGCCTACATCAAGAAGGGCAGCCGCAATCCAGTGATCGGGTACAAGCCACAACTGGTTCGCAGCGAAAACGGTTTTGTCACCAGCCTGATCGTACCGCAAGGCAACGCGGGAGACTCCATTGAGCTGGCGCCGGCCATCGGCGATTCGATCAAGCGCACCGGTGTCATTGCTGAACTGGTCAGCACCGATGACGGATATGCTTCGGCGAAGGGACGCAAGGAGGTGCTGAGCATGGGGGTAAAGCAGATCAGTATCAGTGGGGCGAAGGGCAAGAAGGTGACCACCCCCGAGGACTGGGAGAGCGAGGCGTATCGCGAGGCACGCCGCGATCGCTCCGCAGTGGAGTCGCTGATGTTCACGATTAAAGATGGATTTGCCTTTGGCGAACTCGGCCGCCGCGGCATCGATGCGGTAGGCGATGAACTGCTCGAGAAGGTTCTGGCCTACAACTTCTGCCGCATCATACTGATGAAGAAACGCCGAGGGGAGGAACTGGAACAGGCAGCCTGAATCTGACCGCTTTGAAGCTCAGAGAAAAAAGCACCACGGGATGAGTATGCCTCCAGACAGCGGCAAATATACGTATTGTGCAGCAAGCCACGCCGATGGCCGCTCAATACCTGCTCATCGGCAGCGCCGGCAGCCTAAAACCCGAAACCTGCCAGCCATAGGCTGGTCCGCCCGTGGCGGAGAACCTTAAACCGCCCGCTCGAAAGGCTTTTCGAATGGGGTCTAGCCAACGAAGGCGATGAAGAGCTCGATCTACGCAAACTTTTACGTGGCCAAAAGCTTCTCGATATGCCCGTTCGGGTGGGTAAAAAAGCCAAGCTTCCGGTTCGTCTGATCGCCGTCAAACTCCCTCAGAAGGTGGCCCATAAACGCCGCCGCGAGCATAGACAAAACCGCGACAATAGACTTCGATATACCAGCCGCACCAGCTTCCTTCTCGGTTTCCAAATCTTTATTACAAACCTCCATCAGAAAGACTTTAGCCCTAAGCAGATTCTGAGCTTTTACGGGCTTCGCTGGCGCATCGAAATTTTCTTTAAGGCCTTTAAGCAACATCTTAATCTCGGTCAGGTCAAAGAGACTACTCCCTACCAGGTTGAGCTTCTTATCTACGCCCGTCTCATCCTCATTACCCACTTACTCAACTTCGTCTATGGTCCCCTTAGACACTATTCGAATACCAGTTTGTCCTCTCCTCTGAGTATCCTTAAATTCTCCTACTGGTTTGGCTTCTTTGCTCCCTACTTCTTCATCCTCTCTCACATTCCCAAAGATCAGATCATCCCCCGATGGCTCAAACAAATCCCCAAACACTGCACCTATGAAAAGCGTTCTCGACTTGATTTCCTCTCTTGTTTCTTCTCCTTAGGTTAACGCAAATGCGCTCAGCGGGACGAGGGAGAATGACGAAGCAATCCAGGCATTCGACCTTCTTCAGCGGAAGGGGAGTATCTCGGTCGAACCCCGAGTCAGGCCCGCTCAACCCGCGATAACGTCGACCATGTTTACGACGAAGCTTGCGACAAAGGTTCCCTAACGGGGTGAAATGTTCACATCAACTTCATCGGAAGCCTCGTTCTTCCCATCGTTCTCGTTATTCCCGCTCAGCGGGATCCTCGTTCTCGAAATCCCGTTCTAAGAGGGATTGCCCGCTAAACACGCGAAAAAGCGCAAAAGGAAGGAGGAGGTATTGCAACGGATACAAGGACAGCAACGAATGAGGGGGTCTGGGGTAGTGGGTCTACCAGAGATCGACAAAGCTCGCGACAATGCTTACGACGAAGTTTGGAAGGTGCTTCGGTCAAGTCCGCGGGGGAGATTTCGACAAAGCTTACGACGAAGCTTACGATTAAGTTTTGGAGAGCGCCTCTCCCCATCTGCTGCTGTCCTTTTATCCGTTGCTACACCCTTCCTTTTGTCTCACTTTTCCCTCGATGTCCTCTTCTCATGATCTCTACGCTGCAGCGGTCGACGCCTACAAGGAGAGCAACTATCCGGAAGCTGAGCAATTGTGCCGGGAGGTTCTGCAGTCGGAACCGAGGCGCGTGGAGGCGTGGAATTTGCTGGGGGCGCTCTACCGTGTGGCGCAGCGATGGGAAGAGGCCAGGCGGTGCTTTCGCGAGGCTCTGAAAGGGGAACCGGAAAACGCCGCTCTGCACAACAACCTGGGAGAGATGTATCGCCTGGAGGGCGAGCGGGAGGAGGCCGAGAGCCACTTTCGCAAGGCCCTGGCGATCGAACCCAACTATGCGGCGGCCCATAACAATCTCGGACTGGCGCTGCAGGGCCTGGACCGGCTGGAAGAGGCGGAAGAGTGTTTGAGAAAGGCGGTCGCTCTGAAACCGGACTACGCCACGGCGCACTGCAACCTGGGGATTCTGTTGAGCGAGACAGACCGGCCGGAAGAGGCGGCGGAGACTCTCGAGAGGGCGCTGGAGATCGAGCCCAATTACGCTCCCGCCTACAACGCGCTAGGCGCCGTGCGGCAGAACCAGGGAGATTTCGAGGCGGCCATATCCTCGTACGAAGAGGCCATCCGGCTCAACCCCCGGTTCGCGAGAGCCCATGCCAACCTGGGCAAGACCTACGAACAAATTGGGAAGCCGAAAGAGGCGGCGGCACAGTTCGCCAAAGCGATCGAAGCCGATGCGGCATACCTGCCGGCCTACTGTCGACTGGGGCGGCTCCACCGCAAAGAGGAGAACCTGGCGGTGGCGGAGCGGATCATGGAGCGAGCGCTCGAGGTGGACCAGAATCATGTCGATGCCCTGCTCGAACTCGGTATCGTGCTGAGGGAGCAAAGTCGCTATTCCGATGCCTTGCGGGTTCTCTTTCGAGCGGCAAAACTGGATAACAGATCGGCGAGGATTCAAGTTCAATTGGCGGGCCTCTTCGAGGACCTGGAGCGCAATGATGAAGCTTTGAAAGCCTACCGGCGCGCCTTGAAACTTAATCCCGATCTTTCCGACGCCCTCGTCAATACAATGAATATCAAGGCCGCGATCTGCCAATGGGAGGATTGGACGAGTGAGAGGGACCGAATCGCTGAACTCACCCGGGAACAGTTAGAAAAGGGCGCCGTTACTTCGGTGGCGCCCTTTTGCCCGGCGTGTTTCCAATTACCGGCGGAAATGCAGCTGGCCGTGCACCGGCGATGGTCCGAGAAAAGATGCGAGGAAGTGGCGGCCATACGATCGGAAGTTCAACGCGGACGAGAGGAAGAGAGAGGTTCGGGCGCGGAGGTACAGGGAGACGCGAACGCTCCAAGAATCGAGGAGGGTGAAAGCAACGGGTCGAAGAAAAGGCGCATCCGGCTCGCTTATTTATCCCACGACTTTCGCAACCACCCCATCGCCCATCAGATAAGGGGTATTTTCGCCCTCCATTCCCGCGACGACTTCGAAGTTTTTGCCTATTCTTTCGGGCCCGATGACGACAGCGTTTACCGCCGGGATATCGAACGTGACAGCGAGCAATTTATCGATATCGAATCGTGTTCTTTGCGACAATGCGTCGAGCGAATTCTTAAGGACGATATCGATATCCTGGTCGATCATATGGGATACACGAAAAATTCGCGGCCCAAGGTCCTCGCGGCGCATCCCGCTCGCATCCAGGTAAGTCACATCTATCCCGGCTCCATGGGCGCGGGTATGATCGATTATCAGATAACGGACAGGATGATTACACCGCCCGGAAAGGAGAATCTATTCCACGAAAATCTCGTCACCCTACCCCACTCTCTCTTCGTCTGCGACGACGAGCAACCGATCTCCCCAAAACGATTTCAAAGGGCTGAGTGCGGACTTCCCGAAGATGGCTTCGTCTTCTGCTGCTTCACCGGAGGATTTAAGATCGAACCTCGGATATTTGGCACCTGGATGCGGATTCTGAAGGCGGTCCCGGGTAGCGTTTTGTGGCTTTACAAGAGTAGTTCCGAGGCGGAGGAAAACCTCAAAAGGGAAGCTCTCTCCAGAGGTGTCGAAGAGGGCCGTCTCATCTTCGCGACTAACCTGCCCAAACCGGAACACCTCGCGCGGCATTGCCTGGCCGATCTCTTTCTCGATACCCTTGACTACAACGCCGGCACCACCGCCTGTGATGCCCTCTGGGCCGGTCTGCCGCTCATCTCCTGTCCGGGCGAGAGCCACGCCTCGCGGCTGGGAGCGAGCCTCCTCAACGCCATCGGGTTCAACGAACTGATCATGCCCGACCTGGAAACCTATGAGCAGACCGCGATTCGCCTTGCCGAAAATCCCAAAGAACTGGCAGCGGTGAAAAGTAAACTCGAGGAGAATCGCACAACCTGGCCCCTCTTCAATACCGCACGGTGGGTGCGGTATTGGGAGAAGGCGCTGAGGGCGATGTGGGAGCGGTATGAGAGGGGTGACAAGCCGAGAGCGAATTGAGGTGGAGGAGTGAGGAGGAGGTGCCCGCCTTCGCTAAAGCTATGGAGGATGTACCCGCGAATAAACACGAATAAGGAGAGAGACTTTCACCGCCGCGGATGAAAACGGATGGGAAGGGAGGTGGAAAGAGTAGAAACGGCGAACCATGGAATCGTCGAGGGGATGTCGACCTTCGCAGTCGCCATCGTCCTCGTAATCGTTCTCGTCCTCGTTCTCGAAAGAGGGAGGCCCGCCAAACACGCGAAGACGCAAAGGGGAAGAGGTGAGAATGCGATTGAAGAGACGGGAACCGGCGAAAGTGTGAAACTGGGAAAGGGCGAGGATAGGGAGAGGCAGAACGGAGCAATGAGGTAGCCGCCCTGCCGCACGGCAGGGTGGGAGCGACGAACGGAGATCGACTTTCGACTACGATTGTGATTACGTTTGTCGATTGGAGAGACCACGCCGTTGCCCGCGCGGCTACGGGGAGGACGATCCACACTTAGTCTTCGATACTTAGCCCCCTACCCTTCGTCCCAAACACTTAGTCGCCGCACTTAGTCTCTGCCGGAGGGCTATTCGACTAAGTGGAAAAGACTAAGGGTAACCGACTAAAGGTGAAGGACTAACTGTGCTCTGCATGAGTCCGAAGCAGGCGATTATGCCCGCGAATGACGCGAAAATGCGCAAAATTGAGAGGGAAGAGAGAACCGCAGATGAACGCGGATAGGATGAGGGGGAATTGAATTCTGGAAGGCTGGAACAATTGGATACCGTAGGGTTGCGGGTTGCCCCCTACGGTATAGCAGGGTGGACGAACCGACGAAGCCGACGACAAAGATTGCGGCAACGGATAGAGAGATTCCGATACATCGGGTTGTAGAGTGGAAGATTGGTTTGTCCGTATTCTGTCACCCAACGTCCAACATCGAACGTCGAACGTCCAATCAGGCGGTTCCACGCGGGCAACTCGAGATAACGCGAGGCAGGAAAACGAAGGAAAAAATGAACCCCGACAATCGTACTCGTTCTCGATTTTCCCGCGGAATTTGACCGCTTTCCCCAGCTCAGCGGGATGCGCCGAGCCAGGGAAGACCGTGGATGCCCAATCAGCGGGATTGTGGCGAGCCAAGAAGGGGGAGGTGTAGTAACGGATGAGTTGTGGTCAGAGGTCGAGCGGCTGCAAGCTCTTCTCTTTGTCGTCAGCCTTACCGCAAACTTTCCACGCTCTCTTTCTTGCCTTTGCGTGAGAATCCTCCGGCATTTGGACAAAGCTGACGTCGAAGTTTACGACCCGTCGTCGTTCCACTGTGCCGAGGCAGGCGAAGTATGGGAAGGGATGTTTGATGCCGGACTTGCCCGTTCAGGTTCAAAAAATCTGATCGGTATTGAGGAGAAAGCCGGGAAAGAGTCGCGAGCATAGAACCTCGCCCCGTTCGAACGTGGAATACGGCTCGGTGGGATCTTCCTGAAGCGCGTAGAGAGCGACCCCCTTTTCGACCGGGTCGATGAGCCACAGCTCCTTCACACCATACTGCGCATAGGTCTTGCGTTTCAAGTCCCTGTCGATTCCTGCCGTTGATGGGGAAAGTATCTCCACTGTGAGGTCAGGTGCGCCATCAATCGCGCTTTCCTTTACAATCTTCAATCGATCCCGTGCCACGAAAATCAGATCGGGTTGAAACACATCGTTTTCGGAAAGTCGGACATCGAGAGGGGCAAGGTAGACTTTACCCAGATTACTCTCTAGAATAAAGGGCGCCAAAATTAAATGAAGGCTTCCCAGAATCTCTTGATGATAAGCGGCCGGTGACGGGGTCATGAAGAGTTTTCCTCCTATTAATTGATAATACGGGGGGCCTTCCGAAAGTTGCTGATATTCATCAGCGGTAATCAGTAATTCTGTACTCAAGTCCATCGCCAGGAATCTGTCGGACCTAAGATCCTGCCATGGAGGTGCCGATTTGCAAACAGGAAGTTTGCCAGAGATCGCGAGAGGGTGAAGGTGCCCGCTAAACGCGAAAAAACGCGAAAAAGAAAAGGAGGTATTAGCAGCGGATGAAAGGAGAGCAACGGATGAGTTGTGGTGAGCGGCTGAGGCGCCACAAGCTCTTCCCTTTGTCGTAAGCATTGTCGCGAGCTTTGTCGATTCTTGATCACTTTCATGATTACGATTGAAGAGAGTTGGTTTCTCTTTATCGTAAACTTGGTCGTCAATCCCGCTCAGCGGACCTTCGACCTTTGACCTTTGACCACCGACCATGTCTTCTGAATTCTGACCTCTGACCACTTCCTCTAATGCCCTCCTCAAACGAACTCTTCACCCAGGCAGCAGAGGCCTACCGACAGGGTAACTTGCGGGAGGCGGAGCGGTGTTGCCGGGAGGTTCTGCGCGCGGAGCCGAAATGGGCGGAGGCATGGAACCTATTGGGAGCGCTCTACCGGCGGGCATCCCGTTGGGAAGAGGCAAAGCGATGCTTTCGCGAGGCGCTCAAAGTAGAGCCCGAGAACGCAGCCTTTCTGAACAACCTGGGGGAGGCGCATCGACTCGCGGGCGAACTCGAGAAGGCACAGAAGTACTTCCGGGAAGCGATTCAGAATAGTCCCGAATACATAAGGGCCTACAATAACCTGGGAATCACCCTTCAGTCGGAAGGTCGCTTTGAGGAAGCGGAGGCGAAGCTGCGCCAGGCAATCGACCTGAACCCTCAATATGCCGCGGCCCGGAACAATCTTGGAAACGCCCTCTACGCGCAGGAACGGTCGGAGGATGCGACTCCCCACTACCGGGAGGCGATCGCATTGCAGCCAAACTACGCGAGGGCTTACAACGGACTGGGGCTGGCACTGCAGCACATGGGGGAAAAAGAGGAGGCAGTGGCGCATTTCAGAAAGACGATCGAGATCGAACCGCGCTATGCGAAAGGACATTACAATCTGGCCGGAGTTTACCGGGAACTGGAAAGAGGAGAAGCGGCCCTGGCCGCGCTGGAAGAAGCTCTGCGAATCGACCCGGAATACACCAGCGCCCTCATTCGCAAAGGAGCGCTCCTGCTCGATGCGAAGAAACCGGAGGAAGCTTTGGAGGTTCAGCGTAGAGCTGTAGAAATCGATCCGGAAAACGCCGATGCGCACCTCCAACAGGGCCGTGCTATGCTCGCCCTGAAGCAATTCGTCAAGGCCAAGGAAACGTTTGCGAACACGGTCCACCTCGACCCCGAAAATGGCGAGGCGCGGAATCATCTCGACCACGCTTGCGCCGTCGTCTGCGACTGGAAATCCCGGGAAGAGAACCTTCCCCGGTTGATGGAGATGATTGAAGAAGAGGGCGGGGAGGGGCCGGAACACCCTGGCACCCCCTTTTTCGGCCCTCAGTTTCCTCCTTACGCCGGAACAGCAACTGGCCACGACCCGCCTCTGGTCAGCGCAAATCAGCAAAAAAACAGAAGCTCATCGGGAGGCATTCGCCACTCGAAGAGCCGAAAAGCGCCAGGGCAGGCTCCGCGTCGGTTATCTCTCCTATAACTTCCGGGATCATGCTACAAGCCACCTCATACAGGGACTCTTCGAACTGCATGACAGAACCGAATTCGAGGTTTTTGCCTATTCCATGGGGCCGGATGACAGAAGCGAATATCGCAAACGCATCGCGCGAGACAGCGACCATTTTATCGATATCGCCGAATTGACGAACGCAGAGAGCGGAGAGCGGATATACGACGACGCTATCGATATACTCATCGACTTGATGGGTTACTGCGCGGACTGCCGTCCGGAGATTGTCGCCCAAAGACCGGCGCCGGTCCAGGTCAGCTACTTCTACCCGGCGACAATGGGTGGTGACTTTATTGATTATCTCGTCACCGATCGAGTCGTGAATCCTCCGGAAACGGAACATTATTACCACGAAAAGCTCGTCCGCATGCTGTACTCCTATTTTGTTAACGACCACCGGCAACCAATCTCAGAAGGGAGATTATCGCGCGCCGACTGTGCACTCCCCGACGATGGATTCGTCTTCTGCTACTTCAACGGAAATCAAAAGATCGATCACGAGATTTTCGAGGTGTGGATGGGGATTCTCTCGGAGGTTCCAAACAGCGTCCTATGGCTCTACCGGAGCACGACTGGGCCGGAGGCGAACTTACGCAAAGAAGCGGAAAAGCGTGGAGTGGAAAGTCACCGCATCGTCTTCGCGGATTCTCTAACCAAAACCCCAGCATCTGGCGCGCCACCGACTGGCGGGCCTCTTTCTCGACACGTTGGTTTACAATGCTCATACCACCGCGAGCGACGCCCTTTGGACAGGATTGCCCCTCATCACTCTGCCGGGAGAGACCTTTGCATGCAGAGTCGCGGCCAGTCTGCTGACCGCCGTCGGAATGCCGGAACTCATTATGCCCGACCTCGAGACCTACGAGAAGACGGCGATCCGCCTGGCGACAAATCCCGGAGAACTTCAAGGAATAAGAGACAAGCTGGCGAAGAATCGCACCACCACCCCGCTCTTCGACACCCCCCGCTGGACACGGAACTGGGAAAAAGCGCTGAAGATCATCTGGGAGCCGTTATGAACGGGGTGAGGAGCCGGGGCACTTGGAAGTTGAAGAGTGAAAGAGAGGGGAGTCTCACGCAAAGCCGCAAAGCCGCAAAGGGGAGGAAGTGAGAATGCGATTGAAGAGTAGGGAACCGGTGACTCGGGGAATGGGCGAGGGGTTGTGGGTCTTCGGAGCCGGCATCGTCCTCGTAATCGTCCTCGTCCTCGAATTCCTGCCGAATTACGATCGGCCCGCGAAAGGGGAGTTCTTGGACAGGATTTTCCGGATATACAGGAGGTCGGAGAATAAATAAGGAAAGCAGGAAGGCAGGAAAAGAATGCGAGAGGGAGAGCGGGTGGCCCGCCAGATTTGACCGCGGATGACCTAGCGCAGCCATGCTGCCCCACGACCCGTCTTCGCTCTAAAGAAGGGCAGAGCTTCGCCGAGGCAGGCAGGCTCGGGGCCCTGAGGCTCTCGAACGCGCAACCAAAAAAGAAGAAGAGAACCGCAGATGAACGCAGATGGACGCGAATGGGATGGCCCTCCTTCGCTTAAGCTATGGAGGATATACCCGCTAAACACGCGAAAGGGGGAGAGAATTTCACCGCGGATGACGCGGATGGAAACGGATGGGGAGAGGGAGGGGAAAAGGAAGAAACGGAGAGACGGCGAAACGGGGGTATGGGAAAGAGGTTGTCGGTCTTCGGAATCGCCATCGTCCTCGTTCTCGTTCTCGAAAGAGGGACGGCCCGCGAAGCACGCGAAAAGGGCGCGAAAAAGAAAGGGGAAGTATCGCAGCGGATGAAAGGACAGCAACGGATGCGGAAGGGAGGAAGAGGAATCGGAAAAGGGGGGAAACGGAGAAGGGGCGAGAGGGGAGGTGTAGCAGCGGATGAGTTTCTATGGTTCCCGCCCAGCGGGATTACGACCCGTCGTCGCGGTGCTTTGCCGAGGCAGGCGAGGGTTACGATTAAGGTTGTAGAGGGCTTCCACCCGCAAGGGAAACTTTGTCGCGAGCTTCGTCCGTCAACTTTGTCGCGAGCCTCGTCCGTTTACTTGGTCGTCCTTCGGGTGAGCGGCGAAGCGGTTACAGGAATACATCTTTGGCGTAAGCCTCGTGGTAAACTTGGTCGATGCAACCAGTCAAGTCCGAGGGGGGGATATCGATCCCGCTCAGCGGGACTGACGACAAAGCTCGCGACAAAGTTTACGACAAAGTTGACGACTAAGAGGAGTTCTGATAGCCGCTCGTAACGAAGCTGGACTGACCACTCTCATGCCCTCCTCCAATGAATTATTCGCACAGGCGGTAGAGGCCTACCGGCAGGACAACCTGGCGGAGGCGGAGCGGTGCTGCCGGGAGGTATTGCGCCAGGAACCGCAACGGGCGGAGGCCTGGAATCTGCTGGGCGCCTTTTACAAGAGGGCCGGGCGATTGGGGGAGGCGAAGCACTGTTTCAAAGAAGCGGTGAAGGTAGATCCCGAGAACCCCACCCTACCACAATAACCTCGGCGAGGTCTATCGCGGCGAAGGCGCTCTGGAAGAGGCGGAGGTGTGCTACCGGAAGGCGGTCGAACTGGAACCGAAATACGCCGTCGGCCATAACAATCTGGCCCTCGTGATGCAGAGCCAAGGCCTTTTCGAGGAGGCCGCTGACTACCTGAGGAAGGCGATCGGCCTCCGGCCGGCCTACTCTCGGGCGCATTACAATCTCGGGAACGTGCTGCGCGAGCAGGAGAAGCTCGAAGAGGCGGCCTCGGCCTTTCGGAAGGCCCTGGAGCTGAAACCTGACTACGCCGCCGCTCACAACGCCCTCGGAGGAGTGCGGAAAGCGGAGGAAAACTTCGAGGGTGCGCAATCCTGTTTCGAGCGTGCCCTGCAGATCAATCCAAACTACGCCAAAGCCAACTGCAACATGGGTGGGCTCTTCCTGGAGAGGAATCGCGTTAGCGAATCGATAGCGAGATTCCGCAAGGCGTTGGCCATCGATCCCAGCTATTTTAAGGCCGTCTGCGGGTCTTTCCGCGGCTCTGAACGAGGAAGAGCAATTTGGAGAGGCGGAACAGGCGATGGAGGAAGCTCTGCGGATAGAGCCGAATAGTGTTGACGCCCTCACCCAATATGCCGCTATCCTGCGCGCTCGAGAGGAGAGGGACAAAGCTCTGGGCGTCCTGCAAAGAGCGGTTGCCCTGGAACCGGCTAACGCAACCACCCGCTTGAACCTGGGCAACCTTCTCTCCGAATCGACAGATCCGGCAGCGGCCCTGGAGCATTTTGAAGAGGCCGCAAAATTGGACCCGGATTCCACGCAGGCGTATGTCAACCGGATAAATCTGAAGGCGAATCAGTGTCTGTGGCAGGATCGCAAAAGAGGAGATAAGTCGGCTCAGGGATATGATAAAAGAGGCGCAGACGTCGAAGACCACCCCGGCCCCCTGCCGCCCTTTGCTCCTTTAACCTTCCACTTCAGCCAGAATGAAAAGCTGGCCATCTACCGGAGGTGGGCCGATAGACTGAGCGACAAGGTGGCGGAGCGGCGCGATTGGCTCGCGAATCGAAAATCGGGACGAACCCCCGGCGGGCCCTTCGACTCCGCTCCCTTCCACTCAGCTCAGGGCAGGCCGCATACGGTTGCGGAAGGAGACTCGGAGCACGAAGAAACGGTGCGACGGATTGGCTATCTCTCTTCAGACTTTCGCAACCACGCCACAAGCCACCTCATGCTGGGGCTGTTTGGGCTGCACGACCGGGAGCAGTTCGAAGTCTTCTGCTTTTCTTTCGGACCCGATGACGGGAGCGTCTACCGCAAGCGAATCGAGAGAGATTGCGACCACTTCCGCGATTCTGCGGAACCGCCCCTACTGGGCCATAGCGGAGGCCATTTCGCGCGACGGAATCGACATCCTGATGGATCTGAACGGCTATGCCGCCGGCTGCCGGCCGAAAATCGTGGCGCTGCGGCCGGCGCCCCTCCAGATCTCCCTCCTGGGCTACCCCGGAACAATGGGGGCCGAATTCATCGATTATCTTGTCGCCGACAGGATCGTGAACCCGCCGGAGATGGAAACATCTTACAGCGAAAATCTGGTATTGATGCCACACTGCTACCAGATCAACGACCATGAGCAGCAAATCAGCGAGCGCCGGTTTACGAGAGCCGAATGCGGCCTTCCGGAAGAGGGCTTTGTCTATTGCTGTTTCAACAGCAACTACAAGATCGAACCGGAAATCTTCGATATCTGGATGCGCATCCTCAAGGAAGTTCCCCAGAGCGTATTGTGGCTCTACGAGGGCAATCCCGCGGCGCCGGAAAATCTTCGCAAGGAGGCCGCCGTCCGGGGCATTCCGGGCGAGCGGCTTGTCTTCGCCCAATCCCTTCCCAAGCCCGAACATCTCGCCCGCCACAGATTGGCCGACCTCTTTCTCGATACCCTCATCTGTAACGCCCACACCACCGCCAGCGATGCCCTCTGGGCCGGATTGCCCGTCATCACCTGCCCTGGACAGACCTTCGAATCGCGCGTCGCGGCCAGCCTTCTCACCGCCATCGGCCTTCCGGAGCTCATCATGCCCGACCTCGAGGCCTATGAAAAGACCGCCATCCGTCTGGCGAAACATCCCGAAGTGCTGCAAAAGCTGGAGGAGAAGCTGGCAATCAATCGGCTCACTACCCCACTCTTCGACACCCCGAGGTGGACGAGGAACTGGGAAAAAGCGCTGAAGATGATATGGGAGCGTTATGAACGAGGGGAGGAGCCGGGGGAGATTGTGGTGGAAGAGTGAGGAGAGAGTGCCGCTAAACACGCGAAATTACCGAAACGGGGGGCGATATTCACCGCGGATGACGCGGATCCCGCTGAGCGGGACGGATGGGAAGGGAGGAGGAGTCCCGGCAGGCCGGGAAATGAAGGGCAACGGATGGAAAGAGGGAGGATGTATGAGAGGGGAGGTGTAGCAGCGGATGAGTTTCCATGGGGCCCGCCCAGCGGGATGACGACCCGTCGTCGCGGTGCTTTGCCGAGGCAGGCGAGGCTTACGATTAAGGTTGTAGAGGGCTTCCACCCGCAAGGGAAACTCTGTCGCGAGCTTCGTCGTCAACTCTGTCGCGAGCCTCGTCCGCCAACTTGGTCGTCCTTCGTGTGAGGGGCGGAGCGGTTACAGGAATACATCTTTGGCGTAAGCCTCGTGGTAAACTTGGTCGATGCAACCAGTCAAGTCCGAGGGGGAATATCGATCCCGCTCAGCGGGACTGACGACAAAGCTCGCGACAAAGTTGACGACTAAGAGGAGTTCTGATAGCCGCTCGTAAGGAAGCTGGACTGACCACTCTCATGCCCTCCTCCAAGGAACTTTTTGCACAAGCAGTAGCGGCCTATCGGGGGGGGGGGGGGGGGGGGGCGACCTGGCGGAGGCGGAGCGGTGCTGCCGAGAGGTTCTAAGGCAAGAACCGCAACGGGCGGAAGCCTGGAATCTGCTGGGCGCCTTTTACAAGAGGGCCGGGCGACTGGGAGAGGCCAAGCACTGTTTCAAAGAAGCGTTGAGGGCAGCGCCACAGAACCCACCCTATCACAATAACCTGGGCGAGGTCTATCGCAGCGAAGGCGCTCTGGAAGAGGCGGAGGCGTGCTATCGGAAGGCGATCGAACTGGAACCGAAATATGCCATCGGCCATAACAATCTGGCCCTCGTCCTCCAGAGCCGTGGGCATCTCGAGGCGGCGGCGGATCATCTCACGATCGCCATCGGACTGAGGCCGGGATACGCGATAGCGCACTATAATCTGGGTAACGTCCGCAAAGACCAGGAGCAGCCCGGAGTTTCGATTGAGTGTTACGGAGAGGCTCTGAAGCTGAATCCAAAATACGTGGCCGCGCATAACGGTCTCGGCGTCGGCCTGCAGAGCCTGCACAAACTTGAAGGGGCGGTGGCCAGCTTTGAGAGGGCAATCGAACTGGATCCCAATTTCGCGAAAGCCCACAACAATTTAGGGAACGCTTTACAGGAATTGGAGAAATTGCAGGAATCCATAAAGAGCTACGAAGAGGCGATCAGGCTGAATCCGAACTACGTGGAAGCCTACACCAACTTCGCTACCGCCCTGGAAAGGAACCTTGATCTCGACGCGGCGGAAAGTGCTCTGCGGAAGGCGCTCGCCTTGAATCCGAATTACTCGGATGCCCATTACAATCTCGGTCATGTCCTGGCGGGAAAGGAGGATTTTGAGGGAGCGATGGCCAGTCTTCGCCAGGCGTTAGCCCTGCGGCCGGATTTTCATCACGCCCTAATCAATTTAGAAGAGACGAAAGCTAAAATGTGCGATTGGGAAGGGCGTGAAGAGGGGCTCTGGCGGGTGGTTGAAATCGTCCGGGTCTACCTGGCAAAGGGAGAGACCAGCCCCCTCCCTCCGTTCAGCTCGATTGGCTTTACTCAGGGCGCGGCGTTTCAGCTCGCGGTGGCAAAACAGTGGTCAAAAAGGCTGGAGAAAATAGGGCTCTCGGCGAGAGAGCGGTGGCAGGAGGACCCTCCACGACAGAGGCCGGCGGCCGAGGAGGGAAAGAGGCGAATCAAGATCGCCTACCTCTCGGGCGATTTTCGCAATCACGCAGTGAGTCACCTGTTGCGGCCGCTATTCCGCATGCATGATCGCGCCCAATTCGCTGTTTACGCCTTTTCCTACGGTCCCGACGACGGCAGCGACTATCGTAAAACCATTGTGGAAAGGAGCGATCGTTTCGTCGATCTCTCCGGCAAGTCCACGATAGACTGCGCGCGATCGATCCGCGATGCGGCCATCGACATTCTGATCGATCTGGGCGGCTACACGGCGGGAAGCCGTCCCGAGATCCTCGCGGCGAGGCCGGCGCAAGTCCAGGGAAGCTACCTCTACCCCGCTACCATGGGAGCGGACTTCGTCGACTACCTAGTCACGGACCGGGTCGTCGCCTCCCATGAAGTGAGAACGCAGATGCACGAGAAAACGATCACCCTGCCCCACTGCCATCTCATTACTGACGATACCCAAAAAATCAGCCGGAGCGAACCCAGCTGCGTGGAAGAGGGGCTGCCTCCCCACGGATTTGTATTCTGCTCTTTCAACGGGTGCCAGAAAATTGATCCGGTTATTTTCGGCAGCTGGATGCACATCCTTTCAAACGTTCCGGAGAGTATGCTCTGGCTCAAAGTCAATCGACCAGGGGCAGCAACCCGCCTACGCCGTGAAGCGAAAAAGCTGGGGCACAATCGCACCACCACCCCGCTCTTTGACACCCAGCGCTGGACAAGGAACTGGGAGAAAGCGCTGCAGGTGATGTGGGATCGGTATGAGAGGGGAGAAGGGCCGGCGGATATTGAAGTGGAAGAGTGAAGAAGAAGTGCCCGCGAAACACGCGAAATGACGCGAAACGGGGGGAGATCCCGCTGGGCGCATGCGTTAACCTAAGGAGAAGAAACAAGAGAGGAAATCAAGTCGAGAACGCTTTTCATAGGTGCAGTGTTTGGGGATTTGTTTGAGCCATCGGGGGATGATCTGATCTTTGGGAATGTGAGAGAGGATGAAGAAGTAGGGAGCAAAGAAGCCAAACCAGTAGGAGAATTTAAGGATACTCAGAGGAGAGGACAAACTGGTATTCGAATAGTGTCTAAGACCATAGACGAAGTTGAGTAAGTGGGTAATGAGGATGAGACGGGCGTAGATAAGAAGCTCAACCTGGTAGGGAGTAGTCTCTTTGACCTGACCGAGATTAAGATGTTGCTTAAAGGCCTTAAAGAAAATTTCGATGCGCCAGCGAAGCCCGTAAAAGCTCAGAATCTGCTTAGGGGTCTTTCTGATGGAGGTTTGTAATAAAGATTTGGAAACCGAGAAGGAAGCTGGTGCGGCTGGTATATCGAAGTCTATTGTCGCGGTTTTGTCTATGCTCGCGGCGGCGTTTATGGGCCACCTTCTGAGGGAGTTTGACGGCGATCAGACGAACCGGAAGCTTGGCTTTTTTACCCACCCGAACGGGCATATCGAGAAGCTTTTGGCCACGTAAAAGTTTGCGTAGATCGAACTCTTCATCGCCTTCGTTGGCTAAAAGGCAAGTGCCGGTTTTCAAACGACTCACAAAGAAGCAGCCGCGCTGATCGAGTTGCTTAAAGACATCGAGGACAAAATAGCCTAAGTCGCGCAGGATCAAGCCGTTGGGTTGAGCGAGAGCGAGAATGTCTTTGGAAGCAGCCTGATCGTTTTTTCGGAAGCTACTGAGGCTGAAGTCAACGAAGGATTCATTGCGCAGATCGTAATAGGCCTGAATCTTCAGTTGAGCCTGTTTGGAGCCTGTCTGGTTGGACGCTCCGGGGAAGAAGGGGGCCAGGACCTTAGGCAAGCCAATCGAAGTGCTGTCGGCAATGAGAACCCGTTCAAAGCTCCTCATGCAATTTGGAACAGCTCTGCCCACAGGCCCATAAGCTTTAAGTTCTAAAAGCCTCAGGAGCACTAAGGTCATAAAAGCGGTGGCTTTTTCGGCGCACTTTTGGACCGCTTGTCTGGAAATGGTGCGGTTGGCTAAGAATCCAATAAGCTCGGCTTCTTTGCCAAGGGACAAGGCCCCCTTAGAAGCCATCGCCAGCAAAGCCAAAACAAAGTTCAGAGGGGAGATCTTGCGCGATTTCCTCTCTCTAAAACCACTCTGTTTAGCGAGGGCTGTGAGGTTCAACTTACGGAAGGTTTGACGGATACAATCAGCTTTTTTTATACTTTGCATCCGAAGGATAAATCCTATATATGAACGAATGTACAGCATAAAATGCTGCCAAAGTGAAAAAAAATGGGGTAGACGGTAAAAGTAGAGAAGATAACCCGGCCAAAATGCACTCGCTCAACTGCGAATTTCCTCACCGCTGTGGTCGAAACGAAGCAAATAGAAAAGGGCGAACAAGTGGAGTGGAACCTCGAGGATAGAGACACCCTCATACTCCGCCGCAAAATACCTCGCAAGTCTTTGAATCTGACTAAGTTGCGAAAATAAGGTTTACGCGTATGCGCTTGGCGGGACGGAAGCGAAAGGAGGATGTGCATCGAATGGGGAGGGAGTTGAGGGCCCGCCAAACACGCGAAAAGACGCGAAAAGGGGACGTGTTGCAACGGATGAAAGGACAGCAGACCATGAGCTGGAGTCACCGGTAGTTGGTCTACCAGAGTTTGCTTTATCGTAAGCTTTGTCGCGAGCTTTGTCGATTTTCTATTACGCTCATGAATCCGATCAGGTTTGGAGGAGCCTTTCTCCCCTTGAGGGAAACTTTGTCGCGAGCTTCGTCGTCAACTTTGTCGATTTTCTATTACGAGGGAGAGGAAATGGGTGGTGGTTCATTCGGCCGCGAGCGACCTTCCTACGCCTGGCGGTGGATCGATTCGGCCAATCCGGGTCGAGTCATCGTGAGGGTAGGAAGCTCGCTCGCGAGCGAAAGGAACCCTCAAACCACTTCGAATCGCTCGCGAGCTTCCTACCTTGGCGGTATTCGGTGTGGCTAATCACTCACGACACGGAGGCGGACGAACTTGGCCTCGGTGTCGATGGGCAGGCGAGCTTCGATGACGGTGGCGTCGGGTTCGTCGCGCACGACGGATTCATTTATCCCGCCGGAAAACCAGGATACAAGATCGTTCGACGATTCCACGATTCCGGTCACGCCGAGTGCGCTTTTGGATTTTCGATAGACGAAGACGAGGTCGTTGGTGTCGACTTCGAACTCGAACGACTCCTCGTCATCCTTGTCGTTAGGATCGAGAGCCATGAAGTACTCGATGAGGTTTGGGATACGATCTCCGTCGGGATTGGCGGAGTCACCCCAGAGGGTCGTCTCGAGAGCCGGGTCGTTGAGATCATCGGGATCGAAATTATGGCCGAGCCAATCCTCAATGGAACCGTCGAGAACATCGATGGCGAGAGAAGCGCCGGCCTGAAGGGGACCGCCCGATCCTACATTGCCGTTGTCATTGACGGCTATGTCGAGGGTATCCTGGTCGGTAAATCCGGGATCGCTGCGGTAGCTCAGACCGCCATCGTCAGACAAAGTGGCGTTGAGAGCGCCGAGTGCTGCCGTGACTGTGACTGAATTCGACCCGTTGCCGCCGATGTTGGCGCCGATGAGGCCGCCCGGCACCGTCTCACTCAGGGTAATCACTCCGGACGCGACAGTAAAGGTGACGGTCAGAAACCCGACTCCCGCATCGATGTCCGTTAAAGCGACGCCGACGATCGCCTGATCGATACCGGTGACTACCGCGACCGGTGCAGGCACGACCACTCCGGGTGGATCATTCACCATCCCGACATCCAAGGTCACCGTGGCGGGTTGTTCAGCAAAAATAAGCCCATCGTCGGCGTTCCAATCAAATGGGTCCTGACCGTTCCAATTCTCGTCGGGGGCGTACTCGAGACCGGCAATCTCGAAATTAAAGATCTGTTGGTTGAGGAGAACGGGGACATCATTTAGCGTCAATTCGCCGTTCTGCGGTAAGGTAGTAATCACAATTGATGAAAGGGTGTCCCCGGCATCCTGATCGGCGAAGGCGTTTTCGAACTGAGTAAGAGAGAATTGAAAGTTAGTATCTTCGTCGCCCGGCACTATAAAGTCGGAAAGAACGGGAGGGTAATTCTGGTCAAATGAAACCCCGTCAAGCCAACCGGCATCAGCACCGCTTTCATTACTGGAATTTTTTCTATAGATCCATTCGACGATGTGGTTGCCGTTGCCCACTGTGAAGAGCTGCCCCTGCCAATCGACTTCCCCACTGATGGACGCTTGCTCGGCCCCGTCCAGGACAAAGCTCAAAATGTCTGAAAATGACTGGGAGGAGACTTTCCATTGGAAATTGAGCTCACCAGGCCCCTCGATGGTGGTGCGCAGAACCGATTCCCCGAGGTGGGAAACCGGACCCGACTGAAGGGCATCCCCGTCGATCGAGGCGACGGCCGACTGCGCAAACCAGGACGCCCCGTCCACTTCCCAGATCAGGGAGTCGCTCTCAACGGCCTCATTGAGATAGCCGTCAATATCGAATATCTCCAATTCGTCGACCCAGACGGTGTCCGCGTCGGCGGAGACAGATTCGTCTTTGATGTAGCCCCAGGAGACGGTGTGCTAGCCCTGCGGAATGCGCACAAGCTGGCGATGCCAATCACGCTCCCCGGAGAGCCGGGCCTGCTCCACACCGTCGAAGAGAAGTTCAAGGGGGTCGAAAAAGTCCTCCGTTGACGCCTTCCACCAGAAGCTGAGATCGAGCGGACCGGAAATCGAGAGCGTGAAAATAGAGGTTTGATTGTCCGCGATATCGCCGCTTTGCATGGCGTCCACGCCGTCGTGGCTGACTATGGTCTGGGCAAACCACTCGGCGCTCCCGACATTGGTCCAGGTCTGGCCCGGCAAATCGAGGGCATCTCCAATGGGATCGGAAGAAAAGACGTCGAGCACCGCCTCGTTGCTGGTGGTGGAACCGAAAGCGTTAGACACGACTGCGCGGTAGCGGCCGGAATCGCCGAAGGTGACGTTATTGAAAACCAGCTCGGACGCGCTGCCCACCTGAACCGGAACGCCGTCTTTCTCCCACTGGTAGGTGAGCGGTTCCTCTCCGAAGGCCTGGACCAAGAGAGTGACCGGATCGGCTACCGTAACACTCTGATTATCCGGATGATACGTAATAAAAGGGGCCTCGATATCGGCCGAAACATAGACGACCTGATCGACCCAACCGGCGTCGGCTCCCACGGAGAAGATGGGATCTTTTTCGTAGACCCATTTCAGGGTATGGGCACCGTCGGGGATGGGGATTCGGATTTCGGCCCAATCCACAAGCCCGCTGATCTCATCGGTAAGCGCCTCATCGATAGAAAAGCGGAGAAAATCCCAATTCAGTTCCGACGATACAGACCACCAGAAGGAGAGAAATCCGGGCCCATCAACAATCGTGACCAGCTCCGTCGACTCGCCATTGTCGACATCCCCGCTCTGTAGCGCGTCCACTCCATCGTAGGTGAAGCCGGTCTGATTGGACCAGGAAGCGTCGCCCGAGGTTCCCCAGGTGAGTTCGGCATTGTCGGCTCCCTCCCCCAACGATGCATCGGCGAGCAGCACGGTGAGGGTGGCGGGATCGCTCATGACCACTCCAAATTCGTTGGAAACCTCCACGGAATAATTGCCGTTGTCGCCCAAATCAACGCCGACTACACTGAGGGTCACGGTCTGGGCTGAGGGGTCGGTGAGATCGATGCCGTCCTTACGCCATTGGTAAGCGAGAATTCCTTCGCCGGTCGCCTCCACACCGAATGTGACGTCCTCGCCGGAAAAAGCGAAGTGGCTCGATGGGTGTTTGGTAATGTTGGGTGCGAGAGTGGCGTCGAAAACGGTCAGAGTGGCCGCCTGGCTGAGATCGTTTCCAGCCGAATTGGAAACCGTTACCGTATAATCGTCGGCATCGGCAATTGTCACGGAGGAGAGGGAGAGGGTCGCGTCGGTGGCACCTGAAATGTCCACCCCATCCTTCTGCCACTGGTACTGGAAGGGAGAGGTGCCGCCTGATTGAACCGTAAAAGTAACGTCGTCCCCCGCATCGACGGTCAAGCTCTGGGGCGGCACTGTGATAAAGGGAGGGCGCACCACGGTATCGACCGTAAGCGTGGCCGGCGCGCTCGTAACCTCACCGGCCTCGTTGCTTACCACGACGGTGTATTCGCCCGAATCGTCCGCGGAGGCACTCTGCAGAACCAGCGTATCGCTATCGGCTGACGGAATCTGTAGAGCCAGGCCGTCCTTCCGCCATTCATAGGTCAACGGCTCGGTCCCGGCGGCGGTAACGGAGAAGGAGGTTTGTGTGCCTGTGAGCACGGCAATGTCCATTGGTTGGCTTATGATGGACGGTGGCGCCACCCCATTGAAGGCAAAGAGGACGCTATCGACCCAACCTTTATCATCACCGATCGAAACAGAGGTGTCTTTTGTGTAAGTCCACTCCAGGGTCTGGGAGCCGGGCGGCACTTCCAAAGTACGCATTTCCCAATCGACTTCGCCCGATATCGAGACCTGCAGCTGCCCGCCAATAAAAAATCTGAGGAAATCCCAGTTCTTCTCGGAAGAGACTTTCCAGTAGAACGAAACTGTGCCGGGTCCGGTTACGGAAGCGCTCAGCCGGGATCGTTCGTTGTGAGTGAGCAAACCACTGGCGGCCGATTCCTCGCCGGTAAAGCTCTCCCCAGTATCGACCAGCCAGTCCGCATCGCCGGACGTGACCCAGAAGAGGCTCGGCGCGTCCACCGCGTCGCCCAGAGCCGCGTTGGCCACGGACACTTCGAGGCGTCCCGTGCTCGTAGTCTCGCCCGCGGCATTCGCCACCGCCACACGGTAGAGGCCGTCATCGGCGCCTGATACGTTGGAAACTTCGAGAGTGCTCTCATCGGCTCCCCCGATCGCCTGGCCGTCCTTCGACCACTCGTAAGCAAGCGGTGCGGCACCGGAGGCAGTAACCGAAAGAGTGACGCTCTGTCCTTCCGCGACAACCTGGTCACCCAGCGGCGCGGTAATGGAAGGGTATTCCAGAACAGGATTGACGAGGAGCGCGCGGTGGAGATTGGCGCGGCGGCCCGTGCGCATCCTCCCCTCGTATACGCTCAGGGTGTCTCCTCCTCCATAGAGCCGATTGATCAGGGTAAGGTAGTCTTCTGAGGGAAATTCGGCTTTCAGGACGGCCAGAAGACCGCTGATATGAGGCGTCGCCATGGAAGTTCCGCTCAGCTGCTGGTATGCGCTGTCGGCAATAAAATCGCACGAAAGTATGGAGGATCCGGGCGCGGCGATATCGGCGGCGACTTCACCGAAGTTGGAAAAGGAAGAGAGCGATTCGTTCCGCGTCATACTGGCGACGCTAATGAGGTTATCGTGTGAGTAGGCGGCGGGATAGGTCGGGTTCGTTTCGAGGTCAGAACTGTCGTTGCCGGCCGCGGCCACAAAGAGGATTCCGGCCTGGCGGGCATCCTCAATGGTGTTGATAAGAGCTTGGGAAAAACCACCGCCGCCCCAACTGTTGTTCATGATGTGGGCCCCCATGGCGATGCCGTAATCGATACATTCGATGGCGTTCCCTACGGAACCCGAACCGCCCGCGGAGAGGAATTTCAATGCCATCAGTTGCACGTCCCAGGCCACCCCGGCGACTCCTACTCCATTGTTGCCCACCGCTCCAATGGTCCCGGCAACGTGAGTGCCGTGCTCATTATTGTCGATAGGATTTCCGGAGCCGTTAATGGCGTTGAAACCGAAGACGTCGTCTACATATCCATTGCTGTCGTCGTCGACACCGTTGCCGGATGTCTCGCCGGGGTTAATCCACATATTGCCGGCGAGATCTTCATGGGTGTATCGGACACCCGTATCAATTACCGCCACGATGACGGTGGCAGCGTCATTCCGAATCGCCCATCCCTCCGGTGCGTCGATGTCACTATCTGCGTTTCCGCCACTCTGTCCCGTGTTGTTCATACCCCACAGCTGATCGAACAACGCGTCGTCCGGAAAGGTTTGAAAGGTGCGAACGATGTAATCCGGCTCGGCATACCGAACCAATGACGAGTCCTCCTCAAAAGCTGCCAGTATCTTGGAATAATCATGGAGATCGACATCGGGCAGCTCCAGGAAATACAAGCCCCGCCTGCTTGGATGAGGTCGGACGGCAGCCCCTAAAGCAGCGGCTTGTGCGGCGAGTTCCGCCTCCGCCCGGTCCTCGCGCAGCTGCACCAGAAAATGTGAGGCTACCATCTCCCGACGGCTCAGGACCTCTTCTTCCCCACTCTCCGGATCCCGCACAACCTTCTCCTCGATGCGCACCGCGTAAGGGAGGTCGACCGGCTGAACTATGGTTAACCGCGTTATCGCTCTGTCGTTCTTATATGTGCGCTCCCCCTGCCATACGATGGCGGCGTTCGGCCATGCCGGGTGTTTCCCTCCCCTTCCATCGCCGGCGCCGGGGGGGGAACCCTCATCCCCGGATTGGCTCGCACCGGGCGTGGCACGCGACTTGTCGGGCGCAGAGGTTTGCGACCCCCCCCTCTGAGTTTTCAGCGGCCGCGGGCGTAGCTTCCGAAGCGACCGTTTCGACTTCCCTCTGCAGCCACCAGATGCCGATACCCCCGACCGTTAAGATCGAGAAAAGGAGAGCGTAAAAAGCTACCGATGAACGCATTTCAGGCATGCCTATGGTACAGGGATACCGGTGAGTTACCGATAAAAATCGAACCCGCCAGGAATCTGTCGGACTTGGATTTTAGCAACATACCTGAGGTTTATTTTCTTAATTCTAGTCCCGGCAAGCCGGGATCGGACGAAAAAGATGAAGATGTTTCGAGAGGGGTTTTAATTCGACAAGCTGCTAGCTTACCACAAAACGCCCCAAGACCCAAGGTCATAGTCGCGCCGCAATTCGGCTCGGCAAGCCGGACGAAGAAGGACAAGAGTAAGAACGGATAAAAGCACAACAGCCCATTGTTCGTGGTAAGATGCAGGACGGCTACCAGAATTTCCCCCTTTCGCGCTTTTTCGCGTTTTTAGCGGGTACATCCTCCATAGCTTTAGCGAAGGAGGGCCGTCCCTCTTAGAACGGGCATTTCGAGAACGAGCACGATTACGTGGACGATGGGAAGAACGAGGCTTACGATTAAGATGATGGGAACATTTCTCCCCGTCAGGGAACCTATGTCGCAATCCTCGTCGTAAACTTGGTCGGGCGATAATCTCCGAATCTTAAGAAACGGTGCGGCGGAGCGCCCCGTCCACCACCGAACGACCATTCAGAGGTGGACCGGGTGCTCCGCACACGGTTACCGAGGGTAAATCTTTCCTTTGCGTGAGAATCCACATGCATTTCGCTCCGCCTCCGATCACAACTAATCCGTTGCAATACCTCCTCCTTCCTTTCGCGTATTTTCGCGTGTTTAGCGGGCTATACGCTCTCTCGCCCGCTCCCCCATTCTCCGTTTCTCCGATTCCTCCTCTCCCCCTCCACTTTCGGCTTGCCATTGGAATGCGATCCGTTTTCCATTCGGCGCTTATGAGTTCTGAAGATACGAAACCGGTGCGCCAATCGAGAAACGTATCCGACTACACTTTTCTCGACGCGGACACCTTGCGTCGCTTCGTCACCGATACGGGAAAGATTCTTCCCCGTCGCATAACGGGTTTCTCAGCCAAGCAGCAGCGGCGCCTGACCAAGACGATTAAACAGGCGCGCAATATGCTGCTACTGAAATAGTATTTGTCGAGCGCGCGAGGTCTCGCGCTCGACAATACAGTGGCGGCCATTGGCTCCCTTATGGCTACGATGAAGAGTGAGATCCGAACCTCACACCTTCTCCAATGAGGATCTTCCACGACAACCCGGATGACATCAATGAGGTGGCCGGAATTCTCCGAAAGGGAGGCCTGGTGGCGGTGCCCACGGAAACGGTCTACGGATTAGCCGCCAGTGCGTTCAATGAGGAAGCCTGCCGGCAAATCTTCAAGGTAAAAAGGCGGCCTCTGATCGACCCGCTTATTGTCCATATCCATGACCTTGGAGAGGCTAAAAGACTGGCGGCTTTTAATTCCGGCGCGGAATCGTTAGCAGAAGCTTTCTGGCCGGGGCCCCTTACGCTCGTTCTGGAAAAGAAACGACTCATTCCTGGAATAGTTACGGCGAATCGAAAGACGGTGGCGATTCGCATGCCGCGGCATCCGGTCATGGTCCGGATACTGGAGGCGGCGGGAGTGCCCCTGGCGGCGCCGAGCGCCAACCGGTTCGGTTATGTAAGCCCGACCCGGGTGGAGCATATTCCAAACGCCCTTGGAAACACCATCGAATACGCCGTGGAGGGCGGCCCCTGCAAGGTGGGCGTTGAGTCGACCATCGTTAATCTCTGCCACCCTGAATCACCTACCCTGCTGCGGGCGGGCGCAATTACGGTGGATATGCTGGCTGGCATTTTAGGCAGGAAGGTCGCTCCCGAGACCCTGCTCTACGGCAGGGTAGCCTGGCGGGAAGAGGGCTCCGGGCTCCCCTCCCCCGGTTTATTCGAGAAGCACTACAGCCCGAGGGCTAACCTCGTGTTGATGAAAGAAACGGGAAGCCTTGAGGTTGCTGGCGCCGGTAAGACGGCGGTGGTGCATTTCCGGCGGATAGGGAACCTCCCAGAGGTCGACTCGGTCGCTCATTTCCGGCTTACAGAGGAGGGAGATCTGCAAGAAGCGGCGCGAAATCTCTATCATGTCCTCCTGCGTCTCGACAGGGAGGGATACGAAACCATCTTCGTTGAGCCGGCGCCAGAGGAGGGAATCGGTCTGGCAATAAACGACCGTCTGCGGCGAGCGGCGGGCGGCGGGGGGAAGTGAGCCGCCGTTGCCCTTTATTTTATTCCAAATGATTTTGACATTCTTCTCTCCCTTCTGATCACTGATTACTTGACACTGTATACTCACTCCTCCTCGCACTCGCTTTCTACTTTTCACTTTTCATCATGGACGAAGCACAGCTGCCACCGCCCATTCATCAGCCGACGGTAACTGGGACTCCCCCCGAATCCGGAGGCCAGGCCTCGACACCAGGGGGTGGGCAGGAAAAGCCGCGTCTGGAGATTCTGACCTCCCGAAACTTTCCGGCGTGGCTGAACCTGCACAAAGTCAGTCTGGGCTTCAGCACTTACCAGTCGGGCAAGCTCTATCTGGTGGGGCTGAAAGAGGATAACCGGCTCTCCATCTTCGAGCGTACTTTTAATCGGTGCATGGGGTTATGGAGCGACGGGCAGACCATTTGGGCCTCGACGGTATTCCAGCTCTGGCGATTCGAGAACTGCCTGGCCGAGGAAGGAGGTCGACAATGACTATGATCGCCTTTACGTGCCACGTATGGGCTACACAACGAGCGCCTGCGATATTCATGATATCGCGGTAGACAATGACGGCCGGGTCGTTTTCATCAATACCCTGTTCGGCTGTGTGGCCACAGTGAGCGAGCAGCACTGTTTTAAGCCGCTTTGGCGCCCACCCTTCCTGTCAAAACTGGCAGCGGAGGACCGCTGTCATCTCAACGGTCTCGCCCTGGTGGACGGCCGGCCGAAATTTGCCACCGCTGTCAGTCAGTCCGACGTCGTTGATGGCTGGCGCGAGCACCGCCGCTCCGGCGGATGCCTCATGGACATCGAAACCAACGAGATTATCTCGAGCAACCTTTCCATGCCGCACTCTCCGCGTTGGTACGGCGGCCACCTCTGGTTGCTCGATTCCGGCTCGGGTTTTCTCGGCCAGATCGAACCCAAGCACGGTGCATTTGAGGCGTTGACCTTCTGTCCCGGTTATGCGCGTGGGTTAGCATTTCACGGCGATTACGCGGTTGTTGGCGTTTCCAAACCACGCCACAACAAAACGTTTTCCGCACTCGCCCTGGATGACAACCTGGAAGAGCGGCACGCCAAAGCCTGGTGCGGCCTCCTCGTCATCGATCTCAAAAGCGGGGACGTGGTTCATTGGCTTCGGCTGGAAGGTGTCGTTGCGGAGTTGTATGACGTCATCGTGCTACCCGGCGTGCGGCGTCCCAAGGCGCTCGGGTTCAAGACCGACGAAATTCGCTATACCGTATCTATGGAAGGGGGCCGTTCCATCTGGAAGGGTATGCGGAAAGAGGAATCTGTCGGTCAGTGACCCGAAGATTTGGTAAAAACTTCGGGATAGTGGGTATAGTAATCGCGGTAGGACCTGTCGTAACGATGGGAGAAGTAGCGACCCGCGGTTGCTCGCTTCATATTATTTAGAATCACTCCACACATGGGGACCGGAAAATCCAGAATACTTTGGGCATTATAGCGAGCAGTCTTACGTTTCACGGCATCGAAGCGCACCACATAGATTACGCAGTCAACAACGGGCAAGAGAGTAAGCGCATCGCTGACCGGTGCCAAGGGCGGAGCATCGAGGACTATTCTATCATATCGCATGCGCAGCTCACCGAGGAAATCGGCAAACTTCGAACTGCTCAAAATACGGGTGGAATTTTGAGCCTGACCGCCGGTGGGAAGGACATCGAGATCGGGATAGAGTTGCTTGACAATAACATCATCGAGCGCCGCGCCACGCTCAAAGCAATCGATCAGGCCGCAGGCGTTATTCAGCTCCAGCATTTCGGCTACATTTGGTATGCGTAGGTCGCAGCCGATGAGCAAGGTTCGTTCATCGTGTCCGGCAAACGTGAGAGAGAGATTGGAAGCGTTGAGAGACTTGCCCTCATCCGGAGCAGTGCTGGTAATAAGGATGCACTTGGATCGTTTTCTGACCTCGCTAGTCCTGAACGTTGCGCAGATCGAGCGAAACGCTTCGACCGTCTCCCGATCTTCACTCCCGATCACGATTTGGGCCTTTTCGAGAGGCTCCTTCGCCTTCAATTCGGGAACGATCCCGATAAGCGGAAGGCCAAGAACGGCTTCGATATCGAAAGGCACTTTTACCCGGTCGTCAAAATATGCCAGGAGCACGACAAGGAGAGAACCCAACAATAATCCGCTTCCTATACCTGCCCCGAGATGGAATTGGTAGTCAGGCTCGAAGGGACGTGACGACGGACGAGCGTGCGCCACAATCTGAACTTGCGGAGCTAATCCGTCGATCCGATCCTGCAATCCCACTACCTTTCCGGACGCCTCTTCAAGAGCCTGCTCCGCTACCCGCAGGTTTCGCCGAAGTGCCTGGTAGTGGCGGCGACGCTCTTCATCTCCGAAGGCCTGTTGCCGCCTCTGGGCAATTCGCGCTTCGAGATTCTTGTAAATCTCATCATATTGCAGGTATCTCGCATGAATACCTTCCACGGCAGTATTGAGGGATCGCTGCAATTCCCGCTCCGTTTCCCCGATGGCATTATTCGCGGCGATGATCCTGGGGTGTTTATGGCGATAGCGCTCCTTCAACTGAGAATGCTCAATTCGGCGATCGGAGAGGCGAGCGTGAAGAAGGCCGATCTCATCCAAAGAAGCGATAAAACCGAGCTCCCACAGTTGGCGGCCCTCGGAGAGAAATTGCTGCGCTAGAATCCATTGGGTCTCAAGCTCGTCGCGCATCTTCTCATTCCTGACAAGCGATTCGGATAAATATCGAATTTCGCCGAGGACAGGTTCATCATCGGGATCGAGGGAGAGAGCGGGGTAACTCGCACGATAGGAAGCCAACGCATTCTCGGCTAGACGGACCTTTTCCGTATGTCTTTTCGCGTTGTGCCGTTGCTTTTCCAGCAAGTCGAGAAAGGGCTGATTACGCTGCTCCTCTCTAAGACTCAGAAATTCCTCAGCGAACCGATCCGAAACAGCGGCCGATACCGCGCTGTCGGGATGGGTGTAGTGGACCATTACGAGCCGCGAAGATGGAATCGCGGCGATTGCTCGATTCCGCATGAGGATATCTTCGACTGAGGGCTTCTTTGATGAGAATCGATGATTGCGATAGGGCGCGAGAATTCTGGCCCTCTCTTCGGTTTCCATCGCGCCCACGACCCGTTCGAGCAGTTCGATGCTCTCAAGTGTTCCAATCTGCGTATTGGTATCGAAGAGGGAATCGAATGGCCTACTCTTTTCTTCCTGGACGATATTGGCTGATTGAGCCGGCCGAAGCACCTCCAGGGTCGCCGTCCCCCGATAGAGAGGAGTCGTCAGATAAGCTTTGGAAAAGGCCCCGGCGATGCAGGTAAGTAATACTACGATGAAGAGCCAATAACGCTCTCGAAGAAGCGGCACGTAGTCTTTGAACCGTCGAGGAGGTGGCTC
Organism: Candidatus Moanibacter sp.; assembly: GCA_965215885.1. Lineage (GTDB taxonomy): Bacteria > Verrucomicrobiota > Verrucomicrobiia > Opitutales > UBA2987 > CBDCEW01. The sequence goes on from CBDCEW010000067.1 coordinate 31,353, forward strand.
TTCCGTGAGAGTTGAGACTGCATTCCTATCCCGTAAGGACAATCTCCCTGAGTATTCAGAAGGCGAATCTGACGATCCCGTCATGGTGAAATCTTAGGTTTGGGATTCTGTCGAACCCTGGAATCTGTCGGACATTTGGTCCGACGGATTCCTATGAAGAAATCAATGTTGAGAAAGTTCCGATTGCCCAAATGCTCGGACAGGGAGATATGTAATAGTGCGGAATGCCTTATTCGTGTCCTTATCAAGATTTCTTTCTACCCTTTGAAGGCACAATAACAATGTCTCCATCTCTTAGAACCCACTTTTTGCCCCTGTCTGGGTTTCCCCAAGTCGCGAGGTCGATGATCAGTGAAGTAGCCCTCTCTCCGGCAACTGAACGCTTCAACTCAATCCGACGCCTGTCAGCCGTGCGGGCAAAGCCTCCAGCTTCGGAGATGGCCTGAAGAAGAGAGAGCGGCTTCTGGCGGGGAATTTGAATGGGTCCGGGCTGCTTCACTGCGCCGAGCATATGAACCTTCCTCTCGACAGTATGAGTGACTCGGATCTGGACCTGCGGACTCACAAAATAATCGCGATCGTAGCGATGGAAGAGCTCTTCCCTTATCTCGCGGACCGTTCTGCCCGCCATTTCCACGCTGCCGATATAGGGGAAAAGGGAAGTGCCGTCGGCCGACACAACCAGAATCGAATCCGTTTCGGTTTCGCCCACAATGCGAAACTGCAGGGTGTCGCCCTTCTTGAGCAGAGAACCTTCGGGGCCAGGTTTAGACCAGATTTTAGAATCGCTGCCGGTCGTCTCTATCTGCTCCTGACTGAATACCGGTTGAAGCCCAAGAATGATCGAAATTAAACATGCTGCCACCACCAGAGTATTCATTCCCTCTGTATCGGATTAGCGCACCCCTTTTGTCATTGCGAGGAGGAACGACGAAGCAATCCACGATTCCGATAAGCCGACACTTTGGACTGACACTCCCTCTTTGCGGGATCGCGACGACAATGGAAGGGTCCGACCCGGTGCCGAAAGATTGCCTGTGGACAGATAAGACCGAAACTTTCTACCAATCACGCTAATCAGAGACAAGAAAATGACCTATGCCTCTCAGTAGCGCAACGCGGCGGAAACATTTACAATACGATTCTCGAAACTGAATCCGGGAATATTGGAATCGCTGTACTGGTAAATATAGCCAGCGGTGAGCCGAAAAAAGTCCCTCGGAGAATACGTTAAGTAGACGCCCGCATTAATATACTCATCCTCCCTTCCGGAGCCATCGAGGTAAACGGCGTCAGTGTATCGCAATTTCAAGTTTCCTGTAACGAGAGGTGAAACAGCGTAACGCACTGATATGGCCGCCGCTTTTTCATCGATGCTTGCGCCTCTACTACCAGTTGCCAGATCTTTATCGAAACTTGCCACCAGAGTAGTCCTGGGCGAAGCCGTCCAGGTAAAATCAGCAATAACAGCGAGGGAGGCATCATCGCTCGGAATTCCATAGCCGGTGCGGTTCTGCAACCCCACCTTCAGATCACCACGCAGAACCGCAGAAATGCGGCCGCGCAATCCCACATTAAAAAAGTGATCTTCACTGTCGAACCCACCTCCGACAACGGTCCGACGGTAGCGATAACCCGCACTGATATCAAGATCGGGAGAGAATTCGTAGTAGAAATCGATTGGAATGCCGAGTGACTCCTGGTCGAGGAACTCTTCGCCGAGAAATTCCTGATTGGTATAGGCCAGCCCGATATCGATCTCGGCCTTTTCGCCAAATTCAAAACCCGCACCGAGGTTTAGAGTGGCAATCTCCCTCTCAAGTGTCAGTCCTTCGCGCGGTTCCAAATCATAAGTCAGCCGGTTCGTATCGACAATGGAAAACGAACCCTGCAGGATTAACAACGGGCTCCCATACTCCGCCTCGAGATCTAGGAAAGCATCCCCACCAATAAGATCTAACCTATTCGGATTTACCCAAAAGTTATCATTTATGAAGATGTCCAGGTCGCTTCGGCGCAGATCCTCTACCGCTATGCGGATTCCGGGAGAGTAATAATGGACGATGCTCGGCGTGGAAACACCCACCCCGGCCTCTTTCTTCACCGTCGCTGCATCCGATTGAAGGCGTAGATTTCCGCTCCCATGCAGGGTTAATTCGAAGCTGCTTCCAATCGAGAGCAAAGGAGCAGCCTTAAGGACAGACGCCGTCAATAGAAAGCACGCCAGGGGAAGCACTCTTTGGATCGGGTTCAATGTAAAATCCCTTTGTTTGCCGGTTTTCGTTCAACAAAAAGCATGAAAGCGATACATAAACATTTCGAATGTTGCAACTTTTTATTTTCGTTTGGGCGGCGAAAATCCGGCGGTCTGTCCAACTTGGGAGCCGATTGGGCGGCGAAAATGGCATAGAGCGGCCCCGAAGAGACCTATATCATCCGATTCAATGCGCCCGATCCGATAGAATCCCCGGGCGCATCAATTTGGGATTCTCTGAAACGAAGGCGACACCATTAGGCTTATCGCTTATACTAAACCCGCGGAGATAATCGCGCGTTTTCGAGGTCATGAAACTCATCATACCGAATATGCGATCGTCCGGCCGGATAAACATCCTGTAAAAAAGTAACGCCCGCCCTTCCCTAAGGTCGATATGTAAACCGTTGAGACGCCAATGATCTGGCCAGCTGTATTCCTCGCGATGAAGACAACCTCGGGAGCGCGCTGCTTCGCCGTGTCAAGATCGAGAATCTTCTGATCATGTACCCAGAAGTCGACCAACTCCTCAGCAAGTCCAGAGTTCACCTGACCGTAGACGCTCGTGATTCGATAGTCGCTGAAGCTGTATTCCATGGCTGCGAACACGGACCTTCTCGATACTCCCTTAAGCCGACTCGTTGTCAACAGATGTAGCCACAACTGAAACGCGCGTGGAAATGACCCTGGTCTCGTCGACTTCAGTTACTGTGATTCGGAGGCCGTTTAATTTGAGCGACTCTTGAAGATCCGGAATACGGCCTAACTCAGAAGTGATGAGACCGCCAAAGGTTGCGACATCGTCTTTCTTTTCAATCTCTCTTTCAAGGGCTTCTTCGAGCTCTCGAATCGGGGTCAGGCCGGACACGAGAAATTCCCGATCCGCAACCCGGCTGATCAGTTCCTCTTCGGCGTCGAACTCATCCTGGATTTCGCCAACGAGCTGCTCGATAATGAGTTCAAGCGTAATCACTCCAACCGTTCCCCCGAAATCATCGGAGACTAACGCCATATGCGTCTTCGACAACAGGAGCTTCTGCAAGACCTCTTCCACCGGATCCTGGGGGTCAACTCGAATTACGTCACGTTTGAGAGCGCGAAAATCGAGCTGCTCGAGGTCGACCGATGATCTGAATATATCCTTAATATGAACGAGCCCGACACAATTGTCTAAGTCTCCCTCGCAGAGGGGAAACCGTGTGTGCTCGGTTTTTTCGGCGAGCTCGATATTCGCCCGGTTGCCGTCCTCAAGGTCAAAAAACTGTACCTGGTTGCGCGGCAGGAGTATGTCCTGCACTTTGACATCGCGCAAATGGAGCGCGTTTTTCAGGATCCGTGGATAAACCGGGGAATCATCCGAATCCGCGTGGAGGGCGCGTAGTTGCTCCTCGAACCCGAGAGCTTCAAGCTCGGATTCGGCCTTGGCTCCAAACGGTTTCAAGAGTAAACGTGCCAAAAAGCGCAAGGGACGATAAAGGGGGCGGGCAATGATGCCGATACTCCATACGGCCCAGACAGAAGACCTCAGGGCCCGCTGTGGATACGTCACGGCGATGCTCCTCGGGACGAGTTCGCCCACGACGTAGTGTAGCGATACCGCGATTAGGAATGCGAGAAAAGCCGCCAGGAGAGGAGTCGCTGTCTGACCATAGAGAACAAGACTGAATAACCAGTTTTCAAGGAGCGGGAAGACTACGACGGCATAACCGACGGTACAGAATATGATCCCAAATCGCACCGTGCGGATCGTCGAGTCCGCTTCCTCGAGAAGCCTGGCCGGGCCCTTACCCCAATCAATTTCACCACGATCCTGCTCGTCAAATTGACTCAAGCGCAACTTGATCACACTGAACTCGCATGCCACGAAGAGAGCATTCAGCAGAAGCAAGCCCACTACAGCCAGAAGTTCGAGAAGCAAATCCTGGAAACTCAGATTCACGGAGCATGGCGCTGCCGTGCGCCTTTCCGACGCCTCCCTATCCGCCGGTGCATTCCGCCAGAGTCGACAACAGAAACCGATTTTGTGGTTCGGTTCCTACCGTTACACGGAGATGGTGTGGAAGTGAGTAACCCTTTAATGGTCTGACGATTATTCCTTTCGACTGTAAATAGTTGAACACTTTATCCGAATTTTCAACCCGAATGAGGATAAAGTTTCCCTGACTCGGTACCATTTCAATGCTGAGTTCTTCAAAACCCCGCTCCAGCTGCACCAAACCTGCGTCGTTCACCATTTTCGACTTTTTCACAAAGGCATCATCGTCAAGGGCGCCCAAAGCGGCAGCCTGCGCCACCGAATTCACGTTAAAGGCAAAGCGAACGCGATTCAGAAGGGCGGCCAGATCCGGATGGGAGTAACTGTAACCAATGCGCAAGCCGGCCAGCCCATATATCTTTGAAAATGTCCTCAGACAAATGACTTTCCTACCAGCATCGATCAATGGGCGTAAATCGGGTGGATCCTCGACGTATTCAGCGTATGCCTCGTCCAGACAGAATATCACATGCTCCGGCAGTCTTTCGACAAAATCGATGATCTCCTGCGCGCTGTTGGCGGTGCCGGTAGGATTGTTCGGGCTCGGAAGAAACACCAGCCTGGTGGCCGGCGTGATCGCTCGTTCCATTGCCGTCAAGTCATGATTGAAGTCCGGCATGGGAACTTCGATGCAGCGGCCGCCGTTGGCCAGAGTTGCCAGCTTAAATGCAAAAAATGCATACTGCCCAACTACAACATCGGTCTCGGGATCGACATAAGCTTCCGCCAGAATGAAGATTATTTCGCTTGAACCGTGCCCGATAACGAGTTGGTCCGGATGAACGCCTCTTTTCCGGGCAAGTTTCTCGCGCAAGAAGAGTGAGCTGTTTTCCGGATATAAGTAAATGTTTCTGATCGCCTGGCATGCCGCCTCCTCGGCAATGGGGGAAGCGCCCAGGGGATTCTCGTTGGAAGCGAGCTTCAGCACCAGGTTCGGGTCTACCCCGCATTCCCGCGCTACCAGTTCGATCGGTTTTCCCGGTTCGTAAACCGGTTTGGTAAGAGCCGTTTCTTTAGCAAATTCAGTATAACAATTCACTGCTGTTGGCGGGAACTGTGTTCAGTGTTCCATTCTTCTAAAAAAACAATCACCATAGTAGTCTAAAATTGGCAATATAAACCATCATGGTTCTAATCGAAGAAGACAGCCGAAAATCGAAACCGCAAGCCACCCTCCTCAAGCTTCCCGACTCCACCGCGGACGCCTTCACCAATATGGCTGATGATCTACTCTTGCTCGATCATTTCCCATGGAAAAATACGATTCGGTTCAGGCACTACTCCTGGAAGAACCGCGCCGTCACTTTCGGCTACGGTCAAAAGTTCGAAGAGGTTTTCAATGCGACAGAGGCTGAAAATCTCGAGATCTGCCGCAGGCCCACCGGTGGAGGGATCGTCGACCATGAGAAAGACTGGACCTACAGCCTTGTCATTCCTCCGGTCTTTTCCGCTTTTTTCAGGAATCCAGTGGAAGTCTACCGAGTTACTCATGAAGCGCTGGCAACGGCACTTAGCAGCCTGGGCCAATCCGGCGAACTCCTCCCCCCGCCTCTCGCATCGGCGCAGAGAGGTAAGCATGGTTCCGCCAAGATCCACCCAGAACAATCGGAACCGTCGATCTGCTTCGAGAAACCCGAACCCAGCGATGTCGTTTCTCCAACCACTCGGCAGAAAATTGCTGGAGCCGCCCTCAAGAGAAACCGCCACGGTCTTCTCCTTCAAGGGTCAGTAGCAGTCGCCGCCGCACCACAGTTGAGGGGTTGGTCCGACCTCGCCTCTGAATTCTCGAAGCAACTGTGCCAAAGCCTCCACGCCTCCGAGGAACTTACTACGGCACCACCCTATCCGCAGGATACCGCGAAGCGGATACGTCGCCATTTTCGCTCGCGAGAATGGAACCAGCGACGTTAGAATGGCGCTTACCCGAAAATCCGTGGGATTGTACGTGATTAGCGCGATGGTTTATGGTCTTAAAGTTCTTGCAGATCTGTTCGCCGTTCGGGGTCATGACCTTAAGAAGTGGCTGTTTTTCCGCTTCGCTGAGGGGGTCAGGCATTACAAACGACCCTTCGCAAGCTCAGGGCAATTTGTTAAGGCAGCTGACCCCGAAAAACAGACACTTCTAAGGCTTGACCCCTTGCTTCCAACATCGAACCAAGGCATTTGCCATCACGCTAAACACGTACGTGGGATTTTCGGGTTAGCGCCATTCTAAAGTGACTACATTCTCGATATGCCGGGTCTGCGGGAAGAGATCGAAAGGTTGCACGCTAGTCACCCCATAACCCTGTTCGTGGAAGGTTTTAACATCCCTGGCCTGGGTCGCCGGATCACAGGAGACGTAAACGATCCGGCGCGGGCTGAAGTGCACAAGCTGCTTGAGAAATTCCGGATGGCACCCTTTTCGCGGAGGATCGATCACCACAGATGTCCTTTTCGGATCGAAATCAATCTCCGAAAAGACGTTCTCCGCTTCACCGACGAGAAACTCGCAGTTTTTCACATGATTGAGCGCGGCGTTTGCATTAGCCCAATGCACGGAAAGAGCACTCACTTCGATACCCGTTGCACTCTCGAAAAAGCGACTTCCCGATAGTGAGAATACGCCCACTCCGCAAAAGACATCCACAAGATAGTCGATACCTTGACCGCGCGTCTCTGCCACGACATGGTCTACCAGGTCGGGTAGAATATAAGGATTGTTCTGGAAGAATTCTCCCGCCTGGAAATGGAATACCAGCTCTCCGACTCTCTGCGAAACGGCAGCGTTAGGATCCGTCACCACTCCCTCGAGAGTCTCTCGCAAGAGGATGGTGCCGCCTCTCTTGAACTGCTTGCCGCCACGCAGAACGATTTCTCTCTCGCTCGGAAGTGTTTCGTTGATGGCGTCGGTCGCGATCGGACAGGAAGACACATCGATTATTCGCCGTGAGCCGCACCGCTGAAAACCGATCGCAACGTTTTGCCCATCCTTCGGTTTTTGGAAGTGGGGTGTAATCTTCGATCGGTATCCGTATTGCCGAGGAGAGGGTAATGCCGGATTCACTGGAGTCGTTATTCCCCCTATGCGCTCAAGCAGTTCCTTCACCTGCCTCGTCTTCCACTCCAGCTGACCCTCGTAGGCAAAATGTTGATACTGGCACCCACCGCACTCTCCCGCAATTGGACAACGGGGCTCTACCCTCTCGGGTGCGGCAATCAACACTTCGATGAGGTCCGCCTCAGAGTATTTCGATCGATTGCGCCATACCCTTGCCCGAATCCGTTCGCCGGGTAAAGCGAAAGGCACCATCAGCACCCACCCATCAATCCTTCCCAGCCCGTGACCACTGTTCGTTAAAGAGGCAATCTCCACGATCACCTCCTCATGGTATTCAAAGGGTTCCGGTCGGAAATTCCTTGGGGGGTTCATACAGCCGATTGCTAGCCCGCTTTTCTCACAATTTTCCGAGAACACTATCACGACAAAATGTTCTTTTCGACACCCAGTTACTCACAAGCCAAGAAAAGCGGGCTATCCAGCAAAAGGACACAGAAGAAACTGAAAGGTTCAGGGCGATCTTATCTTTCCTGTTTCCAATAATCCAACATTTCTTTATTCCATAGTGCCATATTCTCTTATTTTCTCTTATCAACTCATCCAACCATCCACAGAGTGGCGATGAAATATAATTCCGTTAGAAGCCTGAAGAATCCTACAGTCAAGAATCTTGTCCGACTGCGTAACGGCCACCACCGGAGGCGACAGAACCGCTTCCTTATCGAAGGTAAACGCGAACTCTCGCGCGCTCTCCAAAAAGACGTCCCCTTGGAAGAGGTCTTCTTTGCTACCGAATTCTTTCGGGAAGCCGAAGACACTGGAATCGTCGAACGGGCCTCTGCCGCCGGATCTCGAATCACGCGACTCTCCAAAGAGGCATTCCTTAAATGCGCCTATCGTGAAAATCCTGACGGCCTCCTCGGCGTCTGTCGCATGTGGGAAAAGCGTCTCCATGACATCCCGGACAATCCCTGCCCCTTAATTCTTATTATCGAGCACATCGAGAAGCCGGGTAACCTCGGAACCCTCATTCGCACCGCTAACGCCGCCGGCGTGGATGCACTCATCGTAACGGATCCGGTTTCCGATATCTTCAATCCCAACGTTATCCGTGCCTCGCAAGGGTCATTTTTCGACGTCCTCGTGGTCGTTACCGACAATCCCTCGTGCCTCACGTGGCTGAAGAATCGAAATATCGCAATCGTCGCCTCTTCCCCTGGGGCACCCGCGAGTTTATGGAGTGCCGATTTCAGCAACCCAACAGCAATTCTCCTTGGAAGCGAACTGGCCGGCCTGAGCGAATTTTGGAGAGAAAATAGTTCCCTGCAGGTATCAATCCCCATGCACGGCATTGCAGACTCCCTTAATGTCGCCGCCGCAGCCGCCGTCCTCCTCTTCGAAGCCCTCCGCCAAAGGGCGCAGAAGAAGTAATCTCCTGAACAATGGGCCAGGCGTACTTCGCTCAGATTTTTTTGAGAATGGATTATTAATTTTGATTTACTGAAAATCAAAAATAAGGCAAAGCGAGAAAATCTAAGCCGTCATTTCTCAAATAATTCTAAGTTCTTTTGAGGTGCTCGACCAGCTGGTCGACGCCTTCGCTGGTCGAACGTATGGGGGAATAACCCAGATCATTTCGCGCCGCGGCGATGTCGAAGTAGTGGTCCTTTGCGAGTTCGATGGCAACGAAACGGGTCATGGGCGGCTCCCTCTCGACTCGAAAGGTCCGGTAAACTCCCTCGAAGAGAGCGCCGAGGGCGTAGGCCACCGGAAGCGAAATACTTTTCTTGATTGTGGGTTCGCTGAGCTTGCCAAGCAGTTCGTTTATCCACTTCCAAAGAAAAACAGCTTCCCCCTGGGAAATAAAATAGGCTTTTCCCGCGTGCTCATCGCTATCCAGCGCATCCAAGGCGAGCAGGTGGGCTCGGGCAGCATTTTCGACGTGAGTGATATCGACACGGTTCGTCCCCTCTCCGACGATACGCAGGCGGCCCGAGCGAGCCCGCGCCACGACCCTCGGAATGAGATGGGGGTCGCCGACACCCCAGATGAGATGCGGGCGCAGTGCAATGGTACGTAGCCTGCCCGGATCATTGGCTTCCAAGAGCTCTTTCTCGGCAATGGCCTTGGTATGCGGATAATGGCAGAGCCAATTCCGTCCATAAGGCAGCGATTCGTCCGCACCGGCGATGGGCTCTCCTGTATAAACGACGCTCGGAGTGCTGGTATACACGAGCCGTTGAATATGATGCTTCCTGCAAGCGGCTATGACATTTCTCGTTCCCACCACATTCGGTTGAAAGAAACTCTCCCACCCTCCCCATACGCCGGCATTGGCGGCAACATGAATGACCGCGTCGCAATTCCGGCACGCATTCATTACGACGACGGAATCAGCGATGTCACCGCGGATGACCTCGACTCCCTGTGCGGCCAGGTCCGGTTGCTCGGACCGTCCCAGGATCGAGACCGTGTCTCCACGTTCCCTCGATAGTCTGACGATATATCGTCCGAGAAAACCGCCGCCGCCTGTAACCAGTATCTTCATGGTAATGAAACCTCCCCGCAAGGCCTGCCGTGCGCCGGAACGGTGTATCTGACCCATCGAGCAACAGGTCCGTATTTGCCCTTGCTCATTAAGGAATCTAAACCAATGTCCCCGGAGGGGCCGTTCCACCACTAACATCCTTGCTACGGGTGGTTCGGGCGCTCCGCGCACGATGACAAACGAGTTATCTCAGCGACCCCCTCCCGGCATGCCGGGAGCGGAATTTCCAAGTTAATTGGCAGCAAAGTATCGGTCTAATTTACGCATTGCGAGCATTCCCGGAGTTCCCTTCCAACTCCGAAAGATCAGACTACAGGTGGACCGGATGCTCCGCATACGGTCTTACGGTCTCTTCCTCTGCCGTTTCGAGTAATATCTCGCCAGGGAGAGGCGGTGGATCTTGGCGTTGTGGCGGACGTCAACAGGGAAATTGCGACGAAAGAATATTCGGCGGATGGAACGGGTGATCTCATGTTCGGCGCCTAGGGCGAGCAGTTCATCGGCAAACTTCTCACGCGCGCGTGCGGACTTTGGAAAATGTCCCGATTCCGGCTCAATGACAATCGCCGGGATTTGCTGACCGGCCGTTCCAAGACCGATTAAAGCCGAGCGAAAGACACGAGGATGGCAATTAAATATGCCCTCGCAACAGTCGGTAAAGAGTTCGCATTGAGAGGTGCATACGCGCTCCACCACCCGCCCACAGAACCAGAGAAGCCCCTCATCGTCAAAATAACCGAGATCGCCAAGGCGGTGCCAAATCCTGTCGCCGTCGCGAATCTTTGAGTATTCGTTCTGCCCTTCCAGAAGATCATAGGCTTTTGTCACGACCGATCCGGAAACAACGATTTCGCCGATCTCGCCGTTGGCCACTTCCAGGGCGGAATCAAAATGGGGAATGGCATCCGGGAGAATCGAGATGACCTTAACATTTATTTCCGGCATGACTTTCCCCACACAGCTGCCAGCGCCTCGCTCCGTCTTCTCCCAGGTGTGATTGAGGATCTCGTCGCCCGAGATGGAGCTGACGGGAAGACACTCCGTTGCGCCAAAAGGAGTATGGACTACACCGTTCGGGACGATTTCCCGGTATTGGCGTATAAGGGAGGGAGAGACCGGAGCACCCGCCATGAGGATGCGACGCAGGGAAGGTAACGTAATTCCGTTCTCCGAGCAGTAACGTGCGATGCGCGACCAGAGCACGGGTGATCCGAAGCTATTCGTTACTTTGCACTGTTCAACCGCCTGAACGATGCCCGCAGGGTCAACCTTTGCCGGTTTTCCTGGATTCATCTCCGGCACCACCGTGGTCATACCCAGAGCCGGATTAAACAACGCAAATATAGGGAGCATGGGCAAGTCCACCTCACCGGGCTCGATTCCGTAGTGATCCCGAATCAAACGGACCTGTGCCTCGAACATGGCATGCTCGTAACGGACTCCCTTGGGCGGACCGGTAGATCCGGAAGTGAAGAGGATGGCGGCGAGATCGTCGGCCCTCGTCGGCGCCATTTCGAAATCGCTTGAGGTTCCCGCACCTCGGTCGACGATTCGCCCCACTCTTTCGCGAGTTGTGGCATCCACTTTCACCCGCATCCGTATAGTGCGGAATGCCGGGAAAAAGAAGCGGCTCAGATTTTGAGCAAGAGAGATACCGATAAGCGCCTCGGGTCCCGACCTCCGCACGCACGTGAGAAAGCTTCTTACACCCATTCCGGGATCGATAACGATCGGTACCGCTCCCACCTTGAAAAGGGCAAATGTAAATAGGATGAGTTCCATCCCGGGGCGAACCATGAGCAGAACACGAGTGCTGCGGGTTATCCCCAGGATCTTGAGGTAGCGTGCGGTAAGATTGGATTCGCCTTCCAATTCGGCGAAAGTGCGCTCCTCATAGTCGATGCGGCCTTTCGATAAACGCCCACGGGGCACCTTGATGGCGACCTGCTCCGGCACCCTCGCTGCCATCTCCGGCAGAAACCGGGCGACATTGCAAAGTGAGGCTGAATCTGAATCTGGGTAGCCCACGGATACGATAAGATCCATTCGAAATCCGAATATCGAATTCCGAAACTATCTCCAATTGAAAACATGGCGCAGCGTAGCCGCAACCAAACTGCTAGGCGCTTGCTGCGAAAAGAGGATTGAGCAGAAGGAATTGGAGAAGAATAAGAGAGGAAGAGTTAACCCACGGATTCGAGAAAACCATCACCCTCTCCCATCGAGATACATTGCGGCGTAGTACGGCCCCGTCCGTAAGCCCAACGGAATTTCCTCAAACCAGCGCGCAGTGGCACGCCCAACCCTTTCAGCCATCCTGCGCTTTGAAAGCACCCCCTGCTTCTTCACTTTTACGTTTTTAATCCCGTTCTCGAATATTCCCAAGACCCCCTTATTGAGCTGATAGACGACCCGCTTGCCCTCCGCCTTGCCTTTTAAAAACCCTGCCTCCCGCAATATGCGTAGATGCCCCGAGATACTCGCTCTGGAGAGCGGCAAATGTTCTACCATCGTCCCATAGTCGCCTTCCCCTCTATCGTATAGAAACCGTACTATCGCCACACGCACCGGGTGAGACAATGCCTTCGCCATCTTGGCAAAATACCAATTGTCTTCCTCATAAGTTTTGAAATATGGATAACGCATATGTTCGTATTTCGGCGAAATACGAACATAGAGTCAAGGACTAAATAGCTTTTCCCTAAGAAATAGGTCTTCCTGGCCTTTCCTCACTACAAACTTGAAACCAAGAAAACAGGTCCGGCTACATGTGGGGGCGAATTAACCCAAACGTAAGGAAGCTGAGTTACACTACCAGGAGGCATCCTAAGGGGCAAAGTCCCACTCCCGCTTATGTTCGTATTTCGGCGAAATACGAACATAAGCGGGAGTGGGACTTTGCCGGTGCTTAAGAAAACAAGGCTTTAAGCCCTCAGTAGTCGTTAAACGTGACGAGGCCACGGAGAAGCTGCCGGATCTGTTTGCCGGAAAGAGCCTTCGGACTACTGAGTCGATTGGTGCAGACGGAGAAGGTCGTGGTTTTTTGAAGGGAGGCGGGATCGATCCGCATGGACGGACCTACCTGGTTCATCCCGCGCAACCGTGATCGGCCTTCGGCTGCTTGGTCGAGTCAAGAGCGCGGTCCTATGCACTGACCTTCCGACTATGAGCGGGTTTATCCCGCGATGGTATAAAGGTGGTACCGTTCGCGGCGTAAAGCCTCTCCTACAACCTGGCGGAATCTAAAAGTTCAAACCCACCTCCAGCACCCGTAAGGGATTCCGGGAACGAGACTTCTCTACGGGATACGGACGGCGCGGTAGAATTCGTTGGGGTCCTGATTGGCGATGGAGCCCTCGATGTCCTCGGCGCCCACGCCCTCCTTTACACTACCCCGAATGACGGGTGTCCAATTGATCAGGTCTGTCGACTTCTGCAACTCGTAGACTTCAAAGCGTCCCGGAGATGCCGCCTCTTCGGTAGGTATCCACTCCTGAGTTTCGCCGTCATGAAAAAAGTCAAACTGCCGGCCTGTCCATTGAAATCGATCGCCATCAAAAAAAGTGACCTTGAAAAATGAGTTGGGATCGCGCGGGCGGTGTGCGGGAGTGAATGTTGGTCGTCTGGCAGAAGGGTCAACAATAGCACGGATGGGATGATGTGGAAAAGAAAAAATAGAAATGATATTTGACCAGGGATCTATCGGGCAGGGCAGAAGAGCAAGTTCTCCCAGATTACGGGATGCGGACGATGCGGTAGAATTCTTTTGGCTGCTGATTGTCTACAAAGCTGTCCACACTACCAACGGTTTCAACCAAGGTGAGAATATTCTTAATTCTTACCCAATTCACCAAGTCACTCGATTTTTGCAACTCGTAGAGGGTAAATTCTTTCGCTAACCAATCCAGCGTCTCACCATCAAAACTGGATATGAGTAATCGCGAATTCGCATCCGTTGGGTCGGTACCGGCGAGGAATTCTTCAAGATTCGTTTGCCCGTCAAGG
>CBDCEW010000068.1:0-49928 GCA_965215885.1 Candidatus Moanibacter sp.
AGCGATGCGGTAGGCGATGAACTGCTCGAGAAGGTTCTGGCCTACAACTTCTGCCGCATCATACTGATGAAGAAACGACGACGGGAGGAACTGGAACAGGCGGCCTGAATCTGACCGCTTTGCAGCTCGGAGAAAAAAAGCACCACGGGATGAGTATGCCTCCAAACAGCGGCAAATATGCGTATTGTGCAGCAAGCCACGCCGATGGCCGCTCAATACCTGCTCATCGGCAGCGTCGGCAGCCTGAAACCCGACGCCTGCCAGCCATAGGCTGGTCCGCCTGTGGCGGAAAACCTGAAACCGTCCGCTCGAAAGGCTTTTCGAATGGGGTCTATCTACGCAATCCCGGGTATGCCGAGGTCACTTTTCTCTATATCTGCGCGGGTGTGAGCGGCACATTGACGCCCTATGTGAGCAGCAAGGTAGTTGAGAAATTCAGTATTTCGACAATCTTTGTGGTCTCCTCCGCGGCTTACGGCGCCACCCTCATCCTGATGCTCGCTCTCAATTCCTACACTCGCCGTGAGTATTCGGGCAATACGGACCTTAAAAGCGATCTTGATTCCTGAATAGTCTGTTTAATGGAGGTCGAGTATGAGACTCAGAAAATCGGCCGATCAGGAGATGGCCGATGCGTGTGGTCGAGGTAGAGGGCTCTTCTATCCTGCTATCACCTCTACATCATACAGATCGAACCGTGAATCAACCGACGTGTTGAAAAGATAGGCATAGTCAATGATATGCAACGATCTACGCAGTCTCGCTAAGAAGTGTGCGAAATAACCGGGCTAGTAACGCCCTATGCGTCGCGGGCCCGGGTCGGTTGCCCGAACCGTCGCGTCGAAACTGCGCTTGAGCAAATCCGCCTTGATCGCGGCATGATCGTTCCGCTCCCACAGATTGTCGAATTCGTTCGGGTCCTTCTCGAGGTCGTAGAGCTCTCCGTAATCGTTGCCGTGATACACCACGAGCTTGTAGCGCTCGTCTCGATACATGGTAGCGTAGGCCCGCTCGCGCATCTGGTCATCTTTGGGGAAGCTCATATCGAGGGTATCGTAGAACTCGGAACGGACATAGTCGTGCAATCGATGGGGATCCGCCGCTCCCGTCGCGATGGGCAGGAGGGAGAGTCCTTGAGTCAAGGGCAGTTCAACGCCGGCGAGCTCAGCGAGAGTCGGGGCGATGTCGGTGAGCTCTGTCAGGCAATCGGCCTGGAGCCCTTCACGCAGGTGACCCGGCCATGAGAGGACGAGAGGCACGTGGACGAGTCCCTCGTAGAACCTGCATCCTTTTGCCGATAGGCCGTGATCGCCCAGGGCATCGCCGTGATCCGAGGTGGCAATAACGAGCGTATTCTCCCGCTGACCCGTTTCCTCCAGTGCGTCGAGCATCCGCCCGATATTCTCGTCGATGAGCTCCATCATTCCGTAGAAAGTGGCCTTGAACTGCTGCTCGCGCTCTCCCGGTTCTCCTGAGTATCTCTGAAAGACGTGAGTGCGGAGTCGCTCCTGCACCGCGAGATCGGTCTCCCGAAAAAGAGGGGGAGGCAGTTGCTTGGGATCGTAGCGATTCTCGTACTCGAGGGGAGCGTAGGCACTGTGGGGATCGAAAATGTTCACGCTGAATAGCCAGGGACGACGCTCCGATGGGTGTCTGGACGCCGCACCTCGCACGAAATCAATGGCCCGGTCGGCGCACCAGGTAGTCTGATGATACCTGGCGGGACAGTTCTTTCTCATGCTGTAGCGGCGGCTGTCCTTCCCGCCGGCCGGAGAGGCTCCGGGTTGGACCTCGTGACCCTCGAACACTTGGTCGAATACCCCCTGCTCTTCGAGCCAGTCGAGGTACTGATTTCCGCAACCTCGTCCCTGGGAAGGGCCGTGGCTGTAGTCGAAGACACGGTATCCGTCATCGACCCGCCTTTCCTGTCCGTTCCAGGCGGAGGCAATGTGGAGCTTACCGGAAAGACCGCAGTCGTAGCCGGAATCGGCCAGGAGTTTTGTGATGAGGGGAAACCGTTCGGCACAGTCGAAGGTTTCGTTGCCGTTGATGTTGCCGTGGATGGTGCTCGGGTAGAGACCGGTGAGGAAACTCGCCCGGCTGGGCGTGCAGATCGGGCACTGGCTGTAGGTCTTCGTGAAAGCGACACCCTCTCTGCAGAGGCGGTCGAGATTGGGCGTGTTGATGTGCGCGTTGCCTAACGCCCGGATCGTATCCCAGCGCTGGTGATCGGTGCAGATCCAGAGAATGTTCGGTCGCAGTGGTTCTGATGGTGCGTTCATTCGTGCTCCAAATTATTGATCAGTTTCGTTTTCCAGACCGCTAATTTCGCGAAATATGCGGATTACCCAGTTCCGAGCAAGAGGTAGCTCATTTCTTCAGTGGATACAAGGGCGACTTTAAAAAATGAGAAAAAGAGAGGAACCGCGAATGAACGCGGGTTGATTCAATCAGCAATCCTGAATTGGCGGGACTAGGAAAAATTCATTGAAGGGAGGTCGAACGAATTTTGCGTGACCGCGGATTTCCTGGAGCAGCAGAGCCGCCCGGCGACAGGCTCGGGGCCCTGAGGCTCTCGAACGGGCAACCAAAAAAGAAGAAGAGAACCGCAGATGGACGCAGATGGACGCGAATGCAAAAGGAATCTCCTACTTCCCTTGGGTAACGTCGTCGCGAATCCCGCTGAGCGGGATCCCAAACCTTGTCGACTGCAGTTCATTGATTTCCAGCCTCTTCTGCGCAAAAACTTGCTAGAAAAACAAGGTTCTTCCGGATTGAAATACGGCTGCTTTAGGAGGAGTGTAGTAGCGGCGGTTTTTCACTGGTGTGAGAATGTACCGTGAATTTGGTGGATCCTATATTACATTGCATCCAGCCTCAATTGTCCGCAGAAAGCAGTGCAGAGCCATGAAATATAAAGCTGCTGTAATCGGTCTTGGTCGCATGGGGAGTACCTTCGACGACGAAGGGTGGCCGGGAAACAATTTTTTCCGGCCCTATTGCCACGGTCCGACCTATCACGCCCATCCTCTCGTCGAATTGGTAGCGGGCGCTGATCCCCACGAGGAACAGCGCGCTCTGTTTGGCCAACGCTGGGGCCTGCCTCCCGGTCGGCTCTACGCCGATTATCGGGAGATGTTGACTGAGGAAGAGCCCGATATCGTCAGCATCTCTACATCAGCGCGTGTTCGTCCACGCATCGTTCACGATGTCGCACACGCGGGAGTGAAAATAATCTGGGCGGAAAAACCCATTTCGGTTAGCCTGCCGGAAGGCGATAGCATCGTCCGCGTTTGCCGGGAAGAGGGCACCACCCTGGCCATCAACTGCACCCGCCGATGGTGGAGCAGTTTCAGCGGGGTGCGGGAGATTATTGACTCGGGCAAATTGGGCAAGGTCCTTCAGGTGACCGCACACTATCCGTGCGGATTGTCGCAGAACGGAAGCCACCTCATCGACGCTGTCCGCTACCTGGCAGGCGACGGCAACGTCGAATGGGTCTTCGGTGAAATTGAATCAGACGAAGCTGCGGCCGGTGACCTGGATGTTTCGGGTAACGGTTATCTCGCCTTCGACAACGGAGTTCGCGCCTTCCTTAGAACGATGTCCTGTGGGGATTCCGTCGGTAATCTCTTTGAGGTGATCGGAGAACAGGGGCGTATTCACTGCGAGGAAAGACCTGCCAACTTCGAATTCATCCGTTTTCAGAGACTGGAGGAACAGGAGAACGGACGTCCGGCGGCCCCATTGAGAAGAAGGCAACCCGTGGTGGCTCATTATCCGCTTCCCCTGCCGCAAAAAGTCGAAGCCGTCGGTATTACAACCCTCAATGACTTGATCGAAGCCCACGAACAGGGACGCCCTCCGCGCGTCTCCGGGGAAGATGGCCTGCAGGCTCTGGAAATCGCCATTGCCATGCGGGAATCCCATCGACGGGGCGGTATCAAGGTGGCCTTACCACTGGAGGATCGTTCCCTGAAGTTGATCGCCGGCGAATCGGTCGGGGATGACCTTCCTAAGCGTGTTCGGCGAGAGATGGACCTCATTCCTGTTCCTGGAGTCTCTAAAGGTTCGCAATGAAGGTATAAAAAGGAGCAGAAAATGACCGCTAAACACTACGACCTCACAGTATACAACGGATCGCCTGCCGGCATTGCCTGCTCAGTTAGGGCGGCCCGCGAGGGGCTCTCGGTTCTTATCGTGAACCACACGCCGATCCTTGGGGGAATGCTCTCAAACGGACTGTGCGTTTGGGATACCCAGTATGAGGGCAAGCGCTCGCCGATCTACGACGAGCTGCGAAAAGCAATGTTTGACTACTACAGGGACACCTACGGCGAAGATTCCGATCAGTATAGAAATGCCCTGCCAGGAGCCTCAGGCCACTCCAACGGTAATTACGAGCCAAGGGTAGCTCAAATGCTTGTTGAAAAGATGGTCCGCTCGGAATCTCGCATCGATCTTCTTATGTGTCACTACCCTGTAGAGGCGGTGTGCCAGGGCAGGATAATCAAGAGCGTCGTGTTCGGGGAGATGGGGAGCAACGGTCTTCCCAAAGAAGGCGGAGATCGGGTAGCGGTCAGCGCCGGTGCCTGGGCGGACTGCAGCTACGAAGGTGACTTGATGGCAGTCTGCGGCGCGCCCTACCGCATTGGACGCGAGTCTCGGGACGAGTTTGATGAACCTCATGCGGGCAGAATCTTTGTCAAGCCGTCAAAAAAGCCATCCGATGAACGGCTTGCTTTTCTCGGAATGGAACACGACAAGCTGAACTTGCGCGATTTTCCCGGTTTTCAGGAAATCATCGAAACCAAGGGTTCCGGCGCGAGTGACGATCGAGTGCAGGCCTTCAACTGGCGCACCATGCTGACCAAGGTCGAAGGAAACGTAGTTCCGATAGAGAAACCGGCTGATTACAACCCCGACTACATCAAGACCCTCGAAATTCCCGGCGTTATGGATTACGGGTCGCCCAATTTCAAATGCCGGATCAATCGTCCTCAGCTCGTTGGTCCCCACAATGCCTACGTTGAGGGTAGCTGGACGGACCGCAAGAAAATCATGGACGATCACTGGAACGCCTTTCTTGGCTGCCTTTACTTCGCCCGACACGACGATTCCGTGCCGGAAAAGAAACGATTGGAAATGCTGCGGTGGGGACTTCCGAAGGACGAGTTTGTCGAAAACGGACACAGGCCGTACGAGATATATGCAAGGGAATCCCGTCGCCTGGAAGGGCGCTATGTGTTTACCGAACACGATGCCGAATACATCGACGAAATTGGCCGAGCGCGTATCCATGTCGACGCCATCGCAGTAACGGAATGGTATATTGATATCCACGCTTGCTCCTTTGAGAGACTTCCCGGTACCCTCCACGAGGGAAAGATCATGCTCCACCAGGAAACATTCCCCGGGCAGATTCCTTACCGGGCGATATTGCCTCCCGATCATGACAATGTGCTGGTGCCCCTGTGTGTTTCCTCCAGTCACGTCGGCTGGAGCACCATCAGGCTGGAACCTACCTGGATGAACATCGGCGAAGCGGCCGCATGGGCGGCTGTGCTGGCTGCTGAAAAAGGAGTGATGCCCGCGGAAATCGATACGGAATTACTGGTGCAAAAACTAGCCGATTCGCGGGTGATGATATCTTTCTTCAACGACCTTGACCTGGGCGCCGATGAGGGCTGGATTCCGGCCGTAGCGTATCTCGCCACGAAAGGATTCTTCCCCGGATATGATGCCGGTGCAACGGATGCTCTTGACGAAGGGACAGCAAAGGTCTGGGCAGCGACTTACCACACATTGAAGGAGGGTAAAAGCAGCAGTCCGGTTGAGACCGCTGCTGCCGCCATGAAGGCGCGGGGCGGTGCGCACGTTAGCTCCTTGGAATTCGCCAACCTGATCGGCGCTAATCAAACTCCGGAATCCTCCCATGAGCCAATTACCCGTGGTGCCGCGTGCGCAATGATCTACGACTTGATAAAGGCCGCAAATGTGTGAGCCCGGGTGAATGGAAGGAGGAGGGTTTGGGCAACCGCCCCTTCTATTGGATTCCGCTGAAAAATCCCACGTTTCGTAATCCTGGACCGCGTTCTTGCGAACGCGGCTACAAATACCAGAGACTCACGAGATCTTGTAGCCGTCCGGCTGGTTGGAAACGGAAGTCACAACCACCGGCGGGCCCTTGACTTGAGGTCAGGCTGACGGCTATCATTGAACCCCATGGTGAGGCACGCGATCGTGGCAGTGGAGAAGGGTCGTTATCACGGATGGCCGGCGAACAACGGTATCTGGAGTTGGGGGGATGAGATTCTCGTCGGGTTTACGCAGGGTGAGTATGTACAGAAAACGGGGCACAGTATCGAGGGAGACCAGGAGAACCACCTGGCAAAGAGTCTCGACGGCGGGGAGACGTGGCGAGCGTATCGCCCGGTGGGTTACTTCCGGGATGGCCATTGGCGGTTTCGCGGGGAAGAGAAGATGCGGCTGAAGGAACCCCTGAATTTTCTCGACCCGGGCCTGGTGGTACGGGTTTTTTCCCAGGGCTATCACGCTACGGAGGATCCGGAAGGGGGATTCTTCACCTCACACGACCGCGGTGAATCCTGGAATGGCCCCTGGTCGTTCCACGATCTCTACGATGAGGGGGAACTGAAAGGCCGGCACCTTTCCGCAAGGACGGCTTACCTGGGTTTGGGTGAGCGAGAGTGTATCTTTTTTATATCGGCGAAGCAGCCCGGGAAAACAGAGTCGGGGAACCGCGTCGGCTGCATGCTGACGGCGGATGGGGGCCTCAATTTCGAGTTCCTCTCCTGGGTGACGCCTGAACCGCAGGAGGAATTCGCCATCATGCCCCAGGCGGTGCAGCTGTCAGAAGACAGATTCATCCTCGCCTACAGGAAGATTTACAGGAACGGGGGCGGCGAGAGCGCCATCGAGGCGTATGAGTCGGGCGACCGCTGCCGTTCTTGGGAATACCTGAGCACAGTGAAGATCACGGCGCCCCACCACAATCCTCCCGCCCTCGTGAAGCTGGCTGACGGGCGTCTCTGTTGCAGCTACGGCGACCGATGCGACTTGAAAATCAAAGCGAGGTACAGCGAGGATGAAGGACGCAGTTGGGGGCCGGAATTCGTTGTTCGGGATGATTACTACCAGTGTCACGAGAAGGATCGGGACCTTGGCTACGTGAGTATGGTGGGGCGCCCGGATGGAGCGCTGGTGGCCGCATACTATTGGGCGACGGCGGAGCATCCGGAGCAATATATCGCCGCGTCGATCTGGAAACCGTAGCGGGAGCGAAGAGTGGTTTCCCGTCGACAGGCTCAGGGCTTTCGGCAGGTGTCCGGTTTCCACGAGGTTTCGGGTGTCAGCGGGATTTTGAGAAACGGAGGGAGACGATCAGATCCGAACGACGAAGTCGTCCGGCTACAGGAGGATTAGTAAGACAGAAAGCTGAACACTGACACCCGAAACCCGTGAATTCGTGTCAGCTTCTAACACGGACCTGGGTGACGCAGTGATGGGGAGACGGGGGAAGCATAGATGCGGAATTGTGAGGATGGGAAGAGTGACGGGGAGACAAGGTGAAACGAAGACGCGCTGACGCGGAGAGGCGGTGAAGGGGGATGGAATGGGCGAGTTGGAAAGCCTGTTTCATGTAAGAATCAAGTTGACCGATAGTGGTCAAATATTCATATTGTGTCTATGAAGATGGTGCTATATGAAGAATGATGAAACGGTGATGGTTTCGATCGATTGATGAGAGAACAGGCCTTGAGGTGGCTGCGACGGGCGGTGGGGCGACGGGATGCGGAATTTCGGCCGGGCCAATGGGAGAGTATTGAGATGCTACTCAACCGCCGGCGGTTGTTGGTAGTGGAGCGGACGGGCTGGGGAAAGAGTCTGGTCTATTTTGTTGCGACCCGATTATTACGCGACGCGGGGGACGGGGTGAGCCTCTTGATTTCGCCTTTACTCGCACTTATGCGCAATCAACTGGAGGCGGCCGCTCGCATGGGTGTGATTGCGGAGACAATCAACAGCAGCAACAAAGAACATTGGGACGCAATCGAAGAGAATCTCCGCAAAGACTCGATCGATATCCTGCTGATATCCCCCGAACGTCTGGCCAACGATGAGTTTCGCGAAAATGTGCTCTCGAGGTTTGTAGAGCGCGTAGGACTATTCGTGGTTGACGAGGCGCACTGCATCTCGGATTGGGGGCATGATTTTCGGCCGGATTATCGCCGCATTGTTGGCGTGCTGCAAGCGCTGCCTCCGAATGTACCCGTTTTGGCCACGACGGCTACAGCCAACGACCGGGTGGTAAATGATGTCGTTTCGCAGATGGGCGCCGGCATCGAGCTGATACGCGGACCTTTAATCCGCGAAAGCCTCAAGTTGCAGAATCTACTCATGCCGAGTCCCGCCGATCGCATGGCATGGCTGGCCGAGGTCGTACCCACATTGCCGGGTAGCGGTATCGTCTATACCCTCACGAAACGGGATGCCGAGAGAGTTACCGAGTGGTTGCGGATAAACGGAATCTCCGCTGAAGCCTATCATGCGGACCTTCAGCAGATCGACGACGCGATACCTGTCCGGGAACTGCGGGAGAAGCAACTTCTCGACAACCAGGTGAAGGTCCTGGTTGCGACCGTTGCGTTGGGGATGGGTTTCGATAAGCCCGATCTGGGGTTCGTCATACATTTTCAGCGCCCTGCATCGGTGGTGCATTATTACCAACAGGTGGGAAGAGCGGGACGGGCGGTTAACGAGGCCTATGGCGTACTCATGCACGGCGAGGAAGATACGCAGATTACAGAGTATTTCATACGCAACGCCTTTCCACCGCAACAGCATGTTAAGGTTATTCTGGAGGTTCTGGATAGAGCGGAAGAGGGTCTGTCGGTTGCCGCACTGGAAAAGGGTCTGAATTTCCGACGAGGTGAACTGGAAAAAGCGCTTAGATTCCTGTCCGTGGAATACCCTTCGCCGGTGACGAAAATTGGAACCAAATGGAACCTTACGGCAGCCGCTGCGTCATATCGGATCGATCAGGACTACATCGATGGAATCACCGCGATCAGATATCAGGAGCAGCATGAAATGGACAAATACATGGCACACACCGGATGCCTGATGGAATTCCTTGGAAGCGCTCTCGATGATCCCGAAGCGCGCGCCTGCGGCAGGTGCGCAGGATGTAAGGGAGAACCCATCTTGAAGATTGAATTTGATCACGATCTTGCCAATCGAGCGGCGATTTTTCTGAAGCGAAGTTATCAACCCTTAGAACCGAGAAAACTTTGGCCGGCGGGCGGGTCGTTTCCGATTTACGGTTTTTCCGGTCGGATTGAGGATGAGTTGAGAGCTGAAGAAGGGCGCGCTCTTTGCCTCTGGAAGGACGCCGGATGGGGGCGAATGGTAGCCGCAGGAAAATTCGAAACAGGCCGTTTTCATGACGATCTTGTGAGTGCGACCGCTGTCATGCTCGAAGTTTGGCAACCGAAACCTGAACCTGACTGGATTGCCTGTATTCCATCGTTGAATCGTCCGGATCTGGTGCCTGACTTTGCGCGACGCTTAGCCCGAGCGCTCGGCCTTCCGTTCGGCGATTGTCTTGTGAAGATAAAGAAGAATCGGCCCCAGAAGGAGATGCAGAACAGCTTCCGCCAGGCGAACAATTTGGATGGAGTTTTCGCGGTGAAGGCTGAAGATATGTCGGAAGGACCGTGTTTGTTGATCGACGACATGAGGGATTCGGGATGGACGTTAACCGTTGCGACCGCCTTGTTGAAGCGCGAAGGTTGCAAAGCTGTATTTCCTCTGGCTTTGGCCCGTGACTCTCCCTGATTGCTTTGAACGACAAATGAATACGATAAGCGATGACGCAAAGGCTATTGTCCTTTTATGCGCGCGTTTGTCGGAACGGTCGGACGCTGAACCGCTCCAACAGAAAGAGTATACGCGATTGGTTCAATGGTTAATGGCTCGAGAACTTCGACCCTCCGATCTGCTTGCTCCGGAAAAACTTGCCGATGCGGATCGGGCTGCGGGTTTTACCAAAGAACGATTGTCCTCCCTTATGGGCAGAGGAGTACAGCTCGGATTCGCCCTGGAAAAGTGGAATAAAAATGGCATTTGGGTCGTTTGCCGCAGCGACGAGGAGTATCCCGCACGTATTAAGGACCAGCTGAATGCCAGATCACCCCCAGTCCTGTTTTGCGCAGGGGAGCGTTCTCTTCTCTCAGGCGGGGGACTGGCGATCGTGGGTTCTCGAAATGTGGATGGGGAGAGCGAAGCGTTCACGCAAAACGTAGCCCAGTGGTGCGCTTACGGAGAGATGACGGTAGTCTCCGGAGGCGCTCGAGGGGTGGACCAGATATCCATGAAGGCCACATTGAAAGCGGGCGGTTGTGTAATCGGGATCCTTGCGGACAACCTTTTGCGAAAGAGCGTTGCGCGCGATGCGCGGTATGCGATCGCCGACGGCCGGCTTCTGCTTATTTCGCCCTACCACCCAGATGCCGGGTTTACCGTCGGGACGGCGATGGGGCGCAACAAACTCATCTACGCGATGGCCGATTACGGTCTTGTGGTTAGCGCGGATCACAACCGGGGCGGAACCTGGGCGGGCGCGAAGGAGGAGTTGAATAGAACCGGTGGTCGACCGGTATTCGTGCGGATGCAGGGAAAGGTTCCGTTGGGGAATAAGAAGCTTGTCGAAGGTGGTGCGTTTCGGTTTCCACGGATATCCCGGGATAGCGATCCGCAGACAACCTTGAAGGAAGCCTGTGAATCGTTGCCGGCATCACCTGCCCAGACTCAGGCCCTCTTTGAATACGCGGAGTTGACTGAGAAAGTAAGCGGTGGAGTTGAGGAGGATAAACCGGATGATCAACCTATGGTGGAAGAACCGGAACCGCCGGAAACGAGCAATGAGCGGGGAAAAGATTCGAAAGCTGAATCGAACGGTCCGGTGTATTAGGAGAGAGAACACTGACCGCCGAAGATGTGGAGAGGGAGAGGAGAGATGAGAGTAGGATACGAGATGCGGGATGTGGGTGGTCCGGGGCAGTAATCAGTATCCAGGGCAGTGAAGTTTTCAGGTGTCGGGTGCGGACTAAGTGTTGCCGACGAAGGGTAAGGACTAGCCCGGACATTTCACACACATCGTAGCGAGATCGCGTAACTTGCTGTGAATCAATGCCTTATCGCAGTCCGTCGGGCGACAGCGTGTTAGAACCCTCAGAGATCGTCCCGGCACGCCGGGATCGCAGCAGATGGTGTGTGAAATGTCCGGGCTAGGTGTGAATTGCGTCCTGAACACTGAAACCTGACACCCGAAACCTACGAATTCGCACCAACTTTTTGTCTGGACTCGACACGCTTTGCCGAATGGCAGAAAAGTCCCAACTCAGGCGCAGCGGGGGTCCTGCTTTCCGGTGTCGAAGCCGGTTGTGCCGGGGGTTTTGTAATCGACCTCCTCGAGGGCGCATTGGGCCTGGTTCCACAACCGGTCCCAGGTGTCGAAGTCGCGCAGTTCGGTATCGGGTTGTGACCTGCTTCGGGCAACAAAGCCGGGAAACCAGGAGCGTCCGGTTGGCTGGCTGGTCGGGTTGTAACGGAGGTCAAAGCTGAAACGCACGTCTTCGCTTTTGTTGGAGAGTGAGGCGTGCTTGGTCTTTTTGGTCATGAAGAGGACATCGCCGGCTCTCATGGGCAACGGAATCCGGTTGGGTCCGAGACATTGATCTGGGATTCCCTTGAGTCGGCCACTTTCATGCCGGCAGTGGGGCGAGATCTGATCTTCCAAATGGCTGCCGGGAGCGACCAGGAGGCAGCCGTTCTCTTCGGTGGCGTCGGATATCGCGATCCACACCGTCAGCATCCGGGTGTGGTGTGCATCAGGTGTCACCGAAGTGGCATCCTGGTGCCATGGCGTGCGGCTGTTATAGTCGTTTTGTATCTCTTCGGGAACCATCCTCTCGGGCACTTTGATGCGGACGTGCTGGATGGGGTTCGAGTATATTTCCGGCCCGATGAAATGCTCAACGCCATCCAGCAACCGAGGACTGCGAAGGAGATTGAAAAGGGCCGGCCCGCGATGCATGAGGCCGGTCTTCCCCGTGAGGCAGATGTCGAAGTAGTCCGTATAACGCACTCTTTCGGAAGCTACTTTGGCCAAACGCTCCTCGAAGGGGAGATCGTGGTAGGAGGATGAGAGTTCACCGTCCGCGTGCCAGCGGGTCACCAGGACATCAAGCAAGTCCTCGTATTCATCCTTCACTGGCTGGATGTATTTTGACTCATCGAGTAGTCCTCGGACTACGACGTAGCCATAGTCTTCGAACAGCCTGGTCGCGGTTCCATTAAGAGAGTCGGTGTATGCTATAGCGGTTTCGGCCATGTCCCAGTTGTTAGTGGCTGTCGATGAGATGTCAAAGTTGCTTGGTGGGATATTGCGTACACTCCTCAACCGGATTCCACACCTACTCGTTGCGGTCGTGTGAGAAGAGCAGCGGGAGGTGCTCGTCGTCTGCCAGGATATCGCCGACATCCATGCGCGAATAAACCTCGTTGGGCAGAGCGCTCTGCCTGCCGTTGAAGGCTGCGTCCTGGGGCATAAAGAGTATGGCGAAGGCGCGACGGGGCCGGATGGTCATGTTGGGCCCCGCGGCGTGGGCAACCATGCCGCTAATAAAAATTCCGGCGCCTGCATTGGTCTCGACGGGTCGGGGTTCGATTGCTGACCATTCAGGGTACTCATCAATCAGATCACCGATGCCGGCCTTGCCAAGCGTTCCGCTGACGTCATTTCGGGCCGTCAGGTGCGAACCGGGAAGGAAATACAGGCAGCCGTTTTGCAGGGTTGCGTCGTCGAGAGCGATCCAGAGCATAGTGGCCTGCGGGGAATAAAACGGGTCCATGGGGTTGTCGACGTGGAAGTTGGTCGGGTTAGCCCAGGGCAACTTGATCATTGCGTGGTCGTGATAGAGCCGGACTCCCGCCGCGCCTGAGACTTGGGCGGCCATCCGGCCCAGCCGCGAATCGAGGACGAGTTCCCTGATCCCATCGTGTGTCTTCCAAAGGTTGACGCACTGAATGAAGACCCGCTTGTAGTAGTTGTCTTCACCGCGCTGGTTGTGGCGTATGTCGCGGCTCGTGGAATCC
Source organism: Candidatus Moanibacter sp. (assembly GCA_965215885.1). Lineage (GTDB taxonomy): Bacteria > Verrucomicrobiota > Verrucomicrobiia > Opitutales > UBA2987 > CBDCEW01. Next base: position 13,183 of record CBDCEW010000068.1, read on the forward strand.
TGGGCGACGGTTTTGGCAACTGCCTCGTCGACTGCCCGCCGCCAGGTTACCAGCTCGCCCGCGTCGAGTAGATCATCGATAGCGAGAAAGCCGTTCTCACGGTAAAATTCGATCTGGGCATTTGTGAGTGTGGTATTCATTTCAACATTCGGTTGGGAGGATGTGAGAACATTGAGGGAGAATGAATGAGGGAAGAAAGGAATAGTGAACAGGCTATAGTAAGGAGGTGTGGGAGAAGAGGGAGACGTCAGTCCGCTATTTGAAATTCTCGGAAGGGGAGGTCAGGGTCTGGCCGGTGGCGGCGGACTCATCTGCGGCGATGCAGGCGGCGAGGGTGGAGTAGGCGTCTCGGGGGGTTACCGGCACAGGGGTGTCGCCAGTTAGCGCGGCAAGAAAGGAATCAACGCAACCCCAGCAGCCCGCGGCGATCTCATCTTCATCCACGGGCAGATCCTCCCAGCGGTCGCCGTCGTCCAACTTAACCTGTGTGTCGAAGACAACGCCACAGGAGGCCACGAGGAGAAAGTGGTGGGCCGGTTGTTCGCCCTGTGGCCAGTGAGCCTCGTAGCAGATGGCAGTCTGCCCGATCAACAGTAGTAAACAGAGGAAAACAGAGGAGGGAAAGAGAAGAATATGGTGATACTGAATGTAGAAAGGGAATCTGAACAGAAGAAAACAAAGAGAAACGAAGAGGAATAAAAGAGGAAGAGTATGCCTACACAGGACTCTGCAGTTCCTCGAATCTGCTGTATTCCTTCTATCATTTCTCGATTTTTTTGTAAGGAGGAGAAAGAATAGAGACATGAAAGAACCACAGAGTTTTGTTACCAATGCGATTCATGCGGGCGAGCCGGAGACTTCCTCGGCCACGCCGATTTACTTGAGTGCGACGGCCGATGCCCGCTATGCGCGCGGCGGCAATCCGACTCTGGATGCGTTTGAGGAGAAAGTCCGAACCCTGGATGGCGGCGCGATGGCGATCTCAACAGCTTGCGGGATGGCCGCTATCAGCCAGACGCTGTTCACGTTGCTGAAACCAGGGGATCGCCTTGTGGCCCATCAGACGGTGTATCACTGGACGACGCATCTGATAAAGGAGATACTGCCGGGGTTCGGTATCGAGGTGGATCTAATCGACATGACCGATCTGGAACAGTTGGAGGGTGCTTTGAAGAAGCCGGCGACGGTCGTTTACTTCGAACCGTTGGCCAACCCCAGGCTGGATGTTATCGATTCGCTCGCAGCTATCCGAATGGGCCACGATGCCGGCGCCCGGGTGGTCATGGACAATACCTTTCTGACACCCTATCTTTTCAAGCCGCTCGAACAGGGTGCTGATGTGGTGCTGCACAGCGCCACCAAGTATCTGTCCGGGCACGGCGATGCGCTGGGCGGTATCGTGGTGACGGCAGATGAGGCGGTCGGCAGGAACATCGTCACGGTACGTAATTCATTGGGTGGAATTCTCAGTCCGGTAAATGGATTTTTCCTCTTGCGCGGGATCAAGACGCTGACGATGCGCATGGACCGCCATTGCGCAAATGCCCAGGGAGTCGCGGAGTATCTGGAAGCGCATCCGCGGGTGCTTCGGGTCATCTATCCGGGATTACCGAACTCGCAGGGGCACGCCATCGCAGCGGCACAGTGGGGGGGCTTCGGCGGGATGGTCTCTTTTCAGGTCGAAGGTCAGGAGCTTCGCGATCAGTTTCTTGAACGGGTGAAGTTGTGTAAACCTTGGGTCAGCCTGGGTGATGCCGGGTCGCTGGTCTCGGAGCGCGGCGATGACGAGGTGCGCATGTCGGTGGGCCTGGAGGATGTCGAAGATATTCTGGGGGATCTGGAACAGGCACTAGGGTAGGCCAAGAATCTATAAGATTTTCGCCTACCCTAGCCCAGGTTTGAAAAATTGCAGAGTGGTCTGGTATCGAAATGCAGGTCGAAGAACTATAGATCTGACCAACCTGCCTTATCAAACTCAGACAAGCTCCGTGATTCTTATTTCAGTGCTCGTATAATCTGAATTACTCATGCTCGAGTGCCGTCCGGAGTTCCTGAGCGCTCCTGGATTTGCGTATGCCGAATGCAACGGCGAGACCGAGGAGCGGAAAGAGGGTGAAGAAGAGAAAACTTCGCTGGTATGATACGATGGTGGTAAGGGATGCATCGAGATTGTACTGAAGGATGACCCCGGCGAGGGCCGTGCCGAAGACGGACCCGAGGAAACGAAACATACTATAGAGTCCGGCCGCCGCCCCCATTTCCGATTCGGAAACTTCGTTCAAAGCAGAACGATGCAGTGCCGCCAGCATAAGGCCGGTGCCCAGTCCGTAGAATACCATATTTGCCGCCACCGTCCAAGTCGGAGCACTCGCCGGCAAACGGGAAAGAACTAAGATAACGATGCCCTGCGCGGCAAGTCCGATGGTGGCCGGCCAAACGCTGCCGGATCGGTCGGAGATGTGGCCACCGAAACGGACCACGAGGGTCATGGCTCCAGAGCTGATGATGAGGAATCCTCCCAGCGCTACTGGTCCGAGATGGTGTATGTCGACCAGGTAGAGCGGCATCAATAGACCGAGTCCACCCGTTCCGACCATGCGCATTGAGGCGCAGAACGTCGACCGAGAAAAAGCAGCGCTGCGAAACATCGCGAAGGAGACGAACGGATTGTCGCGTCCCCTCTCCCACCACCAGAAGGCGGCCAGAAGGCCAAGAGCAGCAGCCAACAGCCTCCAATCCCGAAGGGAAGCCACACCGGTAACGGCTCGACTCGAGAGGTAGAAAACGAGGCAGGTAAGAGCAAAACTCAAAAGGATTGCGCCGCCCCAGTCAAACGAACGGAGGAAGGACTGGGATGAAGGATTTTCTTGAGAAGTGTAATCTGGACGTTTTGCCTTTGGAGGCACGCCTCGATATACGACCCAGAGCGCCATGACACCGATGACCAGCGGCGGCACGAATCCCGCACGCCATCCCCAGGCAGCGATAAGAAATCCCGCCAGGGGCGCAGCCAGAAAGCTGGCCGCCGGTCCCGCCACAGTCCAATTGCCAATGAACTTTCCTCGTTCCCCGGGACGGCATAGGCTGGTAATCAGGGCCAAGCTCATCGGCATCATCCCCGCGAGACCAACCCCTTGAATCACTCTCCCCAACAGCAGCAGTTTCATGCTCCCGGTCGACAGTATGATACAGGTGCCCATAGCGAATACAACAATCCCCGCAAGGATCAGACGGCGCTTTCCCAAGCCGTCACTCAAACGACCGTAAAGGGGCATCAGAATCATGAATGGCAAGGAGAAGGCGACCGCCACCCACGCTGTCTCATCTGCCTGTATCTTGAAGTCGTCACGGATGATAGGGAGAGCCACCCGGGTCATCGAAGAGACCATAGGCATCATCATCGCTGGAAGCATCAGGCTGATGACGATGCGTCTGATCTCTCTTGTAGACGCGTAGTCTTGCATACTGTCGTCCGGATCGTCCGAATTGGAAGACTTCCCCGAATCGAGCTTCGCGGGTCTATCGTGGGAATCCGGATCCGGCATCCGATCGAATAAGCTGTGGAGTTGGCGTTGCGGTCAATTCAAAACGCCTGTAAGGGGATGCGGGTTGCGAGATAGGTAGGGCGCCGGCGCAGGTCAGGATGAAACTGGATGGCCACGCCCGCTCCTTCGATTCTGCTGAGCGAGACTCAGGGCAAGTAGGGCGGGCTCACATTGACAGGTGGGGATTGGGAGATCTTGCCAAAACCTTTCAACTCGTGGTGAAATGAGCTCGAGGTTTATTGGTGGAGTGTCATGCGGCATCGAAGACTAGGTAAAAACGGTCCCGAAGTATCCGTTCTCGGATTCGGAGCATGGCCCGTCGGAGGGGGAATGGGACGCATTGACGAAGCAACTGCGATTCGGACTATTCACTGCGCCATCGATAACGGTATCACTCTCATCGATACTGCACAGGCCTATCGGAAAAGTGAAGATGTGATCGGACGAGCACTCAAAGGCGGAAATCGAGAACGCTGCTTTCTGGCGACCACAGTGAGTGGCGGCAACTACACGAGAGAGGCAATGCGCACCGCGATGGAAGAGAGCTTACGAGCGCTTCAAACCGACTATGTGGACCTTTATCAAATCCACGGTTGGCTTGGTAATATACCGATCGAGGAGCAGATGGGAGCGCTGGCAGAGTTACAGGGGGAGGGCAAAGCCCGGTATACGGGAGTGTCCAACTATACCGATAAGCAGCTTGCGGCGGCGTTGGATCTCCACGCCTACATTTCCCTCCAACCTCGTTACAACCTGCTGCACCGGGATAGCGAAGCAACGGTGCTCCCATTCTGCCGGGACCATGGCATCGGTGTTCTGGCGCACTCTACCCTGGCCAAGGGATTGCTCACCGGACACTATCGTGCAGCACATGTATTCCCAGATGACGACGAGCGATCAAGATCGGATCAGTTTAGGGGCGAGGCATTCGCTCGCTCGATCGAAACGGCGGATAAGCTCTATGAATTGGCTCTGGAGAAGGGATTGAGCCTTATTCAGCTAGCGGTTGCCTGGGTATTACGCGAAGAGGTGGTTACCTGCGCACTGGTCGGGGCGAAGACGCCGGAGCAGGTATTGGATCATCTTCCCGCCGCTGACGCGCAGCTCTCGACCGAAGACTTGCAACGAATCGATGCGATCCTTGGGCAGAGCTAGCGTGGTCTCCCGTCAATCCCTTTACACACATGATCGACGTTAGTTCCTCCAGTCCCAGTTCACGGCCTTTGCGGGCTTCCGTCGGGTAAACGGGTCTGGGTCCACTCCTCCACGGCGTCGTGGCAGGGATACTTTGCGGCGAGGTCTTCATCGACATCGATTCCGAGACCAGGGCGGTCGTTGGGATACATGTAGCCGTTCCGCACTTCGGGAGTGCCGGGAAAGATCTCATAGCAAAGATCGTCGAACCGGCACCACTCCTGTACACCGAAATTCGGTGCCCACAGATCGAGGTGAAGCTGAGCGGCGTGACCCACGGGCGAGGTGTCGCCGGGTCCATGCCAGGCCGTTCGAATGCCATAGAGATTCGCGAAAGCAGCCACATTTCGCGCCGGAGTCAATCCTCCCATCTGGCTGACGTGCATCCGTATGAAGTCGATCAGCCGTTCTTCGATGAGCGGCTGCCACTCGAGGGGGTTATTGAAGAGTTCGCCCATGGCAAGGGGAGTCGTGCAGACCTGGCGAATGCGCCGGAACCAGGCGATATCTTCGGGAGCTAAGGCGTCCTCAAGAAAGAAAAGTTTGAATCGTTCGACATCTTTAGCGAATCCTACAGCTTCAATGGGTTTGAGGCGCTCATGGATATCGTGGAGCAATTCTATCTCCTCCCCCAATTCTCCACGGAGGTATTCGAAGAGCTGGAGATGCGAGCGCATGTAAACCTTGGGATCGAAATAGGCTCCGCATTGCGCACCTTCCGGGCGGGCGCGCTCCTTCTCAATGCCAATCCCTCCATAGCCCCCCAGTTGCACGCGGATATACTGGTATCCTTCTTCCCGCAGGCTTCGCACACTGTCGGCTGCCTCCTCGAATGATTTGCCCCCTGCGTGGGTATAGCATGCCGCGGCTTCCCGGCATTTTCCGCCCAAGAGCTGAAACAACGGCATACCGGCGCGTTTCCCCTTAATATCCCACAAAGCCTGGTCGACGCCAGAGACAGCGTTATTCAGAACAGGACCGTTGCGCCAGTAACCGTTTACCATGGACATTTGCCAGATCTCTTCGATCCGGTCGACATCCCGGCCGATCAGGAAAGGTTTGAGATGTTTCTCAATCGCGGCCACGACGGCGTGATACCTCTGCGTGAAGGTGGCACATCCCACCCCGTAGAGTCCGGGTTCAGATGTGATTATTTTTACCACTACGAAGCGAGCGCCGGCCGGCTGAGTAGTAATCACCTTCACATCTCTGATCGTAATTATGTCCATCATAAGGTTAGCTTTCCCAATTCCCATACTAGTGCATCATTTACCCCAGACCGAGAGAATGACGAGGCCAATCGTTATGATTCCGACGGCTAACCAGCGATGAATAGGAACCTTTTCCCTTAGGAACGCTGCCGCCATTATTACGCCAATTACAATGCTGAATTGCCTACATGCCACTACGTAACCCGCTCGGATGGTCAACTGATAAGCCCAGAGGACTAACCAGTATGCACCGAAGTTCAGAGCCGCGCCTGCCAAGACAGGGAAAAATCCGATTTTGATATTGTTCCGTCTCAGCAGACCTTTCCCCGTAACAAGCAGGTAGACGAATATTCCGACTGCAAAGAAAAAATAACAATAAACTGCCGCAGCTTTCGGCCCGGCGACGATGAGCTCCGCGGCGACATTGTCCAAGATGGAATATCCCGTGGTGCCCAGAGCAGCACCCAAAAGAGCAATCGTTGAGGGGCCGAGTAAAGTGGAGAAAAGAAAAGGCGTTTCACGCCTTAGAGCCACGACAAGGCAACCGATCACAACAACAATCATCCCAATCCACCCGAGGAATGAAGGCGGCCGATGAAAAAAGATGTCAGATATTCCAACCAGGACTACAGGAATTGCTCGCGCGATTGGATAAGCCACATTCAGTTCCTCCCGTGTGTATGCCTTGCTCAAGGCTATGAAGTAGACTCCACAGCAGAAACCGGAACCCGCCAGCAGAATCCATGCTTCCCGCGGAATCATCGCGTTTCGCGCTTCATACCAAATCGCAGGTACTGCGCCAACCGTTAGAATCGTAAGGAGCGAATAGGAGAAATAGGCAGTTGTGGCCTCTCCTCCTCCTCGCCGTGCTAACGCATTCCAACCCGCATGCATAACCGAGGATAGGAGGATCAAGAATAACGGAAACAGATTCATGCAATCACCGACTCCCCTCCCCTATAGATTAGGAGCCTGGCCTTGGCCAATAGAATCCTTGAAGTAGACCCTCCACCTCTGTTCTACTGACTGGAGCGGGGCGGAAGCGTTTCGAAGATCGTGCGGCCGAACTCAGCTACTTTGAACCGCCCCCAGTCCGAATGTAGATTGAAGGTTCAAGTCGGTGTCCTTCACTATCATTCACTCGAGCAGCTTCCGGAAATTATCGAAATCCTCTCTTAATTGGTCGAGGGCCGCATTCTGTTCAGCCAGCTCTTCTTTCAAGCTGACCACTTGGCCCGCCAGGTCCGGTGAGTCGGCGATTGGTGCGACGCGATGTTCGGTAAACGGCATCTCTGTTTCCGTGTCCCCCTCCTCTTCGGCAGGCCCCGAAAGGAGATGGGTGTAGCGCCTTTCTTTTTGACCGGGCTGCCTGGGGAGGATCGCCACCAGCGGATCGGGTGTGAAGTCGTCCAGACTGGCGATCGCTCTCTCCACCTCGTCGAGGTCATTGAATGAGTAGATACGCTCGCTTCGGGTGCGAATCTCGCCGAGAGTCTGCGGCCCGCGCAGAAGGTAAGACCGTAAGGATCGCCATTTCCGCACGCTCGAGTGGAAACTGGCTGGTGAAAGAATGTCGGAATTTTGGCACTCGCGAGCCCGCGACGTCGACCCGAAGGGCGAGATGCTTCTCCCTCAGTTCACTAATCGAATTGAGAACGGTGTCTTCATCAAAGGAAAGCACCGGATCGCGATTGCTCTTCTGGTTGCATGCAGCCATCAGGCTGTTGAGGGTGAGAGGATAGTAATCGGGAGTCGTCATCTCTTTTTCGAGCAGACAACCCTGCACACGCGCCTCGCAGAAAGACAGTTTCCAATCCATTTGCCCGGCTCAAGCGCAATCCAGGTGATCCTCTTTCCAGCGACCGAACGACACTTCATTCTGACCACCCTGGTTGAGTTTCGACATGCGCTCGCGCGTCTCGAGCCAGTTCCGTGTCCAGACCCCGGCATCGCGGAGCTCTCTCTCAGGTTGCTTTCGACTACGGGCGACAAACCCGGGGAAAGCCTCCCGTCCGGTAGGCTGACCGATCGGATGGTAGCGCAGATCGAAGCTCCAGCGGATCTTATCGCTTACATTGGGAAACGAACCGTGGACGATGTGGCGGTGGAAAAAGATAACGTCACCGCGCTGGACCGGCAGGGCGTGTGTTTCTTCCACGGGAAAAAGCTTCTCGGGAATCTGGTTTGCACCAGCCATGGCGGGACCATTGCCGTGATACCGCGGGCAGTGGGTGAGGAGTTTTTCCTTGTGGCTACGGGGAATGATTTTAAGAGGGCCCTGCTCGACTGTCGTGTCGTGCAACGAAAACCATACGGTGAGCATCTCAGTGTCATCGGCTTCATCGACAACGACACCGTTATCCTGATGCCAAGGCGTAGCCCCCAGGATCGGATTCCCGAATTCGTTCTCAGGGAGGATGGATTCAGGCGGCTTGATGCGAACATGCTGGACGGGATTGGAATAGATCTCCGGACCGATGAGCGACTCGACCGCGTCCAGGAGGCCCTTGTCGGTAAAAAGATTGAGCACGGCCTGGCCGCTCCAGAAGGGGGTGTCCGGCCCTACGTCCTGGAACGGCAGTGAAAAGTCGAAGTACTGCTTGTGGACTTCGCCGGTTGCTTTGCAGACTTGAATAAAGCGCTCACCGAATTCCAGACCTTCGAAGCGGTCCGAGAATTTACCCTGGTCAATAAGGTCGTCGATCAGCCTCTCCAGGACCCCTTCATACTCCTCTATCGCCGCGTCGAGAACCGATTCATCAATCACTTTCTCGATAACGACATAGCCCTCTTCGTTGAAATGCGCAATTTCTTCGCTTGTAAGGTAAGCCATAACTTCCCTCCTCCAGGTATGCTGCAAGTTGTCTACTGCACGCTCGAACCTTTAGTACTCGAATACTTAGTGACTAATGGGACAGGATGAGAGAGCGAACCAGCAATTCGCACTAATGATCGGAAACATTCCCTCGATTGTCGGAGCCTTAGTCCCCGAAGGTATGGAAGTCTTTGCCCCTAAGGTCGATGGATATCCCGAAGGCATCGATCCGGGAGGAGGAGGAGAGACTTCGGCCTTCTCCAACGCCCATTTTCACCTCCTTTTATTCGCTCATGTGAGTGATACAATCAACTTGGCACAACGTCTTTTGCACATGGGCCCTTCCGGCCCTCTCCGACTTCATATTCTACTTTCTGGCCATCTTCGAGCGTTACATAGCCGGTGGTCTTGACCTCAGAATGGTGCACGAACAAATCTTTCCCTCCATCGTCTGGAGTGATGAACCCGTAACCTCTTTCTGAATTGAACCACTTTACCGTACCCGTACTCATAACTTACTTTCCCTTGTTAGGTTAATATTAATCTTATTGCAGTATTCTGCGCTTCTAAAGTCTTTAATAGCAATTGCAAAGTGCCGAATTTCGGAATTGCTAATCATTTTTCTGCACATTGAAGGGACTTTTTCAAAAGTCTCAACGTCAAATGTCAGGCAAGACGCATGGCAACTTTGCCCGCACCTGCTTTGTAAAAACTGACAGCTCCTTTTTGCCTTCATACCCGGATATGTCAAATGATACTGAAATTGTCGAATAAACTGACAAGAAAACTCTCTTGCATATCAAACTAAGAAAGAGGAGCAGCACTTTGCGATTCACCGAGGAAGATAAATAGACAGGTTGTACTATTCGGCATTGTTACGACTAGCCCGAACGTTTCACAAATCTTCTGCTACGAAGTGTGTGAAATGTCCGGGCTAGAATCAAGCGAGGAGAGCTTTCTAAGACGGCGCAGGGAGGGGAAAAATCCTGCCCAGGTGGCCACTACGACGAGCGTTCCGATCCCTCCACTCACTACGGAGATCACCGGATTGAACGCCTGGGCCACGACCCCGGACTCGAAACCGCCCAACTCATTGGAAGAACCCACGAAGATCGAATTCACGGCGGACACTCGTCCACGCATTTGGTTGGGAGTCGCAAGCTGCACGATGACTTGACGTATGACCATGCTTACGTTGTCGAAGGCTCCTACGAAGGATAACATGAGGAGAGAGAACCAGAAATTGCGTGAAAGCCCAAAGGCGATGGTGGCCACCCCGAACCCGGCCACGCAGCACAGGAGCACACTTCCAGAACGCCTGATCGGGGGCAAATGGGCGATCAGAATTGCCATCGAGAAAGCTCCCACGGCAGGAGCGGCGCGCAGCCACCCCAGGACCTCTTCCGGTTCGAGGGAGAGTTGGCCCAATTCGATGATCTCCTTCGCGAAAATCGGAAGCAAGTAGACAGCACCACCGAAAAGGACGGCAAAGAGATCGAGTGATATGGCTCCAAGGATCAATTTCCGCTGCCAGACGAAGCGCACACCCTCGAGAACATGGCCGAGCATGTCGCCCCGTTCAATGCGGGGGGCGGGCGGCAGCCGGACGGTCGATAGGATGGCGACGAACGCGGCCGACGACAATGCACTGACTACGTAGGCCGCCTGAAGGTTCATGCTGATGAGGAAGCCACCGAGGGCGGGACCGCCAATACTCGTAATATGCATGGCGCTGGTGCGCCATTTAACCGCATTCTCAAAAAGCCTTTCCGGTACCAACAACGGCAAGATGGCGGATGCAGCTGGCCAGCCCATGCGGAGTGATGCGGAGTCGAGCAGGAGGAGCAGATAGACCCACGCAATCGGGGCCTGATACCAGCTGACGATTGCCAGGCCGATAGAAGTCAATGTAGCTCCGGCGTAGCTGAGCATCATCAGTTTCCGCCGATCGAATACATCGGCCATATACCCCGCAGGAAGAGTTAGCACAAACATGGGTATGGCCTGAACAAGCCCGACCATGCCGAGGGAAAGCGCCTGATTAGTCCGGTCGTAGATCTCCCATCCAACGGCGAGGCCCTGCGCCGCGGTGCCGATGCCAACGAGTGATCTAAGGATTAGAAAACGACGAAAGAACGTAATGCGCAACGCGCCATAGGGATCGTGGGAATTACTCAATAACGTAGTTCTCTGGGAAAAGACCCGGCTCTTCGACTATAATCTTTCGATCCCGCTCAGCGGGATCAGGGCCCCGAGCAAAGTCGAGGGGCTTACGACGAAGGTCCAGGAGATCGGCTAGATTGATCTCGACCAAGCTTACGCCAAAAAGAGAAGATCGTGGCCGAGTCGGTAATGCCTGGGGTGGATATCTACTTGAAGACGAGTATCACTGGGATGATCATGAAAAGGTAGTGACCTGCAATAAGTATACTCGTACCCTCGTGGCTCGTCCCAACATCCTCTGGTATTGTACCGACCAACAGCGATTCGACACGATCGGCGCGTTAGGTAATCCGCATGTCTTGACACCTGCGATCGACAGGCTTGTCGGAGAAGGTGTTGCTTTTGAACATCAATGTTTACGACCCACATCCGCCTTTCATCCCGCCCGCCGCCTACGCTCGAAAATTCGCTCCCGAGGATATGCCGGGACCGTATTTCAGACCTTCCGACCTCGGAGAACTCTACGATTTGCAGAAGGATCCCTGGGAGTTCAACAACCTCTGGGATGATCCGGGCCACGACGCGATTAAGCATCAGCTCATTCTGGAGAGTTTCAATGCCCACGTTGTTCTTACCACCGATGTCGGTTCGAAGCGGATCGCGCCTATGTGAAGAGGAAGGGAGTAATGGGGGAATGGAATGTTGGAATATTGGAGTGATGGAATGTTGGGGATTAGGTCGAAAGTCTCAAAGTCAAAAGTCAAAGAGTTACACGGAATTAAGACCCGCCGAAATCTTGAAGACGTAGAATAGCTGACATTTTCAACCATCTCCGCCGAGGAGCCATTCGACGTCCTCTTTATCCAGTTTCAAACCGGCCTCGCCTTCGCCGTCAAGAATGGCATTGGCGATTTCTTCCTTGTGCTGCTGGAGTTGTAGGATCTTGGATTCGATTGTGTTCTCGGCGATCATTTTGTAGACGAAGACCGGCTTCGACTGTCCTATGCGATGGGCACGGTCGGTGGCCTGATTTTCGACGGCGGGATTCCACCACGGATCGTAGTGGATGACGATGTCCGCTTCGGGAAGATTGAGGCCAAGACCACCGGCCTTCAAGCTGATGAGAAACAGAGGAATGGACGGGTCATGATTAAACCGCTTAACCAGGTCGCCGCGATTGCGGCTCTTTCCCGTAAGTATCAAGTGGGGGATTTTCTTTCGATCGAGTTCAGTCTGGAAGAGGGCGAGCATGGAGGTGAACTGCGAATAGAGGAGAATACGGTGTCCATTGGCCACCAAGTCATCAATCAGAGCAAGGGCCGCACTCAGTTTTCCGGAGGCCCGCACGCCGTTTTCGGAGTCCACATCTTTTGTGTACAGGCGCGGATCGCAGCAGATCTGGCGGAGCTTCAGAAGGGCATCGAGAACGATCAAATATGAACGCTTCAGCCCAAACTCTTCCAGTCGCTTACGAATATGTCGCTGCCGCTGGAGGCGCACAGCTTCGTAGAGCTCCAATTGCGTCTCGCTCAATTCGATGCTGTGCACCATGACAGTTTTTGGGGGAAGCTCCTTGGCCACATCTTCTTTCAATCGCCGGAGAATGAAAGGCGCCAACCGTCTCCGCAGACGACGGGAAAGCTCGAGTGTTGTTGGATCGGATTGATCGCCGACCGTCGCGCCAAAGCGCCGGGTGAAGGAGGAAGCATCACCAAGGAATCCGGGCATGAGAAACTGGAAAATGGACCAAAGATCGCCCACCGTATTCTCAATCGGGGTGCCGGTGAGAGCCAGCCTGCGCACGCTGCGCAACCGGTAAATCGCTCTTGTGGTCTTGGCCTTTCGATTTCGGATGAATTGCGCTTCGTCGAGCACCACGCAGCTCCACTCACGGTCGCCAAGTCTGTCGATATCCTGCCGAATCAAACCGTAGGTGGTGATGATGAGATGATATTCTCCCACCGTGTCGTAATGCGCGCGCTGGCCATAGCCATGCAAAATGAGCGTCTTCAGATCCGCGGCAAAACGGCGGGCTTCCTCTTGCCAGTTGTCCAGCAAACTGGCGGGACATACGACGAGAGCCCCCATATCCAGATCGCCTTCTTCTCTAAGGCGCTGGAGATATGCGAGGGTCTGGATCGTTTTGCCCAAGCCCATGTCATCGGCCAGAATGCCATTAACCCTGTAAGCGTCCAGAAAGCGCAGCCACCCAAGTCCTCGTTTTTGATATCCACGAAGTTTTCCCCGGAACTGGGCGGAAGGCTTAGCCGGCTCAAATTCATAACCGTCTCGAAGGAATTCTACAAGATTCTTGAATTCTGGAGAATGCTTTGGTGGGCTCACGCCCCATTCCGTGTCAGCGGCAATTTCGGCTGCGCGCCAACCTCCAATACGCACGCCGTCGGAGTCGACCTCGGCGCCACGCTCGGTCAGTTCGATAAGATGTTTCAGAATATGGGCGATGCGTTCGCCCGGAAGGGTAGTGAAAACAGGCTCACCCGCGATTGGGACGAGATAGGTACGGAGACGCACGATCGCCAGGGTTTCGGTCAGGGAAGAGGCATTCAAATCGACGAGGAGGCGCTGGATGAGGGGAAGGATGGAAACGCGCTTCCCACGGTGCAGAAAACCAGAATCGAAGGAAAACCAGTCTCGGTCCTGCTTTTCCAGACTGGAGAACCACTCCCCTTCCCTCTTAACCATGACTGGAACATGTGGCGGAAGGACAATCGACCAACCTGCTTTTTCCAAATTGGGGAAATGGTTTGCCAGGACTTCGTGCCAGCTCGCTTTTTCGTGTGCAGGCAGATGAAACTCAGACCCAAATAGATCCAGCATCTGCTCGCGGGCGGAAGATCCGTATTCGACAAAGCCGATCTGCCTAACGCGCTCCAGCGCATCCTCTTCCCACGATTCGTCCCGGTCGTATCGGACGACAATGTCTCCCTCCCGATAGGAGACGCGCCTTTTTCTGTCGCGCCACTCGACCTCGCGTTTGCCGTATCGGAACTTCACCTTGAGATGGAACTGTTCGTTGAGGTCGATTCCACTCCCATCCCACGCGATATTGGGGTCGAATTGCGTCAATACGGTGATCATCACTTGCCTGTTCCCGTCTGGAGAGGAATCCTCCAGCTTCACGCTTTCGGGAATGGGAAAGTCGACGTTGGCAAATTGGTTGAACAGTCTCACACAAAAGAGGCAGGTCTCCCTGTGGTCGAGTACTCCCGCCTTCACCCAGGCATAAGCGAGACCCTCAGGCACATCGGTGACTACTTTACCGCATTGGTGCTTTCCTTCGTCCAGATACGTGACCGGCTGCGTGGCGAGGCTGGTTATACCGGACGCCAGTTCCAGAATCGGACGATAGTGGGTCCCTTCAATGGTTTCCCAGGAAAGCGCTGCCTGTCTCTTCTCCCTGTTCCAATGCAACCGGCGCCAAATCCCGTGCTTTAGATAGACCCCATTCGAAAAGCCTTTCGAGCGGACGGTTTCAGGTTTTCCGCCACAGGCGGACCAGCCTATGGCTGGCAGGCGTCGGGTTTCAGGCTGCCGACGCTGCCGATGAGCAGGTATTGAGCGGCCATCGGCGTGGCTTGCTGCACAATACGCATATTTGCCGCTGTTTGGAGGCATACTCATCCCGTGGTGCTTTTTTCTCCGAGCTGCAAAGCGGTCAGATTCAGGCCGCCTGTTCCAGTTCCTCCCGTCGTCGTTTCTTCATCAGTATGATGCGGCAGAAGTTGTAGGCCAGAACCTTCTCGAGCAGTTCATCGCCTACCGCATCGATGCCGCGGCGGCCGAGTTCGCCAAAGGCAAATCCATCTTTAATCGTGAACATCAGCGACTCCACTGCGGAGCGATTGCGGCGTGCCTCGCGATACGCCTCGCTCTCCCGGTCCTCGGGGGTGGTCAACTTCTTGCCCTTCGCCCCACTGATACTGATCTGCTTTACCCCCATGCCCAGCACCTCCTTGCGCCCCTTCGCCGAAGCATATCCGTCATCGGTGCTGATCAGTTCAGCAATGACACCGGTGCGCTTGATCGAATCGCCGATGGCCGGCGCCAGCTCAATGGAGTCTGCCGCATTGCCTTGCGGTACGATCAGGCTGGTGACAAAACCGTTTTCGCTGCGAACCAGTTGTGGCTTGTACCCGATCACTGGATTGCGGCTGCCCTTCTTGATGTAGGCCGCCGATCCGTCCGACAGGCTCAGGACCTTCTGCGTGGACGGTAGCTTCTTTTCGTGAAACACCCGATCATGAGCATACTCAACAACCCGCTTGGCGTCGGCAATATCGCGCCTGATCTGGCTCAATACCCGCTTCAGAAGCTCCCGGCGAGTGGGAGGCAGTGAATCCATCGACAGGCCCTCTTCAAGATGGCTCAGTTCCCCCGTTAGTGAGTCGGCCGCCTTGCGGCCCCGCTTGAGCAACCGCCGGTAGTGTTTCTTCAGCTTGCCCTTCGACTTCGGTTTGCCCGCGGCCAGACAAATCTGAAACTCCAGCTTGTCCATCTCCTGCAGCCAACGCCCAACCCATCCCTTGCGAAAATCCTCCAGCCCGAATATATGCAACTTCTGACCCAAACGATTGGCCCGCATCAAAAGACCGGTCAGAATCCTCCCATCGGTGGGCCAGCAGCTGTTTGCTTTCACCGAGGTGCTGTCGATCGTCAGCTTCCCGAAATCGTCCCATTGCTCCTGGAGGATAAACCCAATCTGTTTATCAAAGATCAGCTCGCGGGTCCTATGGCTGACCAGGTTCACGTTCTCCAGAATCGTCGTCACCGCCGGCATCCTCAGTCCCCGCCTCTGAAGAAATCCGTACAAGCTCATCGACTCGCGCAGAAACCGCCGTGCCGGTTTCGTGGTCAACGAACCGAGAAACCCACGAATCATCACGAACACGTATACCGCATAAGCCGGCATCCGCGGCCGGCCTACCGCAAGATTCAATTCAGCAGCCAGAATATTCTCCTCCTCGATGTCCAGCTCCGGCAGCTCCGCTGTGCGCCCTTCAAAGAACCTTCGATCTTCCAATCGAAGTTTCTTCTTCTCACGCGCATGGGCGTCCAGATCCTTCTCGATCGCCTCGATGATTTGCGCCGCGAACCCGGCCAATTCTTCAACTTCATCCAGAAAATCACGAAAATCCGTGTCTGGAACCGGCAGAATGAGGTTGCTAAGGGGCGTCTTGTCGCTTTTGTTCTCCTCTGTCGCACATGTTGGCATGTTTAACTCATTTCTTAATCTTAAGTTGTTAAACACTAGTATGTTACGACACTTTTTATCAAGCCGAAAAACTGATTTTTCTCAAGTTTTTCTTGCGCCTTTTGCGCCTCTTTGCGGCCAATCAGTAGCTTTTCGGATAAGGTCTAGATAGGCCCGTTTCGTCGCTACAATTGATTGAAGAAGAGTAAACCCGTCTCGGCCTTCGAGGTGGATGAGCCCTGTCCCGCGAGAATGATAGAAAGCCAGATTCGGTATAAGCTTCTGTTCCTCTTTATTTAGATAATCTCGCTCCTTTTCGCGCAGAAGATTGGTGAGTTTGCCTGTAATTGCCTCTCTCACGGCGTCAGGATTTAGGATGCGGGCACGATGTACAGTACAACTCGATGCGCCCGCGCGCATCGATTCGCAGAAGGTAGACTAATTTGAACGGAACGGTTCGTGCCGGCATGAAAAATCAACCTCAATAGTGGAAGTATAGACTTAAGGCCTCTCAATCAAGTGCCGAGGCGGGAAAGGGCGGTCGAGCTACACCCACGGTATTTTGATTCTCGGAGCATTAGGTGATGATATTGATGGCCTTATGTAAGGTAAAGATCCTCGGGGCAAGCCCCGAGGCATTTGATATTAGACTTTATGAATTAGAAACGAAGCAAGCTTCGGGGAATTAAACCCGAAGCGATTAAAGACGAAATCATCACAGAGTGCGGGAGTGGATTCAGCGCCCATGGAAGACTTGAGGCTGAGAACCAGTTGCCTGCATGCAGCAAGAATTCTGGCTGCGTTATGATTACGGATCATACATCGATCTTCATCGAAGAAGCGATCCCTGGGGTAATGATTTTTATTTTCGATCGAGCAATGGTTGCGAATTTTCGAGAGGAACTGTTGAGGGCTCAAATCGGCGGGATCGAGACTGCTTACGTAGTAAGAGCGTTCAGAGGAAGGTTCAGCTTTGTTTGGATAATGGAAGGTGCGTTGCACACAGGCGAACTGGCGGGCATGGGGCAGGCCGGCAGAGGGAGCGCTTAGAGAATGGGTTGCTATTTGACGTATTTCGAGTCGCCCATGGTCATTGTCCACGGTTTGGTGGAGAAAAAGGGGGTGGAGCTGAAGAGATTCTGAGCGTATTGATGCATGTTGGGCTGACAGTACTGTCCGGTTATAAGTCAAACAACTCCAACTGTTTAGGAATGCGGTGTTCATTGAAAGTGTAATCGGTTTCTGTAAGTAGTTCAGTCATAGGAGTTTTCTCAAATAGGGTGAAGCTGAGAATCTGTAGGATTTTGTGCAAACTGATCTCCAGGCGAAGGCGTTTGCGGATGATGGCGATGAGCACATAGACGCTGACGGCAATCCAGATTTGAGTCTTCACAGCATTCTCGGAGGTGCCGAAAAAGCTCTTGATGCGCAAGTGCTGTTTGATCCATTTGAAGAACAATTCGATCTGCCAGCGTAAACGGTAAATCTGGGTGATGATTATGGCTGGGAGGGCAAACTGGTTGGTGAGAAACACGAAGCGCTCGGAACTGTCGGGGTCGAGGTAAGTGATACGCCGGAGTCTTTCGGGGTAGGCCTTGGCAGGATAGAAGCTGACCAGGGCAACGGTCTGGTCCGAACGCAGACCGGTTGATTTGTCGACCTTTTGAGAGTAGAGGCGGCGAAACTGAAAGCCGCGGCGGGCGCGTGTGACGAAGAAAGAACCGCATTGTGCGATCCGATAGAGGCGCTCGTAATGCAGATAGGCTCGGTCCATTACATAGTAAGCACCGGCCTCGGGGATGATGAGATCCAGAATGTTTACGTCGTGAACTTTTCCATCGGTAATCTCGATAAAATAAGGGATAGAGCCTCTGAGATCGAGAAGCGTATGGACCTTCACCGCCCCCTTGTGCTTGCGGAAACGTGCCCACGGGAAGAGTGATAGACATAGATCGATCGTGGTGGAGTCCAGAGCGTAGAGCGTATTGTCCAGGTCGATGCCCAGATCCTCGTTTGAATACAAAGGACGAGCCATTGCGATGAGGACCTGTGCAAAGTCGGCGTAGATGCGCCAGTCTCGTTTCTCGTTGGCATCGGCGAGCGTGCTTTTGGATACTCCGCTTCGAAGCCCTGCGTGGTATAGTTTTGGTTGTACTGCCTATTTCAGGCAGGTTTCGGTGTCGCGCAGACTCTCCCGGTAGGTCAACTCGGCAAAACCCATGCAGAGAAATTGTTCGAAGCAACTGAACTTTTGAACTTTGTAGTCGCCTCCGTAGCGTTGGACGCAACGATGGAACTGATGGCGCGGAAGCCTAATCTATGATTTGAGAAAAAACGAATCGACCTGTATACATGATTTGGACCCTCGAAATTTTTCAGAGTCCACAAGGCTTTTTGCAATTTCAAGTCGAAAACAGCAGAAATCATATGTAAAATGTTGGTTATCAATCGATTAACCTGCGTTCCTAGAAAAACAACCGGACAGTAGTGTTGGGCTGATTGTCTTTAATTTGAATAACATAGTCAGCACTGAGTTCTTCGACGACGATGTGGGCAGTTTCTTTTTGATTATGCATGGCGTCGAAGGTGAAGGTGGAGCCGTCCAAAATGGGCATCTTTCGCAAGAGAGTCTGGGCGGCGGTGATCTCGTTGGATTTATCGGCGGTAGCGACTTGGGCTAAGGTTTGAGCGCTTTGGTGATCGACTGCGGCCACCAGGTGCAGAGCCTTTGATTCTTCGGTGTTTGTGCCTTAAGGAGGATCTTGCCGTCGACGGCAATATCGCGGGGCAAACAGCCGTCTTGTAAGCAGATGAATTCGGTGAGGGTTTTATCGAAGAGCTCGGCCTTTACGTTTTGCAAGACCGAAGATAGAAGACATCATAGCAAGGGGCCTTATAGCGGCCTGTTTTGGGGTTTTCCAGGAGCGTAAGGCGCGCAATTGGGCTTGATTGAGATGATGGGCCAGGCGCACGATGCCCTTGAGGGTCTGTTTGCCGCACATCGTGCCGAGCACAATCATGCTCAGGACCGTGGCGAGCCGATATCTAAGGCCCGCTTTACGACGGAAGTCTTCTCAGTACTGTCCGGTTATAAGTCAAACAACTCCAACTGTTTAGGAATGCGGTGTTCATTGAAAGTGTAATCGGTTTCTGTAAGTAGTTCAGTCATAGGAGTTTTCTCAAATAGGGTGAAGCTGAGAATCTGTAGGATTTTGTGCAAACTGATCTCCAGGCGAAGGCGTTTGCGGATGATGGCGATGAGCACATAGACGCTGACGGCAATCCAGATTTGAGTCTTCACAGCATTCTCGGAAGGTGCCGAAAAGCTCTTGATGCGCAAGTGCTGTTTGATCCATTTGAAGAACAATTCGATCTGCCAGCGTAAACGGTAAATCTGGGTGATGATTATGGCTGGGAGGGCAAACTGGTTGGTGAGAAACACGAAGCGCTCGGAACTGTCGGGGTCGAGGTAAGTGATACGCCGGAGTCTTTCGGGGTAGGCCTTGGCAGGATAGAAGCTGACCAGGGCAACGGTCTGGTCCGAACGCAGACCGGTTGATTTGTCGACCTTTTGAGAGTAGAGGCGGCGAAACTGAAAGCCGCGGCGGGCGCGTGTGACGAAGAAAGAACCGCATTGTGCGATCCGATAGAGGCGCTCGTAATGCAGATAGGCTCGGTCCATTACATAGTAAGCACCGGCCTCGGGGATGATGAGATCCAGAATGTTTACGCGTGAACTTTTCCATCGGTAATCTCGATAAAATAAGGGATAGAGCCTCTGAGATCGAGAAGCGTATGGACCTTCACCGCCCCCTTGTGCTTGCGGAAACGTGCCCACGGGAAGAGTGATAGACATAGATCGATCGTGGTGGAGTCCAGAGCGTAGAGCGTATTGTCCAGGTCGATGCCCAGATCCTCGTTTGAATACAAAGGACGAGCCATTGCGATGAGGACCTGTGCAAAGTCGGCGTAGATGCGCCAGTCTCGTTTCTCGTTGGCATCGGCGAGCGTGCTTTTGGATACTCCGCTTCGAATCCCTGCGTGGTATAGTTTTGGTTGTACTGCCCGCAGGCAGGTTTCGATGTCGCGCAGACTCTCCCGGTAGGTCAACTCGGCAAAACCCATGCAGAGAAATTGTTCGAAGCAACTGAACTTTTGAACTTTGTAGTCGCCTCCGTAGCGTTGGACGCAACGATGGAACTGATGGCGCGGAAGATAATCTATGATTTGAGAAAAAACGAATCGACCTGTATACATGATTTGGACCCTCGAAATTTTTGAGAGTCCACAAGGCTTTTTGCAATTTCAAGTCGAAAACAGCAGAAATCATATGTAAAATGTTGGTTATCAATCGATTAACCTGCGTTCCTAGAAAAACAACCGGACAGTAGTGAAGTCTTCTATCTGATTGAAGCGTTCCCACAGGCTGCTCATCTGTTCCACTTTGAGGCAGACCGCATGGGAGTTATCGGTTTCATTGAGCGCCTGGCTCTGTGCCGCGGGCAATGGCCTTGAAGCGCGCAAAAGCTCAAGGGCATTAGCCTTGAGGGGTTTGACCCAGATCTGCTTGGGACGCTCATGGCGTTGATAGAAATCTTCGCGTTGGCGGCCATATCCCGCGCTCAAGCCCAAGGGCGTCCACCCGCTCGCTTCGTAGCAAGTGCCCCGGTGAATCTGTGGGTCCACGAACGTTTCCGCTACTAAGGGACGATAGCCAAAAGCCTCCTGCCAGTGATCGGCTAAGACTCTCAGGCACATACCCAACGTCTTGGAGGCCAAATTTGCAAGATCCACCCAGGGCAAAATCAGAAAACGCCGGTTCTGTACTACCAGTTTCAATCGTGCATGCCGTTGCGCCCCGTCCCACCCGATCCATTCGTCTCGATCCTTCAGCCGGTAGGATGCGGCCCCCCACAAGAGCAGGCCCATCCATTGCCCGTCGATCTGCGCCACATAGCGCAGGGTCTCTCCTGCGCTGCCCGCACTGTGTAAATAATGATGTTGTTTCAATAGATCATTGAATCGCTCCTGCTCTTCGGGCAGGACCAGACGCAGAGTTAAACGATCTATCGAAGGATTCAGTTGGTAAGATTTTTTGTCTTTCATCCCATCTTAACATGACTGATTCCCTCGGGTTTGTTTAGCTCTTTTTTTATCTTCTTGCTTATCAGCTAGTTGCTTCCTGGAATCCTTTTACCCTACAGTGACCGTCGAGTTCAACAGTCTTCTCTTGCCGAAAGGCGTTGATTAGTACATCGGTTCTGTTTTGCAGCGATCAGATCTTCAATGAATCCCACGCTCGGTCTCGAAACGTGAGAATACGATACGGAATACTCTCTGCTTGTGTGGGATTCATACTGCCTTTGCTGGCTTTCTCTCTAGTCTGCAATGCCCAGCCGGATCGCGTCGTCGTGGGCCCAAAGCCGCAAAAAGTGAAGGATACCTACATCGAGGAACCGGAAGGAATTGAGGTTGAGGTCTGGGTCGAATATCTGCATGTCCCCTGGTCATTGCGGTTTCTTCCAAATGGCGACGCCCTCATCGCGGAACGGCGTGAGCCGAATCCTGCGGATTCCACACGGAAGCAACAGACCGAGCGATTATCTCGAACTCGAAGTCAACGAATTCGGCGACGGTGGACTCATGGGTCTCGCAATCCATCCGAATTTTGCCCACGAGCCGTTTATTTATGCGATGCATGGATACGGGACGGACCGCGAGAGTCGCAAGAATCGTGTCTCGCGTTTTCGGGATCTAGGAGAAACGGCCGAATTCGATCGGGTGATCATTGATGAGATTCCGGGGTTCAGATATCACGAGGGCGGGCGCATTGCTTTTGGGCCCGACGGGTTGCTCTACATCGGTACAGGAGATGTGGGGGAACCGATGCTTGCCCAGGATCTTAATTCCCTGGCGGCCAAGATCCTCCGCCTGACCCCGGAGGGCGGCGTGCCAGAGGACAACCCATTCCCCAACAGTCCGGTTTATTCCTACGGCCATCGCGTTGTTCAGGGCATTACCTGGGACCCCGAAACCGGGAAGATGTTTAACTCCGAACACGGTCCCTCAGGCATGGAAAAGGAACTCCATGTCCGCGACAGCGACGAAATCAACCGAGTGGAAAAGGGGCGGAACTACGGTTGGCCGATGGCGATAAACGCTCCCAATCTTGAGGAATACGAAGACCCGATAGCGTCATGGCCAAAGCAATCGGTCCCACCAGGGGGTATGACTTTTTTCAGAGGCGACCTCTATGTGGCTACCCTGGCCAGCCAGGCGCTCCTGCGCATTCGGTTCGAACCGGGGGAGAAACGATACACGGTAAAATCAATTGAACGCCTGTTTGCGACCGAACCTAAAAAGGGAACTTACGGTCGCCTCCGCGATGTCACGGTCGGGCCGGACGGGCATCTTTATGTTACCACGAGCAACACCGACCGGCGGGCGAAGCTGCGCCCTCGAGACGACAAGATTCTGCGGCTGAAGTTCGAGTAGGAATCTGTCGGACTTAGCTTTCGCAGTTCACGGATATAAGCCGCTTCCTTGCTGCGATCGTAACCTAGGCCTAAAATAAGCGCGTTTAAAGGTTGAACAGGAAACTTCGTTATTCCTAACGTTATTTGCCATGCTGGCGGTAGTTTTGCCGCCGCCACCCTTGGGCTGGTTTCATGTTTTGCTTTTTTTGAGTCATATCCGTTCTGTTTTAACGTTAGTTCTGTCCCCTTTTTGGGATACGCCGACAGTCCTTCCGTTGTGGCTGTGCGTTCGCGGTTACTTGATCTGCTACCCAGGCGACATAGATCGGAATCGCTCCCAGGTGCTGATAAAATCTCCCATCCACTCGTTCCAGCTTAAAAGCCGATAAACAATTCGGCGCCCGCTTCGGATGATTTGCGCGGGGAGCAAGATGATGGCGTGAAGGAAGCGCCGAAACTCCATCTTCACGATCTCCAACCCCCGCTGGCGGTTGGGCATGAGTAATCCATACCACGCCTTCAGGTTCCAGGCCAATGCTGTCATTACCATATAGGCCCAATTGCTCAAAAGATCATCCACGGGCATACGCATCGCATTAACCCCGTTTTTGAGTTGCTCAATAACGTTCTCCTGATCGCAGCGTTGATTCGCAAAGGCGACCACCTGCTCCTTAGTCAGGTCCCTACGATTTGTGATATAAAAAAAGTAGCGGATCTCATCAAAGAGCACTACTTCGCCCTTTTGCACACTGATGTTCTTACGCACCACCACCATCCGATAGGTCTTTTTGCACTTGTTGGGCCGATAGTCCAACTCGGCCACACTTTCTGCCTCCAGCACCTTGTTTTCAAAACCCTTCTGGTGCACGATCCCTTCCTTCACTCGCGGCGCTTTAGCTCTCGATTCGGTCGCTATTTCATGCTTGGGCAACCGCTCCAGTTCGCTCCAGGCCGTCTCTCTGAACTCCTCGGCCAGTCCCACCACTTTGGGATGCGCATCCATTCCGAAGATAAATCCCGTTCCTTCTTCATCCCACCGATCGAAGTTTTCTGTCAACGAAAAGTCCGTATCCCCTCGCAAGCAGATTTTCCCCGCATGCGCACGCACAAGTTCCACCGCCCGATCAATCCACTTTACGCATCCCTCATGGCTAGTCTCATTGCCCGGTCGATTCACCATGTAGAGCACTTCCCTGGTATTTGCCAAACTCACGATCAGCGGTGCATAGCCCCAGATCCCCTTATAGCTTATTCCCATACCCCCTTTGCACTTCCCTCTCGTCTGCGCTATCGTCCCGTCCACATCGATGAACGCCTCCTCCATGAATCCTTTTGCCTGCTTGTTCCACACCCCTTGCCGTATCCGGTTGATCCCTTCCATCAATTTTTCGATCGCGCCTTCATCAAAGCGTCGGGTGAAGTCTCCACTGGTCGTCGGATCCGGTATCCTCTGCGCTCCTAAGGCATTCAGAAAAACCTCGTCCTTGCGGCGCAATTCGATGTCTTCGAGCCGGATCCCTCCCAATAATGCGTTGTAGGCTATGTTGAGCACATGATCACTCTCATGATACGGCAGGTGGCGCTTGAGCAACTGCACGCTCTGGTCGAGCTCTTCCACCAACCCCAGTCTCTTCACCATCAGGTGAATCGCTCCTATCCCTCCACAACTCACCCCTTTGCCTCGTTCGGCCGTCTCGTAGTGGATGTTGCTCGCTTTGAACATCGGTTTGGCCTGTTCAGGCCAGCCCCGATTTCTAAGCCGATGCTTTATTCTTCTCTTGCTATTGTGGAGGTTCTTGCGGTATCTTCTTTTCACTCGAAACGTCCTTTTTTTCTGGGTGGTTTTTTTGGTCGATTAACAGTTTTCCCAGTATCTAAGCGCGTTTCGAGCTTTTTATTGCGTTAGGTATATTCCAATCACACTTGTTCGAGGCCTAGGGTGTATTCGACCACCGACATATTCCTAAGCGCCTCTGCCGGGATGGCAGAGCGGGGAATAAGAGAGGGGAAGATGCTGAAATGGTGGATTTGGGGTAGGGATGGAAGAGCAGGATAGTTGAAAAGGCTGAGTTTCAGAGTCGCAAATGAACAGGGCTGCTGACCGAAATGCTCCCGCATTCCGCTACTTACTATATTGATGTACTGCGACCTGAATGTTCCGCTAAGATAAAGGCCATTAACGAGCCCGAAAGTGCAGTAGCGCGCTGCTTTAGCCCGCATCGATCTGAAAGCTCGGGCTAAAGTCTCCGAGCTACGAATCGCTTAACTTGCCCGACAACTTGTGACCCCTGATTCTCACGTT
This sequence comes from Candidatus Moanibacter sp., assembly GCA_965215885.1. GTDB lineage: Bacteria > Verrucomicrobiota > Verrucomicrobiia > Opitutales > UBA2987 > CBDCEW01. The sequence goes on from CBDCEW010000068.1 coordinate 38,101, forward strand.
GCGCGTCCCACTAACTCTTCCTTACCATAGGACTTCACTCTCTGATGAAAGCTCCACTCAATTCGCTTCAATGATAAGGCGGGGACCATTCGGGACGTTGTAACGGCCTGAAGTTGTGCTGTTGTGGTGTCCCAACCAGAAGCGACTTTGTCGCCAGGCCGACCACAGAGGCTTGGATCTCAGGTGCGTAGATACTCTCAAGAGTGCCCTTTTCGAAACTGTATCGATTCTTTTCCTCGTTAGTCTCTGTATCGATAAAGACGATTTCCTTCCTGCTATGTGCCGTAACAAACCTTCTGTTTGTGGTTCTGAGGATCATCCTAGGCAAACCCTTGAGTGGAACATACTTGATGAGGTTGACGCTGGAAGTCTCAATGATCGTGATGTCGTTGCTTTGTCGATTCAATGCGATAAAGAAATCTCTCACCCGGATCTGAAGTAGGGAGCTATTTAGACCCCATTCGAAAAGCCTTTCGAGCGGGCGGTTTAAGGTTCTCCGCCACGGGCGGACCAGCCTATGGCTGGCAGGTTTCGGGTTTTAGGCTGCCGGCGCTGCCGATGAGCAGGTATTGAGCGGCCATCGGCGTGGCTTGCTGCACAATACGTATATTTGCCGCTGTCTGGAGGCATACTCATCCCGTGGTGCTTTTTTCTCTGAGCTTCAAAGCGGTCAGATTCAGGCTGCCTGTTCCAGTTCCTCCCCTCGGCGTTTCTTCATCAGTATGATGCGGCAGAAGTTGTAGGCCAGAACCTTCTCGAGCAGTTCATCGCCTACCGCATCGATGCCGCGGCGGCCGAGTTCGCCAAAGGCAAATCCATCTTTAATCGTGAACATCAGCGACTCCACTGCGGAGCGATCGCGGCGTGCCTCGCGATACGCCTCGCTCTCCCAGTCCTCGGGGGTGGTCAACTTCTTGCCCTTCGCCCCACTGATACTGATCTGCTTTACCCCCATGCTCAGCACCTCCTTGCGTCCCTTCGCCGAAGCATATCCGTCATCGGTGCTGACCAGTTCAGCAATGACACCGGTGCGCTTGATCGAATCGCCGATGGCCGGCGCCAGCTCAATGGAGTCTGCCGCGTTGCCTTGCGGTACGATCAGGCTGGTGACAAAACCGTTTTCGCTGCGAACCAGTTGTGGCTTGTACCCGATCACTGGATTGCGGCTGCCCTTCTTGATGTAGGCCGCCGATCCGTCCGAGAGGCTCAGGACCTTCTGTGTGGACGGTAGCTTCTTTTCGTGAAACACCCGATCATGAGCATACTCAACAACCCGCTTGGCGTCGGCAATATCGCCCCTGATCTGGCTCAATGCCCGCTCCAGAAGCTCCCGGCGAGTGGGAGGCAGTGAATCCATCGACAGGCCCTCTTCAAGATGGCTCAGTTCCCCCGTTAGTGAGTCGGCCGCCTTGCGGCCCCGCTTGAGCAACCGCCGGTAGTGTTTCTTCAGCTTGCCCTTCGACTTCGGTTTGCCCGCGGCCAGACAAATCTGAAACTCCAGCTTGTCCATTTCCTCCAGCCAACGCCCAACCCATCCCTTGCGAAAATCCTCCAGCCCGAAGACATGCAACTTCTGACCCAAACGATTGGCCCGCATCAAAAGACCGCTCAGAATCTTCCCATCGGTGGGCCAGCAGCTGTTTGCTTTCACCGAGGTGCTGTCGATCGTCAGCTTCCCGAAATCGTCCCATTGCTCCTGGAGGATAAACCCAATCTGTTTATCAAAGATCAACTCGCGGGTCGTATGGCTGACCAGGTTCACGTTCTCCAGAATCGTCGTCACCGCCGGCATTCTCAGTCCCCCGCTCTGCAAAAATCCGTACAAGCTCATCGACTCGCGCACAAACCGCCGTGCCGGTTTCGTGGTCAACGAACCCAGAAACCCTCGAATCATCACGAACACGTATACCGCATAAGCCGGCATCCGCGGCCGGCCTGCCCCAAGATTCAATTCAGCAGCCAGAATATTCTCCTCCTCGATGTCCAGCTCCGGCAGCTCCGCTGTGCGCCCTTCAAAGAACCTTCGATCTTCCAATCGAAGTTTCTTCTTCTCACGCGCATGGGCGTCCAGATCCTTCTCGATCGCCTCGATGATTTGCGCCGCGAACCCGGCCAATTCTTCAACTTCATCCAGAAAATCACGGAAATCCGTGTCTGGAACCGGCAGAATGAGGTTGCTAAGGGGCGTCTTATCGCTTTTGTTCTCCTCTGTCGCACATGTTGGCATGTTTAACTCCTTTCTTAATCTTAGGTTGTTAAACACTAGCATGTTGCGACACTTTTTATCAAGCCAAAAAATGATTTTTCTCAAGTTTTTCTTGCGCCTTTTGCGCCTCTTTGCGGCCAATCAGTAGCTTTTCGGATAAGGTCTATTTAAGGAGTTAAATCCATTCAAAGCAGCGTGAGAATTAAGGGCCCCCACTAGGACTGCCTGCAGGAAATCAGACATCAAAAATTCGATATTAGGTTGAACATTTATTTCCATCAATCCAGACGACTCAGTCGCCGAACCAGCCCCTGGCGCATAGGAAACTGCAGGACCCAACTCCACCATCAGCATAGCGCGAACTAGAATTTTGTTAGTCTTTACAGAAGATCGCCCTGTAACGACAACCTGCTCTAAAGCCTTGCTTTTAAGATCCAGCAATCCTACGCGCCCCGATGGCAAAAAGGCATTTTGATTCAGGCGATATTCTCTAAATGCAACCATGCCTGAATCTGGAAGATAAAGGATCTCTCGCGGATAACCCACAATTTTGGCGCCACTTCCTGACTTGATGTGGGCGCTACTCTTTTTGGATAAGCCAATGTACGATATCAGCGATGGTCCAACGTCTGGAATATAGCTAATCTCATCGCGCCCCCAGACGAAAAGGCCCGGCTGACCGCCATATCGCTGAATAAACTGAGGCAGCTTGCAGATTTCATCTACTCGAACAATCTCCCGGCCGTGAATCTGGTATAGTCTACCCGTACGGTCACGTGGCGCCGCATAAGATATAACGCTGACGCCGTCGCTCACTTCGTCGTATGCAATGTCCAAAATCCGCGTTCCAACATCATGCTTTGCTAACGTATCAATTTCCTGCACGTCGATTACATGAAGCTGACCGTCGGATTCTTTTTGTCCTGAGAAACCGCGTCGGTTTTCCAGCACATAGAGGAATTTCTCGTCACGAGAGAGAATCATCTCCATCGGCATTTTATCAAATCCCATTGCGAGCACCGGCTCGGCGAGACCGAGTTCGTAGACGAGCAGATATGGCTTACCAGAGTCATATTGTTCCTTTCGCCCTCCCTCGCGATGCCTGCCGAGCACAAAGATTCTGGAGAGTTCTCGATTGAACAATACCTGCCGCCATAAGAACCCGTTTGAAATGCGAGCCGAAACCTGCTGAGTTTGGATATCAATTACCGTCAATCTTGAAGGCATATCCCTCTTAAAGTTACGACCTGCTTTCTGCCCATGCGCGAAACAAACCACGTGTTTTCCGTCATCTGATAAGGCGACGGTTCCGGCATTCCAACCTACCGAAACTCTTTTTGTAACTTCACCTGTTGAGAGATTGATGAAAGCGAGGCTGCTTGACTTATACTCTTGCTTCTTAGTCGGATTCAACGTCAGGGCGCCATTAAGCAAAACGTAGAGGATATTCTTTCCGGGGCCCAACATGGCAGAAACTCGGCGGTCCGGCGAGAGGAATCGTATTGGCAATTTCAAAACTCTCACTATCGATCACCGAGACTGACGGCGGATTTACATTGAGCACGTAAAGTTCATCACGCCCATGCATTCTCTCGGTTGAAACGGCAAGTAGTAGAAGACAAAGAAATACTACAATTTCACCCACCCTACTGCGCTTACCGGCGTATGCTATCATTTCGGTTCTCCAGAAGCCACTCCTATCGATTGCAGAAGCGATTATCAAGGATCAAGACAGATATTTTAAGAGGACAGGCTCCTCCCTGCACTGAGATGACGGAGTTGTGGAAGGTTGGGAAAGTGGAACAGTTGAAGGGTTGCAGAGTCGCAGAATGACCAGTAAAGTGTCGTAGTCCCGTTCAGCGTGACTGAGACTTTGCCATACAGCTTGGTGGCCAGTGCTGCAAAACGAAATGCTCCCGCATTCCGCTACCTACTAGATCGAAGCATGTAGCAGAATGTGTTAACTTTTCGATGGTGAGGCTGTTCGGTGCCCCGTAACCAGTTGGAAGGATTGGAGACGGTGCCCCTTCGACTTGGCTCAGGGCCTCCGGCAGGTTTCGGGTGTCAGGAAGGAGTAGACAATGAACAGTCGGGAGAGCAACCTGATTGCTGATTACTTGTCATCGTTCCCTTTTTCATTCGCGTCGATTCGTGTAATTCGCAGTTTCGCTCTTCAACTCTTGGTTGCGGGCACGCTGCGCTAGGAAATCCATGGCCAAGAATGACGATCCGATAGCTTCCGGCAATTACCCACTCGAACCGAGGGAGGGAGAGGAAGAACGTCTTCGCATACAGGCGGAGGCCATGAGATCCGACGCAGCGATCATGTTGGATAGGGTCGGAGTAAGCGAAGGCTGGCGCTGCCTCGATTTGGGATGCGGCGCGGGTGGTATCACCGACCTTTTGAGCGAACGTGCGGGTGAATCAGGGAGCGTTGTCGGTCTGGACTCGGATCCCACGCTGCTGAAGGCCGCCAAGGGCTGGGCGACGACGAAGGGAATGGCGAACACGGAATTCGTCGAAGGTAACGCCTACGCCACAAATCTGCCGGGTGACTCCTTTGACTTTGTTCACATTCGTTTTCTGCTCAGCACCGCGGGACAGCCGCAACCCCTACTCAGAGAAGCATATCGACTGACGCGTCCGGGCGGCGTGCTCGCGATTGAGGAGCCCGATGCGGAAATGCTCAACTGCTACCCGCCGCATCCGGCCTGGAATCGTCTCAAAAACCTCCTCATCGATGGATTCGCCGCGGTCGGAGCGGATCTTACCTTGGGAAGCCGAGCCTACTCGTTAATGCTGGCCCAAGGTCTCACGGATGTTGTCTACCGGCCTTTCATCGTTGGGGTGCGAAACGTCGATCCCATGGTAGACTACCTGCCCCAAACCATCGAGTCGATACGCACCACTTTACTTAAACACGGCCTTACCAGTTCCGAAGAGCTCGACAACCTAATTGCCGAATGCCGGAACCACCTCACCGACCCGAACACCGTATTCACAACCTATCTCGTCGCCCAGGTTTGGGGGAGGAAGAGAAGAGTCGAAAGTCTAAAAGCCTAAGGTCGGGCCCGAAGCTCGGAGCCTGACGAAGGCAGACCTTTCCCACAACATCTGAGCGTGCCCCATAGACTCCACTTTCAATTTGGTTCTTCGACGTAGCCGTGATAGTTTGCGATGGCCAGGCCGGCTGCGATACTGGTGAAAGCATCGAACTCAATCAGCCTATTAGAGAACAGTTTCCCTAGGAAGTCCTGAACGGGCGGCAGTTTGGAAGAGCCACCGGTGCAGATGACCATGTTAACTGCATCGACACCGCATCCCGATGATAAGAGCAACGCCTGAATTCCATCGTCAATCTCTGACAGGATACCTTCCATATATTGACAGAGCTCGCGCCGCGTGATGGGTACCCGCAACTCCAGCTCGGGCACCGTGATGACCGATTGTGGATTCACGGTTAGCGCTATCTTTGCTTTCTCGATTGCTTGAAAGACTCGGAAGGACAAGTTGAGCGAGATCAATCGGAGCAATCGCCCGAGCTTTTTCTTCGTGCTCCCATCTTCGCGCATTCCGTGAGCAATCAATTCGCGGAGTGCATTCTGGTTGAGTTCGTGAGTGTGCTGCCAGACGAGCAACCCATCCGCGAATTCCCCGAAGCGAAATTGACCCTGCTCTTCATCCCCTACACTCTTGCTTGCCATTAAAGCGCCTTCGCCGAGTTCGGGAAAAACCGCTCTTCGATAGATCAGCTTATCAATGTCATCACCACCCAATTCGATCCCCTTCGTGCCTACAACTCTGAATCCACCTGACGTTTTCCTCAAGATACAGAGATCAAGCGTGCCACCACCAAAATCGAAAGTGAGGTAGGTTTTACACTGTTGCGTTTCAAACTGATTAAAAAAGCTCAGCGAGGCGGCAACAGGTTCCGGAAAAAAGGAAGGATTCGAGAGTCCGGCGTAAGCACACGCCGCTTCCATGCGTTGAAGGGCGACTTCATTAGCTTTCGTGGAGTTTCCATGATAGTTCACCGGCCGACCCAGATGGAATGACAGCGGTTGGGTGAATCCATTTTTCTCAATCTGCCTTCGTAATTCCCGTAAGATCGGAGTGGCAAGAGCGACGATACGCGGCGACCGATCGAAGACCTGGATCGTTGTGAGATTTTCATCGCCGAGCCACGTTTTGATACTGCGAAAGAGTCGGCTCGGAAGATGCGTGTCGGTGAATGCGTGAACTTTAACCCAGTCCTCAAAGTACCCAGCCATCGTCCCGATACTCAAGAGGAACCCGCCAACTTCCTCCTTTTCCAACCGGACTCTCCGTCCACGATTATCCTCGAGATAGGACTCTATAGCTCTGTGCCCTACACGCGGATAGAATTTCCGGTTCAAATAAAGCGCACTGGGTAGAACCGCTGGATTTTCTGCCACGGCATCCAAATCGAGCATTCGCAGCTCCTTGCCGTCGAATACGGCAACGGAGGAATTCGTCGTTCCAAAATCGATTCCCACCCCGATTTTGTACGGGCTGCGGTGAAGATGAGAGGGCTCTACGGGCATTGCGGCAAATCGTTGGGTGGCGCCAATCGTTCCCAAAAGTGAGGGATTGGTTTATACAACGATCTGTCCGAAAATCAAGGAAAAATCCTATAAATATTTGATAGTCAACCTCTTAACGATATATATTAACATCGAGAAACAATCCTGTCAAGTTCTGATTCGTTTGCTTTCATCCAAGGCACATGTTTATGGAACAGTGGAGTGATGAAACGATGGAATAAAGGGATCTGGTCAGTAATCGGTTTCTGCTGAGCCAGATGTGCCGAGCACGATTACGAGAACGAGGGCTTAATTCTACTCTCCGCTTCTCCCGATCTCCGCGTCCCCGTGTCTTTCCAAATCCACTCTCCCCTTCCCCGATTCTCCGTTCTCCAGCGACCTTTCGCCTTCGACTTTCGACCTTCGACTCCATTGGTTGGTAATAAATTGAATGGGCAACATCTCCCATACATCCAGCGACAAAACCTCGGCCGTTCCGGCCTCGGAGAAAAAGTCCAGCCCAAGGTCATCAGGCAGAGGGGAATTCAGCCCGGGGGCGGAAGGCTCTTCAGGATGAATGAGTTTCTCAAAACACGCTCGATCGTTCACGAAAACTTCCAGAGTCGCCTTGTCTAGGAAAATATGAACCTTGAGGGTTTTTTCATCCTGGATCATGGCAAAAGGGCGCCGAACGGCATCATCCTGATTGAAAACGCCCTTGGTCCCATCCACATGGAGGGCGCCGTCGTAGCGGATCTCTACTCCGCGTTTGCCGTCCTGGCTCCGTCGCACACGCAGGCCGAAAGCCTGGGAGTCTCCGGGATCAAATTTGACCATAATTTCCAGCGTATCACCTCGAATCGCATCTAGAGGATGTGAGGAGCGATGGAGAGGGAAACCACTCACAGAATGATGTTTTCCACGCAGAGTCTCGAGTTCCGGTAGTGGAGCAAAGCCGAGGCCGTTGTCCGGGCGGAGCGTTACCACACGAGGCAGGGTGAGACAGCTGGGCCAGTCATTCAGCCTGCCCGTGGATCTGTGATTGTGCAGCGTATTCCAAATGATTAAACGGCCATTGGCATCCTTCAGGCCCTGGGTAGCATACACCGCTTCGGTGTAGCCAAGTGTGTCGCTGTATATCGGATCGAAGCGCAGCGAATGCGCATCCCAGTTGCCGACGAAATAATCGCATACATGCGGGTTGTGCCGCGACATCAGTAACACCCACTTGTCTCCCAGTTTGAAGAAGTTCGGGCAGGCGTTGTCCATGGAATCGGGATGGTGGAATAGCGCGCCGAGGTAAGTCCATTGCGTCAGATCATCGCTTTCGGCACGGTGGAGGCTGACGATGCCGTTGCTGTGTCCGGGCGCTTTGCGAGTCCCTTCCCACCCGCCGCAAATTAGATAGGTCTGACCGGCCTCTTTGAAGACAAATGGATCTCGCCAACCGCCGATTTTTACGCGAGCGAGGTGAACGCTGTCGGGAAGCACCGGATTGTCGGGATGTTTCTCCCAAGTGATCAGATCCGTATCGCCGACTGCGCCGTGTTGTTGCAAGGACGGCTTACTGGTATAGAAAATCATGGGCGTGCCGTCGTCGCGAATCACCGTATCGCCGGAATAGCAATGTTCTTCACCCTCTTCCTGGGATGGCCACAAGGCAATGGGCAGATGTTCCCAATGGATCAGGTCGGTGCTGCGGGCATGTCCCCAATGGATGCCTTCGAGCCCAGGTCTGTGCTGGTAAAAGATATGGTAGTATCCGTTGTGATAGATTGGGCCGTTGATGTCGCCCATCCAACCACCCGGCGCCTTAAAATGATAAACGGGCAGACGAGGATCTGCCTGAGCGGCCGGGATGATCTGTTCCAGGGCATCCATGGCTGTCTGAACATTGGAAGGAAGGATTTGAGGCATTTTGGCTTGCAGTTTGGCCTCCCGTGCCGGAGGGGAGAGAATAAAAGAAAAGCAAATGGAGAATTGAAGTATTGGAAATCCAGGTAAATCGTCCTGGCAGCCGGACTTTAAGCCTCTTTCGAAAGAGTTATTTGGTTTCGTTCCGTCAGACTGCTAGAAACAAGAAAATGAACCTGAGATATGTGGGAAGGAGGACCAATCGTTGCACAGAGAATTCGCGATGAGCGACCTCGACATGATCAGCCGTACTTTCACAATATTCCATCCTCAGAAACGAGGTCGAGGACAGAATAGGTGTTCCAATATGTCACAAATCTCAGGCCCATTTTCTTTCAAGGAATCTGTCGGTCTCATCTTGGTCGGGATGCCGATCCGTAACCATCAGAATTGGACCACGGGGATGCTACGAAATCTAAGTCCGACAGATTCCTGGCGAATTTGGTTATGCATGCGATAGTTCTTTAGATTGATTAACAAGAACAACATCTGAAGGAAGGCAAAGATGGCAATAACTGTTAAGAAACTTGGGGACCGCATCGGTGCAGAGGTTCAAGGAATCGATCTTACTTCGTCTATCGACGATGAAACCTTTGGACGGGTGGAAGACGCTTTTTGCAAATATTCGGTGCTGGTTTTTCGCGATCAGAATATAAATGACGACCAGCATATATCCTTCAGCGCGCGATTTGGTCCGCTGGAGATGTCCATGGTAAACGATCCTTCTGGCGGTGGAGGTCCGATCAATAATATATCCAATGTCGACGAAATGGGCGAGATCATTCCACCCAAGGACAAGAGGATGATTTACGTCTCCGGTAACCAACTTTGGCATTCGGATAGCTCATACAAAAAAGTTCCTTCGAAAGCATCTCTGCTTTTCGCCATAGAGGTGCCTCCTGAGGGCGGAGAGACCGAGTACGCCAGCATGAAAGCCGCCTATGTTGCCCTGCCCGATGAGAAAAAGGCCGATCTGGAGGGCCTCGTTGCTGAGCACAGTTTAGCTTACTCACGCAGTCTGATCGATCCAGATGCGATGAACAAGGCATTCAAGGATGAGGTTCCACCGATGCCCCAGAGCGTGGTTCGTACAATTCCCGAGACCGGCGAGAAAACGCTATTCGTCGGCGCCCATGCCTCGCATATCATCGGCTGGCCAGAGGAGAGAGGACGGGCCTTATTGAGGGAGCTGCTGGATTGGTCGACAAAGCCGCAGTTCGTCTACCAGCATAGGTGGAGGAGGAAAGACCTCGTCATGTGGGACAACCGCTGCTGTCTGCATCGCGGCCGCCCCTGGAATTCGGCGAGGCACCGCCGGGTAATGCACCGGACGACAATTGCTGGTAAGGGGCCAACCGTATAGAGGTTAAGGGGTCTTCGATTTTCACTTGGCAGTGAGTGTGACCTGACTCCCTACCCTCCTCTTCCCTGGGGGGGGCAATGAAAAGATACTGATTCTGCTGAAAAAACCCCACGTTCTTGCGAACGCGGCTACTCTGCCGTACGGCAGAGTAAGTCGTTGATATCTGTAGCCGCCCTGCCGTTCGGCAGGGTGGTCGAGGATTCCGAAACGACGACTTTTTCAGCAAGATCACATTTTCATCGTGGTCCAGAGGAAGAGCTGAATTGCACGCCTTACGTGAGCACTTTTGTGTTGAATCGAAACACGATAGAGGCGGGAATCCAGAACCCATGATTACACCTGCGTACATAACGAAGGAGATGGCGGGCAATATCGAGGATTCTCTTCGCATTGGCGCGGGAGCCGGGATCTCCACTGTTGCGGTCCGCTCCAAGGTTTGGGGCCATGATGTTGAAGATCTAAGTCCGGAACAGGTTGGGAGTTTTAAGCAACTCTTGGAGAGCCACGGCCAGAGGGTGTCGACGATGCTCTCTCCGGTCGGAAAGTGCGACATCGAGGACGAAGGGGAAGTCGCCTCTCACATCGATATCTTCAGGCGGACGATACCGGTAGCCAAAGCACTCCAAGCTCGCTTCATCCGGGTATTTTCCTGGTGCGAGCCCGGACTTCCGAACTATGGAGACTCCCATCTGGACCAATACCTGGATCGCATCGTAGAACGCACCCAGCCCTTGATCGAAATCGCCGAGAATGAATCAATTCTCCTTGTATTTGAGTGCGTGCAAAACACACTCGCGCACACCAGCAAAGATTTGCGCCGCGTCCTGGACGCTCTAGGCAACCCACCTTGCGCGCGGGCCGTTTGGGATATCGACGTCGCTGCGAAAGCCGGCGAGTCGCCTCAAAATGGCTTCCCCTACCTGCGGGGCTTGATCGAGGAAGTGCATATAAAGCCGAATTCGGCAGGCAACATCGACCCGATCGACGGAGTCGAAGGCACCTATGTCGACGCGTTTCAACTACTGGCCGACGACGGCTACGACGGATTCGCCACCATCGAGCACTGGCGGGGAACCGAAGGGATTCTGCATGGACTCAACCAGCTTCGGGAGATTCTCAGCCGGATACAGTGATTCAAAGTGAAAGTGTTCAGTTTTAAGTAGTATACGGTGATCAGTGAACCACGTCGTTGCCGACGCGGCTACAGTGCAACCAGCGCTCAGTCGCACGATTCTTTTGATCCTACGGTCCACGAAGACTAACGCGAAAGTATTCGGTGGCCCGTAACCCACATTCAGTAGTCTCGTGAACGAGATTCGTGAGAAAGGTCGGACGGCGCATCCCCTTCGGGCGCTGTTAGTGGCGCAGTTCTTCGGCGCGTTTAATGACAACGCGTGGAAGATGGTGGTGATAACGCTGGGTATCGGCAGCCTCGTTGCACAGACCAGTGGCGACAGCGATTTTCTGGCCAACCAACGGGTCGCCACAATCGCCTTCGTAGCGTTCGCGGTGCCCATGATGCTGTTTTCTCTTCCCGCGGGCGCCCTCGCTGATCGTTTCTCCAAGCGCAATGTTCTCCTCGCGATGAAGGCGCTGGAGGCACTTTTGATGTCTTCAGCCGTGCTCGTCTTAATCGTCCGCCCCGAAAACCTGGTCCTACCGATGGTGATCCTCGCGCTGATGGGGTCGCAGAGCGCGTTTTTCAGCCCCGCCAAGTACGGCATCCTACCGGAGCTGTTGCCCCATGAAAGACTATCCCAAGGCAACGGACTGCTGGAGCTATGGACGATGTTGGCAATCA
>CBDCEW010000069.1:0-27987 GCA_965215885.1 Candidatus Moanibacter sp.
GGATCTTTACTCGGATACGATCTTATCCATTGATCGCTTACCTGAGTCCATCTGTGTGGTCGGAGCCGGTGTAATCGGATGCGAATATGCTACGATATTTTCGACATTCACGATGTGGAGCGACTGGATGACTGCCTGCCCTTTGGGATTTATACAGTTCCCGAGTTATCAATGGTTGGCTTAACCGAGCGAGCCGCCAGGGAGAAGGGAATCGATTATTGTACTGGCAGGGCACAAGATCAAGGAATGAGAGTTTAATAAGGAAAGCAGGAACGCAGGAAAAGAGATCATCTAATTCCTCACCTGTAATGTGTGTACGAAGATAGCTGTGTGAGTTTTCGAGAGTAGGAGGGACATTTCATCGAATTCGAAAAGCAAGAGATCTGATCACCTGCCTTACCTCGATAGAGTCGACTTCGCCTGGCGCGGAGCGAAGTGGACTTTACCAACGCCCAGCTTTCAAGTTTCCATTCTCCGTGGTTCCCTGTACTACTAACTCGAAGAGGCTTGTTTTCTTAAGAAGGAATTTCTCTACCGCGTATAGAACCCGTTGATGCTCAAACAATTTCGCTGTGATCTTCAGAAAGCAATGTCTAACGGCGATTGTTCTAATTATCACTTCCTTGCCTCCGTTTTCTTCCCCTCCTATCGTGGTACTGCCGAGTCCCGGCGTGCCGGGATGGGAATCCCTCTTCATTCAATCCGCGGTTTTCTCGAATCAGCGGGAAACTGCCTCTTCCATCCGTGGTACTGCGGAGCCATCCGTGGGCTATTCTCCCTCTTCATCCGTCTCCGTTCCTGATCCGTTGCGTTCAATGCTCTCACAGTCCCCATTCGTTGTACATGCTCCATAGCTTTAGCGTAGGAGGGCCCTTCATTTCCCGGCCTGCCGGGACTGACTCATTCTTTTGGTTGCGACTACGCTGCGCTAGTCCTCGAACAAGTGTGATTGGAATATACCTAACGCAATAAAAAGCTCGAAACGCGCTTAGATACTGGGAAAACTGTTAATCGACCAAAAAAAACCACCCAGAAAAAAAGGACGTTTCGAGTGAAAAGAAGATACCGCAAGAACCTCCACAATAGCAAGAGAAGAATAAAGCATCGGCTTAGAAATCGGGGCTGGCCTGAACAGGCCAAACCGATGTTCAAAGCGAGCAACATCCACTACGAGACGGCCGAACGAGGGCAAAGGGGTGAGTTGTGGAGGGATAGGAGCGATTCACCTGATGGTGAAGAGACTGGGGTTGGTGGAAGAGCTCGACCAGAGCGTGCAGTTGCTCAAGCGCCACCTGCCGTATCATGAGAGTGATCATGTGCTCAACATAGCCTACAACGCATTATTGGGAGGGATCCGGCTCGAAGACATCGAATTGCGCCGCAAGGACGAGGTTTTTCTGAATGCCTTAGGAGCGCAGAGGATACCGGATCTCTGACGACCAGTGGAGACTTCACCCGAACGCTTTGATGAAGGCGCGATCGAAAAATTGATGGAAGGGATCAACCGGATACGGCAAGGGGGTGTGGAACAAGCAGGCAAAAGGATTCATGGAGGAGGCGTTCATCGATGTGGACGGGACGATAGCGCAGACGAGAGGGAAGTGCAAAGGGGGTATGGGAATAAGCTATAAGGGGATCTGGGGCTATGCACCGCTGATCGTGAGTTTGGCAAATACCAGGGAAGTGCTCTACATGGTGAATCGACCGGGCAATGAGACTAGCCATGAGGGATGCGTAAAGTGGATTGATCGGGCGGTGGAACTTGTGCGTGCGCATGCGGGGAAAATCTGCTTGCGAGGGGATACGGACTTTTCGTTGACAGAAAACTTCGATCGGTGGGATGAAGAAGGAACGGGATTTATCTTCGGAATGGATGCGCATCCCAAAGTGGTGGGACTGGCCGAGGAGTTCAGAGAGACGGCCTGGAGCGAACTGGAGCGGTTGCCCAAGCATGAAATAGCGACCGAATCGAGAGCTAAAGCGCCGCGAGTGAAGGAAGGGATCGTGCACCAGAAGGGTTTTGAAAACAAGGTGCTGGAGGCAGAAAGTGTGGCCGAGTTGGACTATCGGCCCAACAAGTGCAAAAAGACCTATCGGATGGTGGTGGTGCGTAAGAACATCAGTGTGCAAAAGGGCGAAGTAGTGCTCTTTGATGAGATCCGCTACTTTTTTTATATCACAAATCGTAGGGACCTGACTAAGGAGCAGGTGGTCGCCTTTGCGAATCAACGCTGCGATCAGGAGAACGTTATTGAGCAACTCAAAAACGGGGTTAATGCGATGCGTATGCCCGTGGATGATCTTTTGAGCAATTGGGCCTATATGGTAATGACAGCATTGGCCTGGAACCTGAAGGCGTGGTATGGATTACTCATGCCCAACCGCCAGCGGGGGTTGGAGATCGTGAAGATGGAGTTTCGGCGCTTCCTTCACGCCATCATCTTGCTCCCCGCGCAAATCATCCGAAGCGGGCGCCGAATTGTTTATCGGCTTTTAAGCTGGAACGAGTGGATGGGAGATTTTATCAGCACCTGGGAGCGATTCCGATCTATGTCGCCTGGGTAGCAGATCAAGTAACCGCGAACGCACAGCCACAACGGAAGGACTGTCGGCGTATCCCAAAAAGGGGACAGAACTAACGTTAAAACAGAACGGATATGACTCAAAAAAAGCAAAACATGAAACCAGCCCAAGGGTGGCGGCGGCAAAACTACCGCCAGCATGGCAAATAACGTTAGGAATAACGAAGTTTCCTGTTCAACCTTTAAACGCGCTTATTTTAGGACTAGTGTGGTGCTTCGCCGCTCTTTGCCAATTGTTCTTTGGCCTGTTCGTAGACCTTGGGCGACAGCGGACCAGTGTGAGCAGAGCGGATATTCGTCGCCAGGTGATCGGGCTTGCCGGTGCCTACGATCGTAGTGTGACAGGCGGGGTGCGAGAGCGTAAAGCGCAGGACGAATTCGTGGCGGCCCATCTCTGCGGCCATCTCGTCCAGTCCGGCGCGGTCCCAGGTTTCATCCTGCTGCTGGCGGGCGTTGTGTCCCTTGGCGATGCCGCCGCGAATTATGATTCCGGCGCCCAGGTCGGCTGCTTCCTGGATCATGGACTCGTGTCGTCTTTCCAGGGCGGAGTAGGGTATCTGAAAGGTGTCGAACACACCCATCCGCGCAAAGGGCAGCAGGTGGGGCGCCGTAGACGAGACGCCGATAAAGCGCGTCTTGCCGGCGTCTCTAATCTCCTGCAATACTTCGACGAGCCCGCCTTTCTCCACGTCCTCGACGGAAGGGTTGTGCATTTGCAGCAGGTCTACCCGGTCCGTCTTTAGGCGCGCCAGGCTTTGATCGATGTTGGCGCGTAGCCGATCTGCGGTCCAGACGTGGCCAGGATCGCCGCGCACGCCTTCCGGGTCGATATTACAGCCGCATTTTGTTGCAAGGTAATACTCGTCGCGGCGATGGCTGATAAATTTGCCAATGCGCTCCTCGCTGAGACCGTAGTCCGGTGCTGTATCGACAAAGTTGATACCGGCGTCCAGCACGGCGTTGAGCAGTTCGTTGGCACATTGCTCGCTGTGCTCCTCGCTGCTGAGTTCCGGCAAGGCGGTACCGTATCCCAGCTGGGTTATCTCTAAATTGGTGCGTCCCAATATTTGTCTGCGAAGTTCCGTTGGCATGGGCGATTTCTCTCCTTATCTACAGACCTCAACTGTCTGCGATAATGGACATAACAAAGTCTCTCTCCGTCCCAATTGTCAAGGGCGCCGAGACGCATTATCTGTTCGACGCTTAACGGAGCCATCGAGAAAGCATTCCGGAGTAATTACGACATCGGGCCTTTCGCGCCTATTTGCCGTATATCGCGCGCCACCCCGGCACAAGAGCGGTGCAGCCTCAAACAGGCTAAACCGGTATTGCAAGATTTTCGGGTTAAATGACAAAAGAGCTCATGAAAGCATTTTACGGAAATCCCCGATGCCAAGCACAAAGCGAAATGGCATTGGCCAAAAGCTTCACAATGTGCTCTACTCGGATTGTGAAGTCGCACAGCCATCTCAGATGGTTTCACTCCGCCTGCCTGTTATCACTTGCCGAACCAGATTCTGCCATACAGCAAAGTGAAACATTGACTTGACTGAACTATCAAGTTCACGAGGCATGAGAGTGATCATCATTGGAGCGGGACGCGGCAAGCGCCTCATGCCCTCAACGGCGAATCAACCCAAGTGCTTTGCGAAAGTTGGCGGGAAACGTATTCTTGATTGGGCTCTCGAAGCTTTCTCCCAGAACGGGATAGAGGAGATCTGTTTTATCGGAGGCTACCGCGTCGAGGAAGTGGAAATGGAATATTCCGATTTTACATTTCGCTACAACCGGGATTGGGAAAAGAACAACATTCTTGAGTCTCTCATGTCTGCCGTGGATCTTATGTCCGAGCCCTTCATCTGCTGCTACTCTGATACTCTCTTCACGAGTGCACTGATACGAGACCTCATTTCCCGCGCGGAAGACATCTCCCTTTCAGTCGATCGAACGTGGCTGGAACGCTATCGCCACCGCACCCATCATCCGCCGACTGATGCAGAAAAGGTAACGGTCATGGATGGTTTTATCAACCGCGTCCATCGCGACATTTCTCCAGACCAGGCTTACGGGGAATACACCGGAATCGCCAGATTCAGCAAGGTGGGAGCGAAAGCGCTCAAGGATCATTACAAACGGTGCAAGAGGGACTATTCCGGAAAACCGTTCCGTGAGGCATCCGTTTTTGAAAAGGCTTACCTCATTCACCTTTTTCAGGAGATGGTTGAAGAGGGAGTTCGCCTGAACCACGTCGACTCCGCCGACTCATATATGGAAATCGACACGCAGCAGGACTATGAACTCGCGCAAACAAACTGGCCCGTTCAGACATTGACTGACAGGCCGCATCGCCGATGAGCGACCCGGTCCTCTTTCCGGCATCGGTCATCGGCTCTATGCCGCGTTCAGATTTCGTCAAGGATCTCATCGCATCGGAAGGGAGTCTTCCCCCGGAAGTCTACAGGCGCCGAATGGAAGCCTCCGTCCGCTACATCGTCGCTTTGCAGGAACAGGCCGGTGTGGATGTCCTTACCGACGGCGAATGGCGTAGAAAATCGTACATCGGAGTCATCGCGGAACTCGCCCATGGCTTTGCCCTGAGCCGCAATCCCTCGGATGGTCGCCCATGGACGATCGTTACCGAAAGACTTGAACCGAGGGACTCTGGCTTTATCGCTCGAGAGACTGCGTTCGTCAGGTCGATCACTTCGCGCCGCGTAAAAGCGACGCTCCCCTCCCCTGCCCTTCTAGGAGAGCGGATGTGGGACCCGGACCTTTCTGGAAAGGCCTATCCGACACGACGAGAATTTATCCAGGCGTGCGTGCCGATCCTGCGTCGTGAAGTGGAGTTGATCATCGAGGCCGGCGCCGATATTGTCCAAATTGACGACCCGCACCTCTGCCTCTTCGTGGATCCGGAAGTGCGTCGCAAATACGATGATCCGGATGGAAATGCAGATTTCGCGGTCGAGGTGGTGAACGCCGTTGTCGACGGTTTAGAGGGCGTCACCCTGGCACTTCACCTGTGCCGCCGCGCCGGTGCCCGGGGGCGCGGCGAAGAGTGCTTCATGGGGGGATTCGAGCCCATCATTGACCAACTCAATCGGCTCAAGGTGAATCATGTGGCGATGGAATTTGCCGCCCCGGACTCGGGCCAACTCGCCGTACTCAAACGCTTACGCGAAGACCTGACAATCGGTCTGGGGTGCGTCGACGTTACTCCGGGGAAAATCGATTCCGTAGAGACGATCGTCGAGCGCGTGCGAAGCGCAACCCGGTTTGTCTCCCCCTCACGCATTACCCTCAATCCCGACTGCGGCTTCGCGCCCGGTTCGGGAGCTGTCGTGAGCATAGAAGAAGCATACAGGAAGCTCCAAAACGAAGTTGCCGCCGCCCATCGCCTGCGAGAGGAATTCAAATCATGACTCGAAGGCCGAATATCCTCGTTTTTCTCGAAGGCCGAATATCCTCGTTTTTCTGACAGACGACCACGGGCAATGGGCGTCCAGCTGCTACGGTAATCGTGAGATCCATTCGCCAACGATGGCCTATCTTGCGGCAAATGGCGCCTGAACCATTTCCGGGAAAAACCGTCCGGGTTTGACGAGTGGTTCACCCTTGCCAAGGGCACCAATACGCAGTTTCGCGACCAGGGTTACTTCGAGAACGACACGAAAATCGCCAAGCATGAGATCCCCCCTCGCCATACTGGCCCGGCCCCGTTTTGAAGAAACGAGCGCGAATTGCGGCAGTTTCAGGGTCGGCAAACCGCCGGATGGCCTGGCGAATGTCCATTGATAGGAAATCGCTTTTTAGAGGCGGGCCCTTCATGGCGGGGCCGCCTTTTCGCGAAGACGCGCCAGGGCCTCAATCGAATAGATGATCCCACGGGGCAGATGAAACGGATCCTTTACGGGGAGCGCCACCACCCTGGCCATCGGTTTCCCCTCCCGGCTCAGGCGCTGCGTCCATTCCCCGTGAGGTGATGTAAAATGCTCGAAGGCCCAGTTGTGGATTTTCTGATAGTCTTGTAGAAACTGGAGGTCTCCCGTTTCTTCAAACGCCATCAGCAGCGCACAGAAGGCCTCGGTGGCGGGCCACCAGATTTTGGTTTCCCAGTTTTCAAAATGCGGAACGCCTCCTCTGGCATCCGCACCCAAAAAGAGGCCGCCGTATACAGGGTCCCAGCCAAGCGCAAAACTGTGGCGGATGATCTCGAAGGCCTTATTTTTCCAGACAGGCCGGTCCTCTTCACGCAGATTTTCCAGCTGATACCAGGCGGTTTCGTAGCCATGACCGGGGCTGGCGTAACTTCCCATCGGCCCGTCCACTTCGGAGTTGTCGAGATGCCGGTACTCCACGACGGTCTTCGTTTCGGGACGCCAATAGATGTCCAGGACTTCCCGGGCAAGTTCTTCTGATTCCGTGGCGTAGCGGGTGATCCCGGTTGCCCGGGCAAGCTCCTTGAAGGCCAGCGAGAACTGCATTGCCACCTTGTGGGCCTTCATGTTCTCCGGCAGTGGGAAAGGCTCGGTGGCATAGGAGCCTGGTCGGCTCAGACATTCCAGCACTGCGTCAGCTGTCCGGCAAGCCTTGTGAAGGGCTTCCT
This sequence comes from Candidatus Moanibacter sp., assembly GCA_965215885.1. GTDB lineage: Bacteria > Verrucomicrobiota > Verrucomicrobiia > Opitutales > UBA2987 > CBDCEW01. Next base: position 7,189 of record CBDCEW010000069.1, read on the forward strand.
CGTTTCCCGAGGCCTGGGCGTATTCCTTCAAGCCGGTGATGGCGAAGGCATCACACTGGATACTCACCGTGCCTTCAATTTCGTTCCCCTGCCGATCGGTCCGAAACATCCATCGTCCGGATTCCGTCTGGCCCTGTTTTCCCAGAAGTTTCCAGACGGTGTTCGCGGCATCCAGCCACTCCTGCTTTTTCTCGATCCGGTTACAGGCTGCGGAAAATGTCCACAGGGCCCTGGCCTGGGACCAGATGAATTTTTCGGTGCTGATGATTGTTCCGTCGTCCTGGATACAGGAAAACAGTCCGCCGCAGTCTCTATCCAGAGCATGAAGAATCCACCAGGGCAATATATCGTCTTGAAGAAACCGGCGGTGGAAGTCGAGGAGCGCGTTGAGCTCTGCGCGGTTGCCAGTGACTTCGCCTTCCCAGCGGTTTCCCTGAATGGTCATTGAATCAGCATCCCTGAGTATGTCGGTTTCATCTAAGGATCCATGTAGTCACCAATACTGTATCGAGAATCCGCTCTTGGGAACACCGGAAAATTTGCATTTTCGGGAAACGCAATTACTGATGGGAAGTCGCTTTCTAGCAGCGGGGCCCTGAGGTGGGGGTTGTCCACCAGCGCAAGAATGGAATATCGGTCAATTGTTTCAATGATCAATGAATCCGACCCGAATCAGGCCAGGGATGAAATTCCCTTGCGCCGATTCATCGGAAGTCCGGTACAACGACCGGCATTCCACTATTAGCAATCGACTCTTCTGAAACCAGTCCCGGAACGGTGTAATCCAGCGCCCGGTAGACGTTCAGCGGAGGTGTCGTTCCCTGTAAAAGGCTGTCGATAAAATCTCTCAGTTCAAAATATTCACTTGTCACTCCGGCAACCTTTGCCTCGGCGGAGGAATTCCGCAAACGGTCGGGTAAAAACTCGGCTTCGAAGTCAATTCATCGGGGATACTTTGGCATTTTTTGAAGGAACGCGTAGACGGATAACTGATAGGAAACCGCAAATCCTCCGAGTCTATTCACGACTCCGGCTCGACCGAGATCCTTGGCGCATCTTGCCCGTCGTCCTCCCAGGACACGACAACCCGGATGGGGCGGCAGCAGACTTCACAGTCGATGGTGGACTCGACTGGACGCGGATCGCACCCCGGAAGGTCGAGATCGATTGTCTGCCAGCAGTGGGGGCAAGTGATCTGGGTGGTTTCTCGCATGCTGAATGGGGTTGGGAACGTGTCAGACGTCCCGCAAGGCGTCGGCGGGTTCGATGCGAAACGTGCCGGAGGCGGGCCAGACCTTGGTCGCGCCGTGGTTTGCATCGACGTCCTCCAGGCACACATTGACGACAATGCAGTGCGGGGGAGGAGTAACGTCAAGAGTCGGCCAGAGCAGATGGGTTCCGTCAGTCTTAGAAATCGTTGAATGCATCCACCGCATTGCCTGTTCTAATAGATTCCCAGGCGGCAACCCCCACGGCCACAGATTTCGCCCCATCGACGACACCCGGAGACGGTTCCACGTCGTTGTCTAGACATTCCTGAAAGTGGCGCATGTACCGAATGACGGTGGCGCCATGCCCATAGGCACTGAGGTCCCGCTCGGCTTCGTAGACTGTGGTTTCCACTTTGTGGTCGGGATCCTTGTCGATTACCACACGAATCTCGCCCGGTTCGTTGTCGGTGAACTCGCCTTGCAGGCTGCCCTTGGTTCCGTAGATGCCATATTGCATCATCGGTGTCGGCGGATGGACGATTCCATACAGTCCCGACACGCGGCCTATGACACCCGAGACGAACTCGACATTCAGAAAGAAGTTGTTCGGAATCGGGTATGCTTTCGTCAATTTGTCCTCGTTCGCGATCGCATGGACCTTTTTGATATCTCCACCGAAAACGCGGATGACATCAATGCTGTGCACGCACCCGCCAAACATCAGATCCTGGGGCATTTCGAGCCGCCAGGGAGTAAACTCATAAATCGGGCGCATATCGTGCAGGTAGTAACTTTCCAATGCGATCAGATCGCCCAATTCACCGTCATCAACGAGCTTTTGGGTGTCCAGGAACTGGCGGTCGAACCGCATGGTCTGGCCGACCAGGAATTTGACCCCTGTTTCCTGCACCAAATTTACGAGCTGCTGAGCGTCTTCAACGGTCGTGACCATCGGCTTGGTGCAGACGACATGCTTCCGATTCTGAAGTGCGCCAATGCAGTGATCAGCATGCAGCGCATCCGGCGAGTAGACGCAGACCACGTCCACGTCATCGCGGCTGACCAGTTCGCGATAGTCGGTGGTCCAGAATGGGATTCCGAATTCTCGGGCGGCCTGTTCGAGCACCTCAGGCCGGCGTGCACAGGCAGCCGTCACTGTGTAGCGCAAATTGGGCTCATCACGCAAGAGATTCATCGTAGCCGCCATGTTGTTCGGGCCCAATCCGATGATCCCCAGTCGAATCTCTGAATCACTCATGCTCTTTAGAACCTTACCCTGTTGGCGGTATCAGTTGTAGACTATCATTGCAGCGGTACCGATTTTCGCTGCGCACACCAGATGATACATCAGCACCGATACATTGTGACTTCTGTGGATGTAACGACTTCCCATCCCCTATCATCACATACCACTAAAGCCGAAGCAAGCTTCGGCGAATTGAACCCAGCGAGATTAAATCCGTCTAACAACCATAGAACCAATAGCCCGGAGTAGAAAACTCTGACTGACACCTTCACACTCACTCCTAAATTGGCCCAGCAAGCAATCTCTCGCAAATGAACTTTGGTCTCCAAAAATTCGCACCCCTGAGAACCGCACTATTCGTCCCGGGGGATCGGCCCGATCGTGTGGACAAAGCCGTCGCAACGGCAGCAGACGCCGTCATCATTGATCTGGAAAACGCGGTTCCTCGAATAAAGAAGGTGGAAACGCGCGGAGTTGTTCGGGATAAACTCCTGGAATTCCGTGGCCGGGAGAAAAACATTATTGTACGGGTAAATGCCCTGGAATCGGGTTTACTGGAAGGCGACCTGCAAGAGGTAGTGGTAGAAAATCTCGCCTGCATCCTCGTCCCTAAAGTGGATAGCGGCGACCAGTTACGGAGGATTAATTCCCTCCTCCTCGAGGCGGAAACGGAAAAGGGGATTGGAGCGGGAAGAATTGCCCTGATGCTTATGATCGAATCCGCAAAAGGGGTCCAGAACGTTTACGAAATCGTCTCGGAAAGGACTGAGCCAAGCAGGCTCTTTACGGTAGCTTTCGGGGCGGCTGACTATTGTTTGGATCTAGGTATTGATATCACAAAGGATGGACGAGAACTGGACTATCCCCGCTCCCGCATCCCGGTTGCCTGCCGAGCGGCCGATATTGCACCACCGTTGGACACACCCTTTTTGATAAACTTGAAAGACCTCGAATCGCTTCACAAAGATGCAATGCGCGCACAGCAGCTGGGGTTTCAGGGCAAACTCTGCATTCATCCCAATCAAATTGAAACCTGCAATGACGTCTTTTCTCCGACCAAAGAGGAAACACTTCATGCCGAGAAGGTCGTTCGAGCCTTCGAAGAGGCGGAAGCCCAGGGAGTGGGGGCGATTCAATTCGAAGGAAGGATGATCGATCTTCCCGTCGTGGAACGCTCGAGACGCATCCTCGAACTGGCAGCCGCTATCAAGGGTAGATAATTGCTCTTTAACGCAGTCTCCTCGGCCAAGCGCAAGCTACACCTGGTCGTGGTCGGGAGGACCAATCTGATTCGATTTACCGTGAGGGTAGGAAGCTCGCTCGCGAGCGATCAGGACGGCATTGGGAGTTCCATTCGCGCGCAAGCACGCTTCCTACAGCCTGGAGGCTTCCTACACCTGGAGGTGGACGGGCGACCAATCTGCCTCAATTAACCGTTAGGGTAGGAAGCTCGCTCGCGAGCGATCAGGATGGCATTGGGAGTTCCATTCGCGCGCAAGCACGCTTCCTACAGCCTGGAGGTGGTAGGGACGACCTATCTGCTATGATTTACCGTGAGGGTAGGAAGCTCGCTCGCGAGCGATCGAGAGTTCTATTATTTCAGTTGTATCGAGCGACCGGTTCAATAGAGAGTCTCAGCCATGCCGCCAGAGTCGGAGGAACGGTTGAGAGACAAACTCTCCGGAAAGATTGCAGGGGAAGTCCATTTCGACCGCATCAACCGTGCGATTTATTCGACTGATGCCAGCGTCTACCAGATCATGCCGGTAGGTGTGGTGAAACCGAAGACACGCGATGACGTCCTAACGGTAATGCGTGTCTGCCGCGAATGTAGCATACCCATCACAGCGCGTGGAGGTGGCACCTCTCAGGCCGGTCAGGCCATTGGGGCGGGACTTCAGCTCGATTTTTCAAGATATTACAATCGAATTCTGGATATTGATCCCAAGGGGCAAACAGTGCGAGTAGAACCGGGGATCGTTCTCGATGAACTGAATCGCGAATTGAAGTCCAGTGGCCTGGAATTACCGCTCGATCTGTCAACCGCGAACCAGGCGACGATCGGCGGGATGATCGCCAATAACTCTGCCGGCACGCGCTCAGTGCTCTATGGGAAGACGCTCGACTACGTTCTGGAGCTGACGGTCGCCCTGTCGGATGGCTCGATCGTGCGTTTTGCCCCGTTATCGGAAGAGGAAGTAAAGGCGATATGCGATCAGGACAACCTCGAGGGAAGGATATACCGAGTTGTGCATCGAATCGGAAGCGAGCATGCCAATGAAATTGAGCGCCGCTTTCCGAAGATTCTGCGGCGCGTGGGCGGATACAATCTCGATGAATTTGTCGATTCCAAGAATGGATTTAATCTCTCACGGTTGATCGTCGGCTCGGAGGGCACACTTGGCATCGTCCTCGAGGCTAAGCTCAGGCTCGTTCCCTTACCCGAGAAAAGGATTGTCTGCGTCATTCAGTTTGAGAAGCTGCTCGACTCCCTTGCGGCAACTCCCGCGATCCTCGATCATGATCCATCGGCAGTCGAGTTGGTGGACAAGAGTATCCTCGACACGACTTCAGGGAAAACGGAATTCGAGCCGCTTCGCGACTTCATCGTGGGAGATCCCGGTGCCGTGTTAATTGTCGAGTTTCTCGGGAAGGAAGGAGACGACCTCTCAGGTAAGGTAGACACTCTCGCTAACGAATTTCACGGGCACCCCATGCACCGCGCAATCGATCCTTCGGCGCAGGCCCGAATCTGGAAACTGCGCAAAGCGGCCCTCGGACTTTCCATGGCTCAGAGGGGCGATGCGAAATCGATTTCCTTTGTCGAAGACAGCGCGGTGGCGCCTGATCGGCTCCACGATTACATCGAGCAGTTTCTGGAAATCCTCAAAGAGAACGATACGGAGGCGGGTTTTTATGCCCATGCTTCAGTCGGACTCCTGCACATTCGTCCGGTAATAAGTATGAAGACCGCGGACGGGATCGGGAAATTCGAGCGAATTCTCGATCAGATTTCCGATCTTTTGCTTGAATTCGGCGGAGCGCTTTCAGGAGAGCACGGTGACGGACTGGTTCGCGCCCCGTTTCAGGAAAAGATGTTCGGCCCCGTGCTTTACGAAGCGTTTCGAGAGATCAAGCGCACATTCGATCCCCCCGGGCTGTTCAATCCGGGCAAGATCGTCGACGCGCCACCCCTCACCGAAAATCTGCGTTACGGGTCAGAGTACCGTACGAACTCGATGAAGACAGCTTTCGATTTTTCAGACTTTGGCGGGATTTCGCGAGCAGCCGAGCAGTGTGGGGGCGTGGGAGATTGCCGAAAGCTTCGGGTAGGTACGATGTGCCCGTCATACATGGCGACATTGGATGAGCGCGACTCGACGCGAGGGCGGGCTAACGCTCTACGCCTGGCGATTTCCGGGCAACTTGGCCCTGATGGATTGGCCGATCGCGATCTCCATTCCGTCCTGGACCTTTGTCTGGAATGTAAAGCCTGTAAGACGGAGTGTCCAACCGGCGTCGATATGGCGCGCATGAAAAGTGAGTTTCTTCACCAGTATCACAAACGCCACGGGGCGCCGCTGCGAGCACATCTCGTGGCTCATGCAGAAGGGAATGCTCTATGGGGCAGTCGAACAGCGCCGTTTTCTAACTGGCTTCTCCGCAACCGAATGAGCCGCTTTATCAATGAAAAGCTCTTCGGTTTTGATCGCCGCCGCGTCCCCCCTGCGTTTTCCCGGAAGACTTTTCTCCACTGGTGGGGGAAAAATGGACCTGCCTTCGAATCGAACGGATTCCAAAGCGAAAATGAAGTCGGTCTTTTCGTCGACACGTTTACAAACTATCACGAGCCGGAACACGCCATCGCCGCGGCCCGCGTGATTCATCGTGTCGGTTGGAAAGGCCGGGTCTTACCGCGCGTTTGTTGCGGCCGGCCGCTCATATCCAAGGGATTTCTGGATTCGGCGAAACGGCAGGCGCGTAGGACCGTTGAGATTCTTTATCCGGTCGCCGCATCCGGTCTACCGATCATCTTCTGCGAACCCAGTTGCTATTCCGCCGTAGTGGACGACCACCCGAATCTGCTGCGTGGCGATTGGCAGAGTAAGGCCCACAAGGTGGCGAAGCATTGCCTCACCTTTGAACAATGGATCGGCCGTGCCATCGATGACTTACCTCTGGAAGAAAAAGGTCAAATGGCTGAAACTTTCGCCGCACTGCCACCGCCGGAGGTTCTCGTTCACGGGCACTGTCATCAGAAAGCCCTCATCGGCATCGGTTCGGTCATGGGCGCGCTGAAGGGAGCGCCCAACCTGAAAGCCATCGATATCGATGCCGGTTGTTGCGGCATGGCGGGGTCGTTCGGCTACGAACAGGAACACTACGAGGTATCGCGTGCATGCGGTGAAAGGAAACTATTCCCGGCCATTCGAAATGCCTCTCCGAAAGATCTCATTGTAGCACCCGGATTTTCCTGCCGCCACCAGATTGAGCATTTTCTTAATGTGCGCCCGCTTTCCATGATGCAGGTATGGGATCGACTCCTCCGTAGGCGTGATCCTTGATTGAGGAGCAAGTGTGAGATGTATAAGAGCCTCAGTACAGAGTTTCTCGGTTTTGAAACGGACGCAGAGACGACGATTCGACTGGCGCGAGATTGCGGTTTTGAGGGAGTGGATCTCGGCCAATATCAGGCGCTCGGAGTTATGCGCGATGGCACAGCCCTTGAGGTCCATCGGCAATTGGAGGAGGCCGGGATTCGTGCCGGCTGCTTTCCTCTCAATCCAAGGAACGTGGCGGGCAATGAAGCCGATTGGAAACGAGACATCGATACGCTGCCGCGTCTGTGCGATAGCATGCGTTCGGCCGGCTTCACCCGAGCCTATACCGTGATTATCCCTTTTGACGAGAAGCTGGATTACGACGCAAATTTCGATAGGCACGGATCCCGAATTCGACAGGTAAGGGACATCCTCCTTTCATTCGAGATAAGATTGGGGCTTGAATACATCTCACCGCTCACTCGCCGAATCGGAAACCGCTATCCATTCATCCATGATATGGCCGGTGCGCACACTCTATCTAAGGCTGTCGGCAGTCCCAACCCTGGACTCCTGCTGGACTGTTTCCACTGGTACTGTGCGGGTGAAGGAGAAAGTGATATTCAGGCTCTTGCTCCAGAGCAAATTGTGGGTGTGCATATCAATGACGCGGTGCCGGGACGAACCGTGGAGGAACAGGTTGCATTCGAACGCAGATTGCCCGGTAGCTCCAAAATGATCGATATTCACTCGTTTCTACAGGGATTAGAATCGATCGGTTACGATGGCCCGGTAGCCTGCGAACCGATGTGCAAGGAACTCGCTGACCTGCCTATGCCTGTGGCCGCCGCGAAGGTCCGCCACGCCATGGAAGCTGTACTCTCGAACTCCTAGTAGCCTGTTAAACAATAATTGTGGAGCATTTTTTTTGGCCAAGGTGTGAGCAGAGAGGTATGATCGAAGGATGGCAACACGATATATCAATGTCGATCGACGAATGCCAATATTGCTTCCACCGGACATGCCGATTGGGTGCGCGAGGATGACATGGTTCATTCTGTCTTCACGGCGGTGGAAAAGATGGACCTGCTTGCGGCAGGAATATACGTGCGCGGCAGCGGAAGAAAACAATACCCACTATCGATGATGACGGCGCTATTGATCTATTGGTATGCGCTTGGGTTCTTTTCAAGCCGCAAGATCGAGACGGCCAGTTACCGTGATGTGACGGTTAGATACCTGACAGGGGGCACGTATCCGGATCACGATACGATAGCGAGTCTTCGTCGGAGAAACCGGGAGTTATTCGAGCGGTGATTCGTGCAGAACTTGGCAATGGGCTGAGAGGTTGGGGTTTTGAAGGTGGGCAAAGTGGGCATCGACGGGACGAAGCTTGGAACGAACCCTAACAAAAGCACAATTGAGATTTGCTGAGTCATAGGTGTACTGAATCATGAAAATTGTAAGACTACAGTCACCGATCTTTCTGATGTCATTCAAATTGTTCTGTGTAAGGATTACCCTCTACGGTATTGTTTTCTATAAATACCAGGATATTTTGCAGTTCTTCTGTTACCGAATCAACACCGCCATAACGTTTAATGAATTTCATTAGCATAGGCCTTTCAGATAGTTCAATTTGAGGTTCCTTTATTATACCTGAACCTTCATGAAATAGAGAATGAGCCTCAAGACATTCCTGAATCGTTTTTCCTTCATCAATTGAATCGTCTAATTTCTTATAGTAGATCTTCGTAGCTAACCAGCGCTTACGATCAAGAGTAATTTGGAAATGAATGCCTTTTAGGTTTCCCATACTATTGACTCTAGGGAATATCTGCACTGCAGTCACATGTAGGGACCCTTGTCCTTTAACTTTCCCACTGAGAATAATTTGTTCGCCAATTTTCTCACAATTTCCTATAGTAAGATAATACTCCTCTTTGAAATATTCATATGTGATAAACTGAATTATTCCTACCTCGATCCTTTGAATAAGGAGAAACTGGATACGAACTTTTTGCTCAGTATCTGCTCGCCGAAACCCCAAATATAGTCCCTGGATCTCCTTGAGATCATCTTCGTCCCAGCCTTGTTCTTTGAAAGGTACTTTCTCTGAGGAAGTAAATTTCATGTTAGCTTGCTCAGTTCCTTTTTGGGATGTAATTTTTCTATTGTTAGGATCATTCTTTTTGATCCGAAATAAGGAATAAAATAGTGCAATTACTGCGAATCCAACTTCTACAATAAAACATTTAAACAGCAAGCTCCTTTCACTTTCTGTTGGTTGTCCAAAACCGAAAACAATAGCTAATGTCGCTATGGTTATTACAGTAGAAATTACAACAAAAGTAAAGAGTGATCAAGAAAAAGGCACCCCAGGCGCTCCTCGCCGACCTGAACAAGGGCAAGCCCCGAGGCATTTTCAAAATAATCCCAACTCCAACTGCCCTTTATGCAATCGCTGGTAATTTGCCTCCTCACCTTGATTCGCGATATAGGCCGCGATCACGCTCTCGCTGCTGTGTTGCCCCACCGTGTTTACGAAGTACCCTTTTCCCCAGAACTCTCCGCCCCACAGTTGCTTCTTCACCTCCGGTGCTTTCGCACACACTTCGCGCGCAGTTACACTCTTCACCGTCGTAACGATCCTCGTCGGACTGTAAGCCGGCACCGACTGGATCAGAAAGTGTGCATGGTCTCGATCTAATCCTATTTCCAAGAAGACAATCTCCCAGCGCTTTTCAATCTCGATGCAGGCTGCCCTCAGAACCTCGTCCACACGCTCACTCATCACAACTCGACGATACTTCGCTGCGCACACCAGATGATACATCAGCACCGATACATTGTGACTTTTGTGGATGTAACGACTTCCCATCCCCTATCATCATATACCACTAAAGCCGAAGCAAGCTTCGGGGAATTGAACCCAGCGAGATTAAACATCAAAGTTGCTTGCAAAACAAGCTAGTATCTTGTAACAGAAAGTATTTCGTATCTAGTTGACGTTCCAATTGTGTTTTTTCATCTTATTGGGATGGCAAATCGATATCGAGTAACCTTAACTGATCAGGAGCGTGAGGAGCTGGAGACTTTGACGAAAAAGGGCAAAGGTACCGCGCGCAAGTATATTCACGCGCGAGCATTGCTTTTATGCGACAGCGTCGGGGAGCGATCCCCCTGGAGAGTAGCCGATGTAGCCCAGGGCCTTGGGGTGACATCGCGAAGCATTGAGCACATCAAGAAGCGTTTTGTAGAAGAGGGCCTGGAGGCTGCGCTGGGTCCGAGGCCCAGATCGAGACCACCCAAAGTCACCTTCGACGGAGCCTTTGAGGCGCGCCTTACGGCACTGGCGTGCTCTGCGCCCCCTAAAGGCAGGAGCCGATGGACGGTGCGGCTCCTGGCTGAAAAAGTGGTCGAACTAAAGATTGCACCGAAAGTTTCGGCGATGACCGTTCAACGAACGCTAAAAAAACGAATTTAAGCCTCACCTGAGCAAATATTGGAAGATACCTCCTAAGCACAATGCGGCTTTTGTGGCTTGCATGGAAGACATTCTGGAACTCTACCATCTGCCCTATGATGCGGAGTATCCTCTGGTCTGCATGGATGAATCGTGCAAGCAGCTGGTTGGAGAAGTCCATCAGGCTGTTGCGGCTGCCCTTGGGCGAGTTCAACTCGTCGATCATGAATACGTGCGCAAAGGAGTAGCCGAAATTTTCATGGCCGTCGAACCGCTCGGGGGCAAACGCTATGTGCTCATCACAAAACGGCGAAGACGATGCGAATGGGCTCAATTTATCAAGTACCTGCTCGAAGAAGAATATCCTCAAGCAACCAGGATCAAGCTGGTCATGGACAACCTCAATACTCATAGTGTGGCCTCATTTTACGAAACCTTCGAACCATCCGAAGCGAGAAGATTGGCTGAGCGTCTAGAGATCCACTACCCCCCAAAACACGGAAGCTGGCTCAATATCGCAGAGATTGAACTAAGCACACTCCAAATCCAATGCCTCAATCACAGAATCCCGGAAATCAAACAGATGGGTAACGAAGTGGCAGCTTGGCAACACGATCGAAATAACCGAAATGCCAAGGTTGATTGGCAGTCTACCACTCAGGATGCACGGATAAAACTAAGACGGTTGTATCCGAAATTATGAAAGATACAAGGTACTAGACCAACTTTTACCGCAAAATAAAGTAGCTTATATCCGACTTATCAGGTTTTTACCGAAAAATAGTGGTATTTTATTCTTCCTCCGATTTATCCTGCGAAAGTTTACTTTCCATTCATATCAAACTACCTAATGCTAGGCCTCACGTACGGAGCGGTAGCGGAGTTGTGTGAAGGCCATTGTGCGCCGATTCGTAGTGTAAATGCAGAGGTGGGAGTGGCGGAGATTCGAGCTCGAATTCGGGCTTCTCCTGGCGATACTTTGATAGGATCTTCTCAAATCGAATTAATCCTGGTTTATTCGAGTCGCAGTAATAGATATTTACACCGGTACCAAAGCCTTTCATTTCGTTACAACCGAAACTCAGCTGCGTTCGGAATTCTCGTTTACCGACGAATCACAAAATAGAAAAATCCGGGTAGTATCATCCGCACACATTCAGGCCACCAAATGTTTTGAGATTCTCCGACTTCAATAGCACTTCTTTTAACGAATCCACATTACTAGTGGTAAGCGGTAAAATTTGTTTGTAGAACAGCTCTCCATCCATTTCGACAATGTCTGATCGACTGCTCTCAACCTCATACAGCCCCGATTTGAAAGTCGGGTGGGGCAATCCTTCATAGAGTACGAGACCGGTCGCATCTTTAATCTGTTTCGCGATCTTCTGATAGTAGCAGAAAGACAAATTCTGGCACCTATCATGAACGGCGGGTATGGCACACTTTAATGTGAGCCAAACTATCATCGCCAACATTATTCCGGCATATGCGATTTTTCGAAGTCTCATGTATATGGCGAACATACAATCGTACACCAGTTGCTTTTTACTGAACGGCCGATGGACCCGATGAGTTGTAAGCCTTTGACTATCTGATCGTTAACCCGTTTAAAACAGCGTTTAACGGCAGGTCATATGCAACATGTCGTCAATATTGTAATAGGCGACATGCAGCATACTGCCGGAATTCCGCGAATAAACAACAGTAGAGACACGCAGGAATCACCACCAGGGTAAAAGGATTCCAGGAAGCAACTAGCTGATAAGCAAGAAGATAAAAAAAGAGCTAAACAAACCCGAGGGAATCAGTCATGTTAAGATGGGATGAAAGACAAAAAATCTTACCAACTGAATCCTTCGATAGATCGTTTAACTCTGCGTCTGGTCCTGCCCGAAGAGCAGGAGCGATTCAATGATCTATTGAAACAACATCATTATTTACACAGTGCGGGCAGCGCAGGAGAGACCCTGCGCTATGTGGCGCAGATCGACGGGCAATGGATGGGCCTGCTCTTGTGGGGGGCCGCATCCTACCGGCTGACGGATCGAGACGAATGGATCGGGTGGGACGGGGCGCAACGGCATGCACGATTGAAACTGGTAGTACAGAACCGGCGTTTTCTGATTTTGCCCGGGGTGGATCTTGCAAATTTGGCCTCCAAGACGTTGGGTATGTGCCTGAGAGTCTTAGCCGATCACTGGCAGGAGGCTTTTGGCTATCGTCCCTTAGTAGCGGAAACGTTCGTGGACCCACAGATTCACCGGGGCACTTGCTACGAAGCGAGCGGGTGGACGCCCTTGGGCTTGAGCGCGGGATATGGCCGCCAACGCGAAGATTTCTATCAACGCCATGAGCGTCCCAAGCAGATCTGGGTCAAACCCCTCAAGGCTAATGCCCTTGAGCTTTTGCGCGCTTCAGGGCCATTGCCCGCGGCACAGAGCCAGGCGCTCAATGAAACCGATAACTCCCATGCGGTCTGCCTCAAAGTGGAACAGATGAGCAGCCTGTGGGAACGCTTCAATCAGATAGAAGACTTCCGTCGTAAAGCGGGCCTTAGATATCGGCTCGCCACGGTCCTGAGCATGATTGTGCTCGGCACGATGTGCGGCAAACAGACCCTCAAGGGCATCGTGCGCCTGGCCCATCATCTCAATCAAGCCCAATTGCGCGCCTTACGCTCCTGGAAAAACCCCAAAACAGGCCGCTATAAGGCCCCTTGCTATGATGTCTTCTATCGGGTCTTGCAAAACGTAAAGGCCGAGCTCTTCGATAAAACCCTCACCGAATTCATCTGCTTACAAGACGGCTGTTTGCCCCGCGATATTGCCGTCGACGGCAAGACCCTCAAAGGCACAAACACCGAAGAATCAAAGGCTCTGCACCTGGTGGCCGCAGTCGATCACCAAAGCGCTCAAACCTTAGCCCAAGTCGCTACCGCCGATAAATCCAACGCGATCACCGCCGCCCAGACTCTCTTGCGAAAGATGCCCATTTTGGACGGCTCCACCTTCACCTTCGACGCCATGCATAATCAAAAAGAAACTGCCCACATCGTCGTCGAAGAACTCAGTGCTGACTATGTTATTCAAATTAAAGACAATCAGCCCAACATGCATCAATACGCTCAGAATCTCTTCAGCTCCACCCCCTTTTTCTCCACCAAACCGTGGACAATGACCATGGGCGACTCGAAATACGTCAAATAGCAACCCATTCTCTAAGCGCTCCCTCTGCCGGCCTGCCCCATGCCCGCCAGTTCGCCTGTGTGCAACGCACCTTCCATTATCCAAACAAAGCTGAACCTTCCTCTGAACGCTCTTACTACGTAAGCAGTCTCGATCCCGCCGATTTGAGCCCTCAACAGTTCCTCTCGAAAATTCGCAACCATTGGTCGATCGAAAATAAAAATCATTACCCCAAGGATCGCTTCTTCGATGAAGATCGATGTATGATCCGTAATCATAACGCAGCCAGAATTCTTGCTGCATGCAGGCAACTGGTTCTCAGCCTCAAGTCTTCCATGGGCGCTGAATCCACTCCCGCACTCTGTGATGATTTCGTCTTTAACTTACATAAGGCCATCAATATCATCACCTAATGCTCCGAGAATCAAAATATCGTGTCGTCCAGCACCTCAAGGCGCAGCTCCCCGGGCTTGGGCTTCCACTCGGGCCGTAGCGGCACCTCCCGCTCATCGGCGATTGTCGCTTCACCTTTCCAGTTCTCGTAGTCGGGATGCTCCAGTTCCACCTCATGCTTCCCCGGAGCGAGTCCTTTCACGACAAGGCCAGGGCTCAGATTATAACCTCGCCCGTCCACCCGCACCACAAGCCCCCGGCCTAACTCGGCCGCTGTATTCGTTAACCGCAGGCTCCCCGCCGCCTTTTCCAGGGTGACGCTGAGCCGCTTATCCTCTCCGGCCTCGAGCTCAAAAGCTTCAGCGTAATCACGGTAGCCCGCAGCCGAGACGACAACCCGGTATTCTTTCAAGCTCTCCTGTTCCCCAGCCGTATAGGGCGTCACTCCAGCCCGCTTTCCGTCGATCTCCACCTCCGCTCCGCTGGGCGAGGAGAGGATGACAAGCGATCCAGGCAATGGTTGAAGCCCAACCTCCACGACAGCCAGCCGGCCCTCTTCAATCACTACTTCGGCGATCTGGGAATCACGGTAGTTCTCCTTGCGGACCTGAATCATCCGCTTCCCGGCAGCCATTTGATCTTTAAATTCGAAGAGGCCGTTGAGATCACTCTTCCCGAGCAATATGCCGGGTCCTTCGCTCCGGTACTCGGCACTCATCTTGAAAATCTCAGCATCCGGGAGCGTGTTTACCAAAAGACTTCCAAAGGCAGTTACACCAGGTTCCGGCCTTTTCCCGGACCCAGAATCCGGCGCAGTTTGCCTCGTTCCGGTTCCTCGCTCCTCCCCCTTCTTTCCCGGCACATACACTCCCCAGTAGTAGCCGGCCGCCAGTCCCGCCAGGATCACGACCGATACCCCCGCCCATAATGGCACTTTCGGTCGACGCGGCTTCGGCGCTCCAACTTCAATCCGCCTCAAATCCTCCAGAACCTCTTCCGCGCTCCCGTACCGCTCAGAACGCTCCAGCTCCATGCACCGGTCAATTACGGCGTCCCACGTTTCGCTCGCCTCAAGAACCAGATCCGCGATCGCCTTTGCTCGCCCCAGCGGCTTCCTCCCGCACCTCCGGGCTCATATAGTCAATCGTCCCGACATAGGCGTCGCCGCCGGAAGAGCCCGCAAACTGGGTCGATCGATCCCCCAGCTGGGAGAGCGCAATGCTCTTTTGGATCATCGTCTGCAGAAACTCCTCGCCCACCACGCGGGCCAGCCCGAAGTCCGATATCACAATCCTCCCATCGGCTGTGCGGAGAATGTTGGCCGGCTTCAGATCCCGGTGGATAATCCCCTCCCCTTGGGCATAGCGCAGTCCCTCCAGGATCTGGATGAGGATATCCCTGGCCTCCTCGGGCTTTAAGCGACCACCCTGAGCGGAGAGAAAGTCCTCAATACTGCCTCCCTCCACATACTCCATTGCAAGGTAGAAGCGGCCACGGTCCTCCCCGGCATTATGGACCATGACAATCCGGTCGTGCTTCAGCTTTGCCAACGTCCTCGCTTCGGTTCGGAACCGTTCCCGGAAACTCGCGCTCCTCGACAATTCGCGAGGCAGTACCTTCAGCGCATACTTCTGCTCAAGGTGCACCTGCTCGGCCAGATACACCTCCCCCATCGCCCCGCGGCCCAATTCCTCAAGAATACGGTAATCGCCCAACCGCTCTCCCGGACGCAGCACGCCCGGCCCGTCACCGCCATCGCTCGCCAGTCTTGTCTCGTCTGAATCAAAAGGCATGATAGGGAAGCGGTCAGTGACCTGTAATCAGTAATCGGAGTTTCAGAGTGGAAGTGGGTGTGGTGATCGGTGAGGAAAGAATCAATTGGTGCATTCTTAATCTCGTGAATGGTCGATAGCGGTTAATCCGCCATCCCATCTTCCATTAACAATTCACAGATTCAACAGTTCAACAGTTCAACAGTTAATTAGTGAACACTCCCAGCAGTTCTGCCGTACCGTAGGACGGGGTATCTAACTCTTTCTCCGATAGGTCCGCAACTGCCTTTGCTCATTACGAAGTTGAAACAAACGTCCCCGGAGCGGCCGTTCCACCACTAACATCCTTGCTACTGGTGGATCGGGCGCTCCGCGCACGATTATGTTAGAGAAAGTCAGCGACCTCGTCCCGGCCTGTACGTGTTTAGCGTGATTTGAAGCCGCCCCGGTCTGCCGGGACGGGGATTTACCAAGTTCTATCCGTTGTCTTCCCTGGCTCGGCAAAGCGCAGCGGAGACGGCTCGAATCGCATTCATACGACGGAATTCATTTCGACAGAACTTACGATTAGGTATATCGATGATACGTTCCTACCTCTCGACAGAGTATCGACCATCGTAATCGCAAGCGCAATCGCCCGTCGACGAAGCTCACGCCAAAGCTTACGACAAAGATCCCGTAGCCGCGTCGGCAACGACGGAGTCTCCCTCTCCGCACCGGAAGCGGTGCGGCTACCTATGCTTCAGTTTATCCCACAGTGCTCCTTCCCGTAGCAGGACGACTTCGTCGTTGTACCTGGTTAGCCTCTTTCCCTTCCATTGCTGGCTGCCCCGGCACTTGTGCCCATCGTTCTGAATTTCGGTTGGCACGCAAATTGCGTGGAGTTCTCTGGTTAGAGCATGAAGAAAATGGGGAGCAGAGGGAGGGCACTGGAGTCGTTGTCAGGAGGCAATCCGATGGGGTTGCGGGTTTAAGGATTGATCCTGGCGATTACAGACTTCGAAGAGTTCCTCAAGGAAGTTTTCTTTTCGCAGGAGCTTTTTGGGCAATCGACCCACGGCGAGGGTTTTTCTGTTCGCCCGCCAGTGACTGAAGGGGGGTGCTTTCTGTGCAGCCTGGGCAAGCTTTTGGGGCAGATTATCGATACTGCCTAAAACCAGCTCCACATAGCGGGGATTGTGTAAGTTGGCCAGGAGCATGTATTCTTCGGGGAGCGCTTCAAAGTCGCGCGTCAGATTTTTGCGCCCGTGGGTTTGACGGCGTTTGCGCTTGGAGGTGCGCCAGGTGCCTTCCAGCTCATTGGTCGTGCGTACGCTGTCTGGATGGGCCGGTGGGGGAAGCAGCCGCTGCCAGTATTTGTCCAGATGAGTGACCACGGTGCGGTAGAGTTTGGCTTTCGAGGGGTTGGTCAGGGAGGCGCCTTTTTGGCGATATTGGGCACGCAGCAACTGGAGAGCCTCGGTGAGCTCAGCGGCTTGTCCTGCTTGCAACAGATAAGGGTCGCTTAAAGGGCAGGGGCCGCTGGCGCTGAGCCAAAGGGCATCGCGCAAAGCGCTGAAAATGCAAAAAGCGTTTTCATAGATAGTAGCGGCTTCGATGACGAGGGCATCAGCCAGATACTGCTTCAACCCGGTCGAAAGATGAAAGAAGCTTCGCAGAACAGAGCAACTGGCAGGAGCGCGGGCAAGCCACTGCTCCAGGGCGGCATGGGCGCGCACGACCCGCCGATGCCAATAAAGCAGGTAAGGATCGAAGGGAAAGCCCTGGCGGTGACCGTCGCAGGGATAATCCAAAATCCACAATTGCAGGGCCATGAGCAGTTCCCGTGCAAGGGTGGGATCGAAGGGCACTGCGAGCGCTTTGGCGGTGAGCAAATCGGCCAGGACGAGGGCGTGTTTTTCACGGAGGGCGTCACGGAGCTTTGCGGTGATGTGTTTGCGTTGCTCGCGCATGCGCTCCATGAGCTTCAATTGCCGCAAGCGCCCGTTGAGCATCTGCTGGGGTTTTCGATAAAGCTGTTCGCCCACATTGCGGGCGAAATGATAATGGCAGACGCCATGGGGGGCCTGGAAGGTTTCGCTCTCGCAGGCCTTGCTGATCTGAGCGCTTAAATCATGATAGACATGGTGGGGTTGGCCAAAAGCCCGGGCCGCCCGGGCAAAACAGCCACTGATCGTTTCGCTCTGTTCGGAAGGCATTTTCCAGCTGCCCAAAAGGATCCCTTCGTCGGCTTCCTGAACAGCGAAGAAAACCGGCGTCTGCGGTTCCACGGTCCCATCCACCAGCCAGCGCAGGCAAGGGCGAGCGCTCAGGTAATCTTTAAGCACCGGAGTGGCCGCGGCGTGCAGCCGACCCAGATAAAAAAGAAACTTCTGCTGCATCTCATAGAGGCTGCTTTGAGCAATCTGCAGCTGCCCCGGGCCCTCGCGCAGTTCCCTGTGCACCTCTTTGAGGGTGGCGTTTTCGCACAAACATCGCTTGCCCACATAGGCAATCAGATCGTAAGCGTAGCGACTATGCGAGGGCACGATCTGTTCCAGGCGAGCAGAACGGTAGCTGTTGCGGTGGCTCCCTTGCCCCTGCTCGCGCACAACTTCCACCGCCTGGAAGCATCCATAGGAGAAACTGACCACCTTGCGGCGCAGGGTCTTGCGCACCTCTGAAGGACCCTCTTCGTCCTCCCGGGCATCGAAGCGATAACTCGTTTGCGCAGGCACAGCCCCCACCGTTTGCAGGGCCCGTTCAGCCTCTGCCCGCAAATCATGTAACAGCTCCGCTACCGCGATCGGTCCGGTTTTTTTTTGAGCGAGTAAAACGCCATCACCCGCTCAATTTGCTCCCCGCTCAGCTCTACTCCCTGCTCTTGCATAAGCTCGACAAGCTCCTTGACCCCGGCCTCGGGATGGCCGATACAGGCGACCAGCAAAGCGATCACGACCATCGTTTCGAGCCCTTCGGGAGCTGCCTGCAAAGCGCCCCCGGGGTCCCCTGCCTGAACTTGTGCCGCTGTTCTTCGCCCTTGCCGCCGCTTTTTCTGTTCGGCCCCGCCCTGTTCCCCGGCCGAGACATACACGCAGTGACGCCCTTCATAGTATCGACTCAACCGCTTCTTTCTACAAAGCACGCTTATGGGGTTGTGCACCCGTACCCCAAGGAGGGTCTCCAACTCAGCCACCGTGTAGCCGCAAAGCGAAGCTCCCACCACCGCCTCCACGGTCTCCTCCAAGGTGCCGTGGCGCGAAAAGCGCCCCTTGCGAAAACGCCACAACCGGCCCCGTCAAAGCGCGGAATGTCTTTCAAGCTCAGGTAGCCACAATTGGCATTGTAACTGGAGTAATGGCCATATTTTTGCAAAGCCCGATAGACCGTTCGCCGCGACACCCTCTGCTCCTTCATCAGCCTCCACACCGTGCTTACCCGATCCCGCCGTACCGCTTCGACCACCTCCCTCTCTTTACGCGAAAGCTCTTCTTGCATGCACCGGCACAGTATGGAAAGGAGGCAAAACTGCAAACTCTATTTTACATACAATGCCAATACCAACTTTCTCCAGCTCCCTTCGCTTCTACTCAATTGCCACCAGAAATCAACTCCCCGTTCAAAGCGCTTTTGTAACTGATTAATACTCAACAAGTTTCTAACTGAAAACAAACCTGCAGGAAAAGCTCTCTACCTCTAACGAACCCACACACAACAATCGTTGAAACTCCATTCTGGCATACTATGTAATCAATAGAATCTTGCAAGTGCCTGAATAACATTTACTTTGGGTTCTCCAACCCAATTTCGTAATTATGGGTCTTGTGCCGGGGCAGCCTCAGAAACGCTAAACGGGTACGGACTTAAATTCCGACAGATTCCTGGGCCGTTACCATTCTGTCACTTTTCCCTCTCTTTTACAGGCATTTTGCCGGTGCCGCCCAAAGGTGCCGATTTTTACAATTCTTTAACTCATATAGAGTCGTTTCTTATTGATATTTAGGGAGTTATATCTACTCTCCCAGTGAAGTATATAATTCAATACTCTCTAAAGGAGACAAACGGAATGGACAATAAGTTACTACTCGAAATCGCCACATTGATCGTTATTATTTTGGTTGCAAGGGGCATTTACAAGACGAGCAAAACACTCCTGGTCGGCATCGCCTTGACGGGGATTGCTATGTATTATATGCAGGGTAATTCCGACTTCATTCAAGGCTTTTGGAATAACGTCAATTGAGGTGGGACCATCGGGGTAATTCCAATACCTCGGCATTGACGACGGCCTCGGGGCGTTTACCTGCGAGGATATCGCGCACATTCCGGGCCGCCTTGACTTGAAGATCCAATACCGATTCCTCCGAATAAAAGGCCACATGCGGCGTTGCAATCAGGTTTGGTAAAGCCATTAGAGGATGATCAGCGGGCAGACGTTCCGGTACAAAGACATCCAGGGCCGCACCTGCAATCCACCCTTCCCGTAAAGCCGTCACAAGCGCATCGATGTTTATCACCGCGCCACGCGCCGCATTGATTAAAAAGGCCGTCGGTTTCATTTGTCGGAGTCTCTCCTCGTCAATCAGATCCTCCGTCTCCGGGGTCAGCGGTGAATGAACGCTGAGATAGTCTGATTCCGCGATGAGTTCATCGAGGCTCAAAGGTTCGGCCCCATTTCGACTGATCGTTTCGTCGTCGAGGTAGGGATCATACGCAACGATGCGCATACCGAACCCGCCCGCCTTTTTCGCCAGGGTCTGCCCGATCTTACCAAAGCCCAGAATTCCCAGTGTTCTACCACGTACCCGGTAGAGCGGCATTCCCGTCTTCAGTTCCCAATTCTCCTCCCTAACCGCCGAGTTGTAGCGACAAATTCCCCGGGCGGAGGCGAGAATAAAGGCCATTGCATGTTCCGCGACCTCATCCAGGCAATAGGCGGGAACATTCGTCACTGGAATTCCCTGCCGGGTCGCCTCCTCAACCGCGATGTTATCCACCCCGATTCC
>CBDCEW010000070.1:0-29298 GCA_965215885.1 Candidatus Moanibacter sp.
AACTCGTAGGCGACATCGCCAATAGCATCTGGGAGTTGAACGAGCGGCTCAATCCACAGAGTACCTGGGACTTTTCCTACTTTCAGCGGGTCAGTGAAGCCATGACCGCCCATGTCGGAGAAGGCGCTGACGACGAGCGCTTCCCTGTCTATCCTCAACACCTCGTGGCCGAGGTGCGAAAGGCAATGCCCGACGACGGCATCATCGCTCTGGACAACGGAGTCTACAAAATCTGGTTTGCGCGCAACTACAAAGCGCGCTGTCCGAATAGTGTGTTGCTGGACAATGCGCTGGCCACGATGGGCGCGGGGATGCCTTCGGCCATGGCGGCTAAGATAGTCTATCCCGACCGGAAGGTGATGGCGATCTGCGGAGACGGGGGTTTCATGATGAATTCACAGGAATTGGAGACTGCGGTGCGCTTGAAACTGAATCTTGTCGTGCTCATCCTCAACGATAGCGCCTACGGGATGATCAAGTGGAAACAGGCGAACATGGGGTTCAAGAATTTCGGTCTCGATTATGAAAATCCGGATTTTGTGAAGTATGCAGAGTGCTACGGTGCGGCGGGGCATCGGCTGGAACGCACCGAGGACCTTCAGGATCTCATGAAGTCTTGCCTTGATGGGGAAGGGGTGCACCTGATTGATATTCCCGTCGATTACTCCGACAATGACCGGATTCTAAATCGCGAGATTGCGGAGAAGAGCAAGCTCGTTTGACCGGTATTCATCAAAAAGAGGGGACACAGAGAGACTAGCGCAAGGAAGCCGCAACCAAAGAAGAAGAAGAGAACCGCAGATGCATCCCGGCAGGCCGGGACGAATGCAGAGGAAGGCACCACGGATTCGAGCCGTCTTCTCCCGCTGAGGGGGAAGATGAGTTAGTCCCGGCAGGCCGGGAAATGAAGGGCCCTTCTACGCTAAAGCTATGGAGGATGTACAACGAATGGGGACTGTGAGAGCATTGAAAGCAATGGGTGGGAGAAAGAGAGAGATTGCCATGGATTTGGCGAAACCTGCAGTGAGAAAGTCGAACTGCCCACCGCCGGCGGATTCGACTCTCTGCCTTTCCGACCTTCCCGGTCTTCCTGTGAAAATATGAGAAAATATCCCATCATGATACCGGGGGCGGAGGCGGAAGGAGAGGATCTTATCGTGAACGCTCCTTTCGATGGGAGTGCCATCGCGGCGGTCGAAACCGGGCAAGGTAAGGCTGTTGAAAAGGCCCTGGCGACCGCCCACGCGCTATTCCGGGATCGCGATACCTGGCTGGATGCATCCAGGCGCATAGAGATTCTCGAGCGAGCCGCCGAGATCATGAATGGGGAGGCGGAAGCGCTGGCTTTGAATGCAGCACGAGAGGGTGGCAAGCCACTGAACGATTCACGGGTTGAGGTCGCCAGGGCCATAGACGGTGTGAAGGGGTGCGTGGAACACTTGCGCACTCAGGGCGGCGAGGAGATACCGATGGGCCTGAACGCCGCTTCAACAGGCCGCCTCGCAATGACACGACACGAACCGATTGGCGTCGTTGTGGCGGTAAGCGCGTTCAATCATCCGCTCAATTTAATTATCCACCAGGTGGGACCCGCTATAGCGGTCGGATGTCCGGTCATCGTGAAACCTGCCGGAGACACACCTTTGTCATGCATTCGATTTGTCGAGATTCTTCGAGAGGCGGGATTGCCGGATGGGTGGTGTCAGGTATTTGTTACGACGGATCTGGATGCAGCCACGGCCCTCGTTACGGATTCCCGAGTAGTTTTTTTCCTTTATCGGGAGTGCGGGAGTGGGGTGGATGTTGCGTTCGAAACTCGCTCCCGGAACGCGATGCGCCCTCGAGCACGGCGGTGCCGCCCCGGTCATCGTGGCCGCGGATGCCGATCTCAATGAGGCGGTTCCACTATTGGCCAAGGGAGGCTTTTATCATGCCGGGCAGGTTTGTGTCTCGGTCCAGAGAGTCTTCGCTCACGAAACGATCGCGAGGGAACTGGCGGAGAGACTGAGTAGAGCCGCGGAAGCCATGAAAATCGGAGATCCTACACTTCCCGATACCGAAGTTGGTCCCCTCATACGGCCGGCCGAGACGGAACGGGTGGAGGCCTGGGTAAATGAAGCGGTGGAAAACGGCGCTGAGGTTATCTGCGGGGGAAACCGTGTCGGCGAATGCTGTTACTCCTGCACAGTACTTTACGATCCGCCGGTCGACGCTGAAGTGAGCCGGCGGGAGATTTTCGGTCCGGTCGTGTGCGTCTACCCGTATTCGGAAGTCGACGAAGCCATAGCCCGCGCGAACGCTCTTCCGGTGGCCTTTCAGGCGGCAGTTTTCAGCCGTGATATCGACTTTGCCATGCGAGCCTACTCGCGATTGGATGCGTCCGCCGTGATGGTGAACGACCACACTGCTTTTCGCGTGGACTGGATGCCTTTCGCGGGGTTGAGAGAATCCGGTCTGGCGACTGGAGGTATCCCGTATACGATGGAGGATATGCAGATCAAGAAGATGCTCGTTTTGCGGTCTAAAGAACTCTGATTAGAATTCGATTGCATCGATTTCTTTAGTTCTGAATAGCGAAAACTGTAGCTGAACCGCTTTCGGTTCAGAAGAGTTTTGATCATACCGCCTACACGAGAGCTCATGAGAATAGAGGTGAGTAAAGATGACACCTCAACCAGAATAACTCGCCTATGAAACCATACGACTTAATCATCCTCGGGGGAGGCCGGGCTTCAAACCTAGCCATTGCTGCCGGCAAACAAGGGATGCGCGTCGCCCTGATCGAAAAAGATGCCCTAGGTGGCACCTGCCCAAATCGGGGCTGTGTCCCCTCAAAGCTCCTGATCGGTTACGCCGACGTTGCCCGTAACATTCGTGAGTCGCATCGATTCTTTATCAGCGCAGAAATTAGAAAGATTGACGTCGCGAAAATCTTCGCAGAGACCAATGACTGGATCGGAAAAGTTGATTCGCGATACGAGGGCCGCTTGCCGGAATCGGTCGACCTTTATCGCGGACAAGGCCATTTCGTGAATAGCCACGAAGTCTCGGTAAACGGCAACACACTCACGGCCAAGACCATCGTCGTAGCCACGGGTTCCAGATCCGCCGC
Source organism: Candidatus Moanibacter sp. (assembly GCA_965215885.1). GTDB lineage: Bacteria > Verrucomicrobiota > Verrucomicrobiia > Opitutales > UBA2987 > CBDCEW01. Next base: position 3,113 of record CBDCEW010000070.1, read on the forward strand.
CACCGGCTATGATGATCTGCCCGTGTGGACAAGCGAGAATCTGTTTCCTCTGGCTAAACCACCCTCTTCAATGTAAGCGACCGGGCAACGACCTTGTAGCGCAAAGATGCCGACCGTGATATGATTATGGGATGGGAGAAAAAACGAGAGGGCGGACACGGTCGAAGCGAATCGTTCGACGAAGTCGGCAGGAGCGCAGGCGACTGATAAGCGCATACCGTCGCAGCAATCAGACGCAGAGGGCGTTTGCCCAGCGGCACGGTATCAAGTATATGACCTTTATGGGATGGCTGCGCAAGGACCGGGCCGGGCACAGAAGCAGCGGGGTAAAATCGGCGGGGGCGCGGTTTGCCGAAGTTACGGTGCAGAGCAGCGCGGTCACGGAGGATCGGATCGAGATCGTCTTAGGGGACCCGATACGGGTGGAGGTGGACTGCGGTGTTGCGGTGGAACAAGTGGCGAGTCTGGTGAAGGCGTTGAGGGAATCGGGATGCTGAGCTTACCGGGAACGATGAAGGTTTTCCTGGCCGTGGGAGTAACGGATCTGCGAAAGAGCTTTAATGGTCTCTACGCCCTGGCGGCCAATCAGCTCAAGGAAGACCCGTTGAGCGGAGCGGTCTTTGTCTTCTGCAATCGCAGCCGGGACCGGGTCAAGATTCTGTATTGGGACGGCACGGGGTTATGGGTTTTCGCAAAGCGATTAGAGAAGGGTCGGTTCAGCTGGCCGCAGGGAGTGGACTTGAAAGATCAGAAGCTTCCATTGCGCCCTGAAGCGTTGAGCATGCTCTTGAACGGGATCGACCTGAGGGAGGGGAAGATGCGGCCCTGGTATCAGCGTTAGGTCAAAAAAAGTGATTTTTTGAAAAAGTATTGCTTTTCTTATTACCGTTAGTTTAGTATTGTTTTCATGCCTGAAGTCGAGGTTTTGCAAACAGAGCTGGAGCAACTCCGAGAGGAGAATCGGCTTTTACGTCAGAAGATCGGCTGGCTCATTAAGCGCTACTTTGGAGGCAACCAAAGCGAGCGGATCGATCCGGGACAGCTGGAATTGCTCCTGGCCGGGCTGGAGCAGGCCGAGGAAAACAAACCCGCTGAGCAAACGGCAGAGCCACCACCCGAGCCGAAGGCGCGCAAAGGAGCTGGGGCGAGGCGACAGCGTCTGCCCGAGCACCTGGAAGTCGAAGAGATCGTAATCGAACCCGAAGCGGTGAAGGTTGAACCGCAAAAGTGGCGGTTGATCGGTGAGGAAGTCACTGAAGAGTTAGATTTGCTCCCGGCCCGATTTATCAGGCGGCGCTATATACGGCGCAAATATGTATCTCGCGAAAAGCCCCAGGAACCTCCCGTGCTGGCGCCATTACCATCGCGGCTGATTGAAAAAGGGATCCCTGGGGTGGGGCTTTTGGTGCACATATTACTGAGCAAATACGTCGATCACCTGCCGTTGTATCGGCAGGAGAAGATTTTCCGGGAACGCTACGGAGTAAGGGTGGCGCGCCAGAGCATGCTCGATTGGATCCACCAGGTAGCGCAATGGCTAAAACCCATCTACAACTACATGTGCTTACAATTGTTCGAGGGCGGTTACATCCAGGCGGACGAAACGCCCATCCGCTACCTGGATCCGGACGCAGGCAAGAAAGAGGGCTGCAGGAAAGGATACCTGTGGGTCTACGGGCGACCCGGCGGCGAGGTGCTCTACGACTGGCACACAGGCCGTGGGGTAAAATGTCTCGAGCAGTTCCTCAACGGATACGAAGGGTTGCTCCAACCCGACGGTTACGCAGCCTATGGCAGTTTCGCCCGGGAGCATAACGGGATTACCCTGTTTGGGTGCTGGGCACACCTGCGACGCAAATTTGTGGAGGCGATGGATGAGAATCCGAAGCTGGCCGGCTGGGTGGTGCGGCAGATCCACAATCTCTACAGAGACGAGCGCCATCTGCGCGAACAGCGGGCCGGTCCCGCCTTGCGCGAAGCCTACCGGAAAAGCCATGGTCGGATGATCGTGGAACGCTTGGGCAAAGCCTTGCCTATACTCAAACGGCGGGCCTTGCCGCGGAGCAAAATGGGTGAAGCCGTTGAGTATGCTCTGAACCAGTGGGAATCACTCAAGCGCTACCTCGAGCATGGCAAGGTTGAAATCGACAATAACCTCATTGAGAATGCTATCCGGCCGACCGCCTTGGGAAAGAAAAACTGGATGTTCATCGGCCACCCCAAGGCCGGTTGGAGAAGCGCCGTAATTTACTCGATCATTGAGAGTTGCCGGCGGCACGCAATTGAACCATCCGCTTACCTCACTGACGTCCTCAAAAGATTGCCGGACATGAACATCACCGAGATCGCCGAACTCGCTCCGGCGAATTGGAAGCCGACCCGAACAGGCGAACCGCTCGCAGCCTCTTGAACCCGGACACTGCCAGGATCCTCGCGCATGCCGCGATCCATAGGGCAGTTCACCGGTCGTTTACTCTTCAATTACCATAGTGGGCGGTGGTTACATCGCATGTGAACTCGGCAATTTCTTTCACGAGATCGACATTGATACTCGCTTGGTGGTTCGCGGTGATCGTTTGTTGGAACGTGAGGATTCCGACATCGTTGAGATTTTTACCCGAGAATTTTCGGCACGCGTGCCTACCTCATTTAACTCCTCAATAAGAAACATCAAGCACGACGGTTCCAGGTTTCATCTGGAATTCATCGATAGAAATGGGAACGTAACCGATCGAACAAGTGACGCTGTGCTGTTTGCCACGGGTCGAGTTCCCAACACGGACGACGTTGGACTTGAAAACACCGACCTGAATACGGACAAACGGGGTTTCCTGGTGGTCGATGACAACCTTCAATCCTCGGTGCCGGGTATTTACGCCGCGGGTGACGTCGCCGGAAACTACATGTTTCAACACTCGGCCAGTTTTGAGGTATTGTACCTTACCCAAAAACTGGTTGAGAACAGAAGGGGCCCGATCGAATACGGAATGATGCCACACGCCGTCTACTCTGAGCCTGAGGTCGCTGGGGTCGGTGACACCGAAAAGACCCTTCAAACGAAGGGAGTGGACTACATCAAAGTCGTAGAGCCATGGAGTGCAAGCGCCAGAGCGCTCGCTATGAAGGTCGACTATCCGAGGACCAAGCTTTTAGTTTCGCAAGAGGGTGCCATTCTTGGGTGTCATCTCATCGGACCCCAAGCATCGACCATTCTCCATGAAGTGCTACCGGTACTGCAAATCAAGAACGATGTTCGGGTTCTCGCTGAAACGATCCACATTCATCCCGCTCTTTCAGAGGTCATTCTCGCGGCTGCCCGCCAGGCGGCCGAGATACTCTGCGAACACCATCAAGTCTGTGGTCCAGCGATTCATCGATGATTCCAACCCGCTAATTTGCAATTTCCCATTGACACTTCCACCTAAGCGTTTCTAGGTTCTTTCATCTCAAAATCCAATCTCTGATCAATCGATAATATAACTAGACCCCATTCGAAAAGCCTTTCGAGCGGGCGGTTTAAGGTTCTCCGCCACGGGCGGACCAGCCTATGGCTGGCAGGTTTCGGGTTTTAGGCTGCCGGCGCTGCCGATGAGCAGGTATTGAGCGGCCATCGGCGTGGCTTGCTGCACAATACGTATATTTGCCGCTGTCTGGAGGCATACTCATCCCGTGGTGCTTTTTTCTCTGAGCTTCAAAGCGGTCAGATTCAGGCTGCCTGTTCCAGTTCCTCCCCTCGGCGTTTCTTCATCAGTATGATGCGGCAGAAGTTGTAGGCCAGAACCTTCTCGAGCAGTTCATCGCCTACCGCATCGATGCCGCGGCGGCCGAGTTCGCCAAAGGCAAATCCATCTTTAATCGTGAACATCAGCGACTCCACTGCGGAGCGATCGCGGCGTGCCTCGCGATACGCCTCGCTCTCCCAGTCCTCGGGGGTGGTCAACTTCTTGCCCTTCGCCCCACTGATACTGATCTGCTTTACCCCCATGCTCAGCACCTCCTTGCGTCCCTTCGCCGAAGCATATCCGTCATCGGTGCTGACCAGTTCAGCAATGACACCGGTGCGCTTGATCGAATCGCCGATGGCCGGCGCCAGCTCAATGGAGTCTGCCGCGTTGCCTTGCGGTACGATCAGGCTGGTGACAAAACCGTTTTCGCTGCGAACCAGTTGTGGCTTGTACCCGATCACTGGATTGCGGCTGCCCTTCTTGATGTAGGCCGCCGATCCGTCCGAGAGGCTCAGGACCTTCTGTGTGGACGGTAGCTTCTTTTCGTGAAACACCCGATCATGAGCATACTCAACAACCCGCTTGGCGTCGGCAATATCACCCCTGATCTGGCTCAATGCCCGCTCCAGAAGCTCCCGGCGAGTGGGAGGCAGTGAATCCATCGACAGGCCCTCTTCAAGATGGCTCAGTTCCCCCGTTAGTGAGTCGGCCGCCTTGCGGCCCCGCTTGAGCAACCGCCGGTAGTGTTTCTTCAGCTTGCCCTTCGACTTCGGTTTGCCCGCGGCCAGACAAATCTGAAACTCCAGCTTGTCCATTTCCTCCAGCCAACGCCCAACCCATCCCTTGCGAAAATCCTCCAGCCCGAAGACATGCAACTTCTGACCCAAACGATTGGCCCGCATCAAAAGACCGCTCAGAATCTTCCCATCGGTGGGCCAGCAGCTGTTTGCTTTCACCGAGGTGCTGTCGATCGTCAGCTTCCCGAAATCGTCCCATTGCTCCTGGAGGATAAACCCAATCTGTTTATCAAAGATCAACTCGCGGGTCGTATGGCTGACCAGGTTCACGTTCTCCAGAATCGTCGTCACCGCCGGCATTCTCAGTCCCCCGCTCTGCAAAAATCCGTACAAGCTCATCGACTCGCGCACAAACCGCCGTGCCGGTTTCGTGGTCAACGAACCCAGAAACCCTCGAATCATCACGAACACGTATACCGCATAAGCCGGCATCCGCGGCCGGCCTGCCCCAAGATTCAATTCAGCAGCCAGAATATTCTCCTCCTCGATGTCCAGCTCCGGCAGCTCCGCTGTGCGCCCTTCAAAGAACCTGCGATCTTCCAATCGAAGTTTCTTCTTCTCACGCGCATGGGCGTCCAGATCCTTCTCGATCGCCTCGATGATTTGCGCCGCGAACCCGGCCAATTCTTCAACTTCATCCAGAAAATCACGGAAATCCGTGTCTGGAACCGGCAGAATGAGGTTGCTAAGGGGCGTCTTATCGCTTTTGTTCTCCTCTGTCGCACATGTTGGCATGTTTAACTCCTTTCTTAATCTTAGGTTGTTAAACACTAGCATGTTGCGACACTTTTTATCAAGCCAAAAAATGATTTTTCTCAAGTTTTTCTTGCGCCTTTTGCGCCTCTTTGCGGCCAATCAGTAGCTTTTCGGATAAGGTAGGAGGAGGAAGGACTAGATCTTTATCGGCTCGCCACGGCATCGCCCTGGGCATGATTGTGCTCGGCACGACTGTGCCCAAGCGGCAAACAGACCCTCGAAGGTACGCATCGCGAGTGCGCCATCGGCCCATCATCTCGAATCAAGCCCAATTGCGCGCCTTCACAACGCTCCTGGAAAAACCCCAAAACAGGCCGCTATAAGGCCCCTTGCATCAAGGATGATGTCGGTTCTAATCGGGTCAGTTGCAAAACATGGGTAAAGGCCGAGCTCTTCGATAAAACCCTCACCGCTAATTTCAGTTTCTGCTTACAAGACGGCTGTTTGCCCCGCGACCATTGCCGTCGACGGCAAGACCCTCAAAGGCAGCAAACACCGAAGAATCAATGGAGTGCTCTGCACCTGGATGGCCGCGAGTCGATCACCTAAAGCGCTCAAGACCTTAGGCCATGGAGTCGCTACGCGTGGCCGATAAATCCAACGCCGATGATCACCGGCCGGCCCGAGACTCTCTTGCGAAAGATGCCCATTTTCGACGGCTTCACCTTCGACGCCATGCATAATCAAAAAGAAACTGCCCACAGCGTCGTCGAAGAACTCAGTGCTGACTATCGTTATTCAAATTAAAGACAATCAGCCCAACATGCAGTCAATACGCTCAGAATCTTTCTTCAGCTCCTGTGTTGACCCCCTTTTTCTCCACCAAACCGTGGACAATGGACCATGGGCAGACTCGAAATACGTCAAATAGCAACCCATTCTCTAAGCGCTCCCTCTGCCGGCCGATGCCCCATGCCCGCCAGTTCGCCGTGTGTGCAACGCGACCTACTCCAATTATCCAAACAAAGCTGAACCTTCCTCTGAACGCTCGTTACTACGTACAGCAGTCTCGATCCCGCCGATTTGAGCCCTCAACAGTTCCTCTCGAAAATTCGCAACCATTGGTCGATCGAAAATAAAAATCATTACCCCAGCGCAGGATCGCTTCTTCGATGAAGATCGATGTATGATCCGTAATCATAACGCAGCCAGAATTCTTGCTGCATGCAGGCAACTGGTTCTCAGCCTCAAGTCTTCCATGGGCGCTGAATCCACTCCCGCACTCGAAAAGAAGAGAAGATGTGATGATTTCGTCTTTAACTTACATAAGGCCATCAATATCATCACCTAATGCTCCGAGAATCAAAATACCGTGATCAGCCTATTTCTGTATCACGGCGCTTAACCAGGCCGGCCGGAAGGTAGCGGTTGTCGATGAACGGGAATACGGAGGCACGTGTGCCCTGCGCGGCTGCCAGCCAAAAAAGTATCTGGTGGCAAATGCCGAGGCAGTGGCCATGGCGAATCACCTGGTCGGCAAAGGAATCGATCAGTCTCCCGGGACCCATTGGCAAGCGCTCCAGGCGCTGAAGAATGAATTCCTGGACGGGATTCCCGAAGGAGAAGTCGAGGAATTCAACAACGCCGGTATTGCGACCTATTCAGGACGAGCCACGCTGGTTGGCAGGAATAAAGTTGAGGTCGATGGTCAGCGGATCGAAGCGGAGCATATTGTGCTGGCGACTGGAGCCTCGCCTCGAAAGACAGTGATCCCAGGTTCGGAACACACCCATGACAGCGAGTATTTCCTGAACCTCGCCGAGCTGCCCGAGCGCGTCGTGTTCATCGGCGGTGGCTACATCTCTTTCGAGTTTGCTCATGTGACCGCACAGGCCGGCAGTCGTGCCACGATTCTCCACCGATCGGCCTGTCCGCTGAAGGCGTTTGACGAAGACCTGGTCAATGTAATTTTGGACGCTTCGAAAGCCAGTGGCATTTCCGTCGTGACCAACGAAGAACCGACGGGCATTAAACAAAATGGATCCGGTTACAGAATATCCGGCAAGACTGGAGCCGAATACGAAGCGGACGTGATCATTGAAGCTACTGGGCGAGTACCGAATCTCACGGCACTTGAGGGCAATGACGGAGAGGTTGAAAGTTCTCCGAGAGGTGTTGTTGTCAACGAATACCTGCAGAGCGTCTCCAATGCACACGTTTACGCGATAGGCGATTGCGCGGCGACGCAGTATCAGTTAGCACCGGTAGCCGACGAGGAAGGCAAAATCGCCGCTCACAATATCCTGCACGGCAATACCAGAACGATGGACTACTCGGTTGTGCCGAGCACGGTGTTCACAATTCCAAGTCTGGCAACGGTCGGCCTCACCGAGGAGCAGGCCAAAGACCGGGGTTTAAAATTTCGTGTCAACCGTGGCTCTACCATCGACTGGCCCTCTTCGAAACGCATTGGTGAAGCGCATTCCGGTTACAAGGTGCTTATCGATGAAGAAGAGGACACGATTTTAGGGGCTCACATCGCGCGTCACAATTCTTCGGAAGTTATCAACATTTTTGGCCTCGCGATGAAGTACGGCATCCGGGCCTCCCAGCTCGGGGAATTCATGTGGGCTTATCCAACTTATACCTCAGACGTGAAATATATGGTGAAGTAAAATCAGCGATGGTAGATAAGCTGAAGCATGTGGAATCTACCTTGCTCGGCTCATTCAGCCGTCGGGATATCTCGAAGATTCCGATTGACGCATGTAAGGCGATCGAGTCTCGTGCGTCAAATAGGGGATGGTGGAATGAACAACGCTAACGCAAAACGTCACCACTAAAGACAAAAAAACCTTAGAAAAGGAGAAATTGTGATGAAAATTCGATTCGTAACTAAAACGATGCACGCTTTCCTCGACTATCCCGTCGCTCTCAGCCTGATGGCCTTACCCTTCCTGCTGAAGCTTGGCAGTTCGCATCCGCTCGCAATTTGGCTTGCAGTTGGAACGGGTGTGGCAGCGTTCATTATGACACTTTTCACAGATCACAAGCTCGGTGTGTTCCGTGTGCTTCCATACTCGGTTCATCTCAAGGTTGATTTTCTCGTAGGCGTCGTGTTCCTGCTCGCGCCGACCATCTTTGGATTTAGCGGTCTGGACGCGTGGTATTATTGGGCAAACGGTGCAGCAGTATTCTCCGTTGTTGGATTGCACAAGCCAGAGGCAGTGGCACCCCAAATCGAGGCACCGGCATAACCGAAACACCGGTCCTAAAAGCTCGTACCATTCCAAGCTTCAGAAGGTCGTATTACACGTAGCTGGACGATGGCCTCTAACGGCCTATAATCTCAGTTAGGAATTTAGCCGGATCAAACCACTCCACAGGCCAGATCAGCGCAGCTAATTCGGGAAAACTGATGAACGGGTTTCTATCGCCCTGGAAATCGGTGTAAATGATGTGATACTTTGGTCTCGTAAGACCTGTGCAGATCACACTATAGTCCGGAGCAATCAGCGATGGTAGATAAGCTAAAGCATTTGGAATCTACCAGGCGAAGGCTTTGGTTAGCTGCCCTGGCAATCGTCGTCTTGATGCCGGCAATCGGGATGGGATTTCGGGGTGTCGAGAGAGCAACGCAAAAGCCAACGGTAGAACAAACTTCTCTACCATCACTTTCAGAGAAACCCTCTATCGCCGTTCTTCCCTTTGCCAACAGGAGCTCCGATAAGCAGGACACCAGGTTTTTCTCGGAAGGAATTCATGATGATCTGCTCACCGCTCTCGTTAAAATTCGGGATTTAAGAGTGATCTCCCGAACTTCGGTAATGGGGTATCGGAACACTTCGAAGACCATCAGGAAGATCGCTGGAGAACTGGGAGTGACCACGATTCTGGAGGGTAGCGTTCAGCGAGCGGGAAACCGTGTCCGAATCAATGCGCAACTGGTCGACGCTGGGACGGATATTCATCTCTGGGCGGAGTCGTTCGACAGCGAGCTCACCGTTCAGAACATATTTGCTATCCAAAGTGAGATTGCTCAGGAGATCGCCCATGCCCTCAAAGCTGAGCTTACATCTGAAGACAAGGAATTCATCGAAAAGAGACCAACGGAAAACCTGGAAGCCTTCGATTTTTATCTCCGGGGATGGGAGCATTTCAGGCGCCCAGGAGATAACACCGAGGATCTTTTGAACGCTCAACGGATGTATGAACGGGCGGTTGAGATCGATCCCGAATTTGCCTTGGCATACGCAAGACTCTCCGAGACACACTCATATCTGCATACTCATTACGACCATAGCGATGAACGGCTGGATAAGGTACGGGAACATGCGGAACGGGCAGTCGAACTGGACCCGGATTTACCGGAAGGACTTTCCGCCTTGGCCTGGTACTACGTTGATGCCTTACATGACAATGAAAGAGCGTTAGTCGAGATAGCTAAGGCCGAAAGGGTATCCCCGAGAAATGTTGAACTGTTGGAGGACAGGGCATGGATACTCGGGATTCAGGGAAAGTGGGAGGAGGCGCTGCCCGCATTTCAAATGGCTGTTGCTCTGGATCCGAGAAATCCAGCGTTGCTTTGGAATTTTGGAGAAGTGAATCTGTTCCTGCATCGTTACAAAGAGGCGGAGAAATATACAAACAAGGCGCTGGAACTTAACCCGCATTCATATTCCGCCGGTCTCCAAAAGTCGAGTATCCCCCTCTACCGCAATGGAGACACCGGAACGTTGCGCTCCTTTCTTAAGAGCCGTCCTTTCGAAGAGGCCGACGTAGGATTCTGGCTCTGGCAATTGGAACTGTGGGATCGTGATTATAGAGCGGCCCTGGAAATTCTCTCACGGATAGAACAAGATTACTGGATGTCCAATACCCGCTTCTATCCCAAACCTCTGCTTCAGGGATATGTTCACCACTGCGACGAGGATAAAGACCAGGCAAGAGCTGCTTTTGAATCGGCCCGCGCTATGCTTGAACCAAGGCTTCCGAAGCAGTCGAAAGATCCGTGGATACATAGCGCACTTGGCCTCACTTACGCTGGACTCGGCCAAAAGGAGGAAGCGATCAGGGAGGGACGCCTTGCAGCTGATCTCATGCCGATTTCTAAGAGAGCAATACTGGGCCCGGCATACGTCTGGGAACTGGCAATTATCTACACGCTAATCGACGAATTCGATACCGCCATAGATCATTTCGATCTGTGTCTCTCGAAACCGTGGACCAATACAATCGAGATTCTACTCATCGACCCTCGAATCGATCCCCTCCGTGCTCTTCCCCGTTTTCACGCGCTGGTGGAGAAATATCGAGAGAGGGCTGAGAACGGGTTCCAACATTGAAAATAGAGAGGAATATAGATGACAGAACAAGCAAAGACCGAGATCGACAAGTTCATGCAGGGGCTCATTAAACGGAATCCGGGTGAGCCGGAATTTCAACAGGCGGTTCGGGAAGTGACGGAATCCCTGATGCCTTTTCTACTCCAGCATCCCGAGTATAGAAAGGCTCAAATCCTGGAGCGTATGACCGAACCCGATAGAGTCCTCATATTTCGCGTCACCTGGCACGATGACGCGGGCAATATTCGTGCGAATCGAGCCTGGCGGGTGCAGTTTAATAATTCAATTGGACCCTACAAGGGAGGCCTTAGATTCCATCCCTCCGTGACCTTGAGCGTTCTCAAGTTTCTCGGTTTCGAGCAAACATTCAAGAACAGTCTGACAGGGCTTCCCATGGGGGGCGCCAAGGGTGGAGCTAATTTCAATCCCAAAGGTAAGAGCGATTTCGAAGTGATGCGCTTCTGTCATTCTCTGATGACGGAACTGCATCGCCATATTGGTGAAAATACCGATGTACCTGCGGGTGACATCGGAGTTGGCGCCCGAGAAATCAGCTATCTTTTCGGTCAATACAAGCGGCTCGAGAATCGCTTTACCGGGATTCTCACAGGTAAGGGTTTGTCCTTTGGTGGTAGCTGTGTCCGTACCGAAGCAACGGGCTACGGGTGTGTGTATTTTTGCGAGAATATGTTCAAACATCGAGGAGATAGCATCAGCGGAAAGACGTGCACGGTGTCTGGTTCGGGTAACGTGGCAATCTATACGGTGGAGAAAGCAATCGAGATGGGCGCCAAGGTGGTGACCCTATCGGACTCGTCGGGTTTTGTCTACGACCCGGATGGAATTGACGGGGAGAAGCTCGAATTTGTGAAAGAATTGAAGGAAGTGCGCCGTGGCCGAATTCACGAATACGCGGCGAAATATGAGAGGGCGGAATTCCATGAGGGAGAACGTCCCTGGAGTTTGCCCTGCGATGTAGCCTTTCCCTGTGCGACCCAAAATGAAATCAGCGGAGAGGATGCGAGGACCCTGCTTAAGAATGGAGTCAGCGCGGTTTGTGAGGGGGCAAACATGCCATCGGTTCTGGAAGGCGTTCACGCCTTCACCGACGCCCGGATTCTCTTCGGTCCGGCAAAGGCGGCGAATGCCGGCGGAGTTGCCGTTTCAGGCCTGGAACAGAGTCAGAATGCGCTAAGGTTGTCCTGGGGCCACGAAGAAGTGGATGGCCGGCTTCGCGGCATTATGGATGATATCCACGAGAAGTGCGTCGAATACGGGAGTGAGGGAGAGAACGGCGTCAATTATGTGAGAGGAGCGAATATCGCCGGTTTCATAAAGGTCGCGGATGCCATGCTCTCCTACGGTGCTGTTTAAGGGGTCTGAATTGGCCTGACCAAGTTCCCTCCAAACTCCATTCTAAGCTTCGTCGTCAACTTTGTCGACATGCTACCCGATTCACGTAAAGAGAGGTACCCGCTAAAGACGCGAAAAAACGCGAAAGCGGGTGAAAGGAAGAGATGTAGCAGCGAATGAATGGAGGGCAACGAATACGGAGAGGGAAGAGGAGGAAACGGGGAATGGGAGAGAGGTTTTCGGTGATGGGATTTGGGTTATGGGATGTAGCCGGAGCGCTAGTAGAGAAATCCAAGTGATGAGAGCGGTCTGCTCGACTCCAATGTCCCCGGATGGGGCTGAAAGATCACCTTTCGAAAGGAACCTGAAATCCCTTTGAACTGATCTGCTCCTTTACCGGCGCCCCCGACTTCAATCACGATCTTCTCTTTCAATCCATCCAGGAGAAAATCTGGACATTTTTTCCCCAATTTATTTTTGAGGTAGTACACTGTTTGGCCTGAAAGGTGAAGCATCTCAGCAACGAAGTCTTCTCGTAGTCCTCCGATTGCTTGATCGTAATCCTGGTAGAGAAGCCGATAGGGCGGAATCATCAGTACCTTTGGTTCTTTCAAAACGTTTGTGCCGCGAGCTCCTAGCTGTTTTACGATGAACGAGCGTTCGAGCAGATCGAGATACTGAACTGCTTTGTACTTGGTCACACCCACGTTTCTTGAAATTGAAGAGGGATTTATTCCATCCACTGCCGACTTTCCGATAAACTCGAGGACACGCTTGATCGTATCAATTTCGCTTGTCCTGAGATCCTGAACGGATGGAATATCCTTCTCAATGACCTTGGCGACAATGTTTCGGAGCAGGGGCAGATAATCCTCTTCTTGGAGAGCGAAAGGAAGTAGCTTTCCTTTTAGGTACTCCTCAAAGAGATATTCGAATTGAAGGTATCTCCCCCCAATTTTATCAGCCAATATGTCCGAGAGAGAAAGTACATCGAACGCTTCTCCTTCCTTAAAGAGCAAGTATTCCTTGAATGAAAGGACGGAAAGAGGAAGAAGCCTGACTCTCCTTGAAAGATCGTAGGTTGACTCCTGCATGAGAAGTGCAACGGAACTCGTGAATACTACTCGTAAACTCAAAAAGTCATAGATCTTCTTAAGGGCACCGTAGACGTCTTCACAGTAATGCGCTTCATCAATTAGCAAAAGGTTGATTCTGTAGGTCGTAGCGAGTTTCTCCGCCAGTTCAAAGAGGTCGAATCTTGGTACCGAATCCAGAGAGACATAAAATGCATGGTGTTTTTCCGCGGCCAATTGCTTGAGCAACACTGATTTCCCGCTGCCACGAGCACCGACAATGCCAAGGAAGGCCTTTCCCGAATGACTCTCGAGGATGTCGTAAAGCCATCGTTTGTGTTGATAGCTCGCCCCTTCTTGCCGAGCCAGCTGGTTCAGCTTTTGTAGCTCGTTTAGATCCATTTTCGTATCTTGGCTAATGGTTGACCAAAATACAAGAGATTTTGGTCAATCGTTGCCCAGGATCGGATCTTTGTCGTAATTATTGTCGAAACATCGTTAGCCAGTCTGCAAGTAATCCCAGTCCAAAGATCATACAGTTGGTCATGGGTGCCCACAGAGGACTGCCAGAAGAAGCGCAATTGCTATGATTGGTATGTGAATGAATTCTCGTTGTGGGTAACGACCCCAAAAGGTGAAGGGCGGCTGAGAACGGGATTGGAAAAAGGAAGCAGAAAGTCCGAATTATCTTTGAAAAGTTCGAAGTTGTGAGTGATTTTTTGATGCGCCGAAGTTTACGACAGGGCTTACGACGAAAGTTTGGGAGGAACAATGAAGAGGTTATCGGATCAATTCAGCTTCAACAATGCAGGGAGAATTCTTGCGCTGTTCAGTTTCTTCACTCCTTTCTTTTGCCATAGTGAGAGTGGATCTGAAAAGCGCGAAGTAACGATCGGAGTTGTGAAAGATGGAGACTCCTGGTTCTTCGACGCGCTGGGTGGCGCAGTGGAGTCAGAATTGCGCGTATTGACGGAGGACAAATATCGGATCGAGTTCAAACGAGAACCCTCTTTCAACGCCAATTGGGATTCTGCACGAATCGAAGAAGTGCTCCGGAATGCCCTCCGGGACCCCGAGGTGGATCTTGTTCTCGCTCAAGGTGTGTTGGTAATGCGGGCGGCCAGTGAAATGGATTTTGAACTTTCTAAACCCGTGTCGGGCGCTCATCTCCAGGATCCGGATGTGGTCGGGGTTCTCCTTGGTCCGGACGGGCGGACGACTAAGAGAAACCTCAATCTGGTGGTCTCGAACAACACGATCATTAATGACATCCGGGCGTTTAAGACACTGGTCGATTTCGACAGGCTCCACGTCCTCGCAAGTCTTCACTATATTTCTCCCAGCACTGGTCTTGAAAGCTACATCGGTCGAGTTGAAGAGGAGTTGGGTATTGAAGTCGTCTTGATTCCGATGAGTGAGGATGCGGAAGACACCCTCGACCACCTGCCTTTCCAGGTTGAGGCGATATACGGATTTCCGCCGGTCCGGATGAACGCTGAGGAGCGTGAGAAACTGATCAACGGTCTTATCGGGCGTGGAATTCCTTCCTTCGCCTATTTCGGAGAGCCGGGGGTTGAAGCGGGCATCCTGGCTGGGCTCTTGCCGGACGTGCGGCAACAGCTGGCGCGACGGGTTGCGCTGAATATTCAGCAGATCATTGTGGGCGCCTCACCAAACGAGCTGCCCGCTATGCTCCCGGTCGAAGAGCGGCTCTACTTCAACGCCAGGACGGCCAGTTTGATGGGATTTGATCCACCTTTTGAGGCGATACGCGATGCCATAATATTGAATGCAGAATATCTGGAAGGGGGAGACTCCCTCAATATGCAGACGGCGGTTGATCAGGCGCTGGAGACGAATTTTGACTACCTCATCCAACAGCAGAATACGGTGGTTGCTCGAGAAGGGAAAAGGATCGCTTTGGGGCCGCTTCTTCCACAAGTGGTTACCAGCTATGCCCATGTCGGAATTGATAAGGACCGCGCCGGGGCGTCGGGAGGGAATCTTGCCCAGCGCAAGGACCTCGGAGGCGTATCCTTGCAACAATTGATTTTCAGTGATGCTGCGATCAGCAATTTACGGGTCTTTAGAGAGCTTTACAAGGGCTCTACCTTTCAGGAGGAGGCCGTAAGGTTGAATATCGTCGAAGCAGTGTCAGTTGGGTATATTCGTTATCTTTCCGCCAAAACTGCCCTTCGAATCGCACGCGATAATCTGAAAATCACCCAGAGCAATCTCGAACTGGCACGCCTACGTCAGAGAGTTGGAACATCCGGACCTGAAGACGTCTTCCGCTTTGAGGCGCAGGAGGCCGGAAATCAGATTGAGGTGGCCGCGGGTGGATCGAGAGAGGAGCAGGCTCGGGTGGCCTTGAACCAGTTGCTGGGTGTTGATCTCGAAAGGAAGTGGCGACCTCTGGATATGGATATGCGCAGCCCGGATTTCGTTTACGCTGTAGATCGGGTTGCTCCGCTTTTGGATTCCTAGGGGAAAATTGACACTTTCCGAGCATTCACGGTCAAATATGCCCTGGAAAATGCCCCCGAACTCCAGGCGATCGAACATTCCCTTCGTGCCCAGGAGATAGTTCTGAAGCAATTGCGACGGCAATTTTACCTTCCGACGGTGGCGACCGAATTCAGCTACAGCCGCATCCTGGATCAGGAATTCAATAGTGATTCTCCAGGACTATTTCCACGAGCGGGGATCGACGAAAACGAGTGGACCTTTACCGTCTCAGCGACGTTACCTCTATTCGAGGGGACCCGGAGATTCCACGAATTGAGGCAGGCCTCCGCAAACTTTCGACAGCTCCAATACGCACGTGACCAAGTTGCTCAGTCAGTCGAGACGCGTGCGCAGCAGGCGATGTACGCCTTCGATCGCACCTATCCGGCGCTTACTTTCTCGGCGCGCGCCGCTGATCGGTCTGAGAAGAATCTGCGTGTGATAACCGACAAATATGAACAGGGAGCAGTGAACATTATTGATCTTCTCGACGCCCAGAACGAATCGTTCGTGCAGCGTCAGAACGCCGCCTTAGCTGTCTATGACCTGCTGGAGGATTTCGTGCAGTACTTTCGCGCGATTTCCTGGTTCGAGTTTCGAAAGAATACCAGCGAGCGCGCCGCGTGGGTGAGGGAGACGGAAGGGTTTCTTAGAGGGGAGCAGTAACCAGTGTTCAGTGAACGGTGTTTAGTGGCCAGCGAGAAGTAGGTAGTATTTGTATTCAGTGTACGATAGTTAGAAAAGAGTTGGTGAGTCAGTAAAATGAAGAATAAATCAGGTTCATTGGTTTATGCACGAAGTTTTCGGGAATTGATCGTGTATCAGAAGTCAAAGGCGGTAGGGAAGGAGATTTTTGAAATCAGTAAATCGTTTCCCAAAGAAAAGATGCTCTCATTGACTGATCAAGTTAGGAAATCCTCCCGATCGATAGGTGCACAGATTGCCGAAGCATGGTGCAAGCGACTTTATGAAAGACACTTTATCAGCAAACTGACCGACGCGGATTCCGAACAGCTGGAAACTCAACACTGGACTCAGCAACTCTGTAACCTTTATACGCTTCGATAAGAATGAACAGAAAGCACCTAATAACAGCTGTGTGTATCGCGCTAGTCGGCTGTGGAGAGGAGCCACCGCCGAGGGAGGTGGTGAGACCGGTCGTAACGACGGTTGTGGAGGAACCTCCGACAGTCATTGAGCGATCATTTTCCGGTGTGGCTCAGGGTGTTATCGATACCAACTTGAGCTTTAGGGTGGGTGGGGAAATTACTGAGTTGCCGGCACGGCTCGGCCTCCGTGTGAAGGCAGGTGAAGTGATCGCCGTACTCGACCCAACTGACTATAAGCTGAAAGTGGAACAGGCGCGAGCGACTCTCGCCCAGGTACGGGCGCAATTTGTACAGGCCGATGCCGATTTTACCCGAAGCAGGGCGTTATATGAGAATGGAAACATAAGCAAGAGCGCCCTCGATGCGAGCCAGGCTGGTTTTGATTCGGCCAAAGCCCAGATGGAGGCCACCGAGAAGCAACTCGAGCAGGCGCAGCAGCAGTTGAAATACACGATACTGAGCGCTCCCCAGGAGGGTGCAATCGGAGAGGTGCCGGTCGAAATAAATCAGGTCGTACAGAGTGGCCAGGTGATTGCTTCGCTGGTCTCCGAGAAGCAGATCGAGATGGAGGTAGGAATACCCGAAGCCTTGATCACGAAAATTCGGATTGACGACAATGCCTTTCTAACGTTTGACGCCATTCCAAGCGGGCGATTTCCGGCAGTGGTGGCAAAAGTGGGAGTCGAGGTGACAGGTGCGTCCACCTACGCGGTGAAGCTTTCAATGTTGGAGAGAGACTCACGGGTGAGGCCTGGCATGGTGGGCGAAGCGACTGTAATTTTAGCCTCGTCAGCAGAATCTGTGGGTTATTTCGGGTTCAGGCAAGTCGCCCATGGTATGAAATAGGGCGATCTTAAGCACTTCGAAGCTCTTAAAGCCGTATGCTTTTCTGATAGTGAGATTTATATTGCGGTTAAAGCCCTCCACAATGCCGCAGGAAAAGGCCTTTTTGGCCCGAAACCAGTTGAGGATGAGCGGCTCGTGTTTGCGCACCGAGCGCACGAACCTTTTGATCGGTTTGAGGCGCGAACGCATGGCGCGCGTGCACCATTTTTTCAGATACCATTGGGCCCAGTAGGGACTTTTATAATGCCACAAGAGCTGAAAGCTCTCCTTTAGTAGATAGGCCCGCACGCTCTTCAGATCGTATTGGAGCACCTCCTTGAGGCGGATCTGTTGGGTG
The DNA here is from genome assembly GCA_965215885.1 of Candidatus Moanibacter sp. Lineage (GTDB taxonomy): Bacteria > Verrucomicrobiota > Verrucomicrobiia > Opitutales > UBA2987 > CBDCEW01. The sequence continues at coordinate 20,902 of CBDCEW010000070.1, forward strand.
GGGGTGAGATTTTGCGGATTTTTGAAGAAACAGTATTTGCTTTTGACCAGCACGTTGATGTAGCCGTCCCGTTGCAATCGCCTGGCTTCCGCAGCACGAATCTCATTGAGGGCCTTGTTCAGGTTGGCTACCAAGTGGAAGCGATCGAGGATGTGCAGCGCCTGGGGTGCCTTTTTCTTGATCACTTTGAGGTAAGGCTTCCACAGATCCGAGCAGACGTAGAGGATCTGGCTGCTCTTTTGCGCTCCCAATTCCCAGAAAAAACGCAAGAGCGATTTTACGTTGCGCTTATTGAATACGCCCAATAGCCGCCGCCGCCCCTCGTCAAGCTGGTAGACCACGGTGAGATAGTGATGGCCTCGATGATACTGCACCTCATCGACTCCGATCGCCTCAATCCCGCTCATATCGCGCCGTTTGAGCCCCCAACGCACCATCGCCTCGACCGACTCGAAGACGTTGCGCCAGTTCGTGCGAAAAACCCTTGCCGTCTCTTCCCAGCTCAAGCGCCTCGCCCACTGGGCCAGAAACCATTGCATTGGCCAACTCAGATGACTCTTGCCCTTGGCCCAGGGCACCTCTTCGACCTTCACCCCGCACCGCCGGCAATTGACCCGCCGCATGCGGTAACGAAAATACACCTTCATCCCCCACAAGGGCACAAATTCAAAATGCCTCGCCTCGCTCATGTGGTCGTAGCCGCTGGCCGTCCGGCCACACCCCGAACAGCACACCCGACTATTCTTGCGCGGCTCAATCTGCACCACAATCGCCTCCACCGATTTCACCATTTCCATACTCGCCTTTGCGTAAACAAAGCTCTTGAGCCAATAGCACCGATTCAGTAGCGTTTTGATGAGCACTGGGTCCTCCGTGTTCAGGATGTATTTTCGGTACTACTTTCATCCTCGGAACGGCCCGGTGCTTCAACCTTTCAATCCCATATGCAAAGAAAACACCGACCAGCCCCTCCGGCTGTGGAGGAGCGGGATTCAGGGCAGCGCCCTGACTTCTCCTTGTGCTCACCGACTCTATTTCCTCTTGTAAGCGACGTTACCCACCCACAGATTCTGCTGTAGACCCTTTATTTACTCTTTTTCCAGGCGGTAATCCTCAAGCTGCCGGTCGTTTTTGCGACAATGATCAGCGCCGGCTTCGCCATCGTTGTGCTCGGGCTTATGTTCTTTATCGAGGGCCTGCGCCTGGGGCTGATGCCATTCGGTGAAACGATTGGTGCCATTCTTCCCCGCAATTGTAAAATGTCCGTCATTCTCCTATTCTCCTTCCTGCTTGGGATTGGAGCTACCTTCGCGGAGCCTGCCATCGCGGTTCTCAAGGCGGCGGGAGCCAGAGTGAAGCCCGATCAGGCGCCATTGCTCTATAGCCTCTTGAATGATTTTTCGACACAGCTGGTGTGGGTCGTGGGAATCGGTGTGGGCATTGCAGTGGGACTGGGAGTACTTCGGTTTTTCTATGGTTGGTCGCTTAAGGCATTTATTGTTCCTTGTGTACTCATCCTATCAGGGATGACATTGTTCGCGCATCACAATGAGGTACTGGCACCAATCATTGCCCTGGCATGGGACTGCGGCGCGGTTACGACGGGGCCGGTAACGGTTCCACTGGTCCTTGCGCTGGGTATAGGCGTATGCCGAATTGTGGGCAACGCTGATACCAGCAATGCGGGATTTGGGATCGTTACATTGGCGTCGCTTTTTCCCATCATGGCGGTCCTGTTGCTGGGCATGTTTCATTTCAGCAGAGGTGATTATTACGGAGCGCCCAATTACAAAGGGAAACCTACTCAAGTGGTCGAAGCGCCCACGAAAACGCCTCAGGACTCTTCGCCCATATCTCTACCGGAACCTGCGGCAAAGGAAGCGAAGTCGATGGGATTCAGCAAGGCCGAATTTGAACACTTTCAGGAGACAGGCGAACTGCCCGACGGGCGCCGCCTCGTCGTCGAAGGCGGCACCTATGTCTTTAAGGATGGCCGCATTATCCAAAAGGGCGCATCGGTGATTATTGAAAAAACGGATGACATGATCGAAGTGCATGGAAAAGTAGAGAATTGGGACCCGCAAATGCACTTGTTGAACCAATTGAAGGAATCGCTATATGCCGCCTCTCGGGCCATTATACCTCTTTGTCTTTTTCTTTTGGGGACCCTCACCATCATCCTCCGAGAGAAGGTAACACAGGGAGATGAAATCCTGGTCGGCATTGCCTTTACTGTGTTGGGGATGACCCTCTTTGGCTTGGGCATCACACTGGGCCTCACACCCCTGGGAAGCCAGGTGGGCGGAAACATACCTGCAACTTTCGCCACCATTACTCCCTGGGGATTGGAAGGAACGCAAGGTCCGCTATACGGTACCGGGTTCGGTGGTAAGATGGTTGCGGTTATCTTTGCGTTCTTTCTCGGTTATGGAGCCACCTTGGCCGAACCGGCCCTGAACGCGCTTGGCGGAACCGTTGAGAAGATCACCGTAGGGTCCTTTAAGAAGAGCCTGCTCATGCAGTCGGTTGCCATAGGGGTAGGCTTTGGGATCGCGGCCGGGGTCCTGAAGATCGCCTACAATCTGCCCCTCGCCTGGCTTTTGCAGCCTCCCTACCTGGCTTTGCTTATTCTTACGCTGATATCCTCCGAGGATTTCGTTAATTTTGGCTGGGATAGCGCGGGGGTGACGACCGGTCCGATTACCGTGCCTCTGGTGCTTGCCATGGGGTTGGGTATCGGCGGCAAGATACCGGGAGTCATCGATGGCTTTGGTGTGCTCGCGCTGGCATCGGTGGGGCCGATCATTACGGTGCTCTCGGTCGGTTTGATGGTGCGTCGGGCAGCTCGGCGGCAGGCACAGGGAGAATCGGTCGAGGAGGAAACGGCTTATGCATGATTTTCGGGAAGCGTCGGGATACTTCATTGTCAGCGCCATACTGCCGCGGCACACCAGTGCGGATGTGATTAAGAATGCGCTTCTCAGCGAGGGGTTTAACGCGCTCTCAATCAGTGCGCGAGGGACGCTCCTTAAGGATCGCTGGTACCAGTCGTTTCTGCCGGTATTTAATCCGGAACAGGTGGTTGTCGAAGTCGTAGTGCCCGATGAGGCGGTCAATGGTATAATGGAAAAGATCGTCAGCGCGGGAAAACTCAGCCTTTCGGGGGCTGGCGCAATCTACAGCGTACGCTGCCTCAACGTCATGGTTTCAGAGCAGTATCCGCTTAGTACCTTGGATTCGGTAAGTAAGGATGGCAGAAAAACAATCATCAAAGTGAAGGAAAATCTGGTGGGGATATTCTGCATTGCGCAATCGGAAGATGCCGACGCCATTTGCCGGGCCGCCGTGCAGACAGGCTCTCCGGGCCCCACCGTATATTACTGCGAGGGCCGCGGCCTGCGTGACCAGCTGCTTCTTCTACGGATAACTAAGACAGCTGAGAAGGAACTGATCCAGGTTGTCGTTGATCGCGTCGATGCCGATCCTGTCTTCGATGCTATCGCTGAGGCGGGCCATCTCACTGAGCCCGGCCGCGGCCTCGTTTACCGCGTGCCCATTGAGAAGGGTCTTATCAACGTCGCCAGCGTCTATGGCCCCACCAAACATTCCGCCAGTATCCAACAAATCATCTCTGCCATTGACGATTTGAGCGGAAACAGCGAGTGGCGCGCCCAAGCGGTCATCGAGACCGAACGCAAGTCGGGAACGCGCTCGGCATTTCCTTTTCGTGCCCAGTGGCGGCCCAACCGATACCTGGAAGGTATGGAAATGTTGACCTGCATCGCCTCTTGTAAGCATACGGCTGTATTGACGGACCGCGCTTTGTCGGCGGGAGCGCCTGCCGCGAGTGTTGCCTTCGGAAGATTCTTCGAAGCGAACGCTGAGACTACGATGACGGGAGCGCGTCTCAACCGTGAGCGCGGGTTGATCAAGATGATTCTTCCCCCCTCGAGTTGTGTTGAGATCCGCGATCGCCTGCAGGAGGCGGCCGATGAACTTGATATCAGGGATATTGGATTTTTTACCTATTCGGTGCCCAAGGCGCTGACTTACCTGGGTTGAATCGTGCTTTCCCCCCCCAGTGGTAAGAGGATAACAAGCGATTCGGTTTGTTCGTCGATGAAATTGAAGGTCGGCCATGCGGGGATGGCCTCCTACAGGGTTCGTAAATTTGTAGGAGGCGCACACCGTGGCCGCTGAAATCGAAGATCGGCCATGCGGGAATGGCCTCCTACAGGGGCCGTGGAGGCGTATACCATGAATGTTAAAACGAAGATGAAAAAGATCATTTGGGCGGGAGTTACGCTCATCGCCCTTTGTCAGTTCCTACTGGCAGAGAACCGGGTGCCGGATGTCAGGAGCGGTTCGCCAGGAGCCGTGGTCATTGAAGAGGATATTGTAGATAGAGCCAGACGGTACTATGAGAAGGCCAAAGAGAAGCTTAACGAATACGACCATGACCGGACAGTGGAGGAGATGCGCAAGCTTTACGAAGAAGCGAAGGAAAGGGGAGAAGAAGTGCCCCAGGATATATACGAATGGGCAAAGGAAGATATACGGCGAATGGACACCTGGGAATATACCATCCTGAAGCTGAATCCGGCGGAACTCGAAGAGCAGGTGGAAGCGATGAACGCCCTCGGAAAGGAGCGGTGGGAGTGTGTTGACACTGTCCGAATAGGGGACGAAATCGTGGCGATCTTCAAGCGTCCGGTGCGGAGCTACCTTCGCCACGTTCCCCTGCGGGAATTACTATGGCTACTCCCGGCAGGCGGGGAAGGGGGGAGTTGAAGAGTGGCGGAGTTCAAGGGTTACTTTTCAACTATTCGCACTCTGCCACTCCTCGCACTCCTCTTCTACGGCGCTCGCAGGTCGTTGGCGTGAAGGACCCATAGATCGGCGATCTCGCCCTTTTCGGCGTGCCGTTTCTGGTTAATGAGATTTCCATCGCTGTCGTAGATCCGAATCTCCATTCTACGGTCCCCTCTGGGGCCTTTGAAGTCGAGAGTGGCGAAATTCCTTTGCAGGATGACATCGGATTCCGAGTCCGGAAAAGTGTCCACACGGTAGGAGTTCGCACTCTTTCGAGTGTAGATTCCGGAGGTGAGTGGAGAAATGGTGAGGTCGTGGAAGACATATTCGGCTCCCTCTTTCCCCGCCCGTCCTGGGATACCAGGCTCACCTCTTCCGATGCGGAGTTCCCTGCTGAACTCTGTATAGTGCACGTCGCCCGTGAGGAAGATGACGCCGTCAATACCGGCGTGCATGAGGCGATCGATCATGTACTGCCACTCCTTACGATAACTGCGATAGCCGTCGGGATTTCCGCTATCGCTGAGGACCTGATTTCCCGTCAGGACAATGTTGAAAGAGGCTGGGTAAGCGAACCCATCCTGGCCCTGTTGGTATTTCATGGTGTTAACCAGCCAATCCACCTGTTTTTTTCCGTGGTGGTCCTTTGGAATACCAAACGGCTCTGGGTCTCCGACGGCCGCGATGCGGTAGTAACGATTGTCGAGGAGATAAAAATTGACATCACTCCAATTGAAAAAAGTCATTATCCCGGGCATATCGGGTGAACTATAGGAAGGATTTCCCCAATAGAGTTTAAACGCTGCCAGGGTTGCATCTTTGTTCCAAAAATCATATCCGGAATCGTTGGGGCCATAGTCGTGGTCATCCCAAATTGCGAGGTGGTGGGCGGAAGCGAAAAGAGGTCGCAGTTGGGGGAGGGAACGAAAGTGATCGTAACGGTGGTGAATGCCGCTACGGGTGCTCCAATCGGCTTCCCGCATATAGACGTTATCGCCAAGCCAGAGCATGAAATCGGGTTTCTTTTCGTAGATCGACTCAAATATCTGATAATCGCCGCCGTAGGGATCGCCATCTTCCCAGTTGTAACCTTCCTCGTTCAGGTAAGCACAACTTCCAGCGGCGACGCGAAAATCGGGAGGGCTGAATTCGGCGGCCTTTGTATGGCGCCAGCGCGGTTGGGTCTGGAATGCAAGGGGAATCGGGCCTTTTTCCTCATAGCCCTTTCGAAATTCGGGAGCAGCCTCTTTACCGTCGATCAGAACAGCGTAGGTGTATCTCCGGCTCCATAGCACTTCATCGGCTATGCAGTGTGCGACGAAAGCCGTCTCTTTCATGGTCATCACAGGTTCGGTCAGTTTCGCTGTTTCGGGCTTCTCCTCCTCCCAATATCTGATCTGCACCGAGGCGGGCCCATCTGTCTGTACCCAGATAAAAACCTCTTTCATGGTACTGTACCCGGGCATGGGACCCGATTTCAATCCCACGCCAGAAACAGGAGACAGGAAGAGGAGTAAACCAATGCACACGCCAGAGTGAGCGAGCATTTCCCTACTCGAATGACCCATTTTTTTCGTCACATTCGGTCCAAATGCGTAGATCGAATAACGGCAGACGTTCTTTGCGTCAATCGTCGTCTTCGACGGGCATTCTGAGGAGCCCGGTAAAGGTTTGTTGGCGGGGATCATCTGTGTCGTCAAGACCGTAAGAGATCTGGAGGAGTTCGGTGCGAAGGCGGAATGAGCCGAAGATTCGATCCCAAAGAGAGAGGAGGGCAGTGTAGTTGGAATTTGTTTCCGGGGGGTAGCGGGAATGGTGCACTTTGTGCATCGCTGGACTCGTCAGAAAAATCCGCAGCAGTCGGTCAACCTTCTCGGAGATTCCGATATTTGCATGGTGAATCTGAGTATTCGCAAACATGATGGTCTCAAAGAGGGCGAGTTCTCCAAGAGTGGCGCCGGCCAGAAGGAGAACAGGCAGCCTTAGTAGGGAGGACAATACGATCTCTCCTACGTGAAACCGGTTCGCCGTTGTAGCATCCATCTTTGGGTCTGAATGGTGCACCTTGTGGAAGCGCCATAAGAAGGAAATTTCATGGTTGAAGCGGTGCCACCAGTAGGTCCAGAGATCGAGGAGAGTCATGGCGCCGAGAAGGTGCAACCAGGAGGGTAGGGGAAAGAGGTTAAGCAGGCCCCACCCATTGTCGTTTGTCCAGTGCGTGAGGGAGGCCCAAAGAACGATAAAAATTGCCGCTACCACGACGGTATTTATGAGGCCTAACGAAATATTCCTCAAGAGATGCCTTGCCCGATCTCGATGTTTGGCACGAAAAAATCCGAAAAATGGAGTCGCGCTTTCCCAGCAAAGCAGGGCAAAGAGCAATCCCAGGGCGAGCGGCTGTCGCCATCCCGATATAGCCTCATAAAGGGCGTCCATACTCTTGGAAACTCCTTAATGAATACCAACTTTGTGCAGAAAGTAAACTTCCGGATTTTCGATCTGAATTGCAATATTGGCGGCAATCTGATAGTTAAAATCGAACAAAATTGAGGAATATTTGTATTATTCTATAAGGCGTGGATTCAACTTTTTGGATGCCACGCCGTTCGGTTCTTATAGAGAAAAATAAAAGCGTCCGGCCAATGAGTGATTCCGCGAAAACGATACCTGCTCCCAAAATCAGAAATACGCTTGAGGGTCTTAAGACGAATATCGGGCGTGTCATTAAGGGGAAAGACGATGTTATCGATCAGGTGCTGATCTGCATGGTCGCCGCCGGGCACCTGCTGATCGAGGATTTACCAGGTTTGGGAAAGACAACCCTGGCATATTGTTTGGCAAGGTCCATCGACTGCTCCTTTTCACGAATTCAGTTTACGAGCGATCTGCTTCCCAGCGATGTTATTGGAGTCTCGGTCTACGATGAGCAGATCAAGGAGTTTGTATTCAAGCGAGGGCCGATTTTTTCAAACATTCTCCTGGCGGACGAGATTAACAGAACGACTCCCAAGACACAGTCCGCCCTGCTTGAGGTGATGGATCGCGCCAAAGTTTCCGTGGACGGTCAGACCTACGCCGTGGGATCGCCTTTTATGGTTTTCGCGACTCAGAATCCGGTCGATTACGAAGGGACTTTTCCATTGCCGGAAAGTCAGATGGATCGCTTCCTCATGCGTTTGGAGATGGGCTATCCGGAGTACGGAAAAGAGCTCGAGATCCTGGAGACGGGAACATTGCGCTATGACAGCATTCGACCCGATCCGGTTGTGACACGAAACGAAATACAGGAGATTCAGCAATTGGCGACACAGGTATACGTGGAACAGAGTCTTCTGAATTACATACTTAAGATTGTCACAGCCACTCGAGAGGAAGGTGAATTTCGTGCCGGTGTAAGCACGCGGGGAAGCCTCTCGTTGAAACTTGCAGCACAGGCCGCCGCTTTGGCCAGTGGGCGCAACTTTGTCATTCCCGAAGACATCCTGAAAGTCGTCCTGCCGGTATTTACACACCGCCTCGGATTGCGCCGGCAAACGTCGGACAAATTGGAAGAGCGGCGGATTGCTGAGGGGTTCCTGAAGAGAA
>CBDCEW010000071.1:0-44979 GCA_965215885.1 Candidatus Moanibacter sp.
AGCCTCTCGCCCCTTCTCGTCACCTCGCAGAGGTTTCCCACTGCGTATGAGGGATACACATCGATTTTGCCGTAGCGGGAAAAGGTCTCAAGGGAAATGCGAACCCCCAGGGAAACCCTTTTCTCTTCCAGAGATAGATAAAGACTCTGCATTGCGCCTCGCGTTGCCGCTGCCGACACTTTCCTCTCTCCGTGGTCCTCGGTGATTCTCCCTGCGGCTCCGGGACCCCGATTCCACTGCGAATCCTGTCGAGTCCTGAAACCTGAAACCCGAAACCTATAATCTCGTGCCAGCTTCTGATGTGAAGTCGAAACCAGCAACCGATAACCAAAACCAGCATCCACCATGCCGTCTCCGCTTGACAAAATACCCCTGGGGGGTATGGTAATTGTATGATTCAGGAAATTCGCAAGAAGAAGGCCATACGCAGGCTCAAGATCATCGAGGGTCAAGTGCGGGGGATAGAGAAGCTGGTGGAAGAGGAGCGCTACTGTGTGGATGTATTGACACAGATTGCCTCGGTGCAGGAAGCACTGCGGGGAGTTTCGAAAGAGATCGTACGAAATCATCTGGAGACCTGCGTAACTGAGGGAATCCGGAAAGGAGAGGGCGAGGCGCATTACGAGGAGCTGACAGATATCATGTTCAAGCTGAACCATTAGAAACTCGCCGGTTCAGAGTTTGTCGGACTTACGGCACATGAACGGCAAAATACGAATCATCTACTGCCCACATCATACGAAGCTTGTCATTGCGAGGAAGAATGACGAAGCAATCCACGCATTCGGCCTTACGATATTCTGGAATGCCGCAGTCTGCCGTGTAGCAGACCTCGTCCCGCTCGGCGGGAACGGGAACATGTTTACGCATCCCGCTCATTTGGATAGACGCATACTACCTGATGGAGGTTGGTAATAAAGATTTCTCGGAAACAAATCGCCTTCGTTGGCTAAAAGGTCCGACGAGGACAAAATAGGAGTCGTTGGGTTTGTTCAGTCAACGAAGGATTCATTGCGCAGATCGCCTGAATCTTCAGTTGACGCTCCGGGGAAGAAGGGGGCCAGGACCTTAACCTCTGCCCACGCTACAGGGAGGCCCCCTTAGAAGCCAAGAGTCTTTGACGGATACAATCAGATGAATTTAGAGACCTCATACTCCGCTCGGCGGGAACGGGAACATGTTTACGCATCCCGCTCAAGAAACAAAGTCCGACGGATTGTTCACGGATGAGTAACCCGCTACAGGGAAAGAGTCTTTCGATGAATTTAGAGAAGAGCAACAGCCTTAAGACTGAGCAGACAAAGCCTCAGTCAAGCGAGCAGTCAAACTACATTTGCCCGATGTGCGAGGGAGTGGAATCGGACCAACCTGGCGACTGTCCTCGCTGCGGCATGGCGATGGAGCCCGCCACACCGATTCTACCCGACAAGCGCACAACCTACACCTGCCCGATGCACCCGGAGGTGGAGTCCGAGGCGCCCGGCGAATGCCCGAAGTGCGGGATGGCTTTGGAGCGGAAGGGTGTGGTCCCGGAGCCCGACGAAGAGGACGCCGAAGTTCGCGCTTTAAGCCGAAGAATCTGGTTTGCCGCGATCTTCACTTTGCCAGTGCTTTTTCTCGCTATGGGGGAGCTTATCTCCGGTATCGAGCTGCGAAGGTGGGTCCCTCCTGCCCTCTCACGCTGGCTGCAGTTTGTCCTCAGCACTCCGGTAGTATTCTGGGCAGGCAGTCTGTTTTTCCGGAAAGCCTGGAAGTCTCTCCTCAATCGGAGCCTGAACATGTTCACCCTGATTGCGACGGGAGTGGGAGCGGCTTATCTCTTCAGCGTCGCCGCAATGTTCCTACCCGAGGTCTTTCCCAAATCTTTTCGGGCCACAGGAGAGGTGGGGCTCTATTTTGAGGCGGCTGCAGTGATTACCACACTGGTTCTGCTCGGTCAGTTACTTGAAGCAAAGGCGCGAAGCCGCACCGGCTTGGCTCTTCAATCGCTTATGGGACTGGCCGCAAAAACAGCCCACCGCTTGCGCGACGATAGCGAAGAAGAGATTCCCATTGATTCTATTCAAAGGGACGATTTGCTCCGCGTCCGCCCCGGAGAGAAAATACCCGTGGACGGATTTGTAGTAGAAGGACGAAGCAGCGTCGACGAGTCCATGATAACAGGGGAACCCATTTCGGTCACCAAAGAGGCGAATGACCCGATAATCGGTGCGACTGTGAATCAGACCGGCAGTTTTATCATGAGGGCGGAAAGAATCGGAGCGCAGACCCTTCTCTCACAGATCGTCGCGATGGTGGAGGAGGCGCAGAGAAGCCGGGCTCCTGTTCAAAGACTGGCCGACACGATCGCTGGAATCTTCGTCCCCGCCGTGATCGCTGTCGCGGTCGTAACCTTCGTCGTTTGGGCGCTCTGGGGACCACACCCTGCCATGGCTTACGCCCTGGTCAATTCCGTGGCGGTCTTCATCATTGCCTGTCCCTGTGCTTTGGGTCTCGCGACACCGATATCAATTATGGTGGGGGTCGGGCGCGGCGCGCAGTCGGGAATCCTCATCAGGCACGCGGATGCGATCGAGAGAACGGAAAAGGTAACTCACCTCGTCACCGACAAGACGGGAACGTTGACAGCGGGAGAGCCCACCGTAGTCAATTGCGTGGGTTCCGCGGATTTCGATGAGAACACCGTTATCCAGTACGCCGCCTCCCTGGAAATCCAGAGTGAGCACCCCCTGGCTCGTGCCCTGGTAAACGCGGCGAGGGAGAGAAAACTCGAATGCACAGAAGCGGGCAACTTTGAGTCGCTCACAGGCGAAGGAGTATCCGGAACCGTCCGAGGTAAGTCGGTCATGGTTGGTAAGGCCGCCTTCCTGAAGGGAAAAGGCATTGATTTGCGCAATGATCTCCAGGACGAAGCTGAAAACCTGCAGGCGCGCGCTCACACCGTCGTATGGGTGGGCATCGACGGAAAGGCTGCCGGTCTTATCGCGATCTCCGATCCTATCAAGAATACAACTCCCTCCGCCATTCGCGCCCTTCAGGCCATGGGAATCCAAGTCATTATGGCTACCGGGGATAACCCACACACTGCCGAGGCCGTTGCCGCTCAGTTGGATATCGACGATTTTAAAGCCGGACTTACGCCACGGGACAAGCGCGCCTTTGTGATGGAACTGCGGTCGAAGGGAGCGATCGTAGCCATGGCGGGCGACGGCATCAACGACGCCCCCGCTCTGGCTGAAGCCGATGTCGGCATCGCCATGGGCACGGGCACCGATGTGGCTATGGAGAGCGCAGGCATTACCCTCGTCAAAGGAGACATGCGCGGAATCGTCGGCGCCATTCAACTCAGCCAGGCCGTCATGAAGAATATTCGGCAAAACCTCTTCTTCGCTTTCATTTACAATGGGCTTGGAATCCCGATCGCCGCCGGTCTCCTCTACCCTTTCTGGCACCTGCTCCTCAACCCCATGATCGCGGGCGCAGCCATGAGCTTCAGCTCGGTATCCGTTATCGTAAATGCCTTGCGGCTTCGAACGCTGTCTTTGTCAGATTGAGCGACCACGATCAACCGTTCGATTGCACAATATGCCAACGTCAGCGTCAGTCCCCTCCCAGAATCCGATAACCCTCCCCAACAATCAGCCTCTCATCAACCGTCACTAAAGCGAGATCGAACACGATCGCGGTCGCCGCTAGAAATCGATCCGCCGGGTCTTCGTGCCCCAAGTTCAATACTCGGCTCTGTATCGCCACCTCGTTCGTCAAAGATGCTTCCCGCGGACTCAAACTCCGCAGCGTTTGTCGTATCCACTTCTCAGGTTCAGGTTTAAGAGTCACCCGCCCTTTCGCCGCCAAAATCAGACTCTCCCACACGCTTATCGGAGAAAGCCAGATTTCATTTGACGGCTCCTCAAGTTCAACTGCGATGCGCTCCGGAAGGCGCTCCGGTTCAAGAAATCCCCAAAGGAAGATGTGCGTGTCCAACAACAGTTTCATGGTCGACTTTCCAATGCTTCCCACCGCTCACCGGTTGGAGATACAAGGTCACCGTGAACCGCTCCGCTCTCCCTCGCCGCACCTAACCATTTTCGCCTCTCCCGCTCAATCTTTGGAGGAATTATGTCCGCAATCGGCTCTCCTCGTAGAGTCACTCGGATCGGCTGCCCCGTTCGCCCCACTCGCCTCAATAATTCCAGACAGGTCGCCTTGAACGTCGATATCGATACCGTTTCCATACTTAAATAAGACTATAGTAATAGATTATAGTCAAACCAAATCTCTTGGGTGCCTCATCGTTATCATGACTCTTTTGCCGGCAATTCTGCATCTCCTTCCGAGAGTCTTCGAATGTCCGGCTGAGAAAAGCGGGCTAGTAATGGGACATGCCCCGATTGATCCAGGCGATGAGCTGCCGGCTCTCGGCAAGTTGCCAATAAATCAAAGCGGGAATACCGATGACGATGTTTCGGGCACGGATAAGGAGTGAGAGCGCCAGGGCGGTTTCGGGTCCGATTCCAACTATCATCCCCACGAAGACGAGCCCGCCTTCCTGTACTCCAAGCGCCGCCGGCACCATGAATGCAGCAATTCGAATCGCGTGCACCATGCTTTCAAGGATGAGGGCTTCGATCACACCGCCGGGATACCCAAGAAAATATGACCCGATGATAATTTGGCCGGTCCCGACAATGACCCCGAAGATGCGCCAAACGGCCGCGATTATTAGATCGGCATGTCGCCGACAGATGGTTTGTATCGCCTCATCCAAGGCCTGCGCGCTTCCCGTAATTGTGGTCCAGTTACCGACCTTAACAGTCTTTTCGAGTCTCTTCGTAAGTTTGAAAAACAGTCCTGCCCGTTGAGCAAAATAGAATCCCGTAATTAATAGTCCGAGAACGAGAAAACTGATTCCCGCGGTGAGTGTGGTATCGACCAACCTGTCGTACTGAGTCAAAAGAAGGATACCTCCGACTGCAAAATACAACTGAGCGCCCACCGCGATGGTGAGGTCCACGATGACACTTGCGCTCGATATCGAGCCGGGCACGCCCTTTACGGTCAGGAGTCTTGCGCGCACGAAATCACCCCCTACCTGAGCTACGGGTAGAAGAGAGTTCACTGCTCCGCTTACCCATTGCAACGTAAGCACTGTCCCAAACGAAGGTCGGGCTATCTCCGGAACGAGTCTGCGCCAGCAGATTGCCGCCGCTATCATAGGGAGCACATGAAATATACAGAGTGCAAAGAGTCCCCATCCCGAAGAAACCAGGGCCACTCCGACCTGCTCAAATCCATAGAATGCAACTAAGCCGATCAGTAATAGAAAACCGACAAACAAAGAGATGACTACGACCGTCTTCACCTTACACAACCAGGCGCAATTACTGGGCTTGCTCCTTTTCAGTTCCGCTCATGACAGTACCGAGGCCGGGAGCACAGTCTCGGTATTTCGCAGGCAAAGTAACCTTTCCTTCGACTTCATGGGATCTGCGCATCGCTTGACGGTAAACCTCAAGGGTCTGGCGTGCGCACCCTTCCCAGGTGAAGGTCTGTGATCGCAACCTGCCTCGATGACCAAGTTCCGCCCGTAGAGATTCATCTTCATTCAACTTGATGAGAGCATCCGCGATCTCGACCGTCGATAAGGGATTGACGTAGAGGGCCGCATCTCCGGCCACCTCGGGGAGTGAACTCACGTATGAAGTGACGACAGGAGCGCCGCACGCCATCGCCTCAAGAACCGGGATTCCGAATCCTTCGCCGAGCGATGGGTGAAGGAAGACCCGCGCACGATTGTAAAGTCCCCTGAGTTGAACATCAGTCACTTTGGGGAGAATTATCACCTGCTTCCATCTATCAAGCCGTTCGAGTAAACGTTTCATTTCTAAGTCACCCCAACGAGAGAAACGTCGTACTACGACACAACGGAGCTTGGAACGTTCAGCGAAAGCCTGGAGAAAACCCTCAGTGCCACGGCTGTGATTCTTGTACGGCGAACCTTGTCCGACGGAAAGGATGAAGCGCGTCCCCGGGGGAACGAGCTCGGCTGTAGTTCGCTCCGCCTCTTCCCGTGAAATGGATTTGAAATAGGGATCAAGGCCGTTATGTGTCACATGCGTGCGTTTGCCCGCTTCCGGATCATAAGCGCTAATTGCTTTGCGCGAAGCGTGGGATACGGTCAATATCAGCGTGGCGTGGCGCAGGGCATGGTTGATGCCAAAGCGGTAAAAGGTGCCGGCAGCGAACTGGAGAAGAAGAGAGGAAGTACAGTATTCGGGTCGACTTAACCACATCACGTCGTGGATGGTCGCAATCGATCTGCACGGTATTCCCCGCGGTAGGACGTTGAATGGACTATGAAATATGTCCACACCCTCAAAGTCGAATTCGCGGGTAAGCCTGAACTGTGTCCGCATGGAATGCGCCGGCGCGTTAAAACGAACTTCCCGTACTCTGCCCGCATTTGGTCCTTCTACAATGGGGCGTTGATTGCCCGACGGGACAACCAGCGTCAATTCCAACTCGGGATCGAGCGTAACCAACTGCCTAACGAGATGGTAGCTGTAACGGCCGACTCCTCCGGAAGGAATTACCTCCGTCTCAGTTGTTCGGATGTAACGAGCGTCGAACGCTACTCTCATTTAACTCTCTACTTTGGCAGAAGCATTTCCCGAAAGTCTCCAAGGATTATACATTACAAACGTTAACATTACGTCTCCATACAGATGACAGATCTGTTATTATTCTGGGTAGTGCGAAGGAAGCGTGAGGAAAAATTCCGTCCAATCGCTTTTCGGCAATTCCTCTCGCCTGCGAGAGTTCCGACTATTTGCTCTCCATGACCTCGATTCTCTGCCATTCATCGGGAACCCCCTCGACCATGAACTTGGCGGAACGTTCCAGATAGAGCTTGGCTGTCTTGTCTTCAGGATTGATCTGCATGAGATTGAGATGGGTCCTGATTCTTGCCAGTAATTCGTCTTTTGAAAATGGTTTTGCGAGGTAATCATTCGCGCCTGAGGAAAATCCCTCAATGAGATCAGAAACCTGGTTTTTGGCCGTAATCATGATGATGGGAAGTTCGCCGGGCAGGAACTTCGCTCGAATCTCTTGACACACCTTGTAGCCGAATACGGAGAAATCAAGCCGCTCACTGACCACCTAAGTCACATTCACTCCCTGGCCTCGCGTCTCCCCAAACTCAATAATCGGACTACTCACAAAATGGCTCAAGTATTCACCAAACGGCATGAAATAATCCCCAAACTCGAGCTCAAAGTCGCCGATATCAAGGGTCCCGATCGCTTCATCCAGCTTGTGGCTATTGAACTCGCTGTCATATTCGTAGACGAACTCGCCCTTCGCCCACGACCAAGGCTGCAATTCAGCAACCAGCTGGATCGAACCGACCGTCGCATCCATATCCGGCTCCGAGTCTGTGTCTACGGTTTACTGTTCAACTCCGGTCATCTGACCTTCGGTTAGAAAATGGTCGTCGGGATAAGCCACAAAGCTATCGGTTCCCGGTTGAATGTGAGGCGACGGGGCTAATCCTTGTTGAATAGGTTAAACTTGCTCAACCACCCATCGTCGTCGTCATCATCTTTATCATCTTTATCATCATCATCGTCGTCATCAACGTCGTCCAATCTAGACAAGAGGATCCTTCCATTTCCGGCGTCTATGTCCACCACCCGCAACTCCGCCTCATTCGAGACCACCAGCACTCTATAAACGAGGTATCCCCGTGCCTTCACTAGAGAAACTGCGAGGGGTTGACCAGAGATCTTTCTGAGCGCTATGTCGACTGCCTTAGTGAGTCTAATCTTCGCCAGGGCGGGGTAGTCCGCCACATTGCTCTGACCCTCGAGTTTTATCGAAGCCTTCTCTACCCATCCCTCTTCCCTGTCGAGCTTTCCATCGCCTGCCAAAGCCCCTGTCAGCGAAAGCAGGCCAATAACGAGCCAAAATGTGAGTCTTTTCAATTTCGAATCCTTTCAGTTTTAAAATTCTCTTCTCAAGAGCCTCTCATACTTATACATCATCAACATAAACGCTACGCCTGAAAGCAGATGACAAATCTGTAATTATTCCGAGAAGTGCAAAGGAAGAGAGAGAGAACTCCGTCCAATCCGTTTCCGACTTCACCAAAGTCACGTCACCACCGTGAATCCGAGCAATTTCACGGGCCAGATTGAGTCCCAGGCCGAACGCGCCTGTTTCGCGACCGCGTTCCGGCTCGCCGCGAAAGAAGCGCTTAAAAATCTCCTCTCGATCCGCCTCCGAAATCCCTTTTCCATGATTCCCGATCGCAAACTTAAGGATTCCCTCAACGGTCCAAACTCGGCAGCGGATGGAACCGCCCGGACGGTTAAATTTGACCGCGTTTTCAATCAGATTGCGAATCACTTGCCGCAAGAGTAAAGGATCCCCCAATACCTCCCATACCTCTCCCGGTTTTTCAAACTCGATGTGCAGATCATTCGCCTCCGGTGTCTCGCGAAACTCGTCGATCACATCATCCGCAACTTCGATCATTCCGACCGGCAATCGCTCAATTTCCAGGGCCCCGGAATCGGCCCTCGACAGAAACAGGAGGGAGTGAGTAAGCGCTTTCAGTCGGTGGACTTCCTCCAGCATGCGCACATAGGCAAGCTTGTCTTCCTTATGGGCAGCCTCGTCGCCCATTCGTGATTCCAGCTCTACCTGGAGGATGGCCAACGGCGTCCTTAACTCGTGGGAGGCATCGGATGTGAATCGCCGCGCCTGGTGATAACCCGTCTCCAGTCGCTCCAACATCCCGTTAATTGATTGTGCGAGCCTTCCAATCTCGTCTGGGCGTGAACTCTCCCCCACCCGCTCGGACAGGTTCGTCGTTTCGATGGAAGCGATTCCATCAGCAATGTTCTGTACCGGCTGTAATGTTCTTCTCGCGATCCACCATCCTCCGGCCGCGACAAAGAGCAGGGAAAAGGGGAGCGCGATTCCAAAGGCCTGGATCAATTCAATATACTCTTCCTCGATATCTTGGAGATTGGCGGCCACAAACACTTGCCAATCGTAGTAGACATACCGGCGAATCCTCCAGTCGCCGTCGTCAGTCCACACTGAACTCTCTTCCGCAAGGACATCAGCAAACTCATCTTTCCAGAGTTTAGGATCTCGAAACCGATAATTCCCATCCGGCTCCAAGACCGCGAGAAGAGAAAACCTGGGTTCATCATCATAATGCAACGCCGCCGAAAAATCCCTTAAGGTAAACGTCTCCGTACCGTAATGGGCTAGCTTGACGAGCAGCAGAGCGGCCAACGCTTCGGCATCCTCTTCCGCCATTTCGCGCTGCTCCTCCCGAACCGAGAAGGTCGTTCCAATCATGAAAACGAGTAAAACCGAACCGGACACTAGAGCGGACCACGCGGCCACCTGCAGTCGGTAGGACTTACGAAATATCGACATTCTTGATGCGGTAACCGATCCCTCGCACCGTTTCCACTAGTTTCTTATCATACCCATCGTCGATCTTTCGGCGCAATCGCCCGATATAGACATCAACCAGATTCGTTTCAGGATCAAAATGATATTCCCATACGTGTTCAAAAATCTGCACTCTGCTCCAAACTCTTCCAGGTGTCTTCATCAGGAATACAAGAAGATTAAACTCCCGTGCGGGAAGGTTGATGGGGCACTCTCCCCGAGTGACTTCACGAGTCATCAGGTTAACTCTCAGGTCCCCTACACAAAGAACCTCCAAACCTCTTCCGGTTGTTCGCCGTAGCACGGCGTGCAATCGCGCCACCAATTCATCCACGAAAAATGGTTTCACGATGTAGTCATCGGCGCCAAAATCGAGCCCCTCGATCACTTCTTCATGGGCTCCACGGGCGGTAATGACAATGATCGGCGTTCGTATGCCATCCTTGCGAAGCTGGCGCATTACGCTTAGACCGTCTCGTTCCGGAAGCATGATATCCAATACGATCGCATCAAACGATTCGGTCGCGGCCCGCTCCAGCGCTTCCCTCCCTGATACCGTGTGCTCCACAGAGAATCCCTCTGCGGCGAGTCCTTTCCCAATCAGGGACGCCAGCTTCCGTTCATCCTCCGCGATCAATACTTTCATTTGCCGGATCTTTCTCCTTCTTTTGGGTTTATTGCAAATCGAATAACCGGGATTCGCATTCTACGGTCTCATCGTGAGGGGAATGTCTCGGAGTAAAGGGGGTGCCTACTCCGCCGCAGTCGTTTCAAGCGCTGGCGTTTTTCGATTCGTTTAATCGCTTCGGGTTTAATTCCCCGAAGCTTGCTTCGTTTCTAATTCATAAAGTCTAATATCAAATGCCTCGGGGCTTGCCCCGAGGATCTTTACTACTCTTTCAATGGCAAACACGGTGTCAGAAGTAGGGCTACGACCTGTCCGTCGAAGCGTCCAAGGCAACGTCGAAAGGCCCGATAGGCTTAATTATACACCCCGAATTTAAACCTCAGGTATAATTCAAGATGACAAATTTGTTAGAATTCAACAGAATCGATCATATAGGATAACCGGGAAATGAAAAAGGGCCTCATCGTGACCGATCTAAGCTTTTTGACCATGGGTCCTTTTTCCCTCAACGTCGCACCCGGCGAAACGGTAGGGATTCGAGGTCCCTCCGGAGCTGGAAAGACACTCCTTCTGAGAGCCATTGCCGACCTCGATCCCCACTCGGGCCGTGTCGCCTTCGGCGGGATCGCATGCGAAGCCATCCCAGCCTCGCAGTGGCGAAAACGAGTCGGCCTGCTCCCCGCCGAAAGCCAATGGTGGCACGATCGTGTCGGCCCCCATTTTAACCATGTCGGCGACGATCTACTTGAGGCCGTCGGATTTGACCGCGAAGTTCTAACCTGGACAATTACCCGCCTCTCGGTCGGCGAGCGGCAGCGACTTGGGCTGATTCGGCTTCTCGATCGCACCCCCGAAGCGCTCCTCCTCGACGAACCCACCGCAAACCTCGATCCTGAAAATACCGAGAGAGTAGAAGCCCTCATCAGAGACTATAGAGACAAACACCATGCACCTGTTCTGTGGGTAAGCCATAGCCGGAATCAACAGGAGCGGGTCGCAAACCGTCAGCATATCCTCACGGACGGGAAGCTGGCGGACCCTATCTACTCCAAGTCCGACTTTTTACAGGAGGACTCATGACCGTTATTCAACTGACTCCCTTAGACCTGACCTTTTCTGCTCTCCTCATCCTGCTTCTGGCCGGTCTCACCCATCGCCGCCGCCTCGGAATTACCCGGCCTCTGCTGGTCAACGCTGTGCGAATGTGCGTGCAGTTGCTCATCATTGGAGTAGTCCTTAAAGTGGTCTTTTCCCTTTCCAACTTCACTTACATTCTGCTCATCGCGGCGCTCATGTTGCTGGTCGCAAGCCGTGAGGTTATTGCCCGGCAAAAGCGTCCCCTGAAAGGGTCGTGGAGCTACAGTATCGGCTTCTCCGCTATGTCTCTCTCCTCTTTTTCCGTCACTCTCTTTGCTCTCCTCGCCATCGTTGGCCCGACACCGTGGTATTCCCCCCAATATGCCATTCCGCTTCTCGGCATGGTCCTGGGCAATACCATGAACGGAATCAGCATCAGCATCGACCGCCTCCTCCAAACGGCCTGGGATCAGCGCGCCGTCATCGAGCAGCGCCTCATGCTCGGAGAGGAGTGTGGCGACGCCCTTCTTGAAATTTCGAGAGACTGTCTCCGCTCAGGTATGATCCCGGTGATAAATTCCATGGCCACCGCCGGTATCGTCAGCCTTCCCGGGATGATGACCGGTCAAATCCTCGCCGGCACCCCACCCACCGAGGCCGTAAAATATCAAATTGTCATCTGGTTCCTCATCGCCGCCGCCAGCGGATTCGGAATGATAATCGCCATTTCCCTGACCGGCAGACGTCTCTTCGACGAGCGGCAGCGTTTGCGACTCGACCGCCTCGTGAATGCGGATTAGGAATCTGTCGGACCCTGAATCCCTTAGCGCAATGTTACCTCTTCCTTTCGGAATTGGAATCTTGTCAATGTTCAATCATGTCTTTAACCCGCTTTTCTCACGAATTTCGAAGAGCCGTCTTGCCTGGATCGCGGCTGCCGGCAGTCTACACCTCTTATACAATGAGGAAAAGCGGGCTTGTGCAAAACCGCCAGAAGAGGTTAAATATTTTCAATTGGAATAACAGCCTCTTCCTTTTAGAGGGTTCAGAATTTGAGTTCTCAGCTTCATAACAAGCTAAATCTCAGTCTCTTCCATTGCAGTTTTGCCGTTGAGCCTGAAATCTTATAAGATTTCAGAGTTAGTGCCGTCGAAGTCCATCGATAGGGGAAAACCCAAGCTACCTGTGTCCGAAACAGAGTTCGAAGTGAACGGAAGTCCGGCACCGAAATACATCGCTTCGGAGAGACAATGAATTATTCGATTATCTCCCGCCTACTGGGCATAATCCTCTGCACGGAAGGCTTGGCCTTTCTCTTGAGCCTCTCCGTGGGTCTTGCCTTTGGCTCCTCCAGCACCGAAGAAGGGGCAATCGAGGGATTTGGAATCTGTGCAATGCTCAGCTTTGGGGCTGGCGCAGCTTTGATCTTCCTCGGAGGTAGCGCGACGACCAGGATTTTTCGGCGGGAAGCTCTCTGTGTCATCGGTCTTGGCTGGGTCATTACGAGCCTTTTCGGCGCCCTCCCCTATCTTACCATCCTTCCCAACTGTAGCATTGCCGATGCCATTTTCGAATCGACCTCCGGAATTACCACGACCGGCGCGTCTATTCTAGCGGTCCCGGAGCGACTTCCCCACAGTCTGCTATTCTGGCGGGCTATCAGCCAGTGGATTGGCGGTCTAGGCATCCTCGTATTCTTCGTGGCGATTCTCGGTTTTATGGGCGTCGGCGCTAAGATACTTTTTTCCGGCGAATCATCTGCCCAGGCAGCGGATCTCGAAACGGCGCGCATTCAGACCGGAGTGAAGCGAATCGTGGTCATCTATCTGATCTTCTCCACTCTCTGCGTCTACGCCTACCGGGTCTCCGGCATGACGACTTTCGATGCGTTCTGTCATATGTTTACGACCGTGTCCACAGCAGGATTCAGTACGCACTCAGAGAGCATGGCATTCTTTCGAAGCCCACTCATCGAATGGATCTGTGTCATCTTCATGCTCTTGTGCGGGACGAATTTCTACCTTTTCCTTCTTCTTATTAGGGGGGCATTTAAAGAAGCCGCAAAGAACAGCGAGTGCAGAACTTACTATATGATCATGCTCTGCGGCACACTGCTGCTCGTGGTAAACCTCCTTCAACGAGGCGAATTTGAGAGCCTGCACGATACCGTCCGGGCAGCCACCTTCCAATTCGCTACCATACTCACTACCACTGGATACACGACATGCGATTTCGACGCCTGGGGGTCCATGGTTACAACGGTACTGCTGGCGACCATGGTGATCGGCGGATGTGCCGGTTCGACAGCCGGAGGTATAAAAGTAGTGCGGTTCATTGTCGGACTTAAGACGTGCATCATCAACATCGAGCATTCGTTTCGAACTCAAGTCGTGCGACCGTTGAAGCTCGACGGAGCGTCTCTCAATCCGGACAGGCGTGAACCTGTTGTTCGTTACTTGCTCTTGATCGCTCCGATCACCCTGTTCAGCGCGCTCGTCGTCGCTATCCTTGAACCCAACATGAGCTTCAAGGGAAACCTTTCCGCGATGTTTGCCTGTCTCTTTAACATCGGACCCGGATTCGGTGAAGTCGGGCCGACCCATACCTACGCCCCCCTACACGACTATACTAAAAACTTCCTCTCCCTTCTCATGCTCATGGGCCGCTTGGAACTCTACGCCATTCTTGTTCTCTTCATGCCCTCATTTTGGCGCAGCGCCTCCTAGCCCGGACATTTCACACACTTCGTAGCGAGATCCCGGCGTGCCGGGACTGCGTGTCAATGCCTTTCCGCAGCACGGCGGGCGACAGTATGTTGACACCCTCTGAGGTCGCCGGGCAAGGGAAGGCATTGACAGGCGGTGTGATCCGTCGTAGTAGTAGAAGGTTTGTGAAATGTTCGAGCTAAGCGCAAAAAAACCCGCAGGTTTTCACCTGCGGGTTCGAGAACGAAGAAATTCGTGTTATACAATGGCCTTCAAGGCAGAGCCAGGCTTGAATTTCACAGAATTTGACGCCTGAATCTGAATTTTCTCACCCGTGCGCGGGTTAACTCCCATGCGTGCCGCTCGGTGGGAAACTGAAAATGTTCCAAATCCTACGAGTTGCACGGATTGATCGTTTTTGATCCCACTTTTGATGCCATCGAGAACGGCTTCAACAGCGCGCTCGGCACAAGCTTTTGAGATATCGCCACCAACAGAGTTTTCCACGACAGTCACTAATTCGGCCTTGTTCATTGAGTATCCTTTTTGTGTGGTATGTTCCTATTTAAGAGTTGAAATCGGTCACGGGGAAATATGAATTGGGTAAGGCAATTTCCGTCAATAAAATAATCAGGAAATCTGGTAATATTCTCATAAAGGACTCGGCGATACTGAAAATCGGAGTTCTGCGATAGCTTAAGAGGTTGTCGACCCAGTCTGAAACTCCTCAACCTTCGATCAGCTTCAGGCAATTCTTACCCCCAGGTCGGAGAGAGAATTTGGCGTTCTGCATCATTGTCTTTTTTTTCAGCAAAGCATGCCCATGTTGTATCCCACCGACATTGGCAACACTTCTCAGCTGGCCCGCCAGCTCTCCCCCCGAATAAACATCACAAGGAAGCCTTTCCGTGCCTTTCGAGCCTTCCATCTCCACCAGGCAGAGATTTCTCTGAACCTGCCCGATCGATTGCAAACGAGACATGACCTCTTGGCCCAGATAACAACCCTTGTCAAAAGATAAGGCATCCTCCTCAAGAAAGCCTTCCTGGGGCAATTCTGTTGGACCGATCTCAACCGGAATCCACGGAATTCGGGAGCGCAACCGTTCCGCATGCATCGCCTCACGGGAGGCCCAGCAGCCGCCATCCTTCGCCATAAAATTCTCGACTGAGCGCTCGATCTCGCTCCGGTCTTCTTCGAATGTTATCAGATCAAAGCTCTCCCATCGCGAGCGCCGTCCCCTCCAGACAATCCGATCCTGGGAAACGGTGAACTGCCCAATATCCGGCTCTTCAATCTCTTCAAATTCGAGAAAGGTTTCCGCTCCCTCCCCCCACCAGGAGTAAATCACGCTGTCGTCGGTGCGATCTTCCAATATGACATCATCTGCAACCACATTCTGCTCGAGTTTCTCAATGATAGGCTCCGCTCCGCAGAAATAGCTGCAAAAAAATCGTCCGCTCCTCTCGCTCTGAAATAGAAAACTGTCCGCCGTTACTCTGCCTTTTCGGTCCAGCCAAAGGCCGTAGGTGACGGCGTGACTGTGTGGCGTTCGAAGGTCGTTGCTGAACTGACTCTGGACGAATTCCCACGCATCTTCGCCTCCCACACCTACCAATGCACCCGGTTTTGACTTATAGAAACTTATCGCCATCAGAAACCTGATGAGAGAATTGCGAACTTATTGCAACTTAATGCAAAGAAATATCGACTTTCCCTAAATCAATATTCCATTCTTCCAGCACTCCATTTTTTTCAACTGTCCAGAACTGACTCCATGCGCCAGGTATCCGACATTAACATCGTTGACAACGCAGTCTTGCCGGCACCGGAATACCTTGGCCGGAGAGTATTGCGCAGTGATAAACAAGCCGAATTTGTCGCGACCGCGCGCCAGCACATTCAAGACATCATTTTCGGTACGGATAGGCGGTTGCTCCTAATTGTGGGTCCCTGTTCTATCCATGATATCGAGTCGGGGCGCGAATACGCCGAGAAGTTGGCCGATCTCTCCAGAAAGGTGGAGGAGCGCCTCTATCTGGTAATGCGTGTTTACTTTGAAAAGCCGCGAACGACGGTCGGGTGGAAAGGCCTGGTGATGGACCCGCACCTCGACGGAAGTTACGACATTCCAGCGGGGCTCGAAATTGCCCGGCGTTTTCTTCTCGATGTCATCGACTTCAAACTGCCCACCGCAACCGAACTGCTGGATCCAATTACGCCACAATATATCGCGGATCTTATCTGCTGGTCGGCCATCGGAGCGCGAACTTCCGAATCTCAGACACACCGCCAGATGGCTTCGGGGCTGTCAATGCCGCTCGGCATCAAAAATGCCACATCCGGCAGTATTCAGACCGCTATCAACGCCATCAAGGCGGCCATCCAACCGCAGACGTTCCTAGGGGTCAGCCTGCAGGGTCTTGCCTCGGCCGTCACCACCCGTGGCAATCCTAACTGCCACATCATATTGCGAGGCGGTGATACCGGGCCGAATTACTCATCTGAAGATGTCGAATCGACTGCCAATTGTTTGAAACAGGAAGGGCTCCCGCCGAGGATTATGATCGATTGCAGCCATGCCAACAGCGGCAAGGACTATCGGAAACAGCCGGAGGTATTCCGGTGTATCCTGCAACAGGTGACAAGCGGAAGCGAGGAGGTATTTGGAGCCATGCTGGAAAGTAACTTGAATGCGGGTAGCCAGTCCTTTCCCCAGCCAAAGGAAAATCTTACCTACGGACAATCGATTACGGACAGTTGTATTGACTGGGAAGCGACCGAATCGCTTATTCTGGAAGCATTTCACTCTCTCCAACAACAATCTCTTGGAGCTACCGTATGAAAAAACCTATTAGAATTGCAGTAACGGGCGCTGCCGGACAGATCGGATACGCCATCCTCTTTCGAATCGCTTCCGGTGCACTTTTCGGTCGCGATCAGCCCGTTTGTTTGAATCTCATTGAAATTCCGCCTGCCCTCGACGCCCTCGGTGGCGTCGTTATGGAACTTCATGACTGCGCCTTTCCCCTGCTTAGGGAAATCGTCGCCACAACCGATCTCGCCGAAGGCTTCAAAGACGTGAATTGGGCGCTCCTGGTCGGCAGTGTTCCCCGTAAAGCAGGTATGGAACGTGGAGACCTCTTGAGTATTAACGGGAAGATTTTCGTCGGCCAGGGCCAGGCAATTGAAAAGAATGCTGCTGCCGATGTGCGTATTCTAGTGGTGGGAAATCCCTGTAATACAAACTGCCTCATCGCCATGAACAACGCCAAAGGTATTCCCGCCGACCGTTGGTTCGCCATGACCCGTCTCGACGAAAATCGGGCCAAATCGCAGCTCGCCATTAGAGCGAACGTCGATGTCATCAATGTAACAAACACTACCATATGGGGTAATCACTCGGCTACCCAGTACCCGGACTTTTACAATGCCAGGATCAATGGAGTCTCAGCCGCTCAGGTCATCGACGATGAAGATTGGCTCAAGAATGATTTCATCGCTACTGTGCAACAGCGTGGCGCCGCCATTATCAAGGCACGCGGCCTCTCCTCCTCCGCTTCCGCCGCCAATGCAGCTATCGATACCGTCCGGTCCTTGACGGAACCGACTGCCGAAGGCGATTGGAACAGCGTAGCCGTCTTTTCCGACGGAAGCTATGCCACTCGGGAAGGTCTCATCACCTCCTTTCCCATTCGCAGCAACGGTCAGGAGTGCGAGATCGTCCAGGGCCTGCCCATCAACGACTTCAGCCGTGAAAAAATCGACGCATCCATAGCCGAATTGGCAGAAGAGCGTTCATTGGTCAGCGATATGCTTTAACCCCCCACCCCTTTTATCCTCACTTATCTTTTCCGACCCACAGTCTCAAAACCCAAAATTTCGCTTGCCTTCATTTTACATTTTTGTTAAATATATAATAATGAAATATCCATATTTAGAGAAATATGAGGAGCAGGATTGTGTTCTAGCCCTCTTTGCGAAAGCGTTCAGTCATCCGGTGAGAGTGCGGATACTACGGAGTCTATATGAAAAGGGGCCGACCCGATGCGGAGACATTGTGGACCAGTTTCCCCTAACGTTTGCAGCAATATCTCGGCATCTCAAGATCTTGCGCGGAGCGAGAATGATCAGAGGCGAGGCAGAGGGGATATTCATCCGCTATCGGATCGAACCGTCGCTACGCAAACTGTTTGCTAAGCAGCTCAAAGAAATTCGTGGACGTAAAATACACACTGAAGAGCTCAAAGAGACTTCGCTTGAGATTCTGACTGACGCACTGGCCGCAATCCTGGAGTTTCCTTCCGACATGCAAAGCTATCCGAGAAATATATAGGGAGGCCTCCAGTGCCTTCTATTACTTCGTTTGGAATGAAAACTCCTGGTCCGGTTATGCCAAGATGGAGAATTTCCGCGTTCAAAGGGTAAGACGCTTCAAAAGTCTCCCTATTTCTGAATCCAAAAGATGCATCTATCACGTCAAACCTGCTATAAAGTGATCAATCGCAATCGTTTGTCTTTACAATCCGAGAATATGAACTCTCAAACATAGATCCGTCGAACAAATGAGAACCTCGCTCGCGTGGATAATACTTCCAGCCTTACTTGGCGTCATTCCTCTGCAATCTCAGGATGAAGCTCCTGCCGCGGGACATTCTTCGCAGCAACAGACCGAGACAGCTGAGGCGAGTGAAAGCGACATCAGCATAGCCGCCGAAATCAACGGGGAAGATAAAGAATATGAATTGCTTAGGCGGCTCAATCCGGATCATCTCCACGAATTCCTTATCGAACGCGAAAGGCTGCACTTGGAGAATCCCCATGTCGACTGGAACGGTATTCTGGGAATAATCGCAGTTTTCAGCATGCCCATCATTATCGTCGCGCTCGTTGCATTTTTCTCGTTCAGGCAGAAGCAGGTCCTTCACGGCACCCTCTCCAAGATGGTCGAGAAGGGTATGGAGATTCCACCGCAGCTTCTCGAGCCGAAGAAAAAGACCAGAGGGAGGCGCCCCAATGCCGACCTCAGGTACGGAATCATTCTCTGTGCGATTGGATTCGGAGTAATACTTGTCTTTATGGTTAATCAGAAAGAAGGATGGAGTTTGGGTCTCATCCCGCTCTTTATCGGTGTGGCTTATCTCCTCCTCTGGAAACTCGAAGGAAAACCGCGACCGGCTACCGAAGAGAAAGGACTTCCGGACTAGTAGAAAAACCGCCCGTAACTAAGAGTCCGACAGATACCTAGTCCTAAAATAAGCGCGTTTAAAGGTTGAACAGGAAACTTCGTTATTCCTAACGTTATTTGCCATGCTGGCGGTAGTTTTGCCGCCGCCACCCTTGGGCTGGTTTCATGTTTTGCTTTTTTTGAGTCATATCCGTTCTGTTTTAACGTTAGTTCTGTCCCCTTTTTGGGATACGCCGACAGTCCTTCCGTTGTGGCTGTGCGTTCGCGGTTACTTGATCTGCTACCCAGGCGACATAGATCGGAATCGCTCCCAGGTGCTGATAAAATCTCCCATCCACTCGTTCCAGCTTAAAAGCCGATAAACAATTCGGCGCCCGCTTCGGATGATTTGCGCGGGGAGCAAGATGATGGCGTGAAGGAAGCGCCGAAACTCCATCTTCACGATCTCCAACCCCCGCTGGCGGTTGGGCATGAGTAATCCATACCACGCCTTCAGGTTCCAGGCCAATGCTGTCATTACCATATAGGCCCAATTGCTCAAAAGATCATCCACGGGCATACGCATCGCATTAACCCCGTTTTTGAGTTGCTCAATAACGTTCTCCTGATCGCAGCGTTGATTCGCAAAGGCGACCACCTGCTCCTTAGTCAGGTCCCTACGATTTGTGATATAAAAAAAGTAGCGGATCTCATCAAAGAGCACTACTTCGCCCTTTTGCACACTGATGTTCTTACGCACCACCACCATCCGATAGGTCTTTTTGCACTTGTTGGGCCGATAGTCCAACTCGGCCACACTTTCTGCCTCCAGCACCTTGTTTTCAAAACCCTTCTGGTGCACGATCCCTTCCTTCACTCGCGGCGCTTTAGCTCTCGATTCGGTCGCTATTTCATGCTTGGGCAACCGCTCCAGTTCGCTCCAGGCCGTCTCTCTGAACTCCTCGGCCAGTCCCACCACTTTGGGATGCGCATCCATTCCGAAGATAAATCCCGTTCCTTCTTCATCCCACCGATCGAAGTTTTCTGTCAACGAAAAGTCCGTATCCCCTCGCAAGCAGATTTTCCCCGCATGCGCACGCACAAGTTCCACCGCCCGATCAATCCACTTTACGCATCCCTCATGGCTAGTCTCATTGCCCGGTCGATTCACCATGTAGAGCACTTCCCAAAGGGTATTTGCCAAACTCACGATCAGCGGTGCATAGCCCCAGATCCCCTTAGTTCATCGACCTATAGCTTATTCCCATACCCCCTTTGCACTTCCCTCTCGTCTGCGCTATCGTCCCGTCCACATCGATGAACGCCTCCTCCATGATGGATCCTTTTGCCTGCTTGTTCCACACCCCTTGCCGTATCCGGTTGATCCCTTCCATCAATTTTTCGATCGCGCCTTCATCAAAGCGTCGGGTGAAGTCTCCACTGGTCGTCGGATCCGGTATCCTCTGCGCTCCTAAGGCATTCAGAAAAACCTCGTCCTTGCGGCGCAATTCGATGTCTTCGAGCCGGATCCCTCCCAATAATGCGTTGTCGGCTATGTTGAGCACATGATCACTCTCATGATACGGCAGGTGGCGCTTGAGCAACTGCACGCTCTGGTCGAGCTCTTCCACTCAACCCCAGTCTCTTCACCATCAGGTGAATCGCTCCTATCCCTCCACAACTCACCCCTTTGCCTCGTTCGGCCGTCTCGTAGTGGATGTTGCTCGCTTTGAACATCGGTTTGGCCTGTTCAGGCCATGGTAACGATTTGCCGGTTCCACAGCCCCGATTTCTAAGCCGATGCTTTATTCTTCTCTTGCTATTGTGGAGGTTCTTGCGGTATCTTCTTTTCACTCGAAACGTCCTTTTTTTCTGGGTGGTTTTTTTGGTCGATTAACAGTTTTCCCAGTATCTAAGCGCGTTTCGAGCTTTTTATTGCGTTAGGTATATTCCAATCACACTTGTTCGAGGCCTAGTGTCCTTTTCGGATGCAGATCTCATCGCACGTGTTCTACTCAACGATGATCGCAATGCCTTTGGGGAACTCGTCCGTCGTCACCAATCAAATGTACGGGGAATGCTGCGAAAACTCTGCGCGGGAGACTATGCTCTGGCAGATGATCTCTCGCAGGACACCTTCATCCGTGCCTATCAATCGCTCGCCAAATTTCGAGGGGCAGCCAGATTTTCGACCTGGCTCTATCGAATCGCTTACAACCAGTTTCTGAGCCATGCGCGGCGAAAACGCGAGTTTACCAGCCTCGAAAAGAGTCCCATTGAGGAGAGTGAACCCTCGGGCATCGAGCATATCCAACTTAAACAGGATCTTGATTCGGCCATGAAGCATTTGACAATCGGTGAGCGAGCTGCCATCAATCTGTGCTACCAGAAAGGGCTATCACACGGTGAAGCGGCAAAGGTCCTCAGTACTCCGGTTGGAACCGTGAAGACGAATATCCTCCGAGGAAAGGGAAAGCTGAAAAAATACCTTCAACCCTGGTCAAAAGGAAACTGAGATGGGTCTGCAAGAAGAGAGGGATTGGCTCGAGAAGCTCCTCCACAAGGAGGAACCTTATATCAATGACGAAGGGTTTACAGGCCGCGTGCTGCAAAGTCTGCCTCCTCCAGATACCCAGAAAGCATGGCTCAAACCCACCTTGCTCGTTACGGCTACGGCGTGCTCTTCACTCCTGGCCGCGATTCTGTTGCCTTCTGGAAGTGTTCTCGTGCAAAACATCGCAAAATGGGTGAGCTTCAACATCAGCATTCCAGGCATCCTCATACCAGCCGCCGTGGTAATGGCGCTCACCGGTATATCGTGGATTATTGCCACGAGCGAGATCTAGCAGCCTGTCGGACTTTTTGCCTCTTTCGAGAGATCTACTCGGTTTCATTCCCATCCCGGATTGGCGGGACTAGAAAGGAATCTGTCGGTCTGATCTGAGTCAAAATGTCGATCAGGCGCTCCCGGCGTGCCGGGATTAGGAATTCTAAGTCCGACAGATTCCTAGACGGGAATGGAATAGACTGAGGTAGCCGGATGCGAGAAGGCTTTGATACGCGGTGCGGACCGGCTCTACAATAAATAGATTGAGATTCGAACCGGACTTTCCCTTCAATCCCGCCCGATGGCCTTTCTTCTACGGTTGGTGGGTGGTCGTGCTGGGCACAGGTATCATGCTCTCGGCAGCGCCGAGTATGCCGGTTGCCTTAGGGGTCTACATTGAGGCGCTTTCGGTGGCTCTCGGACTCACCCGCGTGGAGATCAGCGGCGTCTACACGGTGTCGATGATCCTTTCGGGATTCCTGCTGCCGTGGGTCGGACGCGTACTCGATCGATGCGGGGCCCGGATCGTGTTGACAGGCTCGTCGATTCTCTTCGGATGCACCTTCCTCTATCTCGCGCACTGCGAATATGCCATTAACTGGCTGACATCCGGCGTAGGCCGGGCCCATCGAGTTCCGGTCGCGATGGGTGTGCTCTTCTTCGGATTTTTCGGTCTGCGCTTATTTGGTCACGGCGTCATGGGAATCTCCTCCCGTACCATGATCATGAGGTGGTTCAATCGGAGGCGAGGTTTTGCAAACGCTGTTCACTGGGTAATTCTTTCATTGCTTTGGCCCTTTATCCCTCTTCTTCTGAACGTTCTTAATGAGCAGTTTACCTGGAGCAGAGCGTGGGTAGCGATCGGTCTGTATTCGGGGATCGCGGTCAGTCTCGCATCCTGGCTTTTCGTTCGCGACCATCCTGAGGAATGCGGATTGCAAATGGACGGACCCTCTCGGGTCGATCCCAAACCGTCACTCACTTTAGAGGAATTCGCTACTCACCACGAATTCACTCTCAGAGAAGCGATGCGCACGCTCGCGTTCTGGGTCGTGCTACTCGGCATTATGAACAACATGGTGTTCTTCGCCGCCATGACATTTAACCTCGCATCGTTCGGAATGGAAATGGGGCTCTCAAGAAATCAGGCAATGGGCATATTTATCCCAATGTCCATATTGACGATTATAACAACCTTTGTGACGGGATGGCTGAGCAATCGAATCGAACTGAAGTATCTGTTCGCTCTCTTCCTCGCCAACCAATTGGCTTCAATGGGAGCATTTCTCTTAAGCGATTCGATCGGAGCGTGGGCGTTCATCGTTCTGTTTGGAATCAATGGCGGTTTCTTTGGCACTCTTTTCAACATCACCTGGCCCCGCTACTTCGGACGTAAACATCTCGGAGCGATCAACGGACTCTCAATGTCCGTTTACACGATCACCAGTGCCTTTGGTCCTCTGCTCTTCAGCTATTGCTACCAATATACGGATAGTTTCGGTGTTGGAGTAGTCACCTGCATGGCGCTTCCCGCCACTCTTTTTTCGGTCGTCTTTAGAGCCGATAATCCACAGCGAAGATTCCAGCCCGACAATTCGAAATAAAATACCCAGGCCGCAACCGATGAGTTCAGGGTGGAAGAGTGCCAGAGTGACCAGTGTTCAGTATCCAGCAACCAGCCCCACAGTCCCTGGAAGTAAAAGCGCCCATTTCCGCAGCCGGACGACTTAGTCGTTCGCGCGATCCCGAACTCCAGTCGATCTTCTCTTCATTCGATTTCAGATCACTATTATGATCACGACGGAAAATCAGACTGCTTAGGCAAGTCTTATCGTGACTCTCAATCGTTTACATCGATGTCTCCTCCTCCTGAATCAACCGATACAGCTCCTCAATCTGGCGAGCGAAGCTCTCCGCATAGCTCCCCACCCATTCACGTCCCTTTTCCGGAGTGGCGGCAGCCGCATCACCGACGATTCCGGTCTTGGAAACATCCTGCGTTACCCAGGCAAAGGTGGCCGGAGCATCTTCCGGGCGAAGCTCACCCGGATCTTCTACATGGGCGGGATATTCACAGATCGCCTGGGACATATCGACCAACCCCTCAGTAGCTTCCAGCATGCAGGATGTTTCCATTTCGTTGGCGTGAAAGCCATAGATATCCTCCTGTTCTGAAAGAGGCGGCTCCCAGCCCAGTGGAACTATGAACGTCCGCATTCCGTACTCGCTCTGAATTTCCCTCAATGTATATCGCAGTACTGAAATGTTTCCTCCATGGGTGTTGAGTATCGCTAAATTGCTGAAGCCCCATGCACGAAGTTGTTGCGCAATCGCTCGTAAAAGGCGTCCCAACGTCTGCGCTGAAATGAAGAGCGTGCCTGGAAACCCACAATGTTCATCGCTCTTTCCGATCGTAATGGCCGGTGCCACATAAACAGCGACTTCATTCGAAACCTGGGGTAGAGCGAGATTGAGCCAGTTCTGGCCCAGAATCGCATCGACGCCCACCGGAAGATGGGGCCCATGCTGCTCGATCGCTCCGGTCGTCACGATTACCACAGCCCTTTCCTTTTCCGGAATCCCGCTGATCTCTTCCGGCGTCATTGCCGGAAGATAGAATTCTCGATAGCGGGGAAGAATCATTGTGGATCTCGTTCTGTGAACAGTGTTCAGTAGCCGGTAGTGAGTGGTCAGTAATCTATTCTGTCTGATTACTGGATACTGAAGACTGATTACCCTTCTTATGTTCAATCCTCCCATCATCTGACAACGGTTTTCGCCTGTGTATCTCTTTCAATAACCGAGCCAGATGGTCACTCGATTCGCTCAATATTCGAGGTCCCGCTCGATGCGCCTGTTCAATCGACAAGCTCTCATTTAGGGCCGGAGCGCTCATTGCATCGCCAGGAGTTAATCCATCGACAGGAATAGTTTTGTTTGCGCTCGATTCGAGATTGGGCTCCTTATTCAATAGGTGAGTGCCCAGGGTTTGGAGCCTTTTGCGGGAGGTGCTGCGAATCGGATGAAAGTCCAACCCGAGACCATAGAGATTTACGCTGAACATCTGCATACCGTACTTGATTCGCAAATCTCGAGCACAGGCTTTATTGATGAGCTCCTCGTTCCATGGACTGCTGTTATACAAAACAACCTTTCTGAATCCGGTGAGGTGGATGGATTCGGTAACTTCCTCGACAAACCTATAGGCCGTCTCCGGATCGATACTGAAGGCGCAGTTGGCATAGGGGCCGAGAACAAATCGCAAAGGTGGAACGACCTGGATGGGAATCTTACTCTTGACCCCCTTGACCGCGCACTTCAACACCGCCATGCTGACGATCTCCTCAATGTCCAATGGAAGTCCCAACCCCCAGTCGGCAAATCCGACAAAAGGTAGAATGACGACCGTCTCCTCCCTATCGGGCCTGCTGGCAAAAGAGGGCCACGTTTTGTGAGCCCAGAATGTATCCTTATCTACGTTGGCGATAAAGGTCATCATCCTTCATGTTGAGAAAGATGAGGCAGATCCCCATAATGGCAAACATGCGAAATGCTGGATCTCCTCCGTCCCACAGTTCGGATTGCCACATCAAAAACCAATCGCTTCCCACCGTGATGAACGCTACATACCATAGAAGCAGACTCAAGGTAAGGCCACATATGGCGACCTTCTTGGCCCGGTTAAATAGCACCCCATCTGTCTTGAGCGCACCAACCAGATTGAGTGTCCCCCAAGCGCATAAGACGCATGACACAGTCTCCCAAAGTATGATCGCAATGTAAAATGCGGTGTGAACTGTCGGGGATGAGACCGCCCGCCACATCAGCTTATTCTCGGCGAAGGTCGTCTCCATACTCAGGACTCCTTCGACGAATTTGTAATTCGATCCATAGTCGAGGAGATTATTCAAGACGACTAGAAAAAGAAACAGCGTAGTCGCGGCCACCAATGACGTTTTGCAGATTCGAACAGCGATCATAATACCGGGAGGGATAGCAGTTCATTTTAGCCGTGCCAAGGCCCATAAAATGAAAACCTCCCGCAGTCCTTCCGTCCGGCAGGTACGTGTTTAGCTTCATTCTTTCGGTCGCTGGCTGCCCCGGTCCTGTGCCCATAAGCGCTAACTTGTTTGCTTGACATAGTGCATTTCCTGCTGTGGACTTCCGCAACAGGTTAGCAGAATTGAAGGGAGGTCGACCATGATGGATGAAGACTGGAGCGTGCTGATGTCTTTTTTCCCGCCGCAATGGAAAGAATTGGCTAAGAAGACCAACGCGTTGAAGGGATTGCGCCGGGACAAGGCACCTGGGAAGTTGCTGAGGATTCTGATGGTGCACCTGGCATGTGGGTATTCGCTGCGCGAAACCGTGGTGCGTGCGCGCCAGGCGCAGTTGGCGGAACTGTCAGACGTAGCGTTGCTGAAGCGGCTGCGCAAGTGCAAGGACTGGCTTTATTCGCTGTGCGTGGCATTGTTTCGCGAGCGTGGCCTGGATTTGGGGGCGGTGGGGCAACGGGAGTTTCGTCTGATCGATGCGACGATGGTGAAGGAACCCGGGAAGACGGGCAGCTTGTGGCGTGTGCACTATAGCTTGCGAGTTCCTTCGATGGCGTGCGATTTTTTCAAACTTACGCCAGCGCAAGGTGAAGGCACCGGCGAGTCGCTTAGACAGTTTCCGCTGGCAGCAGGTGACTACGTGATCGCCGATCGGGGATACTGCCAGGCTTCCGGGCTTCAATATGCAGCCTCCCAAGGGGCTTTTGTAAGTATACGGCTGGCACCGCACAACATACGGCTGCTCGATCCTCGGGGAGAGGTTCTGAACCTGACCGCCTGCCTGGAGCAGATCGGGGCCGGTGGCAAGGTGGGCGCTTGGCCAGTCATGGTGCCCGCATCGGATCAGCCCCCGTTGCCAGCGCGGGTGTGTGCCATCCGCAAAAGCGAGCAAGCGATCGCCATGGCCCACAAGAGATTGCGGCGAATCGCCAGCAGGCGGGGCGAGAAGCTGATGCCCGAAACGCTCTATTACGCCGAATACGTCATGGTGCTGACGACTTTTCCTGAATCGCTCTTTTCCGCACTGGAGGTGCTCGAATGGTATCGTATCCGCTGGCAGGTGGAACTGGTCTTCAAACGATTCAAACAGATCGCACAGTTAGGACATCTGCCTAAGTATGACGATGAAAGCGCCAAGGCGTGGCTCTATGGCAAGCTCTTCGCGGCCCTGATCACCGAGAAGATCATTCAAAGTGCGATCTCTATTTCCCCCTGGGGATATGTCCTGGAGCCGGAAAAAACAGCAGAGTCGATGGCGTGAGTTTGCCTTCGTCTTCCATCAACTCCAGCGGGCCGTCGATCCCGCTGTGCCTTTGCGACAAGTGATAGAAAATTGGAACGATATAGCTCAAGGCTTAGCAGAGTCTCCACGGCAACGCCGACCACAGTTAGAGGTCAGATTCCCAGGTCAGCAAACAAGTTAGCGCTTATGGGTCCTTGTGCCGGGGTGGCGCGCGTTCCTGGCTACCTAGCGCGGAAATGGGCGTGGCAATCCAGCCTCCTGGCTGATCGGAAACCTGGATTGCTTCGTCATTCTTCCGCGTCCCGCTCGACGGGAACAAGTTTCGTATGCTGTGGCCAGTGAATGATTCATGATTTGCAATTCATCAGATGAAAGCCTGAAAGGCTCTCAGTGGGGAAATCTCACAAATTTCCGGACTAGCCCAGCCGCCCGTTGTAGACGAGCCGATCGCTCTGGCCGAATGCGCGAAAGACCTCACAGGCCTCTTCCGTCATAATTCCGTCGATGACCTCGATACCTCGACTCTCCAACTCGGACTTCCAATTGGGATGAATCGGCCCCTCATCAAATCCTGTCAGCTCTTCCAATTCGCTTCCGCTCCCCGCAATCACAAGAGACCGTATGCCAGACCAGGGGACAGCGCCGAAACACATGGCACAGGGACGCCAGTTGACTACCATTTGATGAGCCGGTAATCCGGATCCTCCCAAGTCAAACACGCCCAAAGTACTCTGCGCAATAGATAACGCGACAATTTCGCCATGAGCCGATGAGCAGTTGGAGGGTACCACTCGATTAACTCCAATCGTAATCACGCGCCCGCTCTCCTTCTCAAAGATTCCGGCCGCAAAAGGTCCTCCGGTGTCGTGCTCGAAGTTCAAACGAGAGAATCGGATGACCTCAGCCATGCGATCTTTTAGCGATGGAATACACTCGGGCAACCCGACCAATTCCTCAACCGCCCAATCCGGTAAAGCTATATCGAACCCTATCATCTTACCGCCATCCGCAGCCAATCGCACTCAGTCTCGAAATTCAAGCCCATTTCGCCAGTCTGGAAATCTCACACGATTTCCAGGCTAGAGAACAAAAAGGCACAGAAGATATTGAATCCAAGTATTTTGGTCTTGTTCTTAGTCATAAATATTACCACATCGATTGTATGGAGACTTCGATCGCAAATTGGACGACATAATCAATCAGACCGTGAACCGGGTATTGGATGTGTTGGGTATCCACCTCGACGAGGAACTCTTCCGGCGCTGGCGAGGACCGGACTCTGCCGAATAGAGAGGGTGCGTTGCACAATTCACAATCTCACTGAAAACCGGAAGTCGCGTCATGGCATCATTGAGAACCTATTTTGCAGCCGCCTCGATCCTTCTTCGGAAGAAGGCATGTCGGCAAAGCTCGGTATTGACGCGACAGCTCCCATGGAGTGGGATGTGGAACGCACTTCCCTTCCGACAGAGGCCGTGGAAGCGGCTCTTTCCATTATTGCCCAATTCGAAAACTAGCAGCCTGCCGAACTCACTCGAACTCTATTCATCAGGATGCTTGGAATTTTAAGTCCGACAGATTCCTAGCAACTCAAAAAAAAAGCTTTTTCCGGAATCGCAAATGTTAGTAAAATACTTCAAACTCGAAGAGCACGGCACCACCGTAAAGAAGGAGCTCCTCGCCGGAGTGACCACGTTTGCCGCGATGTCATACGTGCTGGTCGTAAATCCCGGAATTCTCGCCGCAGGGGGCATGCCGATTGAAGGACTGATTACCGTTACCGCCCTCGCTTCCGTGGCAGGCACACTCCTGATGGCGTTCTTGACTAACTATCCCGTGGCGCTCGCTCCCGGTATGGGGCTCAATGCCTATTTCGCATTTACCGTCTGCATAAGTCGGGAAGTGCCCTGGAATGCCGCCCTCGGGATGGTTTTCTGGAACGGAGTGCTTTTCCTTCTGCTCTCAGTGACCGGAATCCGGACCAAAATCGCCGATACGATCCCAAAGTCTCTCAAGATTGGAGTGCAATGCGGGATAGGACTCTTCATCGCCTTCCTGGGTTTAAAGAGCGCCGGAATCATCGTTTCTCACCAGGCTACATTCGTGACGATCGGGGACCTCTCGCAACCCTCCTGCCTCCTCGTCCTTCTCGGTATCGTTCTGACAATTGTTCTGGTTATGAAACAGGTGCCCGGCGCAATTGTCATCTCCGTACTGGCTGTCACTGTCATCGGACTTTTCGTTCCACAAGGTGACGGCTTTATTACATCGAAGCCCGAGGGAATATTTGGACCTCCTCAGAGCATGGCCAATACCTTCTTTGCTCTCGATTTCATGTATCCCATTCGTCACTTCGCAGAGTCCTGGGACATCATATTCGCGATGCTATTCGTAAACATGTTCGACACCATAGGAACACTTATCGGCGTATCCAGAAAAGCCGGGCTTCTTGACGAAAATGATCGCCTCCCCAAGATGGGCAACGCCCTTACGGCCGATGCGGGCGCCACTGTCATCGGGGCCTGTCTCGGAACGTCCACGGTTACTTCCTACGTAGAATCAGCCGCCGGAGTCTCGGCGGGCGGCCGCACCGGATTGACCGCTCTCACTGCTGCCGTCTGTTTCCTTTTCGCACTTTTTCTGACTCCCGTCCTGATCGTTATTCCCCTCATGGCTACGGCCCCCGCCCTCGTCATGGTTGGTATATTTATGATGGAAGCGATACGAAACCTGGATTTTGACGACTTGAGGGAATTGGCCCCCGCCTTCGTCACCCTCCTCGTTATGCCCCTCTCCTTCAGCATAAGTGAAGGTATAGCCATGGGTTTTATCGTCTACGTCGGCGTTTCTCTCTCAACCGGCAAGTATCGAGAAATCTCTCCACTCACCTATATTCTGGCTTTCATATTTCTTCTCAGATACATACTCGATTTGAAGTGAAATTACTGCCTGCGCCGAATCTGTGGAACCTGAATTATTCCGGCAAAATGCGAGCACGTCATGCACGTTACCTTGATCGCAGTCGCCTCCCTTGACGGCTTTATAACGCGCCACAAAATTTCAGGCACTCACTTTGCGTCGGAGGCTGACGGAGTGTACTTTCAGAAAGCGCTCAAAGGGTTCGACTGCAGCATCTTCGGTGCAAACACCTACCGCCAATCACGGGATATCATCGTCAGTAATCCCACAGAGGATCGTCTACGAGTCGTTTTGACAAACAGTCCCGAAGTATACCTCCAGGAGGCTCGCAAGAACGCAATTGAATTTTCCAACTCTGCCCCAGAGACGCTCCTCAAAGAACTTGAATCTCGCGGTTATCGCCGATGCGCTCTTCTCGGCGGGAGCCGGATTTACGCCCTTTTCACGGACCGAAACCTCATCGATGAATGGTGGATAACACTGGAACCAATAGTCTTCGGATCGGGATTGAGCTTATGCCCCGGAGAGTGGAACCTACCCCTCAAATTACGCTCTACTGAACGTATTGGAGACTCTACCCTCCTGCTCAAATACGAACGTGCAAAGGAATCTGTCGGTATGAACTTGACCGGAACGTAGATTGGTCAACTTGAAATCTAAACCTCAGTGATAATGCCAAACCCAAGTCTGACAGATTCCTAAGGTCGTAATGAGAGCAATTTTGACTCTTAGAACTCGAATTCTGAGATATGGTGATGTATTTGGGAGCGCCATTCTCTGCCTGACGGGTATAGTGAATCTTGCCTTGGGCGCAAACGAGCAGACTGGAAACCAGATCCTGGAGCTCGAAGAATTCATCTCCGAGGAGACGGCCCTCGAGGAGTCAGACACCCTGCTGCCGACCGAGAGAGCGGTTGACTCGGTGTTTGGGTCCCCGCGCACCCTTCTGGAAACACCCCGGGCAGTTACCGTGATCAATCCCGAGTCGATGAAGGAGTTCGATATCGACAATGTCTACGAGCTGGCCGATTTCGTACCCGGAGCCTCAGTAATAAATTACTACGGTCTTCCTGGTATTCCGACTACCAGAGGCCTTTTCAGTTCGGTCTACTTCAATGGAATGCTGCGGGTATGGAATCGCAACGGCTACCCCACCTCATTCGGCTCCCTGGAATCCCTCGACTTCGTAAGGGGTCCCGCCCCCGCATTTTATAGTGCCGCGACACCTGGAGGATACGTCAATTTCATCCCGAAATCTCCCTATTTCGATGAATTTCGCGGCGCCCTGAGATTCACTTACGGTTCTTACTCCCACTTCAACTCCCAGATTGATATCGGTGGTCCCCGCCTCATTGGTGAAAGACCGGCGGCCTGGCGAATTTCCGTTACCATTCAGGATTCCGAAGCCTTTCACGACGACATAAACGACGACTACATCTCCCTCTACGGCGCCATGAAAATGAAGGTGAGCAAGAAGCTATCCATCTTTCTCGGCGGCGAATACTATCAACACCGCTCCAATGAGAATCCCGGCTGGAATCGCGTCACTCAAGAGTTGATCGATCGAAATCAATATGTCATCGGTGAACCGCTCAACGATCTAACGGGCGCGGAAATTCAAATCCCTATTGCGCTTCCCTTTTCCGGAGGCGACAGTCCCGACGATTTCCTGGTCACGAACTCTACGCCGGGTATTGCCAGTCGTGAGGTCATAGAAATGATGTCTCCATTCGGCGGCATTAGAGGAGGATTCGGGTTACCGCGCCACGGAAGGCGTTTCTCCGAATTTAATCCATCCACTTTCACTCCTGAACAGCAAACGTTATTTGCTTTTATTGGGGGCTTAAATAACACAGGAAATCCTTTTTGCCCATGCTTCACCGGCGAAATTCAGACGGTGACCATCTCGCCCAAATGGGTCCTCGCCGACGAGGTGGATTTTGCCAACGCAGATACCTTTCTCTTCTTTTTTGATACCGAATTCGAGAAGAAGGAGAACTGGAAGATTACTAACAAGTTTTTCGTCGATACCTATGAACGCAGCAAGCAATCCTCTTACGGATACGCGGAATTCGGAGAAAACTTTACTCTGGAAAACAAAATCGTGGTCGAGCACAAGTTACCCAACCTGGGCAGTGGTAGCACCCTGATCTATGGTGGCGCAATCCGTTACGAGGACGCCCTCGCCTTGACCGACTTCACCTCGGAACCTTTCAGCCGGCGCGATATCACTAAGCCCGTCCTTCCCAATGAGAGAGTTGCGGCGGGCTCTGACCAGGACATCAATGGAGAGAATTTCTGGGATCCCTTCGGTTCTTTCGACACCAAAATGGTGAATTACGGCTCCTTTCTCACTGCCGATCTCAAGTTCGGTGAGAAATTCACTCTTTTCCTCAGCGGACGTGTCGACCATTCCAACTGGGATCGTAGAGTTGC
Organism: Candidatus Moanibacter sp.; assembly: GCA_965215885.1. GTDB lineage: Bacteria > Verrucomicrobiota > Verrucomicrobiia > Opitutales > UBA2987 > CBDCEW01. The sequence continues at coordinate 32,532 of CBDCEW010000071.1, forward strand.
CGATCAGGCCCAGGGTAATCGAGCCGGGCAAGATCTCGGCAGCGGCGGCAAAACCTACTTTAGCTGGAGCGTCTCTCCCCTCTACTCGGTTGCCTCAGGCGTATCATTTTACGCAACCTACCAGGAGGGCACATCCTACCAGGGTTTTTACGTCTCGGGAGGAATCCACCAGGGCGACGTAAACTTTTCACAGGCCAGTCTGGCCGAAGCCGGAGTGAAAATGAATCTTTGGGAAGATACCTTCTATGCCAGCTTTAATATCTTTCACCAGGATCTCGTGCAGTTTGACACTCGCGGCAGCCTGGCACGACCGCAACGCGGCCGTGGTATTGAGTTCGAGACCGTTTACAGCCATAACGAATGGCTCTCGATCCTGTTCAACTGCACCTGGCAGGAACACTTCTTTCGCAGCAGTGGTCTTCCCGGTGGATTCATACCTTTGTCTGAGGAACTGACCGTTCTCTACGCAGGCGGTTTGTATGCGGACTTTGGCAATGTTTCAAATCGTCCCAACAGAGGGTCTCGATTCGGGCTGCCTGAATGGTCGATAAACGCCTATCTTCGCATCAAGCTGCCAAACGGTATTTCCATAGGTATGGGGCCGCGTTATATCGACTCGATCTACGCCAATGTCGACAAAACATTAAGAGTACCGAATTATATAGTCTGGAACGGACGCATCGAATACGCCACCGAGAAATGGGAAATCGCACTTTCCGCGAGCAACATCTTCGAAGAGCGCTATTTTGTCGTACAAGAGAGTTTCGCAGGAAATACTATTATCAAACACATGCCGTTCGCCAAGTGGAAGGCCACTTTCCGCTATAAATTCTAGCCCGTTTTTCTCACTACCGAGCGAAGCGACATCTTGCAATTCTCAAGAAGGGTGTTGCGGCAAGATGCTCTTCCCAAAGCGCTGTTGCCGGCCGGCCACAAAAAGCGGGCTAAATCACTTGATGCTCTGCGAAAGTGCAGCGCGCTCTACTGCCTCGAGGTAGTCCTCTACGTTGTCAGTCGGTTCGATATCAACGGCTTCGCGCAAGAGGGGAACCGCTTCGGAGTACTCGCCCCGGCTGACATACATTTGCGACTGTTGGAGCAGAGCGCGATACCGGCAGTCGTAGATCTTTCTCGCCGCTTCGAAATTGAAGATCGCTTCTTCGATCTGTTCATCATTCCACTGAAAATCCGCCAGGAGGAGGAGCGATTTGCAATTCAAGGGATCGCGATCGATGATGATCTTCAAGGTTCTTACCGCTTTTTCCGTATCACCAGTAGCCAGAGCAATCTCCGATTCCAGGGTGAGCAGTTCCAACTCAGCCTCGCCCTTTATCTTCCTGCCATAGGATTGACGAATCGACCCCAGGTAACTTTTCGCTTCGTCCCACAGGCCCTGGGCCGCGAGGATGCTTGCCACCCGCAACGGTATCCTCACATCGCTCTTCTCTTTCCCTTTAAGCGCTTGAACATAAACCGAATAAGCCAGTTTTGCCAGGCCTTTATTGATATAGATATCTCCCAACAGGAAGAGGCTGTCCGCCCGCGCTTTCCCCATCCGCCGCAGCACTTCCAAATTCGCGGCTGCTTCCATATCCCTTTTCAATCCCAAATAGGCATTGGCCTGCAAAAGCCAGAATTCAGGCCGATCCGGTTTACCGGTTATCAGCTCATCGAGCATTGTTATCGATTCCTCCCACCTCTGCATAAATAGCAGACATTGGGTCTTTCCGATTTTCCAATCCTTGCTTTTGGGAGTATAGAGCAATGCCTGTTGATAGGAAGCCAGCGCGGGATCGATCATCTCCAGGTTGTAATAGCAGTGGCCCAGAAGTCCGTAAATGTCTCCAGTCGCTCCACCTAACTCAATCGTCTTTACGAATCGGGGTACTGCCGATTTGAGATTGTTCGTTCGCACAAACAGCTTTCCCAACACACCGTGAGCGCGCATAAAGTTGGGAAATCCCTTTATAGCCGTCCGATAAGAACTCAACGCCGACGAGTAGTTTTCCGATTCAAAGTATAAATTGCCCAAGGTAAAATTTAACGCCGGGCTCGATTCTGGAGTGATGCTTGCACGAAGCGTAGAAATAGCGGCATTGATATTGGTCCTTATCAGCGGCACAAGCTGGTCAAACAGCTCTTTTTCCTCAGCATTGATTGTCGGTTCCGTCCTCGTATCCACCCCGTAAGTGTATGTGAAGGACTTCACCCAGGCTTCATCTGTAAAATAATCATTGCGAAGGGGTATGTTGACTTCGGATTGGGCGAAAAGTCCACAATAGGACAGCCCGCCCAGCAACAAGGCAAATATCGCCATAGGCAGGCGTGTTTCAGGTATTGGGTTCGACATTCTCGACATCCTCGCTTTTCGATTCAGGTAAGTTTAAAAGATATAGGTTGAATCCGGCGCACCTTAACCGGCCTTCCATTCTTCCTTCCCGGTTCAAATTTCCATTGCAAAATTGCATCCACCGCCGGCTTGACAAACTCTTTGTGACTCGCCTTTTGCACTCTCGCATCGATTACATTCCCTCTCTCGTCGATTATTATAATCAATCTCACCGAACCTTCGATGCCCTCACGTTTAAATTGAAAAGGGTATAGCGGTCGTGCCGCGAAAATTCGTCGAGGATTATTATCCAGATCCTTCAGCTCGAAAATCATCTGCGCTATAGTATTCGGAGTAACGCCGAAACCGAACATCGCCCCGCCGATTCCGAGGGCGTCACCCACGCCCGGGTTGAGGGCCACTTCCAGCTGACTCAGATCGAGAGGTTGCTCTTCCTCTTCAAATTCCGGCTTCTCTTCTTCAATTTCATCTTCCTCGGGAGGTGGAGGTTCCGGAGGCGGCGCATCTGGCGGTGGCATAGTCATTTCGGCAATGGTGACTAGATCGTCGGACTTCTGGAGTCCGGACAAAAGCTGAGTAAGCGGTAAGGCTAGAAAAATCAATCCGGCCAATATTATCGAACCTGCGACGGGTCCGATTGGTCTCTTGTTGAGTCTGGGAGGGTTATAGACTCTCTTCTTCATTATCCTTTCACTACTCCTTAGATCCTTCCGGTTATGCGCCTCCGTCAGTTCCCAGCGGCATTGATGCTGATCTGTTCCGCCCCGGCAGCTTTCGCATGGTCCATTACGCGAACCATGAGGCCCGCGGCCGCCTCATGTTCAACTTCCAGTATGACTGGTACCATTTTCCGCTGCATCTCATTTCTTACCGTTACGCGGACTCCGTTCAATCCAACATCTTGCCCGTTGAATAGGACCTGTCCCTTTTTAGTAATCCGGAATTTGATCAATTCCTCATCCATACTACTCACCGCGGACGGTTGCGGCTTGTTGACATCGAGACCCTCTTCCTCCACGAAAACGGTAGTCACAATAAAAAATATCAAGAGGATAAAGACGCAATCGATCATCGGAGAGATGTTGATGTCCACCTTGTCGGAGCCTTCGCCAAGTTTTCTCCGTGCGCTCATGCCAACAAATCCCTTTGCCTCCTGACAAGCTTGTCCGAAAAGTATTGCACACTGAGACTTTCCAAACGACCCAAAAATGTCGTTAGTTCCTGGCACCGCCTCGTCAGCATCGATACCAGAATGTATCCGGGAATCGCGATTATCAACCCCGTCTGCGTCGTAATGAGGGCCTGAGAAATGCCGCTCGCCACGACGTCAACCACCTGACCGGAACTGTGTGCCAACCCCTTAAAAGTGGTCAGCATTCCCATGACCGTTCCAAGAAGCCCCATAAGGGGAGCTGCCGTAACGAGAATACTCAGGAAAACAATTCTTCCTTCTACTGGAGGTAGATTGCTCGCCTTTATCTCGTCGAACCGGCTCTGAATGTCCCGTACCGTCTTCACTCCTTCCTGGCTGTATTGGATCATTTCCCCGATACTGCCCTTGCTCTCCTCGGGATGCTCGATCCAGCGGGACCACACCACTTCATCAATCTTGTAGTAATCCGATCGCCGAAAATAAAACAGCAATTGGAAGGCGTAGAAATAAATCAGAAGAGCCAACAGGGCCAGCGGCACCATGAGGTATCCACCGCCCGACCAAACTTCCGCAACGTCCTCAGCAAAGGTTGCAAAAACAACAAAACTCATGCCTTTAGCTTCGTCTCAAGGCCGTTCTTGAATGCCACCGCGGTCTGTTCCATGCTGGCCAGCACCCCCCTCGTTCGCCGAAGGAGCAATGCGTGAATGATGATTGCGGGAATCGCCACGCAAAGGCCGAATTCGGTCGTAACAAGCGCTTCAGAGATGCCGCTTGAGAGCGACTTGGCGTCACCCGTGCCGAATACTGTAATAAGCTTAAATGTCTTGATCATTCCGGTAACGGTGCCGAGCAGACCCATCAAAGGCGCAGTCGCCGCCACAACAGCGATAAAAGGAATCATCCGTTCCAGCTTTGGTTGAGTCGCAAGGAGACGTTCGTAGAGCACTTCGTCCAGAAGGTCCTTAGAATCCTCTGAATGCTCCACGGCGTCGGTCAGCAGGAGGCCCACCGGGCCGCTTATGCTCTTGGCTTTGGCTAAAGCTTCCTCCTTCTTTCCATCCCGAAGCATATCGAGAATGATCTGAAGGTCCTCCGGTCGGGCGCGCCTCACGCCTGAGATCTCAATCCATTTTATTATCGCGATCGTTAATGCCAAAGCCGCCAGCCCCAAGATAAAATATCCCACAATCTGTCCCTTCTCAACGTGCTCTCGTAGGGTCTCTTTGGTCGCAATATATTTCAGAGCATCGCCCAAAGTCGGATCTACCGGGATCAAGCCTCGTCCATTTTTGCTCACTTCCCTGATTCCGGCCGCCTCAATCTCTTCTGCCTGCACAACCGAAGGCTGGGCAGAGCCGTGCTCGAGAACGACGAATCCCGTCGTATCGCTTTCATCACTTGAGAAGAGGACGATCGGTCCAATCATTGCAAATTTGCCCTTTTCCTGTGTCTTGGAAGGTGAAAGTGCATTCCCCTCAAAAATCACTCCACCAGCGAGATTCCGAACTCGATCGAGCGACATCTGAATCACGGATACTTGCATGTTCAGCTTCTCTTCATCGGTGAGAGTAGCATCCTCCCGCACATTTCTAGCCTCTTTCACTTGTTCGCCGTATAGTTGATCTTCGCTGATGTGGTACTGGTTTTCGAAGCGCTGCACATAATCCCCCAGCAAACTGGAAAGATAGGAGACCTCATCCTTCCTTTTCGCGATCTCCTTCTCAATCGTCTGCAGATCCACCGTCCTGTTATCGCGCAGCTGAATGGACCGTTCCATTTCGCGCCGCAGACTCAACACCTCGCCCCTCAGTCGTAGCAGATCTTGAGAAATCGGTACTTTTGCCTCGCTGATCTCCTCTCTCCTGCTTTCGAGCTTAGCGAGAGATTTCTTCAGGTCGGCTCTCGCTGAGCGTGCCGCCCTATCATAAATCTCCCGGCCTTTCTGACCTAGAGCATTACCAGTCGCTAGTACGAGTGCTAATAGAATAAACAGTCCCTTTTTCATCAAAAGTCTCCCCGACGTCATTTAATGTCTACCGGAAGTAGAACAAAGTTCGCTTTCTGTGGATCTTCGTAGACTTCTATAGCATCCGCAATGGTCGCAGCAAGATCGGGTCTTTCTTCCCACTCCCAACCACTCTCACCCGGCACGCCGACTCCCGAATAAGTGCCGAGGTTGTCAATGAAATAGGCATAACCTAGCCCCAGGTATAATGTCTTTATCTCTACCGTTCTCCCGCCCTCCAACTCGCGCAGGCCAGTGTCCAGAATTATGCCCCCATTGAATTTGTCAGCCTGTGTCAATATACCGACGACATTCTGCATTCTTGCGGATAGGGATGCCTCAGTCTCCTCGCCAGGCTTGGGGATTCGCGCGTATAGAGGATCGATCGTTGTCTTCAACGGTTGCGGAAACACGATATAAAGTTCATGAACCTGTTTTTCCAGTTTCGCGATGACTTTTTGGATGGTACCGGATGCTTTCTTTAGCTTTGTCCGTTCCTTGCCCAGCTTCTCTCTTTTGGCATCCGCCTGTGAGATCTCTTCCCGACTCTTCTCCAGCTTCTCCTCCAGCGTTGAAATCTCAGACTTCAGGATGTCGATAATGCCATCTAAAGTCTTTTTGTCCTCATCCCACTCCGAATCCGCTTTTTCAATCTTAGCCTCTGTTTCAATCCATTGATTCAAGGTTTCACGCGTTTCAACGAGGTCCACCTGTGCCTCCAGGCTGCACGGAAATACCGCAAAGCCGAAGCTCACACCCAGCAATGCCATTTTATTCGATTCTCTATTGATGGTCATATATCGTTATTTCTGAAAATCTCCGATCTCCTGGAACCGTCGCGACCAATTACGTTCCAGCGGATCGAGTAATCCCAATTATTGGTGCGGGTTACTTAGTGTGAGAAAAATATTCGGTCAAGCTCTCTGTTTTAGCAAAAGATTACGTAGGAAGTTGAGCAGGCGCTATAACTCTGTCAACCCTATCCTCCTATCATCACCCCTAATCGTAGGACCTCTCCGAAAATCAAATATTCCCCTTCCTGAAGCTTAGTTTGGGAAAGATCCACAAGACAGCTGCTCCCACCAGGAGTGAATAGAAAGGCGAAATCCCAATTCCCGCGGGAACGAATCCTACCGCAATCGCCGTGAATGCAGCGAGTAACGCGTAAGGTATCTGGGTCCTAACGTGATCATGCGGCTCCACGTCGCAAGCGATCGAGGAAATTATAGTCGTATCGCTTATCGGCGAGCAGTGATCTCCAAAAACTGCGCCGCTGAATACTGCACCTACGACCGTTGCCAGCAGGGTGTATTCCGACTCCGTCACCTCTCCACCGGACAATCCGAACACAACGGACACGGACAATGGCATGAGGATGATCATGGTCCCCCAAGCCGATCCCGTCGTAAAAGAGATGACACCTCCCACGAGGAAGATTGCCCCCGGAAGGGCAAACAGCGGCATACGCCCTTCCAGGAGACGCGAGATCACCTCCGCCGCTTGCAGATCACTAAGGGTGCTGCTCAATACCCAGGCACCCAACAAGATAAGAACAGGAAGGAAGAGTGTCCGCACACCTTCCGCGTATACCTCCGAGGGTGGCTCCTTATTCTTCCTCCTCGGATAGAGCGCATAAGCCACCAGAGACGCCAATGCGCTCGCCGAGATCAAAATAATAACTACCTCGCTACCCCCGAACGCTGTCACGATCTTTGCTCGGGTCACCGGCCAGGGACTCTCCCCACCGGAAAGATAGATACCAAATACCAAGAAAAACACTAAAACCAATATGGGGACGACCGCCACAAGCCAGTGAGCGGTCCTCTCGCCATCCAATTCTCCCGTCCCATCATTCTCCGAAAACGCAAGATCAGCGCTCGCCCTCGAACGCCGCAGCCTTTCTCTGGCGTTCCATTCAAATTCTTCCATTGATCCCGGATTGAACTGTTTAGCGATCGACACAACGATCAGCATGAGAGTAAAGATACAGTAGAAATTATACGGAATGGATTCGAAAAAAAGGGCATAAGGTGCCACTTCTTCACCGCGACCGGCCAGAACATATCCCTCCCGGATCATCGCCAGCTGTGTGGCTATCCAAGTGGAGACAAACGCTAAACACGCCACCGCCGAACTCGTCGAATCGACCAGATAAGCGAGCTTTACTCGGGAGACCCCACATCGATCGGCCAGCTTGCGCATTATGCGGCCCACCATAATGCTATTCGCCAGTCCATCAAAAAAAACGATCAACCCCATTATCAGTGTGCTCCACTGCAGCCTTCGCGCCGGATCACCCCCATGTGCAAGAAGTTTACCGACAAGAGTCTGGAGGCCCCCTCCCTTTTCAATGAGAGCCACAAATCCACCTAAGAGGAGCGTAAAGATTATTGCTCCTATCTTCCAACTGTCCTGAAGGGCAGGAATCAGGTGATCCGAAAAGAACGATAGGTATGCTTTGATGGGATTTCCACCTGCAATGATTATTACGCCCGCCGTCCCACCCGCTAGAAGACCGGTAAGCACCCGCCTAATTAGCAGAACCACTCCAAGAGCCACTACGCTTGGCCAGAATGCCCTTATCTGAAAATCGGTCAGTGCAAATAAAAATGCGGAGCCCCACAGAATCCACGAGTATACGACGCGATTTCGATTACTGAGCATTCTTCGAAAATTGGGAATTATATTGATCAGTTGAGGACGTAGAGGCTTAGAATTCAAGATTCCGCTCCGAAACCCAACAAGAAAAAAGCGCTTCATTTAAGAAGCGCTTTTTCAATCAAACTCGTTGAACAATCTGGAATTACATCATGCCGCCCATGCCGCCCATGTCGGGGGGAGCACCACCTGGAGCGTCGCTTTTGTTCTCCGGAATATCGGTCACAAGTGCCTCCGTAGTAAGTAGAAGACCGGCCACGGATGCGGCATTTTGCAATCCTATGCGCGTCACCTTGGTCGGGTCGACTACCCCAGCCTTGAAGAGGTCCTCATATTCTCCACTCGTCACGTTGAAACCGTTACCGCCTCTCGCTTTCAGCACGCGCTGAACCACGAGCGCTCCCTCGACCCCCGCATTGCTGCAAAGCTGGCGGAGCGGAGACTCAATAGAACGCCGGACAATCTGAGCTCCTACCGCCTCGTCGCCTTCGCACTTGGTATTTTCGATTGCTTTGGCGCACCGAAGAATCGCAACACCGCCACCCGCCACGATTCCCTCTTCTACCGCGGCGCGGGTCGCATGGAGTGCATCCTCCACGCGCGCTTTCTTCTCCTTCATTTCCGTTTCCGTAGAGGCGCCTACGTTAATCACCGCAACCCCTCCCGCCAATTTGGCGAGACGTTCCTGCAGCTTCTCGCTGTCGTAGTCGCTTGTGGATTCTTCAATCTGACGGCGGATCTGCTTAACACGACCCTGTATGTCGGAACCTTTACCGGCACCTTCCACGATTGTCGTGTTTTCCTTGTCAATCGAAATTCGCTTGGCGCTGCCGAGGTCACTCAATTGCACATTCTCCAATTTGATCCCCAGGTCTTCCGTGAGACACCTGCCTCCCGTAAGAACGGCGATGTCCTCCAGCATGGCCTTACGTCGATCACCAAAACCAGGCGCCTTCACGGCGCAGACCGGCAGAGTGCCGCGCAGCTTGTTTACCACCAAGGTGGCAAGAGCTTCCCCTTCCACATCCTCAGCGATTACAAGCAACGGTTTCCCGCCCTTCGCTACCGTCTGCAAGAGAGGTAACATGTCGTTTAGACTGCTGATCTTCTTTTCGTGAATGAGTACGTAGGCATCCTCCAAGACGGCCTCCATCGCTTCCGTATCGGTCGCGAAGTAGGGGCTCAAATACCCCTTATCGAACTGCATCCCTTCCACCACTTCGAGTGAGGTATCGATGCTCTTCGCCTCCTCAACCGTGATAGTGCCGTCTTTTCCGACCTTATCCATGGCATCGGCGATTATGTCGCCAATTTCGAAGTCCCAATTCGCGGATACCGTCGCCACACTCTTCACTTCTTCGCGGTCGCTCACCTTTTTCGATAGCTTATCGAGCTGGGCAACCGCCGAACGGACTGCTTTGTCGATTCCTCGCTTCAGATAGATCGGATTGGCTCCGGCCGCGACGTTTTTCAGGCCTTCGCGGTAAATCGCCTCCGCCAGAATCGTTGCCGTTGTCGTTCCGTCACCTGCCGTGTCGGAGGTCTTCGAGGCGACCTCGCGAACCATCTGTGCCCCCATGTTTTCATAGGGGTCCTGCAGCTCTATCTCCTTAGCGACAGTGACACCATCTTTAGTAACGGTTGGTGAACCGAACTTCTTATCAATTACGACGTTTCGGCCTTTCGGCCCAAGCGTTACTTTTACCGCATTGGAGAGCGCCTCAACGCCCAATAGTATCTTCTTCCGTGCGGCCTCGTCGAACAATATTTGCTTTGCCATAGTTATTCTAATATTTAAAGGTTAACTAACGATTCCAAGAATATCGTCTTCGCGAACCAGGGTATATTCCTGCTCATCGAATTTGACCTCAGTCCCTCCATATTTGCTCACGATAACGCGATCACCGACTTTCACGGAGAATTCAATGACCTTTCCGTTATCATCCTTCTTTCCCGTGCCCAGGGCGACCACTTCGGCCTCCTGCGGCTTTTCCTTGGCGGAATCAGGAATTATGATCCCGCCCTTTACTTGCTCATCTTCTTCGATCGCCCTAATCAAGACACGATCTCCGAGTGGTTTTATTTTTGGTTTCATTGCTGTCTCTTATTTTCGATTATTGTTAAGATGCCTGTTGTTATAGTTATCTACGAACAGAATTGGCCGACCGTGCACACATCTCGCACACTGATCAAACCACAAAGACTCATTTCTCTTTATCCTCGTCGACCATCTCGAAATCAGCATCTACAACGCTATCGTCAGACGTTTCGGTGCTGCTTGCTTTTTCGTTGTCGGCTCCGGGTGTGGCTGCCTCGGCCGCTCCCTCAGGTGGACCGCCTGTATCGGCTCCCGCCTGAGCCTCGGCATACATCGCCGCCACCGCCTCTTGCAGCGTCTTATCGTTTTGCAGTTTTTCAAAAGCGGCATTCATCTGCTCCACATTGTTTGTCTCGAGCGCCTTCCTGGCTTCGGCAATCAGTTCCTCCACCGGCTTCTTCTTCTCATCCGGGAACTTTTCCTCGTTCTCTTTGAGTAGTTTCTCGGTTTGATAAATAAGGCTGTCGAGCTTATTGCGGCTCTCCACCGCTTCTTTCTGTTTGCGATCTTCCTCCCCGTGCGCTTCGGCCTCCTCCCTCATTCGGTCGATTTCTTCCTGATTGAGACCGGAAGAACCGGTGATGGAAATCTTCTGGTCGCGCCCTGTTCCTCGATCCTTTGCGGACACGTTCAGAATACCATTGGCATCGATATCGAATGTAACTTCAATCTGCGGTATCCCCCGTGGCGCTGGCGGGATGCCGTCGAGGTGAAAGTTGCCCAAAAATTTGTTGTCTTTCGCCATGGGGCGTTCCCCCTGAAGAATGCGTATCTCAACACTGGGCTGATTGTCGGCAGCGGTCGAATAAACCTGGGCCTTTTTCGTCGGAATTGTTGTATTCCGTTCTATCATGGAGGTTGCAATGCCCCCTTCCGTTTCGATGCTCAAGGTAAGCGGAGTTACATCCAGAAGCAGCACGGAATCGACATCTCCCTGCAATACCGCGCCCTGTATGGCCGCGCCTATCGCTACGACCTCGTCGGGATTCACCCCTTTGTGGGGTTCCTTTCCCGCCAGATCATGGGCTATTTCCTGGATCTTTGGGCTCCGGGTCATGCCGCCTACCAACACCAGTTCTTCAATGTCACCGATGTTCAGCTCAGAATCTCGTATGCAACTTCGAAAGGGCTCTACCGTACGCTGGCAGAGCCTGTCCGTAAGCTGATCGAGTTTGGCGCGCGACAAAGTAACATTGAGGTGTTTGGGCCCGCTGGCGTCAGCCGTAATAAAGGGAAGATTTATATCGGTCTGATGCGTCGAAGAAAGGGCGATCTTGGCTTTCTCAGCTTCTTCCTTGAGTCGCTGCAAAGCCATCGGATCCTGTTTCAGATCGATACCGTTGTCCCTCTTGAACTCTTCCACGAGCCAGTCGATTACCGCGCCGTCCCAATTGTCCCCTCCTAAATGAGTATCGCCGTTTGTCGCCTTTACCTCAAAAACACCATCCCCGATTTCAAGAATGGATATATCGTAAGTCCCACCCCCGAGGTCGTAAACCGCGATGGTTTCGTCACTCTTTTTGTCTAGTCCGTAAGCTAATGATGCCGCCGTCGGTTCATTAATGATTCGCTTCACCTCAAGTCCGGCGATTGTTCCGGCATCTTTGGTCGCCTGCCTTTGTGCATCATTAAAGTAGGCCGGGACTGTGACAACAGCCTCTTTTATTCCTTCACCCAAATAGGCTTCAGCATCAGCCTTCAACTTTGCCAGCACCATCGACGATATCTGCTCCGGAGCAAAACTCTCAGTCTTGCCGGCACTTTCACACTCGATCCAGGCGTCGCTGTTCTTACCTTTAATGATATTGTATGGTAGATGCTTCGCCTCCTCATCCACCTCATCAAACTTTCTGCCGATCAGACGCTTCGACGAAAAAATCGTATTTTTCGGATTCGTGACGGACTGCCGCTTCGCCGCCTGTCCTACCAGGCGTTCTCCACTCTTTGTAAAAGCGACCACTGAAGGCGTCGTTCGGGCACCTTCGGAATTGGGAATGACGACCGGCTCATTACCGTCCATCACTGCCATACAGGAATTTGTCGTTCCCAAATCTATCCCTATTACTTTGCCCACGCCGAAAGGGTTAGCAACATGTGTGCCTAAAGGCTACAATTCGCTCATATATGTTGCTACTCAACAACTTAGGATTCATCCGGTATCATCGCTGGCTTGTTAAACGC
>CBDCEW010000072.1:0-36651 GCA_965215885.1 Candidatus Moanibacter sp.
AGTGGGCAAAGAGGCGGATCTCGTGATCATGGATGCGCCCTCTGGATCGGCATTCGATACTGCGATTGAAGCTATGCAGGGAGGCGATTTACCGGGCATCTCCGCTGTCCTGATCGATGGTGAGATCTGCGCCCTTCGCAGCCGCAACACTCCCCTTGCGACACGGCTTTGCGAGGTGGTTGGCAGTCCAAGTAAGAACTAGCGATTCGTGAGGAAATATCGTTCTCGTAATCGTGCTCGTCCTCGTTCTCGAAATTAGAGGGATGCCCGCTAAACACGCGAAAATTCGCGAAAGCGGGACATGTAGGTTACCGAATCACGAGGACGAGCACGATTACGAGAACGAATTGTAGGATACAGCGGATCGGTAAAGATTACTTCGGTTGATTTGTAGACGTTCTTTCAGCGTGAAACCGGCTTGGAAAGAAACCACCCCTGGCCCCTCCCAGAGGGAGAACTTGAAGGATAAATCCCGATGCGAAAAGGTCCCCTCCTCGGAAAGGGAGGGTGACGCCGGGTTCGAAAAGCCTCCGCTTTCCGCTACGTTTCGACTCAATGTGTGTAGCGGAAAGCGGAAGCTTTTCGTTCTGCAACGGCTGCAATCTCAAACCTGCCGTATAGTAGGAATTGATCCGGCAAGGAGCCAGCAAGGGGCCCCACTGTATTGAATATTTTAGAGTTCTTTCCTTTGTCGACACTGCTGTCGAGAACGAGTACGAGCACAACGACGAGAACGAATGAAGAGCCCAATCAGTATCGCACAGGAAGAGATTTCAGACCCCGAAAGACGAACGATTCCCTGTACAGGGGTTCTTCGAGATCGAGCTGAATGTCAGGAAAGCGCCTGAGGATGGTGTAAAATGAAATCTGGAGTTCGAGGCGGGCCAGGGGGGCGCCGATACAGAAATGGGTGCCTCCGCCGAAACCGAGGTGTGGATTGTCCTGACGGGTGATATCGAAGGTGTCGGGGTTCGGAAATCGTGCTGGGTCGCGGTTGGCGCATCCATAAAGAAAGGCTACTCGCGAACCTCTCTCAAAAAGATGGTTCTTGTATTCAATATCTTCCAGCACCCAGCGTTTAAAGACTGCCAGAGGAGATTCGTAGCGGAGGATCTCTTCAACGGCGGTCTTAATCAGTGAAGGGTTGTTCTGTAGTTTCCGCATCTCTTCGGGATGTTGGAAGAGAGCCAGCATTCCGTTACCGGTAGCATGAACAGTGGCTTCGTGCCCGGCATTGAGAAGGAGGATACAGGTGGAGATAAGCTCCTCCCTGCTGAGCCGCTCTCCTTCTTCTTCGACAGCGGCCAGCGCGCTGATGAGGTCATCTTTGGGATCGAGGCGCCGCTGATTTGCCAGGTCATCTAAGTAATCGGAAAAGCGATTGTAGCCTCCTCGGCATGTTCTTCGTCACTTTTTGAGTGGCCGAATTCATACATCCTCACAATGTCCCGGGACCAGGGACGCAGATGCATCCGGTCTTTTTCAGGAATACCGAGCAATTCCGCGATTACGGAAACGGGCAGAATCGTGGCAAAATCCTCGAGTAAATCCATATGGCCACGGCTCTCGACACGATCGAGTAATCCGTCGGTCAATTGCTGAACCTTAGCGCGCAAATCCTTTACCCGTCGGGGCGTGAAGACCTTATGGACGAGTTTTCTGAGGCGGGTATGATCAGGGCCTTCTTTCTCCAGGAACGAGCTGTCTACATAATTGGCGAATGCCGGATATTTCCCTATTCGCTCCTTCCAGCTTGAATATTCCGGCGTTGTCGCGACTGGTATGTCGCGACCCAAGCGCTTGTCCTTCAGAAGGTTACTGATATCCTCGAAGGTGGTGAGCATCCACAGTTTCCAATGGTCGTCGTAGAAAATCGGGTTGGTGCGACGTAACCGGTCGTAGACGGGGTAGGGGTTGGCGATGAACTCAGGATCCTGAGGATTGATTTCGGGCACGGCCATCCGGAAGTAATCTGGGTGAGAAAACGGTGAACGGCACTCCTAATCAGGTCAGAGCGCTACGGATTATCCGCATTACTGCTCGAGGCAAGATCTGACGCTTCGGAACGAAGACCTGGAACCGATATTCGATCTTGAGGCTCTACCGTTCACCAACCCTAAGTTATGAGGTGTTTGAATTATTTCAAGAACACATTACATATTCTTGGTTATGTGCGGCGTGATTGGAGGCGGTTTCACCTGCTCAGCGAGGAACGATGGGATGTCACCCGGTGGAATTAGATTCGTAAAGAGTTTGCCCTCTGATGCAGTGGCCATCCCACTGTTCCTTGCGGTGATCGATAGACGACAGACGAAAACTCAGCCGAGTTACTCTTCGTTCAGTGAAGCGAATGTCACTGGCAAGCAGAGTGGTATGGGGCGAAGCCCACAGTGGGAAAAGTCCTAATAAGGAGCTCTCAAGCGCTAGGTCTCGCTCCTAACTTCGCCTACTGGTTAAGATGGGCATGCCGGTGCGGGTACTTCGAATTGGCTCGGTGCAGGCTGTGGAAATATCGTTCAAGCCTACAGCCCGCTTACTTTCCATAACCACGGTTTCCGGAATAAGCGAATATCTACTTGTAGGTTTTCAGTATCTCCGCTTTCTCATTGAAGAGTACGGCCAGTATCTGCGGGTCATCGAGTATCAATCCCGAAACAAAGAAATCGTAGATATTCCCTCTCACCAACATCGAGAACATATTTCCGATTTGGGCATCACCGTATTTTACGACGCCGAATCGGGACCTTTCTCCACATTTGAAGATTGTATTGTCTTCGGCGATGTTCCATTCCGAATCGACAATGTTCATTCCTGCGATTCCGCTCGACCAACCAATCGCGTAACTGGTAAGGGCATCGGATTTTTTAGGTTCGTGGGTTATGGTCACGGAAATGTAGGGCTGATTCTCAGCCGGATGAGAATACTCATAGGTTAATTCTGTACTCCTGTCGAAAAATCTGACTTTATTGAAACTCTCGTATTCGGTGTTGTATTCAAGGTCCTCGAAATAGGGCTCCAGATCATGAAACGTTACGATGAGGTTTTTTTCTTCTTCCGATACTGGTTCGTCGGCAGCGGTATAAATGAAGAGCGCGACAGAAACCAGAAGGACCATTATCGATCCAAAAATATAGGCGAGACTGATAAGAGTTATCTTTAACCAGTTTGGCATTATTTCGGTTGCCTCTATAATCGGTGAGGTGGTCGTCTGCGTTGACCGATCTGTCCAGCGTATAGTAAGTCGAGACTGTTGCAAATGACTTTATCAGCGCTTTTTGAGGTTGGTCCTACTTGAAACTTCAATTCTGGAGTGGCCTGATGGGCGGTTTCTTATTTCACATTTTGATGGCAACACCATCGAAAAGCTCCCGCTTTCCGCTACATGCTTCGACCTGAAAAGTAGCGGAATGCGGGAGCATTTCGTCCTCGAGAATGCCGAAATGTCACTCTTGTTTAATCGGGCGTCAGCATATAGGCACACAAGAACGGAAAGGACTCAATAGGCTGCGGTTCAGCCTCTCGTCGGTCGGAATGAGATTCTGATTGATGAAAGAACAAGGGTTGAGTCATTAGGGTAGGGTGCTAAAAATGGTGGAATTCTTTAGGCTAAAAGTCGATTCATCGTTCAATCTATAGGAATTGATAGGAGATTTAACTTGGTAATTCCCCGTAGCTTGCTACGGGGTCGCTGACTTTCTCAAGCATGATCGATCGTGCGCGGAGCGCCCGATCCACCCGTAGCAAGGATGTTAGTGGTGGGACGGCCCCTCCGGGAGCGTTCGTCTCAACTTCGAACATTGCATAGGCAATTAAGTTCCAAACGGCTAAAGAGTTAGATACCCCGCAGCTTGCTGCGGGGAGTATTCATTTGAGAACTGAAGTAGGCGTAATGAAAAAAGGCAACGGAAGTCGATTTAAGTTCAGCGAGGAGACGAAAGCGCGGCAGGAGCTGACACTCGTGGCGCTAGGTAAACGACCCGCGGATCTAATCATACGGTGCGCTAAGGTGCTCGATGTCTTCACACTCCTTTGGAAAAAGAATCAGGACATCGTGATAAAGGGGAACCGTATCGCCTGGGTGGGCGAAGCGGAGGCGTGGCGGGGTGAAGCGGGTGAAATCGTATCGGCATCAGGGGAGTGGGCCGTGCCAGGTTTCGGCGATTCGCACAAGCACATCGAGAGCGGTAATGTGGCGCCGGAATTTGAAGCTGAACTGGTGATCCCTGGGGGCAATACCTGGACGGCCGAGGGTTCGCACGAGATGTGCAATGTGGTGGGCGAACACAATGTGGACTTCTGGTTCATCCCGGCTGCACACGGGAGCCCGTTGAAGATTTTCGTGGCGGTGGGTTCAGCAACGCCACCGACGGTATATGAGCACACGGCCGGGTATTATGGCTACGAAGAGATGCGGGGCTTCCTGAAGCAAGACGCGCGGGTGGCGGGCCTCGGAGAAGTGATGGACTGGACGAGCGTCTGGGATCCGGAGGCGCCCGGTTACCAGCGTCTCTGGGAAGTGATGCAGGCCACTTCGGATGCACGCGGGGTTCTGGAAGGCCATGGCATGGGTCTGGATGATTCGGACAGGGTGAGCGCTTATGCGGCTGCAGGTCTTTCCAGCGACCACCACATTAAAACCGGAGAAGAAGGTATCTTGAAGCTCCGCAGTGGAGTGTTCATCGAACTGCCTCGGCATACTCTTTCGACGGTGATCCCGTATCTTTTGGAGCATGATATCAAGGACTGGTCTAACATCTCTATATGCACGGATGATCGCGACGCCCTGGAGGCGATACGGGACGGAACGATGGATTATAACATCCGAACCGCGATCGAGGTTGGCGCGTCCGTGGAAGTAGCCTACGCGATGGCAACTTACTACCCGGCCCGGCACTGGCATCTCGAACACCAGGTCGGCTCAATCGCGCCCGGCCGCTATGCTGACGTCGTGTTGATGAAAGATCTCGAGAGTGCAAAAGTTGGTCGCGTGTTCGTGAACGGAAAATTGGCGGCGGAAGATGGGAAGTACCTCCTGAATGTCCCGAAGATAGAATACCCGAAATGGGCCCGTAACAGTATACGGATCGGCCGGAAATTGACGGGGGAAGATTTCGCCATTCGCGCGCCGGAAGGGAAGAGCGAAGTGAACGCGGCCCTTCTTGAGTTCTGGCATTTCGGGGAGGATTTCATTACAGAGAAAATGATGGTCAGGGATGGAGGGGTTCATCCGGATATGGAGAGAGGGATCTCCAAAGTTGCGGTAGTGGACCGCTATCACAACAACGCCGGAGTGTCGAAAATGCTCTGGAGGGGTGTGGGACCGCGCGATGCTGATTCCGCCCTCACCAGTTCGGTTTGTCACGACAATCACAACATCTGGGTGGTGGGTAACAGCGATCCAGCCATTGCCCTGGCAGTTAACACGATCGCGGAGATGGGTGGAGGCTGGGCACTCGTGAGACATGGCGAAGTGGTAGCGAAAATCAGGCTCGAGATCGGAAGCCTTATGTCACAGAGGCCGGCCAGGGAGATGGCGGCCGACATCGAGAATTTCTACGCGGTGGCTGATGAGATGGAGTGGATCGGCTACCAGCCGGGAACGACGCGAGTGGATATGTCAAAGGCGTTTCTCACCTGCACGCCCTGGAAATGGGTGCTCGTGGCGCCTTGTAAAGAAGCACCCAATGGATTGGTCAATGTCACAAATGGCCAAACCCACCCCGTGGTCTGGTGATATTTTCGAGGTGGCAGCGTGTGTAGCGTGATGGCTATTCCCTTAGTTCGATGTTGGAAGCAAGTGGTCAAGCCTTAGCAGTGGCTGTTTTTCGGGGTCAGCCGCCTTAACAAATTGCCCGGATCTTGCGTAGGGCGGTTTGTAAGGCCTGACCCCTTCGGCGAAGCGGAAAACAGCCATTTCTTAAGGGCATGACCCCGAACGGCGAATAAATCTGCAAGAACTGTAAGACCATAATCCATCACGCTTAGCACGCTGCCACCTCGAAAATATAGACATCTCTCACCGCTCGCAAAAGCGAGCGGTGAGAGATGGGGAGTGGGGGTGATTGTACATTGCAGCGGTTTCGACCGCCGACATCTTCCTAATCCCGGCATGCCGGGAGCGACATAGTGGGTAATCAATCCAACCGTGCGTAGGTTTTTCTATCGCGGGATAAACCCGCTCCTACAATCCCTCGCGGGTGTTCGTGTTGTGATTTTGAACTCGTGAAACCGCAAGGCTGTTGGAGAGGCTTTATGCTTCGATGCGATCTACATCACAATAGAGTAATCATAAGGCGGAGGAATTTTCGACTCGATGTGCCGATGGATTCTTTGAGGCGGACTGTAACGGTTTCCGTACCGTCGAGGTTGTCGACGGGTGTGCCAATATGCTCGACTAGATTGCTTCCCGAATCCCAGCTGCCCGCGCTGAGATCCGGGGAGACTTCAACTGTATACTGCAACCCTCCAATTATGTAGTCGACGCCCACTGTGCCGGTCCCGCCGGTGCGCTGGCGATAGGTTAGTTGTAGGAACTCCGCCGATTCGGAAACTACAGGCAGAAATTCGACGGAAGAGAGAGTGGGAGCTGTGCCCAGAACGAGCTCTATTCCGTTAGGCATTCCATCGCCGACGGGATCGGCGGTAAAACCGCTCACGTTGTCATCGGTCAGGTCGCTCCCGGAGAAGAAGAGGGTCTTCCAGAAATCGAATCTGAGAGGTATTGGAACTTTCGAGGAAGTGACGTTTTCCGCGTATTCGAGTGCGATCGGAATGTCGTTGGCGGCGTCCTCGCCGGTGCTCGACGTCTCCGTTACATGAGTTACCGATAAATTGGAAGGATATTGAGCAGAGGCGTCAGAAGTGAGAAGGGTAGCGGCAAAGAAAGTCTTGGAGCTGCCGAAAGCGAGTTGGGCATCGGCCGTGTCGTCCGGAATGGAGAAAGATTGTTCCCCGGATGGGTCGAGCGATAGGGTGTTGAAATTGGCTACAAGAGATTCGTCGGCAGGATCAAAGACTCCATCGCCGTCGTCGAGGTAGATACGCAGTTCATCGATCAGGGCGTTGGCCTCAGTCGAGTTTAAAGCCCTGCTGCCCCCATCGTCCGTCTCGAACATTAATTGCAGTGATGCGAGCTCGACGTCGGTATCTCCATTCCGTCCGCGGTGGTCCATGACGATCTTAAGGACGTCGTCAAGGGCATCCTGTTCGATTGATGTTGGCGCTGTATTAGACCTCGAACAAGTGTGATTGGAATATACCTAACGCAATAAAAAGCTCGAAACGCGCTTAGATACTGGGAAAACTGTTAATCGACCAAAAAAACCACCCAGAAAAAAAGGACGTTTCGAGTGAAAAGAAGATACCGCAAGAACCTCCACAATAGCAAGAGAAGAATAAAGCATCGGCTTAGAAATCGGGGCTGGCCTGAACAGGCCAAACCGATGTTCAAAGCGAGCAACATCCACTACGAGACGGCCGAACGAGGCAAAGGGGTGAGTTGTGGAGGGATAGGAGCGATTCACCTGATGGTGAAGAGACTGGGGTTGGTGGAAGAGCTCGACCAGAGCGTGCAGTTGCTCAAGCGCCACCTGCCGTATCATGAGAGTGATCATGTGCTCAACATAGCCTACAACGCATTATTGGGAGGGATCCGGCTCGAAGACATCGAATTGCGCCGCAAGGACGAGGTTTTTCTGAATGCCTTAGGAGCGCAGAGGATACCGGATCCGACGACCAGTGGAGACTTCACCCGACGCTTTGATGAAGGCGCGATCGAAAAATTGATGGAAGGGATCAACCGGATACGGCAAGGGGTGTGGAACAAGCAGGCAAAAGGATTCATGGAGGAGGCGTTCATCGATGTGGACGGGACGATAGCGCAGACGAGAGGGAAGTGCAAAGGGGGTATGGGAATAAGCTATAAGGGGATCTGGGGCTATGCACCGCTGATCGTGAGTTTGGCAAATACCAGGGAAGTGCTCTACATGGTGAATCGACCGGGCAATGAGACTAGCCATGAGGGATGCGTAAAGTGGATTGATCGGGCGGTGGAACTTGTGCGTGCGCATGCGGGGAAAATCTGCTTGCGAGGGGATACGGACTTTTCGTTGACAGAAAACTTCGATCGGTGGGATGAAGAAGGAACGGGATTTATCTTCGGAATGGATGCGCATCCCAAAGTGGTGGGACTGGCCGAGGAGTTCAGAGAGACGGCCTGGAGCGAACTGGAGCGGTTGCCCAAGCATGAAATAGCGACCGAATCGAGAGCTAAAGCGCCGCGAGTGAAGGAAGGGATCGTGCACCAGAAGGGTTTTGAAAACAAGGTGCTGGAGGCAGAAAGTGTGGCCGAGTTGGACTATCGGCCCAACAAGTGCAAAAAGACCTATCGGATGGTGGTGGTGCGTAAGAACATCAGTGTGCAAAAGGGCGAAGTAGTGCTCTTTGATGAGATCCGCTACTTTTTTTATATCACAAATCGTAGGGACCTGACTAAGGAGCAGGTGGTCGCCTTTGCGAATCAACGCTGCGATCAGGAGAACGTTATTGAGCAACTCAAAAACGGGGTTAATGCGATGCGTATGCCCGTGGATGATCTTTTGAGCAATTGGGCCTATATGGTAATGACAGCATTGGCCTGGAACCTGAAGGCGTGGTATGGATTACTCATGCCCAACCGCCAGCGGGGGTTGGAGATCGTGAAGATGGAGTTTCGGCGCTTCCTTCACGCCATCATCTTGCTCCCCGCGCAAATCATCCGAAGCGGGCGCCGAATTGTTTATCGGCTTTTAAGCTGGAACGAGTGGATGGGAGATTTTATCAGCACCTGGGAGCGATTCCGATCTATGTCGCCTGGGTAGCAGATCAAGTAACCGCGAACGCACAGCCACAACGGAAGGACTGTCGGCGTATCCAAAAAAGGGGACAGAACTAACGTTAAAACAGAACGGATATGACTCAAAAAAAGCAAAACATGAAACCAGCCCAAGGGTGGCGGCGGCAAAACTACCGCCAGCATGGCAAATAACGTTAGGAATAACGAAGTTTCCTGTTCAACCTTTAAACGCGCCTATTTTAGGACTAGGGTCCACGCTTGAGTGCGCAGCCTGCCTTGACATCGCCGAAGTAAAGCAACTTCTCGACGAAGAAATTGCGGCGAAACACAAAGAGAAACTCGCAGAAATTTTCAGAATGCTGATGGGCCTTCAAGACTCCTGGTCCCAACAGATAGTACGAGAAAATGGAGTCGCGTACGGCGCGGATACAACCTCGCCATCGGAGCGGTCGGGGTTTCACCACGAGCAACTCGACGTCTATGTAGTTGCTATTGAAGTGATTCGATGGTTCTACGAATCGGAGTTTTCGTCGAATTTGCCGGTACGATTATATCGCAAATTGGATGCGTTCACTACAAGTATCGTACTCAACATAGCGGAAGGTAATGGTCGTTACACAGAAGAGGATCAGCGAAGCTTTCTTCAGACTGCTCACCAGTCAACGATCAAACTGGCGACTCAACTGGATCTCTGTGTCATTAAGGGCCTCCTTCGTTCGAAGGATGCCGACGTGGGGAAAAGCCTGATCTTCAGAGTTGCAAGTATGACAACAGCAATGATTAGGGGTAAACGAATTTAAAGGAGAATCGACAAATTCTGTCCCGACCGATACCGAGAGATTTCGACAAAGTTGACGACGAAGCTCGAGACAAGGTTTCCCTCACGGGTGAGTCGTTCCTCTAAACTTCATCGTAAGCCTCGTCGTAAACTTGGTCGATTCTTCGTCTCTACTACTTGCTTCTCAGGACGTCGGAAGGGACCTCGACCGCTGCCGGAGAGATGTCGACAAAGCTCGCGACAAAGGTTCGGAGAGTTCCCTGCACCCCCAATCTTAATCGTAAGGAGATTCATGAGCCGCCAGAGACTGCGGCATTGGACGTCTCGGTCACTACCTCCGATCTGGAGAAAGGGTAGCGTTCGAGATCGTAAATTCCGCCCCTTTCGCGAATGATTTTCTGCACATCCTTGTGGTCCAGGCTCCGGACGTCACAATTTCTCTCGATGCTGAGGGCGGCGGCGATTCCCGCCGCCTGGCCCATCATAGAGGTGGGACCGGATACCCGCGCCGAGGACATGGACAGCTGGTCCGCTGAGAAGCAGCGCCCGGCGATTAGGAGGTTCTTACCATCTCTCGCGATGAGACTGCGCAGGGGTATCTGGAAGGGCGGAATCCAACGCTCTTCACGAGGAAGGATGAAGGTGCGCCCCTCGTCGTCCGGACTGTGCGCGTCGACGTGCTGGTAGTCGCTTACCGCCACGGCGTCGTCGTAGGTCTTGCGGGCCTTGCAGTCATCCACCTGGAGGACGTGGTCGCCAACAATCCGGCAGCCTTCACGGATTCCGATAATCGGCGAACAATGGTCCAGCAGCCAGGGGCGCTTCTCAACGGCCTGATGATAGTGCATCACTTCCATCATGCGGCGCCGTCCCTGTAGCTCGGCAGCGGTGAGGCCCTCGGTATCGGTGGAGTCGAACCCGGGCACCTTCATCTTAATGGCATTACTTCGCGGGCCGTCAGGCCACAGTGTAATCATCGGTAGATCCTCCTTTTTCCGAACTGGGTTGTACCAACCGTCGGGCAGTTGCACATGGGCATCCTTGGGCTCTACATGCCGCACAAAATACATCATGGACATTGGCAATTGGGCTCCGTCGGATGGTCTGCCTTTCATCACTTCGAAACCGGCGTAGCGGGCGACATCCCCGTCACCCGAGGCATCGATGACCTGCCTGGCGCGGATCGCTTCCAGGCCGGATTTCCCGCAGATAATGCATTCGGTGATTCTTCCGTCTTTGACCTGTGCTTCAACGAAACGGGTGTGCAGGAGAAGCTTAACCCCTCTTTGGCGCAGGAGTTCAATGAGAACGATGGAGAGGATCTCACCATGGCAGACGCCGTTGGGTTTGGTGATGCCCGTGGCGGGATGAACGGCACGGAACGCTTTCATGTCGGTGAGAATGTGGTCGAGAACCTCGCCTTTGGTGAGGGTGTACATGAAGTGGAAAACGCCGCCGATAGTGAGGTCGCCACCTGGAGTGGCAAACCGTTCGATAAGCATGACCCTGGCTCCGGATGCCGCTGCCGCGGCTGCCGCAGAAGAACCGGCGATCCCGCCGCCTACGACGAGAATATCCGTCTCGTAGCGGATCGGGATGCCGCGCGTGATATGAATTTCTTCGGGTGGTGTTCTGTTCGAATGATTGTTTTCTTTCATAATGTAGATTCTTTCGCCTTCCTCTTCATTACTTCTCGAATTTTTGAAACAATGGGGTTTACTGTATTGGATTTGGATTTACGATCTTGTCAGTGATAGTAATCGTTGATATCCAAGAGTGTCCAACACCATCGGTGAATGTGGTTGATTCGCTGAGACAGGGGCGGCAGCTTGATCAGATACGGTGCGCCAAAGTGGCTCAGCTAGTAATCAGCAAACCGGTCATCGAAGTCGCCGAGGAATTGCTTGACGACGGCGTGGTGCCAAAGAAAGCTGCTGATGATGCGTTCCACATCGCATGCGCTGGAGTTCATCGGGTCGATTTTCTCCTGACATGGAACTGCAACCACATTGCGAATCCCCACAACAGGCATCGGATCCGGAAGTGCTTCACTCGACATCAGCTCGAAATGCCTGTAATCTGCACACCTGAAGAGTTTATTGGAGATGACTACTAATACAGGTATTGAGCAAGAATCCGATTCAATCATCGCACGAGTGCGGCGTCTCAAGGAGGAGAACGCGGCAGAGCACGGCTTCGATGTTCGGGCGATAGCCGCCGCTGCTCAAGCTCGGCAACGAGAGCATCCGGAGCGAATCGTGACACGCATACCAACCGTGGCAGAACAAGCGGATGGCGACCAACCGCTGACCCGGCCTGTGTCGAGAGACGAATTGTAACTCGAGTCCTGTTTGCGCATCGAAGCCGCGCTCTCGGTCAGCGGTGGCTCATGCTTGTCGTTAGGATCCGAAGACTCGATGGCACTCATAAACCATATCGAACTTCGCGTCGGGAACCTCAATGAATCGGAACGTTTCTACGATCCGGTATGCGAATTTTTGGGATACGAAAAGCATCACCGAATGAAGGCATCCATCCTCTACCGTAAGAAGAGAGGAATCGGCGATTTGATTCTGGTTCGAACACGAAAAGCCGGACAGGGGAAAGTTGGCGTAGAGAACAGGAGCCCACATCTTGAACGACGACAGGCTCCCGCGCGAGCGCGGTCCTAATATCGGATGATGGAGCTGTAGGACCGCGCTCGCGCGGGATCTACCGAGTTTTAATTAGAACAGATTCTTCTATCGTTCGAGAACGATATCTGAGCTGGCTGCTAGGAGCTCACAGTTCGCCGGCTACTTTGGGGGCCTGGATATAAACGCTGATTGACATACAAGGCGGCGAACTCCTTGTTCGGAACGAGTTATGATTGGCCTGAAATGTAACGCGGGACAGAAGCCACCGTTACTGATTACGGTATTCTTGGTCTTGTCCTTTTGCGGTGCATTGGGTTCTGCGGAACCCGAGATGCCGGTGATTTCCGATCCCTTCGAATGGGAGAAAGTAGCCGCCGTGCCCTTGGAAAACGAAATGGAGGGCGCTTTCATCGGATTGAGCAATGATGGGATTATTCTGGCTGGAGGGATCGTAAAGGGAGCAGAGGAAGAGTCCGAATACTCCAACAGTATCTTTCACCTCGATACCCGACAGGATGCGCCGGTTTGGAAGCAGGCGACGACGGCTCTCCCTTTAGGCACCGGGTTTGGGACTACCGTATCGACGGCAGACGGAGTAATCTGTGTAGGGGGCCTGAACGCGCAAGGACCTTCGAAGTCAGTGATCCGTCTGGTCTTTAACCGTGAACGGAACACCGTCGAAAGTTCTTCCCTCGTTTCCCTTCCCGATCCGCTCGATGGGCTGGCCGCAACGGCCCACGAAGAGATTCTATATGTCATCGGTTCTGCCAAAGACGCGTCACCTGCCGGTGGAAGGACAAACCGGTTCTGGTCGATGAGGCTGGATGAATCCGGTGACGCGGAAGACTGGACATCACTCCCAGTTCCTGGAGACGAGATGGAAGGGGTCGTTGCGATGGTCCCCCAATATGACGGCATGGAGACGTCGCTGTATATTTTCGGTGAAACCGGTGAGGGCATCCGATTCAGCCTCAAGGACCATACCTGGCATCCGCTGATGGAATTCCCACAGGCTGAGTTTCACCTAAGTGCGGGTGTGCCGGTGGGCACTGCAACGATTTTCTTAACAGCAGACAATGTTTCAGGAGATCAGAATTTCTTTTCGGTTTATAACACCATCACGGACCGGTGGGCGGTCTCCAGTCGGCTACCCATCGATTCGTCTCCCCTTACTCTGATCTCCCGTGAGCAGAGTGTCTTTGCCCCGGTGCTGGATGGAGGAGGCGTAACAATATACCGCGGTGATCAGAAAGAGTTTGAAAAAGCACTGTCGATGCTGGACTACATCGTTCTGGCCGGCTATTTCGGCCTCTTGATCGCTATGGGGTTCTTTTTCTCCAGGAGGGAAAAATCTACCCTGAACTATTTCAAAGCCGGGAAGCGCATGCCCGGCTGGGCCATGGGAATAAGCCTTATGGTCACGAGCACGAGCGCGATCTCATTCATCTCTCTGCCCGCGAAAGCATTTGTCACGGATTGGCTCTGGTTTGCGACGAACTTGTTCGCGTTTGTGGGCGCCCTGTTGGTCTTTTTCTTTTTCCTCCCATTCTTTGCCCGCCTCGATGTGACGACGGCCTACGAGTACCTGGAGAGGCGGTTCAACGTTCGCATAAGGCTTCTCGGAGGCGTCCTTTTCCTTGTGAGCGAAATCTTCCGCATGGGAGCGCTGAGTTACATGCCGGCTCTGGCGCTCTCTGTCGTCTCGGGCCTGGATATCTACCTGTGCATTCTCTTGATCGGAGTCGTTGCGACCATCTATACCCTTCTCGGGGGAATAGAAGCGGTGATCTGGACGGATGTCCTGCAGACCATCATCATGTTGGCCGGCTTATTCTGCATGATTGGAATCGTATTCTACCGTGTGGACGCCGGCGTTTTCGAAGCCCTGGGAACGGCGTGGGATCTGCAGAAGTTTCGCACCTTTGATTTCTCTTTTGATTTCACAATCGTGACCGTGTGGGTTGTATTGACGACATTGCCGGTTGGGGCCAATACCTACATAACTAACCAGGCGCTATTTCAGAGACTCGTCACCACACCAAACTTGAGGGAGACCGGCAAAGGTCTTATTGTAAAATCGATCGTCGGCCCTTTTATCATTCTGCTTCTGTTTCTCACCGGTACTTGCATCTTCCTCTTTTACTACTATTCGCCGGGACAGTTTAATCCGGCCCTTTCCAAGCCTGACCAGATATTACCCTGGTTTATCGTCGTCGAATTACCGGCCGGCGTTTCCGGTTTGATGATCGGTGCGATCTTCGCCGCCAGCATGTCGAGTCTGGATAGCGGCATCAACAGTATCTGCACGGTTTGCGTGAACGACATTTACGGCCGCTTCGGGGGTAAGTACGACGATTTAAAGGCCTTGCGAATGGCAAAGATAATCACCGTGCTGATGGGGATACTGGGAACATTTATTGCCATCCTGATTGCCTCGGCGGGGATAAAGACCATGATCGATGTCTACTACCAGTACGTTATCATCTTTATGGGGTGTATCGGTGGCATCTACATGCTGGGCTTTTTTACGACTCGTGGTAACAGTATGGGAGCGGTCGTGGGATTTCTCGCCGCTTCCGGCGTTTTGATTTACGTGAAGTTCCAAACCGGTCTCATCTTCTTCACCTATGGATTGATCGCGACTTCCGTAGGCTTGATCGTCGGCTACCTCGCCAGCCTGGTGTGGAAGGGCGAAGAGAAACCGATGGATGGATTGGCGTTTTATACTTAGGAACCTGTCGGACTTGGTCCGCTTATCTTACAGAATAAGTGGACCAAGTCCGACAGGTTCCTAGCCTGGAAATCGCAAGCGATTTCCAGAGAAGGTGGGCAAGCGAAATTCTGGACTTTCCACTACAGTTACGACTACGATTACGACGACGAGTTGCGATAGAAGATTGAGCCCTTCCTAATCGTAGTCGAAAATCGAAGACCTTCGACTACGACGGTCGAGCGCGGGATAGAGCAGATTCGAAATTCAAAGTTGGGTCATCCCGCTCTGCCGCCCGGCAGAGGTCCTACAGTTAGACCTTATCCGAAAAGCTACTGATTGGCCGCAAAGAGGCGCAAAAGGCGCAAGAAAAACTTGAGAAAAATCATTTTTTGGCTTGATAAAAAGTGTCGCAACATGCTAGTGTTTAACAACTTAAGATTAAGAAAGGAGTTAAACATGCCAACATGTGCGACAGAGGAGAACAAAAGCGATAAGACGCCCCTTAGCAACCTCATTCTGCCGGTTCCAGACACGGATTTCCGTGATTTTCTGGATGAAGTTGAAGAATTGGCCGGGTTCGCGGCGCAAATCATCGAGGCGATCGAGAAGGATCTGGACGCCCATGCGCGTGAGAAGAAGAAACTTCGATTGGAAGATCGCAGGTTCTTTGAAGGGCGCACAGCGGAGCTGCCGGAGCTGGACATCGAGGAGGAGAATATTCTGGCTGCTGAATTGAATCTTGGGGCAGGCCGGCCGCGGATGCCGGCTTATGCGGTATACGTGTTCGTGATGATTCGAGGGTTTCTGGGTTCGTTGACCACGAAACCGGCACGGCGGTTTGTGCGCGAGTCGATGAGCTTGTACGGATTTTTGCAGAGCGGGGGACTGAGAATGCCGGCGGTGACGACGATTCTGGAGAACGTGAACCTGGTCAGCCATACGACCCGCGAGTTGATCTTTGATAAACAGATTGGGTTTATCCTCCAGGAGCAATGGGACGATTTCGGGAAGCTGACGATCGACAGCACCTCGGTGAAAGCAAACAGCTGCTGGCCCACCGATGGGAAGATTCTGAGCGGTCTTTTGATGCGGGCCAATCGTTTGGGTCAGAAGTTGCATGTCTTCGGGCTGGAGGATTTTCGCAAGGGATGGGTTGGGCGTTGGCTGGAGGAAATGGACAAGCTGGAGTTTCAGATTTGTCTGGCCGCGGGCAAACCGAAGTCGAAGGGCAAGCTGAAGAAACACTACCGGCGGTTGCTCAAGCGGGGCCGCAAGGCGGCCGACTCACTAACGGGGGAACTGAGCCATCTTGAAGAGGGCCTGTCGATGGATTCACTGCCTCCCACTCGCCGGGAGCTTCTGGAGCGGGCATTGAGCCAGATCAGGGGCGATATTGCCGACGCCAAGCGGGTTGTTGAGTATGCTCATGATCGGGTGTTTCACGAAAAGAAGCTACCGTCCACACAGAAGGTCCTGAGCCTCTCGGACGGATCGGCGGCCTACATCAAGAAGGGCAGCCGCAATCCAGTGATCGGGTACAAGCCACAACTGGTTCGCAGCGAAAACGGTTTTGTCACCAGCCTGATCGTACCGCAAGGCAACGCGGCAGACTCCATTGAGCTGGCGCCGGCCATCGGCGATTCGATCAAGCGCACCGGTGTCATTGCTGAACTGGTCAGCACCGATGACGGATATGCTTCGGCGAAGGGACGCAAGGAGGTGCTGAGCATGGGGGTAAAGCAGATCAGTATCAGTGGGGCGAAGGGCAAGAAGTTGACCACCCCCGAGGACTGGGAGAGCGAGGCGTATCGCGAGGCACGCCGCGATCGCTCCGCAGTGGAGTCGCTGATGTTCACGATTAAAGATGGATTTGCCTTTGGCGAACTCGGCCGCCGCGGCATCGATGCGGTAGGCGATGAACTGCTCGAGAAGGTTCTGGCCTACAACTTCTGCCGCATCATACTGATGAAGAAACGCCGAGGGGAGGAACTGGAACAGGCAGCCTGAATCTGACCGCTTTGAAGCTCAGAGAAAAAAGCACCACGGGATGAGTATGCCTCCAGACAGCGGCAAATATACGTATTGTGCAGCAAGCCACGCCGATGGCCGCTCAATACCTGCTCATCGGCAGCGCCGGCAGCCTAAAACCCGAAACCTGCCAGCCATAGGCTGGTCCGCCCGTGGCGGAGAACCTTAAACCGCCCGCTCGAAAGGCTTTTCGAATGGGGTCCAGTTAGTAATGAAAATACTTATCATAGGTGGCACGGGCTTGATCAGCACGGAGATCAGCAATCAGCTGCTTAAACGGAATGTGGATCTCACACTCTTCAATCGGGGCCAAAGGAAAAGTCGATTGCAGGGCAGGACCAAGACAATCCTTGGTGATCGAAAGGAGCATGAACAAATTGAGGAAACGATTCGGAGATCCGGGCCATGGGATTGCATAATTGATATTATCTGTTCAGATCCCGCTGATGCGGAGAGCATGAACCGGGCGGCTCGTGGGAACACCACGCAGTTGATATTCTGCAGCACTTCCAATGTCTATCCCAAGCCGGCTTCGAGTTACCCGGTTAAAGAGAATGAACCCTTGGGTGCGAAGTTTAAGAACGGGATAAATAAGGCGCAGTGCGAGGGAATTCATCTGAATGCGCATCACCGTGGAGATTACAACGTGACAATTCTGCGACCGGCTCACACTTATGGCGATGTCGGTCCGATTCTACATTCGCTGGGTAGCAACAGCAGTTTTCTGGATCGAATGATGAAAGGAAAAGCAATCTGCGTCCATGGCGACGGTTACGGGTTGTGGTCTGCAGGACACGCCAGTGATGTGGCGAGGGCTTTCGTGGCGGCCTGTAACAACGAGAAGAGTTATGGTGAGATATATAATGTGACTGGTGATGAATGGTTCACATGGAAACGGTATTACGAGGTGATCGCTGAGGGTTTCGACGTGGCGAGTCTCAATTTGATCAATATACCCACCCGTATTCTTAGAGAGATTTCTCCTGAGAGATCCGCCCAATGTGAGCGCAGCTTTCAGTATCCCGGTATATACGACAACTCGCGTGCGCGAGAAGATCTGAAATATCGCTGTGAGATTTCATTAAATGAGGGAATGAAAAGGAATCTGAACTGGCTGATCAGCGAAAAGAAGATCGTATCCTGGGAGGACGATACGGAGTATGACGAGATCATAGATGCATTTTTGAGGGGTGGTTGGACTTCAAATTTGGAATAGCAGGGAACGCGGTTGTTGGAAACCCTGAGCGGAGTCAAAGGGCGCGCGTTCCCTGCCAAAAATGGTGTGCGGTGGCAATCACGGTTACAGAGGGTAGGAAGCTCACCTCAGGCCGGTTTCGCGCAGATATCAATGCAGTCATGGATTGTCCGTTTTTGCGGAACCCTTCAACGCGTCCAGCGTGCGCCGATAAATTGGTGGCTCGGGCAGACCCCGCAGGAGTGGGTCGTCCGTTTCTTTCATCCAGTCGAAGAGTTTTGCTTTCAGGTGCGACACTTCATCGCGGCGGGAGGGATCGTCTATTAGATTGAACTGCTCGAGAGGATCATTTTCGAGCGCGTAAAACTCGAGGGGCAGGTGCCGGGAGCGCGGTTGGTCTTCGATGAAGGCGACCGATGAAAGCGGCCGCCAAAGTTGGGAGGAATCGTAGAAAGCGCGGCCCGGGGTGAAGTTGGCAATCAGTTTGTACCGATCTGTGCGGACAGCCCGGCTGACGTC
This sequence comes from Candidatus Moanibacter sp., assembly GCA_965215885.1. GTDB lineage: Bacteria > Verrucomicrobiota > Verrucomicrobiia > Opitutales > UBA2987 > CBDCEW01. Next base: position 18,703 of record CBDCEW010000072.1, read on the forward strand.
GGGGTAGGCGTTGAAATTCTGCTCCGTAAAGAGCGTGTCCGCGGGTTCGTAGACCTCACCTCCCAGCAGGTTGCGAAAGCTGCGCCCGTGAACATTCCGCGGGATCGGTTGCCCGACTGCCTCCAGCAAAGTGGGCAAAAGGTCGACGCCGGAGAGCATCTCGGACACAATTCGGCCGCCCGCCCACCCGCCGGCCGGCCAGCGTACCAGAGCCGCGATCTCGCAACCCGGCTCGTAGAGACAGTGCTTGGCACGCGCGAAGGGAATGCCGTGGTCTCCGATAAATACGATGATTGTGTTCTCCGCTAAACCGGTTTGCTCGAATGCCTCGAGAATCCTGCCCATTGCTCCGTCGAGCCGGTGCAAAGCTCCCTGGAAGCCGGCGAAGTCCTCCCGCGCCGAGGGTTCATCTTCGATCCAAGGCGGAATAAAAATGCCCTCCTCGGAGTAGGGGTGAGTATCGTGTCTCTCAAACGGTCTGTGCGCCTGCGACCATCCGGCCTGGAGGTAGAAGGGGCACCCTCCCTCTTTGTGTGCGTGCAGGAAGGAAATGATTGAATCAGCTACACTGTCACACGAGGAGTCCCTGCAGGTCAATCGGTCGAAAGGAAGGTCGTTTGGACGGAGGGTCTCGTGCTGAAACCCGGCTAAGGAGGTGTCGTAGCCGCTTTCGTGCAGGATGTGCGATAGGTGTCTCTCGTCCTCATGTAGATCGAATTCAAAGGTCGCCGCGCAGATACCGATCACCCCGTGACTATGCGGATATCGCCCGGTAAAGAGAGAAGCGCGGGCCGGGCTGCATTGAGGCGAGGTGCTGTGGAATCGGTCGAAACGGATACCCTCTGAGGCGAGGCGGTCGAGGTGGGGAGTACCCGCCTGGGGAACTCCGTAGCACCCGAGGTGCCTGCCGATGTCATGTGAAACGATTACGAAGATGTTGGGTCGGGCTTCAGTCATTTTCTCTGGTCGAGGATGAATTCGAGTACGATGTATAGATATGATTCTGCTGAACGAGCCGTCGTTTCGGAAACCTCGACCACGTTCTTGCGAGCGCGACTACAAATATGAACGACTTACTCTGCCGTACGGCAGAGTAGCTGACCCGCCGAGCGGGACAAGAACGTGGGGGGTTTTCACGAAAAGCAAATACAATAGACGAATTGCGCCGGGAGCGATGAGGAAATTCCGTAACTTCACAGGAAATCTGCAACCTTCCGAGCGAAAAAAGCAAATTTCACTCCTTCAGCGTCCACACCGTCAGCCCTTTCAGGTTCGCCCGTTCTGTCCGGCGGAAAAGGCTGATTCCGAAAGCGCTGGCGACGAAAAGCAGGTTCACCAGAACTCCGACCCAGTAGGCGTGGATGCCGGGATCCCAGTTTTCCGGTACCCATTTGAGGAGCGCGAGTCCGAGATAGATATTAAAAAGGGTAGCTATAGCGAGGCTCACCAGGACCGAAAAATTATCAATGCGGACGGTGAAGAACCCGAGCATGAACAGCCCGACGAGGCAACCTCCGAAGACGGATGCGACGATCCAGCCCAAGTCGGTCATGCTCTCCTTTGGCAATGCGTTGAAAAGGATAGCGCCCAGCACCATCAGCGTACCCGCCGCGATCGCTATCCACCGCGCCGCTTTAAGGTAGAAAGCATCGTCTCGACCCCGCGCCAGATATGGCTTGAGAATGTCGACGACGGTTATCGTGGCGATGCCGTTAAGACTCGAGTCCAGGCTCGACATGGCGGCTGCGATGGCACCGGCAATAACGAGGCCGGAGACGCCGGCCGGTAATTGGGTAAGAATGAAATACGGGAACACCTGATCAGCCTCCAGACCTTTCACCACGGGATCGGGAATTACCTGGTAGAAGACGTAAACACAGGTGCCGAGAAAGAAAAAAAACACCCACGTCGGTACCGCGACGAAAGTGTAGATGACAGTGGCTTTTCTCGCCTCTCGGATGGATTTGGAAGCAGCGTAACGCTGCACGAAATTCTGGTCAGTGTAATGCGCCAGCCAGCTGAAAATACCGAGTAACGCGATGGTCCAGAACGTTCGTTCTCCAAGTGCCCAATCAAAGGAGCCGAGACTGAATTTGTCCGCTGCCGCCGCCGTGGAAATCACTTGTTCGAATCCATAGGGGAGACGGTAGACCACTGCGATAAGGCAGAAGAGCCCGCCCAGCCAGAGGACGATGGACTGCACGACGTCCGTCCAGATGACCGCCTGGATGCCGCCCGCCACAGTGTAGAAGCCGATGAATATTCCGAGGATCGCGATGACCAGGGCGATGGGCGCGCCGGTGAGAATGTGTATCGGAATAGCGACGAGGAAGAGGATCTTGGATATGCGGATGACTTGAAGTAAAAGGAAACTGATGGTGCCGTAGAGACGCACCACCGGCCCATAGCGGTCCCCCAGATACTCGAAGGCGGAGGTTAAACGACCCCGGCGGAAAAATGGGATGAACACGAGAACGGCTAGAACCGCGACGAAGGGGAGCATGAGGTTCGCCACCAGTTGCCGCCAGTCGAGAATGTAGGCGGCGGCGGGAAAGGCGAGAAAGGTTACCGCGCTTATCGAGGTGCCCAGCATGGATAACCCCACCGCCCATCCAGGGAAGGCCCGTTGCCCCAGGAAGTAGGCCTCCGTCGAGGTGTTGCGTCGCGCGAAATACACCCCGAAGGCCGCCATTCCGGCCAGGTAGGCCACGAGGACAACGCCGTCGAGAATCCTAAACTCGGTGATCATATGTCAGATTCGAATCCGTTGAAAAACCCCCACGTCCTTGCGAACGCGGCTACTCTGCCGTACGGCAGAGTAAGTCGTTGATATTTGTAGCCGCCCTGCCGTACGGCAGGGTGGTCGAGGATTATGATACAAGGACTTTTTCAGCAGATTCAGATTCAAGGCCGGACCCCAATGCACTCCGACTACAATTGATGTATTTCCAGTTGATGCACACGGTAGGATGAGACTTCCTCCTGGTAGGTCTGGGATTCGAGGATCTCGCTGATGCGCGAATCCAAAACGCCATTACTCCACGCATTGACCTCCCAGAGGGCACCGATCATCGAGTCGAAATAGGCGGCATCCCGGAGGACGTTTTCAGTATTCTTCTTCTGATCGGTTCTGACAAGCTGATCGGCGTTAGTTTCCATTTCCTTTATCAAGGCCTCGACGCTTCCGGTCTCACCTATGAGCCTGTAAAGATTTGTTTTAAAAAGGGCGCCGATTTCGGTACCCAATTGTTCGAGATTAAATCCGATTCTGTATCCTTCAAATTGAGGCATGAACGGTGCGATTTTCTCATGAGGTTTGATATTGGTCAAAGATGGTAGCCAGCCGCTTAATCGAGAAAATAGACTGTTACCCTCGCTGGATGTGAGAAACTGGAGAAAGTCGAGAGCCTCTTCGACGACTCTGGAGCGATTGTAGATCGCAAATGCAGGTTGAGCTCCAAAATTGGCCTCAGATTGCGGGCCGAGCATGAATTGACCATATTCCGGATCGCCCGGAGTTGGAAGAGGAAGCTTGAAGATGCCGATCTCGAATGGAGCCTGGATTTCTATACTCCCGGCCTCCTTACTCTTTGCCACGATCATGAGGGCGTGACCCTGAATAAATTGAAACAGGGCATCGTCCCGTTTTAACTGCAGAAATCCCGGCGTCATGTGATCGGCCACCTCCTTGATCAACCGGAGACCGCTTTCGATTTCGGGTTGTCTCAAGGTCCACCAGCCGCTGACGAGCGCTCCGGCGGTATCTGCCTGGAGTCCGTTGAGTTCATTGGTGGGTTCCATCTTGTAAGTCAGCTTCTGTGTCTGACTTGAATGGCGCTAAGATAAGCCCGATTAACGACGATTTTTGCCTTTGTTTCTGCGCGAGCGCGAGACTTTCATTTTCCCTCGCGGCTTCGTTAGTAATTGGTAAGGTTTCGGTCTTCGTTTGACCGCTCGTGGTTCGCTGCGGTGTTCTCGTAGTGGAACAGTCTCCTCGGCAATAATCAGAACCATCTCGTCAATGATGCGTTGTTGCTTTCGAGGTTGCTTGCGGGTGGCGTTCAGAGCGGTGCAGTACTGCCGAACGGTGTCGACCGTGCTCTTGAAGCTGAGCCGATGCAGGTCACGCTGATAGAGGGTGGCGGCGTGTTGCATGAGGGCGCGGATGAGATTATAGGCGATAAAGAACAGCTGGATTTCCTTACGCACCATTTCGGGAGTAAGGCAGCGTACCGTTTCCATCTTCATAGTCGTTTTAATGTCGCGAAAAAACAGTTCCACTGACCAGCGGCGGAAGTAGAGATCGGCCAGATCCTCTACGGTGTATTGGAGGGGGTCGGTAAAGGTGGTCACAAGATCGATCTTTCGGGTACGGAATCCTTTGATCTGAACGAAGAAACGCACCATTCGCAGAGTCAGTTCGGCCGGTAATTGAGCCCATTCTTCCGGGCTGAACCCGTGCTGTCTCTGCGGTTTTTTCCAGGTCACCAGCCGATCGTATCGGCCCAGTGTTTGGCCGCTACGGAAGTCGCATTTGCGCCTTTGGTGCAGGCGCATGACCGCGTCCATTTGATGGTTTAGAAGCAGCCCCAGATTGGCATAAGAGCAATAACCGCGGTCGCACAGAACCACCTCTGCTTTTTTCAAATACCCAACGAATTTGCGCAAAATGCCGCTTTCATGGTTTTTTAAGGTGGTCTCGACACAGTGCAGCAAGGCCCCGCTGGCCAAACAGAAACAGCCCACCAGAAGCATGACGGGAAATCCGCACCCCTCTTTCTGCCCCCCCGGGTTGGGGAAAGGCCCTCTGGTTCTGCTCGGTATCGGGCATACTGATCCCAGTACCGTCTATCACTCTGACCTCGTGCCCCTTCCACCGCTGCGCTTGCCTTACCTCCTTGTGTATCTGCTCGCTGACCTCTTCACCGATCTTTTGTAAGTCCTCTATACCTATGCGCTGACGTGCCTGGCAATAGGCCGAGGTGGAGGAACTGGGCAGGTTCAACTCCCGCTCACTACAGTAGCTCTGCACCTTTCTGACGACCTCCCGGCAGGCTGTCTGCGGGGAGAGCACCTGGAACAGAAAGCCCCAGAAGGTCGTTCTGAGTGAGTAGACTCGTTCCCGGCTGTTTTCTTTTTCGCTCTTGGGTTGCAAAACTCCCAGAGGAATCCACCGATCAAACAGATCCGACAACTCCGATAGAGTTGACTCTCTTAGATGAGCCAGTTTTTGCTTTAATTGTGCCAGGGCCGACTTAGGCGGGCGACCGCATAGAATGTGATTAAACCCAGGCAGGAATCTTGTCATATTTTTCATACAACAAGATTAGCCTACTAACGGTCATAGTACAAGCTTTTTTACATATTTTTTACAATTATTTTTGGCTTATCTTAGCGCCATTCGTGTCTGACTTCCAAAGAGCGACCTGAATAACAGGCGGACGTTTTCCTCGGATCCGGCGATGGCGGAGATATTCATTCCGCTTGAATGTCGGTATTTCTCAACCGCCCGACAGAGATCAAGGAATTGGGAGAAGCTTTCGGGCGGGTCCTTATGGCCTGCTATCTTGGAAAGTAAATCGCGATTGTAGAAGACGCGCGTCGTCAATATTGTGACTGGGACGCCGTAGGTAGCCAACAGATTCGTATTGTAGGAAAAGGAGCAGCAAAGACCGTGTCCTTCCATGGAATACCATCGAGGCCGCTGCCGGCATTGTAGGGATTCGGTTGTTCGACGTAACGGGCGATGGGGAGAAAGTATCCGAGCAAGTCTTTGTTGTCCTGAGCCTCGGTCCGCAGGAGGATTATATCGGGAGCATTTCCGCCGAAGAGCTTGGTCTCCATCCAAATCTTGTAAACTCTTTCCGGAACCGCCAGCTGTTTGACCCTTATGTTCGGATTGAGGGTTTCATAGCGGTCGATAACGGATTGGAGAGCCTCCCTGACGCCAGGTTGGAGGTTGGTATGAGCAATTTTGAGGATGGTTTGGTTCGGGGCGGATTCTTCCTCTTTGAGAGAGACCATTCTTACGATCGAAAGTAAGAAGCAGATCATGAGAAAGACGGCGCCGAAGCCGGTGAGGATGCGATCAGCGTTCAAAGCTGCAGCGCCTCCACTTCGGCGAGACGATCCTGAACAATGGTGGTGCGGAGTTCGCGGGGAAAACGATCGAGAAAGATGCGGTAGTACTTGATTGCCAGGGCGTGTTTACCGAGTTGTCGAGCCGTCTCGCCGATCCTCACGTAGATGCTGGCCAGGGAGCGGCTCTGGTGGAGATCGGAATCAGCCACAACCAGGAGGTGCTCCAAAGCGTTCTCTTTGGAAAGACCCAAACTCAGACAGGCTACTCCGACGACATAGTGAAAGTCGCGGATGGCGGGTCGGAATGTTAGATTCTTGCCCAGTTTCTCCAGGTTACGAAGACGATTCTCTTTTTCTTCCCGGGATGTTGGCTGGTAGAGTTGAGTCACTGCATATTTGGCCAGGGCTAATTGGGCATAGGGATGTTGAGGCCATTGTTCAATGAGCTCCTCATGGAATCGAGAAGCGGCGTTCCAGTTCGGTTCAACTTGATGTGTCTGATTGATTCGGCCGAGAAAGTAGAATGAACGAATTGAGAGTTCGTCTTTATCTCCCTCGTTGGCAAAGGAGAGAAAGATCTCTCTGGCCGTCTCAATCTTCTCTACCGTTTTCGGTTGGACATTGAGCAGCATGAGCGCCTCCCCGAAACGGGCGCGCCTCAGCTCATTTCCGCCTGCCACGTCTTGCAGCGCTCTAAATTCTCTGTAGGCCTCTTCATAGCGATACTCCGTCGCCTTGATCCATGGGCTCTTCAATCTGTCCGGAGCGATATTTTTGCCGGCAAGATTGGGCGCCAGAAACACCAGGCCAATGAGTCCGTTGAGTATCGAGTGCACGCAAGGGCGCATGAGAAAGTCTCAGTTCCGACCTACGGAAGTGTCAAGGGCTGGGAATCTGCCGAGCTGGGACTCTCTGGTAGCTGCGCGATTTTACTAAGGTGCTCTCTCTGCTATATTCGTATTTCGCCGAAATACGAACATAGGCACTGAATCTGACGCTCGAGGAGAGCTTCGTCCGCCATTTCTTTCAGGACGCAGTATCCCTCACGCTGGAACTGCTCGAGTTTCGCAGCCGCTTCTGACGTTGAGATCGTGCTTGCGGTAATTTTAGCAGGATAGTGCTCTCCGTGGTAGATTCAGGAAGCTTCCGACTTGCTTATGCGTGGGAAACCTCACTGAATCTGAGGCGCATCGCTAGAATGGATAAATTACAGATGAAAAAGGAAGATATTGATCTGGTTGTGGTGGGAGCAGGAATGTCGGGGCTGATGGCGGCGATGGCTGCCAAGTCAGAGGATCTGCGGGTACTGATAATCGAACCGAGCAATGTGCTGGGCGGGCAGGGAACAGCGGGGGGAGTTGCCGGATTCTGCGGTGATTCAAATCGCACAAACGGGCTCTTTCAGGAACTGATCGGCCGGCTCGAGGAGCACGACTTCATCAATCCCTACAATCCCAATGCCGATCGGCGCGAGTTCGAATTGGAATGGTGCGCCTATTATCTACAGGAGATGGTACTGGAACGAGGCATAGAAATACTCCTGCATTCAAGGGTTATCGATGCTAAAGCAGAGGATGGATGCGTCACTGAGCTGACTGTATCAACGGCTGGCGGAATATTGGTATATCGGCCGCGCTTTGTCGTCGATGCCTCCGGAATCTGTGTCGTTCCGCACACGACCGGATTCCCGGTCATCAGCGAGGGTGCGAACAAACATCTGCCGATGAGTCTCTACTTCACGCTTTGGGACTCGGGCAAGAAGGTGGAGCCCTTTCTTCCGCCGGGATTGCCGCGCTGGACGAACGACGATGAAGTTCCGATGACGACCCTCCATATGTTCGACACCGGAAAAGTTGAGATTAAAATGAAGGTGGTCGGCTTCGATGCGGCCGACGGATTCGGCCGGTCCAAAGCTGAGATCTTCGCGCGCCGGCAGATGGTCGCGCTCATTTACTACCTGCAGACTCACGGATATAAGGGCAAAAAGCTGGATACTCACGTGTTGGCTTCGGTGTCGCGTGGGATTGGAGTTCGGGAGGAACGCCGCATTGTGGGCGAGCACGTAGTCACCGACGAGAAAGCAAAACATGGTGTGGTCTTCGAAGATGCGGTGGCAGTGAATACCTATCACCTTGATTTTCACTGGACTGACAAACTGGAGCGGGCCGGCACCGGAATCACAACGATGGTGGAACCGTACCATATACCGCTGCGAGCCCTGACGCCGAAAGGAGCAAAGAATCTCCTCGTCCCTGGCCGAGGCGCTTCCGCTGAGCAACTGGCTATGAGTTCGTTTCGAGTAATGGCTGTCGTTCAAGGAATGGGATTTGGCGCGGGAAAGGCGGTGCGTCAGTGCCTTGAGGACGAAACCGATTTAACGAATATCGATATTCGAAAATTGCAAGCGACTATTGAATCCGAAGGGCAATCGCTCGACCTCGCATACTACGGCGATTACCAGAGAAAGATACTCCTCATCAGGGAGCATGTCTTCAGCGACGATCGCCCTTTTGCCCAATGCCACGCCTCCACCCTCGTCCAGTTGCGCAATAATCGCATCCTGGCGTCCTGGTTCGGCGGCACGTGCGAAGGACACGAGGACGTCGGGATCTGGATTGCCGAACGTTATGAAGGGAGATGGTCGCCGCCGAAGCTCCTGGCAAAGGTCAAGAATGAACCTCATTTCAATCCGGTGCTCTTTCACGCACCGGACGGAGTGGTCCACGCTTTCTTTAAGGTTGGGCCGAACGCCCGGGAGTGGCGTACATGGACAATGACATCGGCCGACGAGGGGGCCACCTGGAGCGAGGCACGTGAAATCGCGCCTGAGGATCCACTCGCATCGGGCCCGGTGAAGGATAAGGCAATTATCCTTGCCGACGGCACATGGCTGGCGCCGAACTCGGTGGAAACCTCCGATCAGTGGGATGTGTTTGTGGACCGTAGCGCTGACGGTGGCGCGACGTGGGAGCATAGTGCGTTTGTGTCTATTGACCACGCCGCCTTCGAAGGGAGAGGCGCCATCCAGCCGACCCTGTGGGAATCGGAACCGGGTGTGGTGCACATGCTTGTGCGCACGACGGGCGGAAGAATCTGGCGAAGCGATTCCGATGACGGAGGGAAAAGCTGGAAACCCCTTTACGAAACCGACCTTCCCAATAACAACAGTGGCATCGATCTGGCAAAGCTGCACGACGGTACGCTCGCGCTCGTTTACAATCACACCGGTGAGCAGGGTGTAAGGTCGCCTCTCAGCATCGCGCTTTCCTTCAACAATGGAAAGACGTGGCCGCACCGGCTCGATATTGAATCCGAGGAGGGCGAATACTCCTATCCCGCAATCATTCCGACGACGATGGGCATGGCGATAACCTACACGTGGAAACGCGAACGCGTCGCCTTCTGGCACGGCTCGATCGAACAGGTAACGCTGCCTAATATCGAACTCAAAATGGGCACGGGAACCCCGGTCGCGTATACTCCCGAAGGTGAAGGTATTTCCGCGAAGGAACTCTCGGGGACTAAGTAGTCCGGAATTTCACCCACCTGTATTCTTTTCGCTCGAGGTACGGCGGCAGTTGAGATTTCCAGACAGCGGGTGTTCGACATTCGATTACGATGAATCATGTGACAATATTTCGGCAGAAGGGTCAATGGGCCGCTACACCCGCAAACTACGGCATCTGGTCGTGGGGCGAAGAAATCGTGGTGGGCTTTGTGACAGGCGCACTCAATAAGGAAGGAGGGTTCCATGCGCGCGAAAAGAAGCAACGATACGAGACCATGCAGGCACGCAGTCTTGACGGGGGGCGGACATGGAAATGCGTAAACACACCCTGCCGCGTGCCCGGCAATTGCGGGGCCTTTTCGGCGGACGAGCATATGGAAGCCGAATTCACAGTGGCCCACTCCTTGAGGGCCGGTAATGTGAATCAGCCGGCGCCATGTTCGGGTGGAATTGATTTTACGCATCCTGATTTCGCCCTCATGTGCGCGAGAACGGGCCTGGGCAAAGGAACGGTATCGTGGTTTTATACTTCAGTTGATCGATGTCGCTCCTGGGATGGACCATTCTCGCTTCCCGATTTTGGCCTTCCCGGCGTGGAAGCGCGCACAGACTATCTGGTTTCGGGTTCGGGGGAATGCACCCTTTTTCTGACAGCCGCGAAAGAGAGCGGCGGTGAGGGGGCAGGAGTGTTTTGCGCCCGAACGTCGGATGGGGGGAATCGTTCCGATTCATCGAGTGGGTCTGCCAAACGGAGGAGGGTTGGAAGATCATGCCTGCCAGTGTAGGTTTGTCCGAGTCGCGAATTCTAGTTGCGGTGCGATGTCATGACGGTGCCAGCGAATTGGAAAAAGCGCGCAACTGGATCGATCTCTATGCTTCGAACGATAATGGATCTAGCTGGACTCTGCTGGGACGGCCGGTCCCCAATACAGGTTACGGAGGGAACCCGCCGACGTTAAAGAGACTCCACGATGGACGCCTGTGCCTGACCTACGGCTATCGCGATATGCCCTACGGGATACGTGCCCGTGTCAGCGAAGATAGTGGCGCCACTTGGGATGACGAGATCATCTTGCGCGACGATGCCGGGAACCACGATATCGGATATCCGCGAACCACCCAATTGCCCGATGGAACACTGGTGACGGTCTACTGGCTGAATGATGACCCAGAAGGCGAGCGTTACATCGCGGCGACGCTGTGGAAGCCGTAGGATCGAAAAGCATCCGCTTTCCGCTACACGTCTAGATTCGGCAGATAGCGGAAAGCGGAAGCTTTTCGCTACCCGCTATATCCGGTTCACCTGGCTTCTGTGTTCACCGGTTTTCAAAATCCTCACTTTTTTCGCGATGGCTTTCATCGATTCGGGTTAAGAGACGCTTGATATCGCGCGCGCCGTAGATTGTCACCCAGGCCGCCATGACTGCAAAGATCGCAACACCGACCACGAAAACGGATTTCCATATGAGCACCCAACTCATGGGCGAGCAGCTGTTAGATTGTTTTCGTTACCCTCTTAGCGTCCTTGAACAAAACCTCGCGAACAGCGTCCGTAGCCTTTTCGTGAAACTGAACCGCTTCAGGTTCGAGATCTCTTGATGGACGCGGGGTGGGGGCAAAGTGTCCGAATCGGTCTTCTCCGCGAACGAGGGCAGCGCTGTCCCACTCCCCGACTACTTGTTTCGTGCGGGTGGGCATGTAATGGAAAGAAAGGCCGATGCGCCGATCCGCCGAGCGATTCGGCGCCGACGCGTGGGCCAGGCGTCCGTTGTGCAGGGAAGCTTCGCCGGGCTGCAGCGGCATGGCGACAGTCTTTGATTCGTCCACTTCCACCGAAATCTCCTGTCCACGGGTCAGCATGTTGTTATCCCTGTACTCGTCTTCATGGGGCATAAGCTCACCCCTGTGGCTGCCGGGTAGGACGCTCATGCAGCCGCTCTCGTGAGTGGCGGGCGAGAGCGCCAACCAGAAGGTGACCAGCTCATCGGTATCGAGACCCCAATAACGCAGGTCTTGGTGCCAGGATACGAAACTCTCACTTTGCGCCTCTTTGACCCAGAAGAGGGAATTCCAGCAAAGGATATCGGGTCCGGTTAAGTCTTCGATTGCATCGAGGATGGTCGCTTCGCGCATCAGGTCATCGACCCATTTGAAGATAAGGTGGGACTTGTTTCGCTTCGCGCCCCCGATGGGCTCGCCTTGAGAGGCTTCGAACGATTCGAGATTCCTCCGGCACACGTTGACCTGTGCCTCATCCAATACTCTGAGCGGAAAGAAATACCCATCTTCTCGATATTGTGTAATAGCGTCTTCACTTAGAACTTTTGGCATAGCGTGTTTATATCTGGGGTAAAAAGATGAATGCAATCATGGATTCATCCGATGCTGAAGAGTTCAGAGAGTAGTCGCCATCCTCCCGGGTAGGCCCGAAGGGATTCGTTGATTTTCAATGTCATTTGGTGTAACCCGAATCCTCAAATGACCCCAAGGCAAGCGTGGGGAATGGAAAACAACCACGACGGTGAACCGATAAAAGCTGCCCTGCCATATATTTGGGCCCGAGGAGACTAAGGCCCTACGTGTCCGGAAAAAAGAGAGAACCGATTACCATTACGAAGGAAGTTAGACCAATGGTGGTGAGTCTAACGAGGGAACTGCGCCATTGGATCCCGATCAAATCCTGGACGGGTCCGAGACCGAGGATGGCGCTTGTTCCCGCCAGCAGAGCAGATAACTGTCATGAGTAGACATAAAAGCCGCGATCATTCCGGCCGACACGATCCCGATCAGTCCTGGCGGAAGGATGCGTCCGAGATAGATCGGCAGGGCGTAGAGATTGCTGAGCGGCTCCACGCCGACAAAACCCTTCTGTGCGCTGTAGACCACCGTGACGAGGCCCAATTCGGAACCAGTCATAGTAGCGACGCCCAGAGCCGTTTCCGAGGGAGCGCCCGGCTGTGACGTAGTCGGACATATTGGCGAATTACTTTCGTGCCAGCAGTCCGATACAGACGAAAGCCGCGAGATAGAGACCGACGATTGCCCAATCGAGATTGGAGAAATTGGTCTTTCCGAGAAGCTGGATTGTCTCTTCGTTCAATTGGCGCCCTTATGACGTTCGATAGGCGTTAGGCATCTGTGGGACCTAACCCTTCGACAAGCTCAGGACAGGCTTTTCGGAATTGGTGGAAATTATCCGCTATTTCGGAGTCAAGAGCCAAATGAACAAATGCTTTCCGTCAACGATTGGTGATATTCAGATAGAAGAAATGTAGCGCACGAGAGTGTGGATTGTTTTGCCTAGCACTTCAACCACCTTCTTGCGAAGACGGCTACCGAGCTGAACCGACCCCTGTCCAACGTTCGCGCCCGCGAAGTATCTGTTTGGCGTCATGCCTTCGATTGCTGGTTGCCCCGGTCTTGTGCCCATCGTTCTGAATTTCGGTTGGCACGCAAATTGCGTGGAGTTCTCTGGTTAGAGCATGAAGAAAATGGGGAGCAGAGGGAGGGCACTGGAGTCGTTGTCAGGAGGCAATCCGATGGGGTTGCGGGTTTAAGGATTGATCCTGGCGATTACAGACTTCGAAGAGTTCCTCAAGGAAGTTTTCTTTTCGCAGGAGCTTTTTGGGCAATCGACCCACGGCGAGGGTTTTTCTGTTCGCCCGCCAGTGACTGAAGGGGGGTGCTTTCTGTGCAGCCTGGGCAAGCTTTTGGGGCAGATTATCGATACTGCCTAAAACCAGCTCCACATAGCGGGGATTGTGTAAGTTGGCCAGGAGCATGTATTCTTCGGGGAGCGCTTCACAGGGTAAAAGGATTCCAGGAAGCAACTAGCTGATAAGCAAGAAGATAAAAAAAGAGCTAAACAAACCCGAGGGAATCAGTCATGTTAAGATGGGATGAAAGACAAAAAATCTTACCAACTGAATCCTTCGATAGATCGTTTAACTCTGCGTCTGGTCCTGCCCGAAGAGCAGGAGCGATTCAATGATCTATTGAAACAACATCATTATTTACACAGTGCGGGCAGCGCAGGAGAGACCCTGCGCTATGTGGCGCAGATCGACGGGCAATGGATGGGCCTGCTCTTGTGGGGGGCCGCATCCTACCGGCTGAAGGATCGAGACGAATGGATCGGGTGGGACGGGGCGCAACGGCATGCACGATTGAAACTGGTAGTACAGAACCGGCGTTTTCTGATTTTGCCCTGGGTGGATCTTGGCAATTTGGCCTCCAAGACGTTGGGTATGTGCCTGAGAGTCTTAGCCGATCACTGGCAGGAGGCTTTTGGCTATCGTCCCTTAGTAGCGGAAACGTTCGTGGACCCACAGATTCACCGGGGCACTTGCTACGAAGCGAGCGGGTGGACGCCCTTGGGCTTGAGCGCGGGATATGGCCGCCAACGCGAAGATTTCTATCAACGCCATGAGCGTCCCAAGCAGATCTGGGTCAAACCCCTCAAGGCTAATGCCCTTGAGCTTTTGCGCGCTTCAGGGCCATTGCCCGCGGCACAGAGCCAGGCGCTCAATGAAACCGATAACTCCCATGCGGTCTGCCTCAAAGTGGAACAGATGAGCAGCCTGTGGGAACGCTTCAATCAGATAGAAGACTTCCGTCGTAAAGCGGGCCTTAGATATCGGCTCGCCACGGTCCTGAGCATGATTGTGCTCGGCACGATGTGCGGCAAACAGACCCTCAAGGGCATCGTGCGCCTGGCCCATCATCTCAATCAAGCCCAATTGCGCGCCTTACGCTCCTGGAAAAACCCCAAAACAGGCCGCTATAAGGCCCCTTGCTATGATGTCTTCTATCGGGTCTTGCAAAACGTAAAGGCCGAGCTCTTCGATAAAACCCTCACCGAATTCATCTGCTTACAAGACGGCTGTTTGCCCCGCGATATTGCCGTCGACGGCAAGACCCTCAAAGGCACAAACACCGAAGGATCAAAGGCTCTGCACCTGGTGGCCGCAGTCGATCACCAAAGCGCTCAAACCTTAGCCCAAGTCGCTACCGCCGATAAATCCAACGAGATCACCGCCGCCCAGACTCTCTTGCGAAAGATGCCCATTTTGGACGGCTCCACCTTCACCTTCGACGCCATGCATAATCAAAAAGAAACTGCCCACATCGTCGTCGAAGAACTCAGTGCTGACTATGTTATTCAAATTAAAGACAATCAGCCCAACATGCATCAATACGCTCAGAATCTCTTCAGCTCCACCCCCTTTTTCTCCACCAACCCGTGGACAATGACCATGGGCGACTCGAAATACGTCAAATAGCAACCCATTCTCTAAGCGCTCCCTCTGCCGGCCTGCCCCATGCCCGCCAGTTCGCCTGTGTGCAACGCACCTTCCATTATCCAAACAAAGCTGAACCTTCCTCTGAACGCTCTTACTACGTAAGCAGTCTCGATCCCGCCGATTTGAGCCCTCAACAGTTCCTCTCGAAAATTCGCAACCATTGCTCGATCGAAAATAAAAATCATTACCCCAGGGATCGCTTCTTCGATGAAGATCGATGTATGATCCGTAATCATAACGCAGCCAGAATTCTTGCTGCATGCAGGCAACTGGTTCTCAGCCTCAAGTCTTCCATGGGCGCTGAATCCACTCCCGCACTCTGTGATGATTTCGTCTTTAACTTACATAAGGCCATCAATATCATCACCTAATGCTCCGAGAATCAAAATACCGTGGAGCGCTTCAAAGTCGCGCGTCAGATTTTTGCGCCCGTGGGTTTGACGGCGTTTGCGCTTGGAGGTGCGCCAGGTGCCTTCCAGCTCATTGGTCGTGCGTACGCTGTCTGGATGGGCCGGTGGGGGAAGCAGCCGCTGCCAGTATTTGTCCAGATGAGTGACCACGGTACGGTAGAGTTTGGCTTTCGAGGGGTTGGTCAGGGAGGCGCCTTTTTGGCGATATTGGGCACGCAGCAACTGGAGAGCCTCGGTGAGCTCAGCGGCTTGTCCTGCTTGCAACAGATAAGGGTCGCTTAAAGGGCAGGGGCCGCTGGCGCTGAGCCAAAGGGCATCGCGCAAAGCGCTGAAAATGCAAAAAGCGTTTTCATAGATAGTAGCGGCTTCGATGACGAGGGCATCAGCCAGATACTGCTTCAACCCGGTCGAAAGATGAAAGAAGCTTCGCAGAACAGAGCAACTGGCAGGAGCGCGGGCAAGCCACTGCTCCAGGGCGGCATGGGCGCGCACGACCCGCCGATGCCAATAAAGCAGGTAAGGATCGAAGGGAAAGCCCTGGCGGTGACCGTCGCAGGGATAATCCAAAATCCACAATTGCAGGGCCATGAGCAGTTCCCGTGCAAGGGTGGGATCGAAGGGCACTGCGAGCGCTTTGGCGGTGAGCAAATCGGCCAGGACGAGGGCGTGTTTTTCACGGAGGGCGTCACGGAGCTTTGCGGTGATGTGTTTGCGTTGCGCGCGCATGCGCTCCATGAGCTTCAATTGCCGCAAGCGCCCGTTGAGCATCTGCTGGGGTTTTCGATAAAGCTGTTCGCCCACATTGCGGGCGAAATGATAATGGCAGACGCCATGGGGGGCCTGGAAGGTTTCGCTCTCGCAGGCCTTGCTGATCTGAGCGCTTAAATCATGATAGACATGGTGGGGTTGGCCAAAAGCCCGGGCCGCCCGGGCAAAACAGCCACTGATCGTTTCGCTCTGTTCGGAAGGCATTTTCCAGCTGCCCAAAAGGATCCCTTCGTCGGCTTCCTGAACAGCGAAGAAAACCGGCGTCTGCGGTTCCACGGTCCCATCCACCAGCCAGCGCAGGCAAGGGCGAGCGTTCAGGTAATCTTTAAGCACCGGAGCGGCCGCGGCGTGCAGCCGACCCAGATAAAAAAGAAACTTCTGCTGCATCTCATAGAGGCTGCTTTGAGCAATCTGCAGCTGCCCCGGGCCCTCGCGCAGTTCCCTGTGCACCTCTTTGAGGGTGGCGCTTTCGCACAAACATCGCTTGCCCACATAGGCAATCAGATCGTAAGCGTAGCGACTATGCGAGGGCACGATCTGTTCCAGGCGAGCAGAACGGTAGCTGTTGCGGTGGCTCCCTTGCCCCTGCTCGCGCACAACTTCCACCGCCTGGAAGCATCCATAGGAGAAACTGACCACCTTGCGGCGCAGGGTCTTGCGCACCTCTGAAGGACCCTCTTCGTCCTCCCGGGCATCGAAGCGATAACTCGTTTGCGCAGGCACAGCCCCCACCGTTTGCAGGGCCCGTTCAGCCTCTGCCCGCAAATCATGTAACAGCTCCGCTACCGCGATCGGGCCGGTTTTTTTTTGAGCGAGTAAAACGCCATCACCCGCTCAATTTGCTCCCCGCTCAGCTCTACTCCCTGCTCTTGCATAAGCTCGACAAGCTCCTTGACCCCGGCCTCGGGATGGCCGATACAGGCGACCAGCAAAGCGATCACGACCATCGTTTCGAGCCCTTCGGGAGCTGCCTGCAAAGCGCCCCCGGGGTCCCCTGCCTGAACTTGTGCCGCTGTTCTTCGCCCTTGCCGCCGCTTTTTCTGTTCGGCCCCGCCCTGTTCCCCGGCCGAGACATACACGCAGTGACGCCCTTCATAGTATCGACTCAACCGCTTCTTTCTACAAAGCACGCTTATGGGGTTGTGCACCCGTACCCCAAGGAGGGTCTCCAACTCAGCCACCGTGTAGCCGCAAAGCGAAGCTCCCACCACCGCCTCCACGGTCTCCTCCAAGGTGCCGTGGCGCGAAAAGCGCCCCTTGCGAAAACGCCACAAACCGGCCCCGTCAAAGCGCGGAATGCCTTTCAAGCTCAGGTAGCCACAATTGGCATTGTAACTGGAGTAATGGCCATATTTTTGCAAAGCCCGATAGACCGTTCGCCGCGACACCCTCTGCTCCTTCATCAGCCTCCACACCGTGCTTACCCGATCCCGCCGTACCGCTTCGACCACCTCCCTCTCTTTACGCGAAAGCTCTTCTTGCATGCACCGGCACAGTATGGAAAGGAGGCAAAACTGCAAACTTTACTTTACATACAATGCCAATACCAACTTTCTCCAGCTCCTTTCGCTTCTACTCAATTGCCACCAGAAATCAACTCCCCGTTCAAAGCGCTTTTGTAACTGATTAATACTCAACAAGTTTCTAACTGAAAACAAACCTGCAGGAAAAGCTCTCTACCTCTAACGAACACACACACAACAATCGTTGAAACTCCATTCTGGCATACTATGTAATCAATAGAATCTTGCAAGTGCCTGAATAACATTTACTTTGGGTTCTCCAACCCAATTTCGTAATTATGGGTCTTGTGCCGGGGTGGCGCACGGTATTCAACTACAATGCGCGATTGGTACCACACTCCCCTCCGCCCGTTCCT
>CBDCEW010000073.1:0-41771 GCA_965215885.1 Candidatus Moanibacter sp.
AGGCCATAAGAGGGCAGATTTAACCTGTCGGCCGAAGCCGCACACAAAATGAAACTACAGAATCTGATGCCGGGAGTTGTTGCCTGCCTCCAAATTCACTGATAAGAAATCGCTTTCGAGCGGCACAGGCACACGCCCGTGGAGGCTGGCCCAGAGAAGCGCTTTCATGGTCCATGAGGATGCCAGAGCGGGGTCGAAAAAGCAAGCCCGAATACCCTGTTCCCACAAACCAAGGTGCCGGAGGGTGCGCTCGATTACCTCGCGCACATTGATGAGCGCGACGATCCGCATCTCTCGCGCACATCGAGGATACAGCAACGGGTCGGCCTCCCAGACCTTGTCCCCCAAAGCTTTAGCGAAGGGGGATGAGTTCGCGCCATCGAGTTGAGGAACTTCATTAACGGAAACCGTTGGTTCTTCTTTTGATTGTCGTCGACATTCCACGCCTTAATCGCAAGCATTGCTCCTCGAATATGCCCCGCAAACTTACCCGCGATATGACGGTAGTCGACCAACTCGATGTGGCCGACGATAAACGCAATCGGGAGGTCTGGAAATGCGTTGTTAAGAGTGAGCACAACGTGACCATCTGCTGGGATCTGGACGTTCCCCGCTGGAAAGAATTGCTCTTGAGTCTGTTGAACTAAAGGGTCAGCCCTTGAAAGTGATTTTGCTGAAAAAGTCCCCCTTGGTCGCCGTCCCGTAGGATGTCCACTCGCAGGTCGTAGTCGATGGTCGATTCCGCTGAAAAGTCCCCACGTTCTTGCGAACGCGGCTACGGTGATTCGTAAGTCGTTGATAAATGTAGCCGCGTTCGCAAGAACTTGGTCGCGAATTCCGCGACTGCGACTTATTAAGCGGAATCGAGATGAGCAAGGGCTGACCCCTTCCACCCCTGGAAATCGGTGGGTTTTCGATCCCAGTGAAAAAACATCCCTTCCTGAATCGGTCGCCTCTTTCTCACCAAGCCGTAGAAAATGTCCGAATCGCACAGCGGTCCGGCTACCCTTTTCAACCACTTAGGTTATCTTAGTAGCTGGGCCGTTGTTGACCCTCGAAGTCCCGCTCAGCGGGAGCGAAGGGGGGTCCGGTTCAGCTCATTTGAAAATTCCTGAGTCAATTCAGGAAATTCGATTTGCATCATTCCTGGCGTCGATTCTTTTCACCGGCGAAGAGGAATTGCTGGGCAAGTCCCGCGTAAGGGCCGAAGCGGGTTCGTCCGAAATGAGCGATCTGCCTGGGATTCCGGCCATTTATGCGGTAGAGACGGTTCATGCACTTTGTAATCCAGACGTCGACGGGAAAGGCCTCGTATTTGCCGGCGCCGAATAGGAGGACGCAATCGGCGATTTTTTCGCCGACTCCGGGCAAGAGCAGGAGTCTCTCTTTTGCTTGAGGGTAGGAGATGTTGGCAATTTCCGCGAGGTAATTTGGACGAGTTTCTAGGAACGCCGCGGTCTCTTTGATATAGCGGGCGCGGTAGCCGGTTTTGCAGGTTCTCAATTCGGCCTCGGGAGCGCCATGAAGGGTAGACCAGGTCGGTAAGGTGAAGGTATCATGGAATAGTCTCTGACCCAAGCGCTCAGCCAGGAGTCCGCAGATTTGTTGGATCTGGACGATCTGTTTGTTGGAGCTGCAGATAAAGGTGAGGAGCGTCTCGTCCAAGGGTTGCCGCAGGATACGCAAACCCTTCCAATTTCGTATGGCCGATGCCAATGCTTTATCGGAGCGCCACGGCAGTTTTTTACAGGCCCCGACAAAGTCGAATGAAGAGGCGAAATATCCAGGCAGCTCGCGTTTCACGTGTGGGAGCAGTTTTACCGGAGCGGACCATTGGAGTTCAGATTGCGCGTTGAGGCGCACTTTGGCGATGCAGGAGGCCCATTGACCGAGCCATGTGCCGGGCTTAAGCTCATGCCAGCGGAAAGACTGGCCGCCTCTAAGGGTCTCGGCGAGGGAGATCGCGGTGAATTCGATGGGAGGTTGAAGAGCTTGCCAGTTTGACCAGGACATGGGGGATTGTTCAGAGGGCAGAAGTCAGAGGTCAGAATTCAGAGGTCAGAGGCCGATGGGATGCGAGATGCAGGTAGGGGGAATGAAAGGAAATGGCACGGTGGAAGAGTAACAGAGTGGCAGAGCGAGAAGAGCGGTTATTGGTTGTGGGTTTTTGGTTTTGCCGAGTCTCTGAGTATAGGCTGCGAAGAAGAATGTGAAAGAGTAGGAAGGGGGTTAACGGGTCTTCCAGAGGTAGCTCTCCTTTTGGGCGAGTGCAATTTTATTGGTGTCGTAGAGGGTGATTTTCCAGGCGAGAACGGGAGTGTCTTTGTCGGGCCAGTCGTGACCGGTGATTCCGGCGAAGATTTCGCGGGAACGAGGGGCATTTTCGGGGAAGGGGAGACGGAAAGTTCTAATATCCGGCTCATGAGGCGCAATCAATTGGAGTTCGATAATTGAGCCCAGCGCAAGTTGACGGGATTTGCGGTCGAGGGTAATGATGAAATACATACCCGAACGGGCGTCGGACTCGCTGCGCGTGATGATTCTGCGGCCAGTGTTTTCTTCGCCCGAGAAGTACTCGCGGATGTGCTGAAAGTCCCTCTCTTCGATGTATTTGGAATGTACATGCAGGATCTCTATTGCGTATGCCGGTGTGGCAAACGTCAGTAGGATGACAGCGATGCTTTTCAGGAGAATCCCGGCCAAACGATTGTGAATAACAGGGAAGGAATTGACCGCGGATGACCTAGCGCAGCGTAGCCGCAACCAAAAAAGAAGAAGAGAACCGCAGATGCACGCAGATGGACGCGAATGTAGAAGGAATCTCCTACTTCCCTTGGGTAACCTCGTCGCGAACCTTGACCCAAACCTTGTCGACTGCAGTTTATTGAACATCCAACATCGAATGCCGAAGGTCTCTACTTCGATGTTCGCAATTCGTCTTCGGTGAGGCTGTTCGGATCCGTTGGGAATCCCTCTTCATTAGATCCGCGGTTTCCTCGAATCCGTGGGCACTCTTCCTCTCTTCATCCCTCTCCGTTCTCTTTGTTTCCTTCTGTTCAATTCTCCGTGGTTCTCTGTTCCCTCCTGTTCAAATCTTTTCTCTTTACCCGTAAGCCACGCTACCAACCCCGGGCCTGATGCCATCGCAGAATCTCATAATGTTCTCTGGGGAGTTCGCTGACAAAGCGGCTGGGCTTGAGACGCATAGGGTAGCCTCTCTGGGAGTTGATTCTCGGGTAGGTTAGATAGAGCTCATTTTTTGCTCGCGTAACGGCGACGTAGAAGAGGCGCCGTTCTTCGTCCAGGTTTCCCTCATCGAGCGCTCGCTTGATAGGAAAAAGGCCGTCCGCAAGACCGATAACGAATACCACCGGGTATTCCAAACCTTTGGCCTGGTGAACGGTGGTGAGCCTCAGAAAATCGTCTTCGATATCGATGGAACGATCGGCGGTCTCAGAATTGAGGAGGGTGAGTTGGGCGAGAAGTTCGCTCATTTCTTCGAAGCGGCCGGCAAAACCGATAAGACTTTCAAGATCTTCCATCCGACTCTGCCAATTCGGGTAGAGGTTCCTGATAAAGCTATTGTACCAGCCTTCAGTTGCAATCCTAACAACCTCGCTGGGAGATTCCGAGGCAATGGCTTCATGAATGTCGCGCATGGAGTGGGCCAGATCCATCCATTCTTCCCTGGAGACGGGCGGAATAAGGGAAGCGATGGTATCGGATAGCATTGCTTCGAAAGGCGAGATCTTGTCGACCGCAGCTGTCCGCGAGATCTCGCTAAAGGTGCGCTGTGCCGTTCTCTCCCCAACCTTCTGCAAGAGGCAGGCGAATCGGAGGAAAGCGGACTGATCGTTAGGATTGGCGGCAAAGCGGAGCTGGGCAACGAAGTCCCGCACATGAGCCTGTTCGAAGAAGCGCACCCCGCTCGTTATGATGAATGGGATACCGAGGCGGGAGAGTTCGACTTGAATATCGAGAGCCTGGTAGTGTGCCCGGTATAGGATGCCGATGTCGGAGAGCCCGTAACCCTCGGCGACGAGGCCTTCGATGCGGTTTATAATGAATTGCGCCTGGAGACGCCCATCCATAAGTTGGACGAGGAAGGGAGTTTCTCCGGGGCTCCTGACAGCACGCAGTTCTTTGCGGTAGCCGGTCCCGAGAGGTTGTGAGGCAAGGACCCCGTTGGCGAGTTTGAGTATCTGAGGGGTGCTACGGTAGTTTGTTTCGATCTTGTAGATAACGGTTTCGGGGTGGCGATCTGAGAAGGAAATGATATTCTCATAATTCGCGCCCCGCCAGGTGTAGATACATTGGGCATCGTCGCCCACTGCCATAATCCGATGGTGCGCACCGATAGTATCGATAATTTCGGATTGTAACCGATTCGTGTCCTGGTATTCGTCGATAAGAACCTGCTTGAACCGGTTTTGGAAGTAGGCGGCGATATCGGGTTCGGCTTTCATAACTTCGAGCCAATAGACGAGCAGATCGTCGAAATCGGTCACTTGCTGCCGGAGCTTTCGCCGCTTGTAGGTCTGGCTAAAACGCTCGATCGGTTCCACCAGGTCCAGGTTGAATGGGAACTTTCTACCTATTACATCTTCGATAGAAGTTTGCGTGTTTCTGGCGAAGCTTATTATTGCCGAGATCACTCCGGTTTTCGGATTACTCTTTCCCTTTAAAAATTGGCTGTCCACTTCCCGAATAGTTTCCTTGAGAAGCGCTTCGGCGTCTTTCTGGTCAAGGATAGTGAAATTGGGTTGAAGGCCAATGTCCTCACCGAAGAGACGGAGTGTTTTGTTACCGATATGATGAAAGGTGCCCCCCCAGAATTTTGATCCGGTCACTCCGGTGAGATCTTCGACGCGTCGGAGCATTTCATTGGCCGCTTTATTGGTGAAAGTAAGAAGGAGAATTTCTTGAGGGGGTACGCCTTGAGTGAGAAGCCAGGCGACACGATAGGTGAGGGTACGCGTCTTTCCCGAACCGGCGCCGGCCAGGACGAGGGCGGGTCCGGCATCTGAGGAGACGGCAGTAAATTGCTCCCGGTTGAGTTCACTTCGAAAATCGATGGGGGGGAAGGTGCAATCGGTCGAGGAGGTGGATGCGAGTTCCATTGGAATTTCCTATTGGAGCATGACCATGGAATCGCGGTGAACCGCCTCGAGGCGCCTGCGGTGGGGAAATCTCGTCCTGATCTGATCGGAACTTTTTCGAATGATTTGTGCCAATTCGGCACTTGAAAATTGACTAATCCCCCGGGCAATAGCTTCTCCCTCACCTATTGTAATGGTGACAACAGATCCAACTTCGAAGGTACCGTTGATTGCGATGATTCCGCTTGCCAGCAAGCTGCTCCCGCCGTGACTGAGCGCGTTGTTGGCGCCTTCGTCGACCCTGACTTCGCCTTCCGGATGTTGGAAAAACGCAAGCCACCGTTTCTTTGAAGCTAGAGGAATCTTATCGGGAACAAAGAATGTGCCTTCCGCCTGACCATTGAGGAGATGAATAAGTATCTCGGAATCCCTACCGTTTCCGATAAAGACACCGCAGCCGGACTTGACGGCAATTTTGGCGGCTTCAATTTTAGTCCGCATCCCGCCTACGGAAGTAGGGCTTCTGGTGCCCCCGGCGAGGCGCTCGAGTTCCGGTGTGATAGATTCCACGACTGGCACGATATTTCCGGTGCCCTCGCGATCGATGAGTCCTGGTATGACGGACAGGATTATTAAGATATCCGCTTTGGTAAGACTGGCGACAAGCGAGGAGAGGACATCGTTTTCTCCGAACTTGATCTCTTCGGTACTGACGGAATCGTTCTCGTTTACAACGGGCACGATTCCTTCGGAGAGTAGTTTGTCAAAGAGATCCTTTACGGCGACGTGGCGGTCCCGCACTCGAACATCCTCGCGTGTTAGAAGGATTTGCGCAACGTTATGGGAAAAGGGATTAAAGCCGGTCTGCCAGATGTCGGTAAGGATGCTTTGACCGACTGCGGCGCAGGCCTGTAAGGTGGTCATGTCGGTAGGGCGCCGTTTTATGCCGAGCCGCCCCATTCCGAGAGTGATCGCTCCCGAGCTGACGATAATTACCTGAATACCCTTCCGGATGAGGACGTCCATCTGTCGGCAGATTTCGCCGATCCGGGTTTGGTCGATTTTTCCCTCTTGGGTGGTAAGGATTCCAGATCCCAGTTTTATGACGGCCCGTCGTGCGGTCTCGAATAGAAAGTGCATGGAAAGCTTTCTATACCGTCATAAGCTCCTTTTCCTTCTTGGCAAGGTTCTGGCCAATTTCCGTAATGTGTTTATCGGTCTCATCCTGCACATCTTTGCCGTATCGTACGAAATCGTCCTTCGAGATTTCCCCCTTATTATGCAAAAGTTTCAACCCCTCCATCGCGTCGCGTCTGGCATGACGCACACTTATCCTACTATCTTCGGCGATGGAGTGTGCCACCTTTACCAACTCCCGGCGCCTGTCGCCGCTTAGCTCCGGTACGGGAATTCTGATAACGCTACCGGCGACGGCAGGATTAAAACCAATATTGGCTGTTTGAATCGCCTTTTCGATGTCTTTGACGACGGACTTGTCCCAAGGCTGGATCTGAATCGTGCGCGGGTCCGGGGTAGTAATAGCGGCGATTTCGCGGAGTTGCATCGTTGAACCGTACGATTCTACCTTTACCTGAATATTCTCCACCATTCCGGGGGAAGCTTTACCCGTATGAAGAGCGCTGAATTCCTGCACCGTGTGCCCTATGGCGCTATCCATTTGCTCAACCGCTTCCAGGAAAATATCCTCGTAGTTCATCCTTTTCCGGTTCGATAATGTTTGGAATCTGTCGGACCCTAAGTCCGACAGACTCCGACAGGCTCTTAACACACCAGGGTTCCGATCTTCTCTCCCAATACGGCCCTCTTAATATTTCCAGTTTTCTTCATATTCAGAACAATAATGGGCATTTTGTTATCAAGACAGAGCGAAAAAGCGGTGGAATCCATGACGCTAAGGCGTCGCTTCAAAACGTCAACAAAGGATATTTTATCATACTTTTTGGCGCTTTTAGCTCTTTTCGGATCCTTGTCGTAAACACCGTCGACATCGGTTGCCTTGAGCATGATATCGGCGCCGATTTCACTGGCCCTGAGAGCGGCGGCAGTATCCGTGGAAAAGTAAGGATTACCTGTTCCAGCGGCAAATATGACAAGACGTCCTTTCTCGAGGTGACGCACAGCTCGCCGCAAAATGAATGGTTCGCCCACCTCTTCCATTGGAATTGCTGTCTGGAGGCGGACTTCCACACCGATTTTTTCAAGAAAATCCATGAAGGCGAGACCGTTGATAACAGTACCTAACATACCCATGTAGTCTCCCGTGGTGCGGTCGACTCCTCTTTTCTGACCGGAAAGGCCCCGGAAGATATTACCTCCGCCAACAACGAGGCCAATCTCTACGCCGAGATCGTGTATCTCTTTTAGCTCGGCGCATATCCTTCTTAGGGCGCGGGCGCTGATCGGAGTGCCCGTATCCGGATTGCGAAGCGCCTCGCCACTGAATTTGATAATAACTCGTTTGAATTTTGGTTCTCCCTCGTCATTGGGACTTTTTGCCATAAAATGCTGTATTAGATGAATTCAGATAAAGAGGTCAACCTAATGCTGAGACTTGACGGGGACGGTAAAGATGGTAGATAGAGCCTATTCGAACAGGCTCCGGATAGAGCCGATTCAAAAGGTCTCCATACAGGTTGCCTTTTAGTGATTTGCCTGGTGGTGTAATGGTAGCACAGCTGATTTTGGTTCAGCCAGTCCAGGTTCGAACCCTGGCCGGGCAGTTCTTTCGACGCGCTCACTTACGTTCTCTTGCTCATGGCAGGCCATTCGAAGAGAAACAGCCGCGATGATTGAAACGGGTTACTTACCGCGCGTCGAATGCGGATTCCCGCCCGTTGAGGAGGAAGGGGCTGAATTGGTGACTGATTCTCTTGGGAATATTGCCCACGATATGAACACCTTCGGCAAGATGAGACTCTCGTTTTACGCAGCCGAATCGGTGGAGGCGGTTAACCAGATCATAGCGTTGATGGGGAATAAGCAATTCGATCGATTTGATCGCAGACTCAAGGAATTCATCAATACTCGCTAAGAGTTCATCCTCTCCCTGACCTGTTCGGGCGCTGAAATAGACTGCCTTCTCCCGCTCCCATTGCTGAATTTCCTGGAAATCCTCTTTTCCAAGCAGATCGATCTTATTATAGACGGTGACCATCGGTTTATCTTCGGCGCCAAGTTCCCGTAGAATCTGAAAGGTTGTTTCCCGTTGCTTATCGATCTGGGAACTTGTCGTATCGATGACGTGAATCAGAAGATCGGATACGACGGCTTCTTCGAGAGTGGCCTTAAATGCTTCGATCAAGTGGTGAGGAAGTCTTCCTACGAAGCCAACCGTGTCGGTGAGAAGAACCGTTTGACCGGAGGGCAGTACGAGCCGGCGGGTTGTGGGGTCCAGGGTAGCGAACAAATTGTCCTGGACGAGGACGCCTGATCGAGTGAGCCTGTTGAGGAGGGAGGACTTACCGGTATTCGTGTAGCCTACAATAGCGGCTGTGGCAGTAGGAACTCGGAGGCGCTGCTTTCTTTGTAAACCCCGCCTTTTGACGACTTTGGAAAGGTCCTTTCGCAACCGGGCTATGCGATTGCGAACCAGCCTCTGATCAATCTCGATCTGCGCTTCACCTTCTCCGCGCTGAGTGGCGCCACCGCCCCGCTGTCTGCCCAGGTGCATCCATGCACGCTTGAGACGGGGCAGGGAGTACTCCATGCGGGCAAGATCGACTTGAAGAACGGCTTCTTTGGTTTGGGCGCGTTCGGCAAAAATCTCGAGTATCACCTCCCGTCGATCGATAACGCACAATCCACTCTCGGCTTCCCAGTTTCTCTGCTGAGCCGGACTCAAATCATCGTCAAATACGATGCATTCGCAGTGCAACCGTTGGGCGGAACTGATGACCTCAAAGGTCTTACCGCGACCAAGGAGAAAGCGCGATTTTGGGGAATTAATACGGACGATTTCGCGATGTTTTGCTTCAATCCCGAGAGTTTCAACAAGACTTGCCAGCTCATCGACCAAAGCGGAGGCTTCTTCGAAAGGTGTCCGCGGGTGTTGAACGCCTATAAGTAAGGCGTTTTCAATCATTCTCGGCTTCTCTTTTACTTCGAACATCTACTCCTACGATACTCTATGCAGGTGGGTTTATCAAATGGCAGACAATACTATTTCTCGAGTTACTCGAGGGCGGCCTGTGCTGCGGCGAGACGGGCTACGGGTACTCGGGGAGGCGAGCAACTTACATAGTTAAGGCCCACGCGATGGAAGAATCTGACAGACTCGGGATCGCCACCGTGTTCACCACATATTCCAATTTTGAGTTCATTTCGCACTTTTCGTCCTTTTTCGACAGCGAGTTCGACGAGATATCCGACGCCGTCCTGGTCGATGGAGGCGAAAGGATTCTGCGTGAGAATCTCGAGGTCCTGGTAGCTGGGGAGAAAACTTCCTGAATCGTCTCGACTCATTCCGAGTGTCGTCTGGGTCAGATCGTTCGTGCCGAAGCTAAAGAAATCGGCGGTCTTCGCGATTTGGTCGGCCCTGATTGCCGCCCGTGGAATTTCAATCATGGTCCCGACGAGATATCTGAACTTTACCTTTTTCTTTTTCATGACCTCCGTGGCAATCCGGTGAATGATCGTAATCTGGTTCTCCAGTTCTCCGGAAAAGCTTACTAGCGGTACCATAACCTCCGGTTCGACACGGATGGATTTTTTCCCTCGCGAAACATGAGCGGCCGCCTCGAAAATCGCTCGAGCCTGCATCTCCGTGATTTCGGGATAGGTAATGCCGAGGCGACACCCCCTGTGCCCAAGCATCGGATTCTGCTCGTGCAGCGCCTTGACCCGATCGGCGATCAATTCGGTGGGAACGCCGAGAGTCTCGGCGAGGGCGTTGCGCGAGGAGACATCCTGTGGAAGGAACTCGTGGAGTGGGGGGTCGAGAAGGCGGATAGTAACGGGACGATTACCCATGGCGCGGAAGATCCCTATAAAATCTTTCCTCTGGAAGGGTAGCAGCTTCTTGAGAGCGGCTCGGCGTTCGGCTTCGTCCGTTGCGAGGATCATTTGGCGCATAAAATTGATCCGATCACCTTCAAAGAACATATGCTCAGTTCGACAGAGACCGATACCTTGTGCTCCCAGTGCGACCGCATGGTTCGATTGAGAAGGGGTATCGGCGTTGGCGCGTACCTTGAGCCTTCGGTGTCTGTCGGCCCATTTCATAACCTGGCTGAAGAGTTGAAAAGTGTAGCTCTTTTCAGGCGCCAGTTTGCCGTCCAACACCTGGTTAACTTCGGAGGGAGCGGTATCGACGTAACCGGAAAAGACTTCGCCGGTGGTTCCATCGATGGAGATGTGGTCGCCTTCCTTGAGGACGATGCGGTCGACTTTCAGGAGGCGAGCGCTATAGTCCATGATGACGTCCTGGGCGCCACAAACACAGACCTTTCCCATCTGACGAGCGACGAGAGCCGCGTGAGAGCTGACCCCACCCCGAGATGTAAGAATGCCCTGGGCTGCGATCATGCCGCGCAGATCATCCGGAGAAGTCTCAATGCGGCAAAGCACAACGTGTTCTCCGTGGCTTGCCAAACGCACTGCTTCACTGGCGGAGAAGACGATTTTCCCCGAGGCGGCACCAGGACCGGCGGGCAGACCTGATGCGATCTTATCTGCCGACCTTCGACTTTTATCATCGAAAACGGGCACCAGGAGGGTGGATATTGAATCGGCCGGAATTCTCTTTAAGGCGGTTGCCACGTTCATCAACCGCTCCCTTACCATTTCCACAGCAATACGCACAGCGGCGAGACCGGTGCGTTTACCATTGCGAGTCTGCAGCATGTAAAGGGTCCCTTCTTCAACAGTGAATTCGAAGTCCTGCATGTCCTTAAAGTGTCTTTCCAGGATGTGGCGGACTCTTTCCAGATCTCGATGGGCCTGCGGCATCTCATTAGCCAGCTCGGCGATCGGTTTAGGCGTGCGCACTCCCGCTACAACGTCCTCACCCTGGGCGTTCATAAGGTACTCACCGTAGAATACCTTTTCGCCGTTGGCCGGATCACGGGTGAAGGCAACTCCGGTAGCGCAATTGTCCCCCATGTTTCCAAAGACCATGGCTTGGACGTTTACCGCGGTGCCCCAGCCGGCGGGGATATTGTACTTTTGCCGGTAGACGATTGCGCGTTCGTTGTGCCAGGAGCCGAAGACAGCGCCGACTGCTCCCCAGAGCTGCTCATATACATCCTGAGGGAAATATCTACCGGTTCGCTTTTTGATCAGTTTCTGGAAACGCTCTATGAGTTCGCTGAGATCATCAGCCGTCAGGTCGGTATCGAATTCCGCGCCTCTCTCCTTCTTGAGATCGTTCATGATGGAGTCGAAGGGCTCATGTTCATTCTCGTCACGGGGTTGGACGCCCATAACAACGTCACCGTACATCTGGATAAAGCGGCGGTAGCAGTCATGGGCGAAACGCGGATTGCCGGTGAGGCTGGCCAGACCTTCAACCGTGTCATCGTTGAGGCCGAGGTTTAGAATTGTGTCCATCATCCCCGGCATCGAGTCTCGGGCACCGGAACGCACGGAGAAGAGGAGGGGGTTTCCCGGGGCGCCAAACTGCTTACGCATCTGCTTTTCTACCTCGGCAACAGAGGAGCGCACAGTGCGTTCGAGAGATTTCGGGAAGGTGGATTTGTTGTCGTAATAATAGGTACAGACTTCAGTTGTGATGGTGAATCCCGGAGGTACGGGAAGACCGATTCGAGCCATTTCGGCGAGATTGGCGCCCTTTCCCCCGAGGAGACCACGCAATGTGGCATTGCCATCAGATTTCTTTCCGAAGGCATAGATATACTTCTGTTCTTTCGATCTTCTCTTGATTGGAGAAGACGCTCGGGATTTGTTTGAGCCTTTTTTCTTCGTGGACATGATTCTCAGTTCTTTTTTCTTGTACTCCCGGTAGAGGGAGTATTGGTTGTGCGCTTCGAAGGAGAAGGGGCAAGAAAATTCTGGATGCTGGTCAGCAAGAAGATTAGTCTTTTCTTCATACTACCCAACTCTATATTTCCCGGTTCCAAGAATCGAACAGTGTCGGTATGGTAAACGAGAAGCCTCACCACGAGGATCATAGCGCCGAGCGAGAAGAGGAGAGTTCCGATACCGGAGAGATGAATTTCCTTGAGCATCTGGAGGAGCTGAGGCGAACAATCCTATACTGTATTATCACGCTGGTCGTGGCGTGTGGTCTCGTATTAGGGTTCATCAAGGTGTTTGCCGGTATTCTCAACTGGCCGCTGCAGTTTGCCCTCGGCGATGAGGTCGAGATTGTGCAGTTGAACTCTTTTTCCGCAGAGGGAGAGGTGCAGGCTCATTCCGGAACGACCATCGAGGATACCTCAGAGGCGGGAAGGCGTCGATTCGGACTCATTACGACAAGCCCGATGGCCGTTTTTTCGGTAATCTTACAGGTAAGTTTTCTTGGGGGAGTCGCCTTGGCGATGCCGTTTATTCTCTACTTTGTGGCCAGATTTGTTGCCCCAGGATTAACGAAAACTGAACTCTCCGTGCTGAGACCCGGATGCGCTGCTGCATTTGCCCTGTTCTTGAGCGGATCTGCGTTCAGCTATGCCATTCTTGTTCCCGCTTCCTTGAAGGCTTCGATATTCTTTAATGAACTTTTCGGATTTCAAGTACTCTGGTCGGCGGATCGGTATTATGGGCTGCTCGTCTGGATGACGGTCGGAATTGGGATCAGTTTTGAGTTTCCCCTGCTTCTTGTGATCCTCGTCTATATTGGGATTATAAATGTTGCCAAATTGAAACACTTTCGCCCCTACAGTGTGGTGGCGTTTCTAATTGTCGCAGCCGTCGTAACCCCAACTACGGATCCGTTTACTTTCCTGCTTTTGGCGGTGCCAATGAGCCTACTCTACGAGGCTTCTATCTTGATTTCCCAACGGGTGGAAAAGGTGAGAAACAGTGGCGATGAAGAAGAGGGAGTTTAAGTAAGTTTGGTCAATCGCTGCTGATCATCCAAACTCCGTATTCACCGTAGGATTTTATGCGCACACGTGTGTCCCTTTTCTCAAATTCTCTGCTTATGCTCGGTACGGATTTATCGATATAAACCCTCCCGCCGGGACAGACGCCGCACAAGCGGCTGGCAATGTTTATGGGCCGGCCGATATAATCGTTGTCTATGGTGAGCCTACTGGCGAGGCCAAAGGAAATACCAACGCCGATGTCTTCCGGAGCGCCATGACTAAAGTGAGGATTTCGCCTGACAGTCTGCCATTTGCTATTAAGCGAGATCATTCCTTCGACACAGACATCGATGGCGACCTGCCGATCCTCCGGACTCGTTTCCCATATCGCCAATACACCGTCGCCGGCAAACTTAATCAATTCTGGAGGAAACTTGAAAACAGAGTTTCCTACCATGTGGTAAAATGAACTCATGAGACCGCAGGTGTAAGGCGACTCGATATTCGGTTGCTCGCAGAAGGTGGAGAATCCGCGCATATCGATTACGGAAGAAAGCACTTCACAAGGCTTACCAAACTCAATATTGAATGGGTGTGTATCCGCCGCGCTATAATTCGAGTATATCTGATCTTCAAACTTGAAGAGGGCGAGCTTTGACATCGAGTCGGTAGAGAAAGAGAGACCCGCTTTGTGGGAATCGAAAGCTTCTGGGCGGTAAACCAGTTCCGTCGAGTTATTCTCGCCGTGCGGTTGACCTGCTCCTTTGGAGAAGCGCGCTATGTATTTTCGTATTCTCTCACCGGACTGGTTTATTTTTGAAAGGACGACGCCAATGTCAGCCTCTTCCTGGACGATGTGATCCTCGCGGGTGTCGAGGGTATAAGAGATGTGCCCGTACTCGGGCCGCACTTTTTGGTAATGGCTACAAATATCCCCAAAATCCCGAAAATCCAGCTCCGGAACCTTGTAAAGGCGCTTTATAGCTGTCAGTGACATAAAAAGCTCCGAGAAACTCGAAGCCAACCCCCAAAAGATCAAGAGATACCAATCTCAATTTTGAAGCAATATATTGCCGGACTAAATTCCACAAGCAAAAAGTAGGGAATTTCGCCGGTCTTCCCAGTGATCTACTCTCTTTCTTTCCGTCTCTCGTCTACCAGCACGACCCGGAACATCGAAATTGCGAGCCAGAAGATCCCGGTCATGCAGCCCGCCGTCGAGACCGCGAAGAAAGTTACAAAAGGCTCTTGGTAAGAGGGCACGTAATCTCTGAGAGCCACCGCGAAAAAGGCAAACCAGAGACCGGATAAGACGAGATCGACGAGCGCACCCTTCCTCGAGATCAGTTTATTTTCTCCTTCTGGCATCACTTTCAAAAGCAAATAAGATCGTTGGGGTTTGTCGAGAATAATCAGCGACCTCGTCCTGGCATGCCGGGACGGGGAATTAGCAAGTTAAAACCCGGCAGTACTGTCCGGTTATAAGTCAAACAACTCCAACTGTTTAGGAATGCGGTGTTCATTGAAAGTGTAATCGGTTTCTGTAAGTAGTTCAGTCATAGGAGTTTTCTCAAATAGGGTGAAGCTGAGAATCTGTAGGATTTTGTGCAAACTGATCTCCAGGCGAAGGCGTTTGCGGATGATGGCGATGAGCACATAGACGCTGACGGCAATCCAGATTTGAGTCTTCACAGCATTCTCGGAGGTGCCGAAAAAGCTCTTGCTGCGCAAGTGCTGTTTGATCCATTTGAAGAACAATTCGATCTGCCAGCGTAAACGGTAAATCTGGGTGATGATTATGGCTGGGAGGGCAAACTGGTTGGTGAGAAACACGAAGCGCTCGGAACTGTCGGGGTCGAGGTAAGTGATACACCGGAGTCTTTCGGGGTAGGCCTTGGCAGGATAGAAGCTGACCAGGGCAACGGTCTGGTCCGAACGCAGACCGGTTGATTTGTCGACCTTTTGAGAGTAGAGGCGGCGAAACTGAAAGCCGCGGCGGGCGCGTGTGACGAAGAAAGAACCGCATTGTGCGATCCGATAGAGGCGCTCGTAATGCAGATAGGCTCGGTCCATTACATAGTAAGCACCGGCCTCGGGGATGATGAGATCCAGAATGTTTACGTCGTGAACTTTTCCATCGGTAATCTCGATAAAATAAGGGATAGAGCCTCTGAGATCGAGAAGCGTATGGACCTTCACCGCCCCCTTGTGCTTGCGGAAACGTGCCCACGGGAAGAGTGATAGACATAGATCGATCGTGGTGGAGTCCAGAGCGTAGAGCGTATTGTCCAGGTCGATGCCCAGATCCTCGTTTGAATACAAAGGACGAGCCATTGCGATGAGGACCTGTGCAAAGTCGGCGTAGATGCGCCAGTCTCGTTTCTCGTTGGCATCGGCGAGCGTGCTTTTGGATACTCCGCTTCGAATCCCTGCGTGGTATAGTTTTGGTTGTACTGCCCGCAGGCAGGTTTCGATGTCGCGCAGACTCTCCCGGTAGGTCAACTCGGCAAAACCCATGCAGAGAAATTGTTCGAAGCAACTGAACTTTTGAACTTTGTAGTCGCCTCCGTAGCGTTGGACGCAACGATGGAACTGATGGCGCGGAAGATAATCTATGATTTGAGAAAAAACGAATCGACCTGTATACATGATTTGGACCCTCGAAATTTTTGAGAGTCCACAAGGCTTTTTGCAATTTCAAGTCGAAAACAGCAGAAATCATATGTAAAATGTTGGTTATCAATCGATTAACCTGCGTTCCTAGAAAAACAACCGGACAGTAGTGAAAACCCGGTTGTAATGAATTGAGTGTTGGCACGACAGAAATATATGTTTGTGTATCGCGAAACCGTCCTGATAATTTCCCCGGCGCTGCGAGCTGCACGCTCTAGAGAACTCACCCTAAGAAAGTCGCAACTGAAACCCCTGATAAAATGAATCACATGAGAAGCTTCAAACATGCCGGTTGGCATATCCTACTGACCTTTACGCTACTGATCTGTATTCCCATCGGATCGGTCTTTGGATTCCGGCCAATCAGTGCGTCGAAAGAAAACGTGGCTTTGAACGGATATGACACGGTGGCGTAT
Organism: Candidatus Moanibacter sp.; assembly: GCA_965215885.1. Classification (GTDB taxonomy): domain Bacteria; phylum Verrucomicrobiota; class Verrucomicrobiia; order Opitutales; family UBA2987; genus CBDCEW01. The sequence continues at coordinate 16,192 of CBDCEW010000073.1, forward strand.
TTCAATGAGGGAAAAGCGGTTCTGGGGAGCGCCTTGTACAGAATAATGTGGAAGGGAGCATACTGGCACTTTTCGACGAAGACGAATATGGGTCTGTTTGAGAACGATCCCGAGACATACTCGCCGGAATACGGTGGCTATTGTGCCTATGGAATTGGGCACGGAGTAGCGGCGAGCTGTGATCCGGAAGCTTTTCTGATCAGACCTTATCCGAAAAGCTACTGATTGGCCGCAAAGAGGCGCAAAAGGCGCAAGAAAAACTTGAGAAAAATCATTTTTTGGCTTGATAAAAAGTGTCGCAACATACTAGTGTTTAACAACCTAAGATTAAGAAAGGAGTTAAACATGCCAACATGTGCGACAGAGGAGAACAAAAGCGATAAGACGCCCCTTAGCAACCTCATTCTGCCGGTTCCAGACACGGAGTTTCGTGATTTTCTGGATGAAGTTGAAGAATTGGCCGGGTTCGCGCCGCAAATCATCGAGGCGATCGAGAAGGATCTGGACGCCCATGCGCGTGAGAATGAAGAAACTTCGATTGGAAGATCGCAGGTTCTTTGAAGGGCGCACAGCGGAGCTGCCGGAGCTGGACATCGAGGAGGAGAATATTCTGGCTGCTGAATTGAATCTTGGGGCAGGCCGGCCGCGGATGCCGGCTTATGCGGTATACGTGTTCGTGATGATTCGAGGGTTTCTGGGTTCGTTGACCACGAAACCGGCACGGCGGTTTGTGCGCGAGTCGATGAGCTTGTACGGATTTTTGCAGAGCGGGGGACTGAGAATGCCGGCGGTGACGACGATTCTGGAGAACGTGAACCTGGTCAGCCATACGACCCGCGAGTTGATCTTTGATAAACAGATTGGGTTTATCCTCCAGGAGCAATGGGACGATTTCGGGAAGCTGACGATCGACAGCACCTCGGTGAAAGCAAACAGCTGCTGGCCCACCGATGGGAAGATTCTGAGCGGTCTTTTGATGCGGGCCAATCGTTTGGGTCAGAAGTTGCATGTCTTCGGGCTGGAGGATTTTCGCAAGGGATGGGTTGGGCGTTGGCTGGAGGAAATGGACAAGCTGGAGTTTCAGATTTGTCTGGCCGCGGGCAAACCGAAGTCGAAGGGCAAGCTGAAGAAACACTACCGGCGGTTGCTCAAGCGGGGCCGCAAGGCGGCCGACTCACTAACGGGGGAACTGAGCCATCTTGAAGAGGGCCTGTCGATGGATTCACTGCCTCCCACTCGCCGGGAGCTTCTGGAGCGGGCATTGAGCCAGATCAGGGGCGATATTGCCGACGCCAAGCGGGTTGTTGAGTATGCTCATGATCGGGTGTTTCACGAAAAGAAGCTACCGTCCACACAGAAGGTCCTGAGCCTCTCGGACGGATCGGCGGCCTACATCAAGAAGGGCAGCCGCAATCCAGTGATCGGGTACAAGCCACAACTGGTTCGCAGCGAAAACGGTTTTGTCACCAGCCTGATCGTACCGCAAGGCAACGCGGCAGACTCCATTGAGCTGGCGCCGGCCATCGGCGATTCGATCAAGCGCACCGGTGTCATTGCTGAACTGGTCAGCACCGATGACGGATATGCTTCGGCGAAGGGACGCAAGGAGGTGCTGAGCATGGGGGTAAAGCAGATCAGTATCAGTGGGGCGAAGGGCAAGAAGTTGACCACCCCCGAGGACTGGGAGAGCGAGGCGTATCGCGAGGCACGCCGCGATCGCTCCGCAGTGGAGTCGCTGATGTTCACGATTAAAGATGGATTTGCCTTTGGCGAACTCGGCCGCCGCGGCATCGATGCGGTAGGCGATGAACTGCTCGAGAAGGTTCTGGCCTACAACTTCTGCCGCATCATACTGATGAAGAAACGCCGAGGGGAGGAACTGGAACAGGCAGCCTGAATCTGACCGCTTTGAAGCTCAGAGAAAAAAGCACCACGGGATGAGTATGCCTCCAGACAGCGGCAAATATACGTATTGTGCAGCAAGCCACGCCGATGGCCGCTCAATACCTGCTCATCGGCAGCGCCGGCAGCCTAAAACCCGAAACCTGCCAGCCATAGGCTGGTCCGCCCGTGGCGGAGAACCTTAAACCGCCCGCTCGAAAGGCTTTTCGAATGGGGTCTAGATATATTGCTCCCTTATTTCCCTTTTTTCTTCAAAAGCAAGTATTTAGCTTGACTGTGATCTAGTTATGTAACTAGATCATGGCCCATGGGATTCCCAACTAAAGTTCAACTCATCAGGCGCAAGCGTAGCGAACAGTGGTATATCAATCTGCCTTCGGCGGTAGCTCAGGCGATGGAGTTTGGCAAAGGAGAGATGGTGGAGTGGATTATTGCCGACAAAGGCCATATGATCCTGGCCCGATCCAATGCCCCTCCCAATCCGGTGGGTGTAAAAAAAACGGCTCCTCACTTCTAGAAACCTTGGAAGGTATCATTGGATCGTGTGCCAAAGCCTGCTCCACAACAAGCTGCTTCAATCGCTTCAGAGAGCACATCTTGTGCACCCTTCTGTGCCTGGGCAGGCGTACCGTCACTGGAATCATCACGACGGGCGGACGCCAATACGAGGATTGGAGCGCACACTACAGGATGTATTCGAAGAGCAGAGTCGACCCTGATGAGTGCTTCGCGGTTATCCGTGAGAAGATCGAGCGAATGCTTCCGCCCGATAGGCCCATGGTCGTAGCACTTGACGACACCCTACGGCAAAAAAGTGGAACTCGTATCCACGGAGTGGGCTGGCGCAGAGATCCCCTCGGTCCCAAATTCCAAGTTAACCTCGTGCTCGCCCAGCGATTCATCCAACTTTCCGCCGCCCTTGCCGCAGAGGACGGTTCGGCCCGCATGATTCCTATTGATCTGACCCATGCGCCCTCCGCGCGCAAGCCGGGGGCAAAAGCCACACAGGAGCAGGTCCAATGCTATAAAGAGAGCAAAAAGCAGCTCAAACTCAATCGACAGGCAATAGAGCGCGTTGCACTGCTCAGAGACTCTATGGAGGTCGAACGCGAACTGATCGTCGTGGCCGACGGCAGCTATACCAATGGAGACTTCCTCAAGGCTCTGCCCGAACGCACCACCATGATCGGGCGCATCCGCAAGGACGCTACGCTTTGCAAAATGCCCGGGCAGGCGCCCAAAACCGGACGCCGACCAAGCTACGGGCCAGAGATTCCCACGCCCGAACAGATTCGCAAGGACCAGGAAGTGCCGTGGGAATATGTGGAGGCCTTCGCGGCCGGTAAGCGCCACCGCTTTAAGGTCAAGAGGGTGAAGGATCTTTTGTGGCGCAAGAGCGGAGCAAAACGCCCTTTGCAGCTTTTGATCATTGCTCCGCTCCGATACCGGCTTCAGAAGAAGGCAAAGTTGCTCTACAGAAAGCCCGCTTACCTGATTTGCACCGATCCCCAATTAGCGCTTGAAGAGTTTCTCCAATACTATCTTTGGCGCTGGCAGATAGAGCCCAACTTCCGCGATGAGAAGACCCTCTTAGGCATGGGCGAGGCCCAGGTCAGGACCGAAGCGTCCAACAGAAACCTTCCCGCCCTCAACGTGGCAGCCTACTCGATGTTGTGGCTGGCCTCCTACCAATCCGATCCCAAGCGCCATCAACAAGGCATCTTCGAGCCGGCCAAGTGGCGCACCGATAAACGCTCCATGCAGGGCCCAACCACTTCAGACTTACTGCAGCAACTCAGATACGAGACTTGGGCGGGCAGTCTGCGACCATCGAGTTTCTCCCACTTCGTTGATCCTAAAAGTGGTACCCACAAGTCGGAGAAACTCAGCCCCCATCTTGCCAGCTCCCTCTTTCAAGCCGCTTAAGAATTAACTCGTAGTTGCTACGTGACTCGAAACGGGCCAAACTCCAGCGGTCTGCCGTACGGCAGACCACGCAGATGGACGCGAATGCATTAGGAAACTCCTGTTTCCCTTGGGTAACCTCGTCGCGAACCTTGTCCCAAACCTTGTCGACTGCAGTTTATTGAATACCCACGTCACCTCTGTGTACCTCGGTGCTTCTCGGTGGTGCTCTGTGTCCCCTCTTCTGAATTTGTTCAGACTTCCAATTTCTTTGAGGGTGGAGGATCCGGCACCTGAGTTATCGTCTCTTCAGAAAATATTCCAGATGGGGGGCGAAGAGTTCGGGTTCGAGGAGGAATGAATCATGACCTTTTTCGGAGTGGACGGTGATGTGCATGGTGCTTACCTGAGCTTTTTTAAGTATCGCGTTCAGTTTCTCCTGCTCTTCCGGGTAAAAGCAGAAGTCTGAGTCGATGCTGAAAATCAAATACTGCTGTTCCCTGCAGCCGGCAAAGAGTTCCACATAGGATTCCTTACCCATCTCGCTCAAAAGATCGAAGCGCGACCAGGCATCAACAATTCGCAGATAAGTATTGGCGTCAAAACGATCCACGAGCTTTTTCCCCTGATGCAGGAAATACGATTCAATGGGATGATTGAGGCGGTACCAGGAGAATGTCTCTTCCGGTTGCACGACTTCGTCCCGTGCTCTCTCGGGCAGAGCGTTTGTCGAAATAAAGGTCTTATGGCTTATCATACGCGCGAGGGCCAGACCATCGCTGGGAGGGGAACCGCCGTAATACTCGCCCCCTCGAAAATTCGGATCCCTTTCGATGGCGAAAATCTGTTCGAGATTGTAGATCCTCTGAAGGGGAGTCGCTCGAATGCTGGTCGCGATCGGGATTACGGTTTTGACCCTGTCGGGGTATCGAATGGAGAGATTCAGGCAGAGGAGCCCACCGGTCGATGCACCGCTCACGGCGTGAAGCTTCCTTATACCTAGATGGTCGAGCAATCGCAGTTGTGAATCGACAATGTCGCGAAATGCTATCTGAGGAAAGGAGGACGCGTATGGATTTCCAGTTTCGGCGGATATGGATGCGGGGCCGGTAGAGCCATAGCATCCTCCGACGTAATTTACGCAGATTACGCAGAATTTATCGGTATCGAAGGCTTTGCCCGGTCCAATAAAGCCGTCCCACCATCCCGTCCGGCATTCTTCGGTCCACCTGTCTCCAACACCGGGCACCTTGGGGTTTATACCAGCCGCGTGATGACTCCCAGTGAGGGCGTGAAAGATAAGGATCGCGTTGTCCTTTGCCTCATTCAGTTCACCGTAGGCTTCATAGGCGAGTGTGACAGGGGAGAGGCTGCCGCCATTGTAGAGCTCAAACGGATCGCCATCGTTAGCGAAGGTGTAAAATCTGGTCTCAACTGTGCCTAAAGCAGATTGCATCGCTCAGGGTATACGCCGTTTCCCAATTTTTGTTTGGAAAGTTCAATTTACATGAAAGTTCGCGGGTGAGGTTTTCAGTCCTTTCGAGGGCGAAGATTGTCGATCCAGAAGTTCCTTTTTGGCAAATCATATATCGTTCTCGTTCTCGAAATTTCGCGGGGACGATTATCCCGCTGAGCGGGAAGCACGAATTGTAGGAGCCTGCCATACGGCAGACCGAAGCAATCCAAAGTCACAAATGCTCGACGGAAAATAGTCCTTTAGATCGGTATATTCCTCCCGTGGAGGCCGGATTTACGAAAATACTTGCTGGCGGTAGGGCGGGAAACGCAGCCCTGTGAGGTGGCCTGCGTTTCCGAATATGCCTTCAGTTTGCCTTAAGAGACGGCCTCTCGTAGCGCTTGGTCGATATCCTCCACGATATCGTCGATATGTTCCAGTCCAATGGAAAGGCGGACCAATTCAGGCTTTATGCCTCCTGCCAACTGCGCTTCCTCACTGAGTTGAGAATGCGTTGTCGTGGCCGAGTGGATGGCCAGGCTCTTTGCGTCGCCGACATTCGCCAGGTGTGAAAAGAGCTTCAGGCTATCGATAAATTTACTCCCGGCTGCTTTTCCACCTTTAATTCCGAAGACGACCATGGCGCCGCCTTTACCTTTGAGGTATTTCTTGTTCAGCTCATAGTCTGAATCGTCTTCCAGGCCCGGAAATCGAACCCATTCGACGGAAGGATGGTCCTTGAGAAACTTCGCTGTCGCCAGTGCGTTCTCACAATGCCGTTCCATGCGCAGGGGCAGCGTCTCAATCCCCTGAAGAAAGATCCAGGCGTTATCCGGCGAGATGCAGGCGCCGAGATTCCGAAGCGGAATTACGCGCATGCGAATGAGGTAGGAAATTGGATCGAGATCGCCGAGATCATGAGCCCAACGGATGCCGTGATAGCTTTCATCCGGCTCCGTCATAAGGGGAAATTTGTCCGATTTCCAATCGAACTTACCCGAGTCGACGACGAGACCGCCAATGCCGGTCCCATGGCCACCGAGCCATTTTGTGAGGGAGTGGACGAGGATGTCCGCTCCGTAATCTATGGACCGTTGAAGATAGGGCGTAGTAAAGGTTACATCGACGACGAGAGGAATTCCGTGAGCGTGCGCGATATCGGCGATCTTCTCAATATCAGCCACCTGGAGGAATGGATTACTGACAGTTTCACAGAAGAGCATTTTTGTTTTCGGCGTAATCGCTTTGGCGAAATTCTCCGGATCTCTCGGATCGACAAAGTTTACCTTGATCCTGAACTGGGGAAAGATGTCGTTAAACATCGTGAAAGTTCCCCCGTAGAGATCGTTGGCGGAGACGATCTCATCTCCGGCCTCACAGATGTTGATACAGGAGTAGAAAGAGGCGCTCGTGCCAGAAGCCAGAGCCAATCCCGCAGCCCCGCCCTCCAATTCGGCGACGCGCTTTTCGAGCACGTCCTGGGTGGGGTTCATAATGCGGGAGTAAATATTGCCCAGTTCCTTGAGAGCAAAGAGATTAGCGGCGTGCTCGGTATTCCTGAATACATAGGAAGTGGTTCGATAGACAGGAACGGCGCGAGCCTGAGTCGTTGGATCGGGTTCTTGACCCCCATGGAGGCAGATCGTTTCTAGCTTCATGTTATTTCTCCTTTTTAGTGCCAAACGAATTGTCGGCGATTTCGGCTTCAGTTGTGGGCATAATGCCTTCGATTTCAAGGAAATTATCAGACGCTCAAACCCGCCACATAATAGAGGACAAAGGCAGCTCCCAGAATATAGGAAACGAAAGATACTTCTTTCACTCGACCGCTGAGGAACATGATAAGAACGTAGGAGAGCAGGCCAAGGGCGAGACCGTCACTGATCGTTGTGAGGGGCATCAGGATAATAGTGAGAGTCGCCGGTCCGCCCACAGCGAGATCGCTGAAATCCATTTTGGCCACCTCTCCGAACATTAGGAGACCGATGAAAATCAGAGCCGGCGCAGAGGCATAAACCGGAATAATCAGGATGACCGGACTAAAGAATAGAGAGAGTGCGAAAAAGAGTGCGACAAAAACGCTGGTGAGACCGGTACGACCACCGGATTCGATACCTGTAGCGGATTCGATATAGCAATTCATGGGAGCGTTTCCTAACAGGCCGGCACCGGCCGAGGCGAGGGCATCGACAGATAGGGCGGTTTTCGGTCTCAACATATTGCCATCTTCATCGACGAGTCCGCCACGAAGACACATCGCCTGCATGGCCACGAGGGAGGAAAACAGATTAAGAAACGTCAATGTAAGCACGACTGGTAGCCCGGTGGCAAAATGGGTCCAAAGGTAGGAGAGATCGAGGGCCAGCCAAAGCGATGCCATAGATGCCGGAATGTCTACGATGCGTTCCGGGAATTTAGTGATCATGCCTTCGCCACCCGGTGCGGGCACGAGAAACCCTATCAATGTGGCGACAAATATTGTCATAATGATCGCCCCTGGAATTCTCAGCGCGTGAAGAACGATCATTACTACCACGCTGATGAGGCAGAGTAGCACCCCGGGCTCAATAACGTTTCCAAGGGAGATCAGCACAGGGGGAGGGGCAGCAGCGATAACGCCCGCCGAATTCAGTCCGATAAACATGATAAAGAGACCAATACCGACGGTAAGAGAAGTCTTCATCGTATCGGGAAAGGCTCTGAGAAGTACTTGCCTCATCCCGGTTACGGAAAGGAAGAGGAAGAGAATCCCGTTATAAAATATCAGTCCGAGGGCGGCCTGCCAGGGGATGCCCATGGCAATAACAACGTTGTAGGCAACGTAGGTATTGCCACCCATCCCGGTCGCGACGGCGATAGGCAGGTTTGCCATCACGCCCATCAGGAAAGTAAAAATTGCGGCTCCGAGAGCGGTCGTAGTTATGAGTCCCGCTTTATCCATCCCAGATGCCGCTAGAATCGAGGGATTGACGGCCAGAACATAGGCCATGGCAGCAAATGTTGTTAAGCCGGCTATGAATTCCGTCTTAACGGAAGTGCCACGGGCTTGCAGTTTAAAGAGTCTCTCGAGCATCGGTCTTTCTGGTCTTAAGAGCCGAAGGCATAATACAGGACAAAGGCGCCAGCCAGCAGATAGGAAAGCATTGAGACTTCTCCCCAGCGCCGGGAGAGGAGCATGACCGTAACATAGGCGATCATTCCCAGAGCGAGTCCGTCACTGATGCTGGAAAGCGGCATGAGGATGATGCTGAGCGCGGCCGGACCGCCCACGGTGAGGTCGCTGAAATCGATCCTGGAGACATCCTGAAACATAAAAAGGCCGATTAGAATGAGGGCTGGAGCAGTTGCCTGAATAGGGATTACAACAATGAGTGGATTCAGAAACAGCGCTAAAAGGAAGAAGAGACCGACAAAAACACCGACTAGACCGGTGCGCCCACCTGCTTCGATACCCGCTGCCGACTCAATGTAACAGTTTGTTGTGGAAGTGCCCATAAGTGCGCCTCCTACAGTGGCGAGGGCGTCGACGGAGAGGGCGGTCGTCGGTTTGAGCATGTTTCCTTTATGGTCGACCAAACCTCCTCGGCTGCACATGGCCTGCATTGCGACAAGGGAGCCGAATAGGTCGATAAAGAGGAGCGAGATTACGACTGGAAAGGTGGTTCCGAAATGTTTCCACAAGTATCCCAGATCGAGGGCCAGCCATAGAGAGGTCATGGCGGTAGGGCTATCGATGATTCGCTCGGGGGCGGAAGTTATCGTTCCTTCGCCATTGGGGGCGGGAACCAGAGCGCCGATTATCGCAAGTATCACTATCGCGATTATGATCGCTCCTGGGATTCTCAACTTCTGTAAGACGATCATCAGAATAAGGCCAAAGAGGCAGAGCAATATAGCCGGTTGGGTAACATCGCCGATCCTTACAAGACCGGGAGGAGGAGCACCGACAACAATTCCGGCGGCCTTCAGCCCGATAAACATTATAAAGAGTCCGATGCCTACGGTCAGGGCAGTCTTGATGTCATCGGGAAAGGCCTTGAGGAGCATCGCTCTAACGCCGGTCAGGGAAAGAACGAGGAAGACCAATCCGTTATAGAAGACGAGGCCTAGCGCGGCTTGCCACGGTACCCCCATGGCGATCACAATCGTAAAGGCAAAGAATGAGTTGGAACTCATACCCGGTGCCATGACAATTGGCAGGTTAGACGCAAATCCCATGATGATACTGAATATGGCGGCGACAAGGGCGGTCACTGTGATGAGCGCTCCCTTATCCATACCGGCCTGAGCCAGGATGGTGGGGTGCACCGCCAGGACATAAGACATCGTAGCAAATGTCGTGAGGGCGGCGATGAATTCCCCTTTGAGCGAGGTTCCGCGCGCTTCGAGAGCGAAAATCTTCTCAAGCATTTGTATCTCCGAGAGGCTCTAGCCCGCTTTTCTCACGGATGTTCGAGGGCACCCGGCTGGGGATTTGGTGCAATGCCGAGCTTGTTCAAGAGGCGATCTCCAAAGTCAAAAGCGCGGCGCATGCATTTGTCAGAATCCATATATATGAATTCGCCCGTGCGACCGAGAGTGGCCAATTTTTCGCGCGACTGCACTTCGCCTAGAAGACGTTGAAGGTGTCGTTTGAAATCCTTCCTGTATATTGGGTAAGCGTAGGGCGCTTTGACTAACATGAGCTGCTTGACGTCAGCGCGCCGAAACAGGCCCTCCGCTTCGAGACTGGGTAGACATTTCTCAAGCAGTTCCTCAGCGGGGGCATGCCAATCGGCGCTACCGCGGAGACAGCAGATCTCGAGACAGAGGATATTTTCCCCTTCAGGGCTGGTATCCTCCCCGAATTTGTTCATTTCCGAGATGCGATTGTAGGGTCGATCAAGAAGATAGATGTAACCACAATCGAGGATGTCCTGCCTTTCCGTAATAATCCCGAGGGCGACGAGGGAACGGTAGTCCATGTTGTTGGTAGATTCGAGGACTTCGGCCGATGGCTCGGGGCGCATCATCTTAACAAAGAGATGAAGGGGAATAGTGGAGACGAGATAACTGCCATGAATTTCTCTGCGTTCCCCTCGCTCTTCAAAATAAACCGTTACCGCATCGTCGGAAACCGTATCAATTTCGATTGCGGGACTCTCTAAATGGATTCTTCCACCGGCCTTTCGAACAGCGTCGGCCACTCTCTCCGTGATCTCTCCGAATCCCCTCTCGGGATAGTAGGTTGGAAGTTTCTCCCGTTCTACCTGAGAGAGATTTTTTTCCGAGAGCTTAGACAGAACGAGCATTTTCAAGGTCTTGAAAAAGCTCATTCGAGTGTGGCTGGGAATGGAACGGGAGGAGAGTTCGTGGCATGGGACCTTCCAAAACTGTTCCGTGTATGGTTTGAAAAAGGACTCGTAGAGGTAATTGCCGAAATTGGCTTTGGCCCATTCCTCAACAGTTTCCTCTTCCGTATTTGCTCTTCCGTTTTTTCCGAACGCGAACTTACTCTTGAGGAAACTGAAACCCGCTCGCAGCCCGGATATCAGTCCCATCTGAAGAAGGACCGAAGTCGCGGTCAAAGGATAGTCCAGGTATTTGCCCTTGTAGAGGAATTTGACCGTTCGCGGTTGAGGGGTGAGCGTATTATCAAAAAGATCGAGAACGGTTCTGAGAACGGCGCGATCTTCCGAGAAAAACGAGTGTGGCCCATAATCGAGGTAGTAATCACCTTCCCGAACCGTTCCCGCAAGCCCACCAACCTGTGAATGGGATTCCAGAACGTCCACTTGTACTCCGTTGGAGGCCAATCTCCATGCCAGGCTGAGTCCCGACGCACCGGCACCGAGAATGATGACGTGGTGCTTCTTATCCATGGAGGAGTTGATCGAGGAACAATTGAAATCCGCCTAACCCGCTTATCTGACAAACTTTCGTCGGAGCAACCTTCAAAGATAAGTGGGTTAGAAAGCGAAACCCCGTCGTGCCGTCCGGCATGTCTGTCGGAGGTTTTGTAATCCCTATTCTTGAAGGCCTCTTGCTGAAGTCAATTTATGATTCTGCTGAGAAATCCCTGATTCTTGCCTGTCTGTGTCAAAGAAACTGAACCCCGGCTTGCCGGGGTCCAACTACTAAAACAACGTAAATCCACACACCTTCACAAAGAGGAGAAGGGCTTGTCTTAGTGGAATCTCCCTAGCAGATTCAGCCCCGGTAGAATGGAAGGCATTTATAAAGATGACCGCGAAGTGTTGGCTGGGCGTCGCCTTGGGCCGGCATGGAAAGAGGAGATACTTATCTGCCTCTCGCTTCTTCTGTGCACGCTCATCATCTATGGGCAGACGATAAACTTCAAATTTAGGGTCTACAGCAGAATCTGTGGGTGGGTAACGTCGCTTACAAGAGGAAATAGAGTCGGTGAGCACAAGGAGAAGTCAGGGCGCTGCCCTGAATCCCGCTCCTCCACAGCCGGAGGGGCTGGTCGGTGTTTTCTTTGCATATGGGATTGAAAGGTTGAAGCACCGGGCCGTTCCGAGGATGAAAGTAGTACCGAAAATACATCCTGAACACGGAGGACCCAGTGCTCATCAAAACGCTACTGAATCGGTGCTATTGGCTCAAGAGCTTTGTTTACGCAAAGGCGAGTATGGAAATGGTGAAATCGGAGGAGGCGATTGTGGTGCAGATTGAGCCGCGCAAGAATAGGCGGGTGTGCTGTTCGGGGTGTGGCCGGACGGCCAGCGGCTACGACCACATGAGCGAGGCGAGGCATTTTGAATTTGTGCCCTTGTGGGGGATGAAGGTGTATTTTCGTTACCGCATGCGGCGGGTCAATTGCCGGCGGTGCGGGGTGAAGGTCGAAGAGGTGCCCTGGGCCAAGGGCAAGAGTCATCTGAGTTGGCCAATGCAATGGTTTCTGGCCCAGTGGGCGAGGCGCTTGAGCTGGGAAGAGACGGCAAGGGTTTTTCGCACGAACTGGCGCAACGTCTTCGAGTCGGTCGAGGCGATGGTGCGGTGGGGGCTCAAACGGCGCGATATGAGCGGGATTGAGGCGATCGGAGTCGATGAGGTGCAGTATCATCGAGGCCATCACTATCTCACCGTGGTCTACCAGCTTGACGAGGGGCGGCGGCGGCTATTGGGCGTATTCAATAAGCGCAACGTAAAATCGCTCTTGCGTTTTTTCTGGGAATTGGGAGCGCAAAAGAGCAGCCAGATCCTCTACGTCTGCTCGGATCTGTGGAAGCCTTACCTCAAAGTGATCAAGAAAAAGGCACCCCAGGCGCTGCACATCCTCGATCGCTTCCACTTGGTAGCCAACCTGAACATTGGCCCTCAATGAGATTCGTGCTGCGGAAGCCAGGCGATTGCAACGGGACGGCTACATCAACGTGCTGGTCAAAAGCAAATACTGTTTCTTGAAAAATCCGCAAAATCTCACCCCCACCCAACAGATCCGCCTCAAGGAGGTGCTCCAATACGATCTGAAGAGCGTGCGGGCCTATCTACTAAAGGAGAGCTTTCAGCTCTTGTGGCATTATAAAAGTCCCTACTGGGCCCAATGGTATCTGAAAAAATGGTGCACGCGCGCCATGCGTTCGCGCCTCAAACCGATCAAAAGGTTCGTGCGCTCGGTGCGCAAACACGAGCCGCTCATCCTCAACTGGTTTCGGGCCAAAAAGGCCTTTTCCTGCGGCATTGTGGAGGGCTTTAACCGCAATATAAATCTCACTATCAGAAAAGCATACGGCTTTAAGAGCTTCGAAGTGCTTAAGATCGCCCTATTTCATACCATGGCCGACTTGCCTGAACCCGAAATAACCCACAGATTCTGCTGACGAGGCCAAATTTATAAGCCTCGATGACGCCGGTCACGTCTATGATAACCGTAAGGTAACGGACGGCTTGAGTCTCCGGTCCCTTCGTTGGTCTATGACGACTGGCTATGAAGGAGACTTCAACCCGCTAACCTGGCTTTCCCATATAATCAGCTGGGAGGTCTTTGGCGCGGATGCGGGAGGGCACCACCTGGTAAACGTTTTGATTCATTCGCTCAACGGGATTCTTCTCTTTCTGGTGCTTCGTGCCTTAACAGGGTGTCGGTGGGAGAGCGCAGTCGTTGCCCTGCTATTTTCAATTCACCCGCTACATGTTGAATCGGTCGCCTGGGTAAGCGAACGAAAGGATGTTCTGTGCGGACTTTTCTGGATTCTCACGATTGGCGCGTATGCCAGGTATGTTCGCAAGCCCCGCAGCTTCGGCCCTTATGTGTGCTGCACACTCGCATTTGGCGCTGCCTTGCTCTCGAAACCGATGGCCGTTACTCTCCCCTTTGTCTTGCTTCTGCTCGACTATTGGCCACTGAAGCGCCTGGCTGATTCGGAAGGGAGATCAAGAAGAGGAGGAAATCGATTATCTTCCGGAACGGGTTGGGTTATCCTTGAGAAAGTACCCCTCTTCATCATGGCGGGAATTGTAGCCATGATATCGTTTTCGGTGACCAAGGATGCGGGTGCTTTGCCTTCCCTGGAAAACATCTCACTTCCAGACAGAATGGAAAACGCTCTCGTATCGTATGTATCGTATATGGGGCAGTTGATCTGGCCCCGGGATTTGGCGATATTCTATCCCCATCCGAGAGGCGGACTGCCTCTCTGGCAAGTAATCAGCGACTCGGGCCTACTCGTATTGATCACCGCAGGGGCAGTAAGGATTGCGGTGCCTGTGCCCTATCTTTTGGTGGGATGGTTCTGGTATCTCGGAACCCTCGTTCCCGTTATAGGTATAGTGCAAGCCGGGGAGCAGGTAATGGCGGACCGCTACACCTACTTGACACAGATCGGTCTCTACATCGCGCTCGTTTGGGGGATGAGGGATCTCAGTGTGCGTTTTCCCCGTCTTCGGAATTCTATCTTCGCAGGCACAGCCTTAATATCGATTTGTCTTACCGTTGCGGCGTGGCATCAGGCGGGAATCTGGCGGGACAGCGAGACAGTGTTTAGACACGCTCTCCGAGTAACGCGCGACAACGATACGGTGCATACTTTTCTTGCCGAAGTGTTTATCGATGAAGGCAGATATGAGGAAGCCGAGGCTCATTGCTACGAGGCGCTTCGCATCGAGCCGAACCATTCCGGGGCCTTTTTTGAATTGGGCCGGGTGTTTGAGGAGCGTGGAGAACTGGACCGATCGCGGGACTTTTATCTCAAGGCTCTGGATATTAACAGGGATTATTTTGAGGCACTTGTCGGCCTCGCTACGGTCCTGCAGATGCAGGGATCTCTTTCAGGGGCAGTCCGCCATTTTCGACGCGCACTCGAATTGAAGCCGGATGACCCGATATTATATTACAATCTCGGCAACGCGTTTGAGGAACGGATGGAATGGGCTGAAGCAATTATTCATTACAATCAGGCGGTGCTTCTCCAACCGAATGACTCCGAGATCCACACCAACCTTGCAGCACTCCTGGTAAAGTTGGATAATCTTGAAGAGGCGGAAGACCATTTCAGAAGGGCGCTCGATCTGAACCCGAACGATCCGGTAGCTCATTATAATTTCGGCGATCTTCTGGCTCGGATGCAAATGCCGGAGCAGGCAACAATACACTATGAGGCCGCCATCCGTTTACGGCCGCGTTTCGAAGAAGCACATATCAATTTGGGTGTCCTTTTCTACCGAAACGGTGATTTGGATAAAGCCGCGAAATACTTTGAGCGGACCCTTGAGATTAATCCGGATAACCCGGTCGCCCGGGGCAATTTAGAGACTCTTAAGGGTAAGTTGAAAGATAGTGATGGGTAGGTCGTGGATGGTTGTCGCCCGTTTGGCGAGAACCCGGCATAAACTATTTGTTTTCTGGAGAAGGAAGCTGAGATTCTTAATGTTGGTCAGCGCTTGCTTTACCGACCCCACTCTGGAATCCTATCTAGACCTTATCCGAAAAGCTACTGATTGGCCGCAAAGAGGCGCAAAAGGCGCAAGAAAAACTTGAGAAAAATCATTTTTTGGCTTGATAAAAAGTGTCGCAACATGCTAGTGTTTAACAACTTAAGATTAAGAAATGAGTTAAACATGCCAACATGTGCGACAGAGGAGAACAAAAGCGATAAGACGCCCCTTAGCAACCTCATTCTGCCGGTTCCAGACACGGATTTCCGTGATTTTCTGGATGAAGTTGAAGAATTGGCCGGGTTCGCGGCGCAAATCATCGAGGCGATCGAGAAGGATCTGGACGCCCATGCGCGTGAGAAGAAGAAACTTCGATTGGAAGATCGCAGGTTCTTTGAAGGGCGCACAGCGGAGCTGCCGGAGCTGGACATCGAGGAGGAGAATATTCTGGCTGCTGAATTGAATCTTGGGGCAGGCCGGCCGCGGATGCCGGCTTATGCGGTATACGTGTTCGTGATGCTTCGAGGGTTTCTGGGTTCGTTGACCACGAAACCGGCACGGCGGTTTGTGCGCGAGTCGATGAGCTTGTACGGATTTTTGCAGAGCGGGGGACTGAGAATGCCGGCGGTGACGACGATTCTGGAGAACGTGAACCTGGTCAGCCATAGGACCCGCGAGTTGATCTTTGATAAACAGATTGGGTTTATCCTCCAGGAGCAATGGGACGATTTCGGGAAGCTGACGATCGACAGCACCTCGGTGAAAGCAAACAGCTGCTGGCCCACCGATGGGAAGATTCTGAGCGGTCTTTTGATGCGGGCCAATCGTTTGGGTCAGAAGTTGCATGTCTTCGGGCTGGAGGATTTTCGCAAGGGATGGGTTGGGCGTTGGCTGGAGGAAATGGACAAGCTGGAGTTTCAGAT
The DNA here is from genome assembly GCA_965215885.1 of Candidatus Moanibacter sp. GTDB lineage: Bacteria > Verrucomicrobiota > Verrucomicrobiia > Opitutales > UBA2987 > CBDCEW01. The sequence continues at coordinate 32,254 of CBDCEW010000073.1, forward strand.
TTGTCTGGCCGCGGGCAAACCGAAGTCGAAGGGCAAGCTGAAGAAACACTACCGGCGGTTGCTCAAGCGGGGCCGCAAGGCGGCCGACTCACTAACGGGGGAACTGAGCCATCTTGAAGAGGGCCTGTCGATGGATTCACTGCCTCCCACTCGCCGGGAGCTTCTGGAGCGGGCATTGAGCCAGATCAGGGGCGATATTGCCGACGCCAAGCGGGTTGTTGAGTATGCTCATGATCGGGTGTTTCACGAAAAGAAGCTACCGTCCACACAGAAGGTCCTGAGCCTCTCGGACGGATCGGCGGCCTACATCAAGAAGGGCAGCCGCAATCCAGTGATCGGGTACAAGCCACAACTGGTTCGCAGCGAAAACGGTTTTGTCACCAGCCTGATCGTACCGCAAGGCAACGCGGCAGACTCCATTGAGCTGGCGCCGGCCATCGGCGATTCGATCAAGCGCACCGGTGTCATTGCTGAACTGGTCAGCACCGATGACGGATATGCTTCGGCGAAGGGACGCAAGGAGGTGCTGAGCATGGGGGTAAAGCAGATCAGTATCAGTGGGGCGAAGGGCAAGAAGTTGACCACCCCCGAGGACTGGGAGAGCGAGGCGTATCGCGAGGCACGCCGCGATCGCTCCGCAGTGGAGTCGCTGATGTTCACGATTAAAGATGGATTTGCCTTTGGCGAACTCGGCCGCCGCGGCATCGATGCGGTAGGCGATGAACTGCTCGAGAAGGTTCTGGCCTACAACTTCTGCCGCATCATACTGATGAAGAAACGCCGAGGGGAGGAACTGGAACAGGCAGCCTGAATCTGACCGCTTTGAAGCTCAGAGAAAAAAGCACCACGGGATGAGTATGCCTCCAGACAGCGGCAAATATACGTATTGTGCAGCAAGCCACGCCGATGGCCGCTCAATACCTGCTCATCGGCAGCGCCGGCAGCCTAAAACCCGAAACCTGCCAGCCATAGGCTGGTCCGCCCGTGGCGGAGAACCTTAAACCGCCCGCTCGAAAGGCTTTTCGAATGGGGTCTATCTACCAAAAAAGCGCTTCTTTGGACCAGCCTCCACGGGCGTTTGACTGTGCCCCTCGAAAGCCATTTCTTATCAGTAGATCTCAATGTAGATCAAAACATGGTTAATTCCCACGTTGATCCAATTCGAACGGCCATCATCCTCGCCGCCGGAATGGGTGTTCGCCTGAAAGAGCGGGGCAAGCTGACGCCCAAGGGCTGCATACGCCTGGGGGAAAAGTCGATTGTCGAGGAGTCCGTCCTACGACTGCTGGCGGTGGGAATCGAGCGGATTGTGATTGTTACGGGGCACCTCGCGGAACAGTATAAGCCCTTGCAGGACCGGTTCCGCCAGACGATTCAATTGGTCCAAAACCCACACTTTGCGGATTCGGGCAGCATGTATTCGCTCTACTGTGCCCGTCACTGCGTTGACGAAGACTTCCTGCTGCTGGAGTCTGATCTCATTTTTGAACGCCGCGCACTCACCACCACCTTGGAATCTTCCAGCGACAATGTTTTGTTGCTGGCAGGCTTTTCGAACACCAGCGACGAATGTTTTGTGGAAACGCAAAGGGGTCGCCTGGTGGCGATATCGAAGAATCGGGAGAACCTGGGAGCTGAGGTACTGGGCGAGTTGGTTGGCATTTGTAAGATTTCCCGATCGCTGTTCCGCATGATGCTCGACACGGCTGAGCAACGCTTCCCTACAACTCGACACCTGGACTACGAGACGGATGGGCTGGTTTCGGCGGCGCGGGACGTACCCATTTCGTGCACCGTGGTTGAGGATCTGATGTGGTGCGAGATTGACGATGACAAGCATCTTGCCCGCGCACGCAACGTTATTTATCCAGTCGTTCGGAAAGAGGACGCGGAGGCAGACTCCTGCCATAGGCAGCGACTACGAAGCAACCTCCGCAAGTTCAAGACGGTCGGATTCTTCGACGAGCGGGACCTGATCATTCGCCACATTCATGATTTCTTCGAAACCGTGAAAAAGCACCAGATCCGTGCCTGCATCATGTTCGGCACGCTGCTGGGCAAGCTGCGGCACAACGACTTCATCCCATGGGATGACGACGTGGACATTGTCGTCTTCGACTATGACGCCTTCCTAGAGCACTGCGCGCCGGAACTCGAGCGACAGGGATACACAGTTGAACTCGATATCCGAGACGGAAAGAGAATGGGATGCCGCATTTTCCGCGAAGACAGCGCGAAGGTTCCCGGCAAACCTCACTTGCGGTTTCCCTGGATCGGAATCTGGGAGCACGAAGTTGGGGAGGATGGACTGATTGTGCTCCCGCCCGAGGATGTACGATACAGGCCGGTGGATTTTCTACCGATTGAGCGAACGGAATTCCTCGGAGCAACTGTCGGAGTTCCGCAAAATCCGACGGCAATCCTGAATACGTATTTCAGGTCCGAGGATTGGATGGAAGTTTGCCAACTGCCTTACCGGGATCATCGGAACGGAGGGGAACTTACCGGGTTTCCCGACGACAAGTTTGAGGTGCAGACCGTGCTGGACTACCTCGCCTCCGAGCAGGTTTCCACCCTCAGTGCTGTGGCCAAGAATGACGCCGAATGACGCCGGAAGATGCGGATCGGTGGAAGTACCCCATGCTCGCCAAGCCGGAGTCGGACGGCGCCTACAGCTACCACCTGCAGAGACGCATTTCCGTTTGGTTTTCGGTTCGGCTCGCCCGCTACATGGGACCCAACGCGGTTACCGGCCTCGACCTGATCATTGGCGTCGCGGCCGCCGTGCTGGTGCTGCTGGATCACTGGTTGTGGGGCGTGGTGCTCATTCAGATTTTCGGCATCTTCTCGTGCGTTGACGGAGAGATCGCGCGAATTCAGGGCCGCTCATCCAGGATCGGCGACTTCCTGGATACGCTGACCGATCGGGTTACCGAACTGCTGCTGGTAGGCGCGATCGCGCTCTCACTGAGCGATCGAGTGGATCCTGTGAGCGCGCTCACCGCGGGCTTCGCTCTTCTCGGTGGTGTTTTCGTTCTGACGACCAGCTCCGAGAAGTTTCGCTCGACTTTTCAGAAGGGATATCCTAAGCGTAGACTCGAGAAGTTGTTTTCCCTCTTCTGTGCGGGAAGCGAAGGCCGCCTGTTGATGTTGTCGATCGGGCTGGTCCTGAGTGAACTCACCGGGAATGGCCTGTATCTGCTCTGGCTCGTGTGGACACTGGCGGCAGCGGTCTGCGTCAATTTTCTCGTACGAATCGGATTGGTTTACCGACATTTCAGAGCCGAGGATCCTACCGAATCATGAGTACCAGCCCTCGAAGCGTGTCCGATCAGGCAGATCTCGCCGACTTCATTCGAGATCGCGGCCCGCATTGCCTGATCGTTGCCCGACACGGGGAAACCGAATGGAATGCCGAGGGGAGACTGCAGGGTCAGCAGGACATTCCGCTCAACAGCCGAGGCCGCGGCGAGGCCCTGGCAGTTGCGCGGTTTCTGAGGAGCGTTCCCCTCATTCAAGTTCATACCAGTACTCTGCAGCGCTGCCGGCAAACGGCACGTCCCATCGCCGAGACCAACATCGGTCGACCCAACGTTGTCTCCAGCGACTTACTCAAGGAAACCGCGCTGGGCGTTCTCGAGGGCGAGATGAAGGACCAGCAGTCGGCCGCCGAGTTGACTCGACACTACCAGGATTTCTGCAGAGACGAGATTCGCTATCGCGTGCCCGATGGCGAGAACCTGCACGACGTTGCTGCCCGTGTGCAGCGATTCTTCGTCGACCGATGCCAGCTCTTGAAAGGTCCAGGGATCCATCTGATCGTGGGTCACAGGAATGTGAATAAGATGATCCTGAAGTACCTGATCGGGCTGTCGTTTGAGGAGGGATTTCGGGTGGAGCAGGAGCACCAGCGGCTCTACCTCTACTTCGACGCCTCGAAGGAGCTGTGGTTCTGCTGGGTGGATGGCACGGCCGCCCGCCTCACACGGGGGTATGCCACCACGATGGACAGCAGCTATGCATAATCAAGAAAGACCAAAGGAGGTTGCATGAAAACAGTCTATATCGCGATGAGCGCTGATCTGATCACGCCGAGTCACGTGAACATCATCCAGGAAGCCAGGACGCTGGGTGAGGTGGTTATCGGCCTGCTGACCGACAGTGCCGTCGCCGGCTACCAGCGGCTGCCCTACATGCCCTACGAGCAGCGCAAAGTCGTCATGGAGAACATTGTCGGCGTCAAAGAGGTGGTGCCCCAGGGAGACGCTGGACTACGTGCCGAACCTGCTGAAGATCAAGCCCGACTACGTGCTCCACCGCGACGACTGGAACACCGGCGTGCTGCGGGAGACCCGCCAGCGCGTCATCGATACGCTCAAGCAATGGGGCGGGGAGCTTGTCGAGCCGCACCATATGCCCGGCATCACGTCTACGTCGCTCAGCCGGGCCATTCGGGAAGTGGGCACCACGTCGCAGATACGCCGGGGAATGCTGAAGCGGCTGTTGGAGGCCAAACCGCTGATTCGCATTCTAGAAGCGCATAGCGGCCTGACGGGGCTGATCGCCGAGACCGTTTCCGTCGAAAGCGACCACAGGGTCCTGGAGTTCGACGGGATCTGGATGAGCAGCCTCACCGACTCGGCCGTCAAGGCCAAGCCCGACATCGAGTACGTGGATATGACCTCGCGCATGAACACCGTCAGCGATATTCTCGAGAGCACGACTAAGCCCATCATCTTTGACGGCGATACCGGTGGGATCTCCGAGCATTTCGTGTTCATGGTCCGCACGCTGGAGCGTCTCGGCGTCTCGGCCGTGATCATCGAAGATAAAAAAGGGCTGAAGAAGAACTCGCTCTTCGGCACCGACGTTGAGCAAATACAGGATGAAATCGAGGTTTTCGCGCACAAAGTCTCCTGCGGCAAGCATGCACAAGTGACCGACGACTTCATGATCATTGCCCGCATTGAGAGCCTGATTCTCAAGGCCGGCATGGACGACGCACTGTCCCGCGCCCATGCCTATATCGCCGCCGGTACGGACGGCATTATGATCCACAGCAGGGAGCCGACTCCCGACGAGGTGCTGACCTTCTGCAAGGAATACGCGAAGTTTAACAATCGCGTGCCGCTGGTGGCGGTGCCGTCGACGTTTAGCGCCATATCCGAGGATGAACTGGCGGAGGCGGGCTTTCGCATCGTGATCTACGCCAACCAACTCTTGCGCAGCGCCTACCCGGCCATGGTCCAGGTCGCCAGGAGTATTCTTCGTCACGGCCGAGCGGATGAGGCCGAGGAACGCTGCATGCCCATTAAGGACATCATCAGCCTGATTCCGGAAAAGACGTAAGCTAAGCATGATTCGCTGTCAGGATTTTGTCGATTGGCTTGCGGCGCTCGGCGTGGATTTCTATGCCGGCGTGCCGGATTCGCTGCTCAAACCGGTTTGCTTTTACCTGGCCGACCATGCCGGCGACAAACATGTTGTGGCGGCCAATGAAGGCGGGGCGGTGGCCCTGGCGTGCGGGTACCATCTGGCCACGGGGAAAGTGCCGCTTGTTTACTTGCAGAACTCGGGTCAGGGCAATACGATCAATCCGCTGCTTTCGCTGGCCGACCGCGACGTCTACAGCATTCCGCTGCTGCTGCTGATCGGCTGGCGGGGCGAGCCCGGCACGAAAGACGAACCGCAGCACCTCAAGCAGGGCAAGGTCACCGTCAGCTTGCTGGAAGCGATGGACATTCCCTGTCGCGTCTTGGCACCAGAGCCCGAAGCGGCCCGGATCTGCGTGGAAGAGTTGCTGGCGCTCGCGGCGGCTGAGAGCCGACCGGTCGCATTGCTGGTCCGCAAGGGTACATTCGAGCCTTACAAGCCGACAGGCCAACCCGCGAGTGACTTCCAAATGACTCGCGAGCAGGCCATCGAGGCGGTCGTTGCGGCCCTGGGCAAGACCGATGCGATCGTTTCCACGACGGGCAGGATATCGCGTGAACTGTACGAATACCGTGATCGCGCCGGCCAGGGCCACGAGCGGGAGTTCCTGACCGTCGGCTCGATGGGGCACGCCTCACAGATTGCCATCGGCATCGCTCTGGCCAAGCCGGATCGACAGGTATTTTGCCTGGACGGCGACGGTGCCATGCTGATGCACATGGGCGGCGCTGCGATTGTCGGTGCCGCAGGCGTGGCGAACTTCAAGCATGTCATCTTGAACAACGGCGTACACGATTCCGTTGGCGGCATGGCAACTGCGGGTCTGCGGGTCTCATTCTCGAAAATTGTCAAGGCGTGCGATTACACTGAAGCGTGGCGCGTCGAGCGGCGCGATGACTTGGCCGAGAAGGTAGTCCGGCTTCGTGACGCGCGGGGGCCGGCCATGCTGGAGATCATGGTCCAGAAGGGCGCACGGGCCGACCTGGGCCGACCGAAAACCTCGCCCATCGAAAACAAGACGGCCTTCACGGAGTTCCTGTCCCAGTGACGCAGGAAGAACACATTGGGCTTCGACGTAATTAGTTGCACGGAAGCTCGATGTCCATCTCACCGAGCGTCGCCCGGATCGCTGCGAGCAGGGCAAGAACGTCGCACTCGAAGAGACGTCCGATGTTACCGATGCGGAAGCAATCGGCGCTCGACACCTTGCCGGGGTAAATCACGAATCCCTTGTCGCTCAACCGCGTGTAGAACTCTTCAAACTGAAAGTGCGGATGATTCGGGTAGCAGAAAGCGGTGATGATCGTGCCTTGCAGTTCGGGCCGCAGATACTCGGCAAACCCCATTTCGCGCATCCCGGCGACAAGCGCTTTGTAATTGGCACGGTAGCGGGCGGCTCGGCCCTCGACGCCGCCTTCGGCCTCCAACTCGCGGAGCGCCTGCTCGAACGCCAGGATCACTTGCGTTGGTGGCGTGAAGCGGAATTGTCCATTCGCTTCCAGACCCTGCCATTGCGCCAGCAGGTCGAAGCTCAGAGAGCGGGCCCAACCTTCCGTGACCTGAAGCGAAGCGCGACGGCAGATCGCAAACGAGAAGCCAGGCACGCCCTCGATGCACTTATTGGCTGACGAAACCAGAAAATCGATTCCGCACTTCTCGAAGTCAAACTGGACAGCACCGAAAGCGCTCATCGAGTCGACGAAGTAGATCTTCTCATGATGCTTGACCGCTTCACCAATTTCTTCAATGGGATTGATGGCACCAGTCGTCGTCTCGCAGTGAACGACGGCGACGGTGGTGATCGCTGAGTCCTGGGCCAGCATGCGGTCGACGTCTGTCCCTACGGGCAACCTGTTTGGCGTGTATTCGAGTGTCGCCGTGTCGATTTTCAATACCCTCGCGATCCTCGCGATCCGATCGCCATAGGCACCATTGATGATCACCAGCAGTTTGCCGTCCGGGGGAATCGTCGAACCGATGATCGACTCAAGGCCGAAAGTTCCACTGCCCTGCATGAGGACCGCTTCGTATCCCTTGTCTCTCGACACACCTGCAACCGTCAGCAGTGCCTGGCGAACGTCGCGCACCGCTTGAATGAACTCAAGATCGCGCGAGCCCAGATCCCGCAGCATCGCTTGTTTGACGGTTTGACTGGTGGTCAGCGGGCCGGGCGTAAATAACGTCTTGTCCTTCGCGGAAGAAATTTGTGTTCTATCGGTCAATATGGAACTCCTCCCGATGATTCGTGAATTCTCGCTGCTCCATAGTAATTCAGTAAATACTCCTTCGGTTAGACAGCGAGGCCGAAATCTTTGATTGCTTCGTAGAGCCTTCGCAGCGGAAGGCTTTGCTTCGGCGTATCAGGTTCATTCTTGCTCGTCCCGTTCGGAGGGAGCAAGTTTCGCATCGTGAGGCAAGTGGATGTTCGATGATTTACAGTTTTGAATTGGAGGTTGGATAGGGTTTGTACGCTGAAGAGGAAGAGAACGTGCGGCGGAGCGCCCGTTCCACCACTAACAGGTTATCGGGTACGGTTGCTTAAAGGACGAAGGAGAAAAGAACGTGTGGCGGAGCGCAATAGTTCGAAACTTCGAAGCTGATCCGGTCTCTGAAGTTCGATTTAGATTTCTCCTCTTGGCGCCGCTTTTAGTTGGATTTGCGCTGAGGCTCCATGGCTTGTCGGATCAGGTCATTCTCGATGATGAATGGCATGGTTTGGAGTTCGTGACAGGCAGATCCTTCGGTTTCCTGCTGACGCATTTCGGAATAGGAGCGACTTGCATCCCCCTAAATCTCTACCGATTCGCTCTCTTTCATTCGATCGGTTGGTCGGAAGTGCTTCTGAAGCTTCCCGCAATTATCCCCGGGCTCTTCAGCCTTCTCATTTTTCCGTTCATGGTGAAGAGGATCTTTGGGAGTCGAATCGCACTACTATTTACTTGGCTCCTGGCTATCGCCCCGTTCCTCATCTTTTACAGCCGGGTGCTTCGTCCCTACAGCATGGTCGCGTTCTTAACTTTTGCAGCCATTTGGACAGCCTACATTTGGATGAAAACCGGGGAGAGGAGATACCTGATCTGCTATGGCTTAGCAGCGGTCCTGGCAGTCTATTTCCATCTTTTCGCTGCAATCGCGGTGTTCGCTCCCTTGGGGTGTGGCGTGCTGCTGAAAATCTTCCCTTCATTTTTCGGACGAATTGGAGAAGGAGAAGAGATAATACCTTCGGTGTGGGCTGTCTCATCGAGCGGCGTTTCGGTCGCCCTCATAGTTTCCCTGCTTATCGTGCCCGCATTCTACAACTCCGCACTGCCAACCCTGTTGCACATCGATCACATTACGATAAGATCGTTATGGGAGTTTGCCTCTATGCTCAGTGGCACGGCGAACCCGCTTCTCGTTGTGATTTTAACCGCGTTGGGCGCAGGCGGTTTGATAGTCCTTATATTTAGAGTTCCCTTACTCGGTCTGACAGTCGGTTCAATTTGGATTCTATATTTCCTCCTTTTGGTTGTCACGGGACCAAACTTTATTAGTGCCGCAATCGTAATTTCCCGGTATCTGATTTCCCTCTTTCCTTTGAATTTTCTCCTCGTTGCGGTGGGCGTGGAGAGTTTGCTTGCTGAGTCTCAGTGCCGTTCCCTGTTCCGAAATCGGTTTGGTATTGTAGGATTTGTCCTTCGCTCAGGCCTGGTTGGAGGCCTGATACTGTTCGGACCCTTGTGGAGAGTCTACTATCCTGCAAACAACTTCACTAACCATTCTGCCTTCGAGGAATCCTACAGGCCGATGCGTTGGGATCGTTCATACGAAAGTGATACGTTTCCAGGCAATATTCAGGTCACTGAGAAGTACGTCTCGTCTTTTTATCGGAATTTGGCTTCCGAAGTGGGCGTAAAACGCGTCATCGAGTATCCCATGCAGATGGGCGACCATTTTAATCTCCATTACTACACTCAGCATTTTCACGAGAAGGAAGTCGTGATTGGCTATATCACAGGTCTTGATGTCCCGGATACGCCCTCTACGGGATTGATATTCGGAGATATACCCTGCGACTACGTATTCAGCCGACTGACCGATACGAG